>NZ_AYMQ01000106.1 GCF_000633355.1 Serratia sp. H1w
CTAAATAGCTGCGCGGAATAGTAGATCACTTTAAGGGAACTCAGCCCGGATTGTGCGATCTGATCAATCGCCAAATCAAAACAAATCACCAACCGGACTGAGCGATGCCGATCATAGCACCAATACCCCGTGACGAACGACGTCTGATGCAGAAAGCTATCCATAAAACGCGCGATAAAAATCATGCCCGCAGACTCACGGCCATGCTGATGCTTCATCGGGGTGAACGGGTCAGCGATGTCGCCAGAACACTCTGTTGTGCCCGTTCATCCGTTGGGCGCTGGATTAACTGGTTTACGCACTCAGGTATTAGAGGCCTGAAATCCTTACCCGCAGGACGCTCCCGACGCTGGCCTTTCGAGCATATCTGCACCTTGTTACGTGAACTGATAAAACATTCTCCCGGTGATTTTGGTTATCAACGCTCACGCTGGAGCACCGAATTACTGACGATAAAAATCAATGAGATAACCGGGTGCCAGTTGCATGCCGGTACTGTGCGTCGCTGGCTGCCCTCTGCCGGGCTGGTATGGCGCAGGGCCGCACCAACGTTACGCATCCGTGACCCGCATAAGGATGAAAAAATGGCTGCAATCCATAAAGCACTGGGCGAATGCAGCGCAGAACATCCGGTATTTTATGAGGATGAAGTGGATATCCATCTCAACCCAAAAATCGGCGCAGACTGGCAACTTCGCGGACAGCAAAAGCGAGTGGTTACGCCGGGCCAGAATGAGAAATACTATCTTGCCGGAGCCTTACACAGCGGCACAGGAAAAGTCAGTTACGTGGGTGGCAACAGCAAAAGTTCAGCGCTGTTTATCAGCCTACTGAAGCACCTCAAAGCCACATACCGACGGGCAAAAACCATCACGCTCATCGTGGATAACTACATTATCCATAAAAGCCGTGAAACGCTGCTCTGGCTGAAATCCAACCCGAAGTTCAGCATCATTTATCAGCCGGTTTACTCGCCGTGGGTGAACCACGTTGAGCGGTTATGGCAGGCGCTTCATGACACAATAACCCGTAACCATCAGTGCCGCTCAATGTGGCAGTTACTGAAAAAGGTCCGCCATTTTATGGAAACCGCCAGCCCATTCCCAGGAAGAAAACATGGGCAGGCAAAAGTGTAGCGGTATTAGGCGCAGCTATTTAGCCGGATTACTAGAAATTGCAGACAATGAGTTCATTAGCATAAAGAATCAAATTGAGCTTCATAAAAACAAAGTCAACTCTAAATTTAATTCAGGCGAACAGGACCTTCTCATCGATCAATTCTCACTATCTAAGTACTTCGACAAAAGCAAACAGCTACACTCATTAGAAAAAGCTATGATTGAAGAGTCAGGAGTTTCCTTCACCCCAACAATCACTGGCAGAGACATGGCCGTCACCCTTAAGGGCCTCCAATTTTTCCAAATTAAAAAAATAAGTGAATTAGACGATTTTATTACACAGAACCATTCTTTAGGTGTCGCTCGAACAAAAGCCTTCGCCGATACATTTGCAGAATACACATTAAGATCACCGATTCCACGCGAGTATGTTATTCTATATTTATTGCATGCCGTAATTGCCATGAAAGACGATAGAAAAATCGAAGAAAGCTTTAGCAAGGAAGTAATGACACACGTCCCTGAAGGTGAGTCAGAGATGTTTTTCTTACATATCAGAGAAGCAATTAAGAAATAAAATCAAGTAGCCAATGCCACCATAATTTTAAGTGGCATTAAGAACCCCTTGTTACAAGAATGACTACATTTAAAATTCAATTATATGCGAAAGTATTTCTTTTTCCACCTTATCACGTTCAACCCTATTAAAACCTAATAGCTTACGTCTTTCATATTGTACGTCCTTACTATAACGCGTTGGCCGGTCTCGTAAGCCATCCTGATGCACGCGCGCCATGCGCTGCACGCGCCCGACAAACTCGACCAACGCATCATCATTACTGCCTTTGGCTTTCATGTAGCGATTGGTGCGCAGCTTGGCGAACATCGCCCGCTTAACTCGACCTTTCTTGCCACGTATAGGCTGACGCTTACGACTGGCATACGGGGTGCCGTCGGGTGCCAGCTGGCGCTTGATGCGCTGCTGTTGGCTGGCACGTAGCTGCTTGGCAATCTCGGCGGCCATCTTGCGACGGCTGGCCGGTGACAGACTAGCAATCAGCGCAGCCAGCTTGTCATCAAAGGGTTTAAGCTCACTCATTCCATTCGCTCACTAGCTCGCCTTGGATGTAGAGTTGCATCGGGCGAACCACCGGCACCGGCGGGGGTGGTTCCGGGGCGTGAGAAACATGCAGCGCCCGGTCAACCTCTTTGACAATCGTGCGTTCGGTCAGGCGCAGGCTGATACTCACGTCAAGGCTTTCGTTATTGTTGATGTCGGCGATGTAGGTAAATCCCTGCTTCTTGCCCTCATCGGTGGTCATGATATCGGGCTGATTTTCCCGTAGCCACGCCCCCACCGGCACCAGCAGCAAATCCAGGTCGCCGGTGAAATCCGTCACCACCACGTTGAGGATATAGCGGTTTTCGAACGACAGCGACGCCGTCAGGGTGGCCCCAATTGACCCACTGTCGATAAAGATACGCAGCATTTCCGGGTTGGCTTTCAATACTGGCACCGCATCATTCAGCGCTTTGCGCAAGCTTTTCGGCTTCAACATCTAATTTCTCCTGACACTGTTTCACGACCTCAACTTGCTGCGCGCAACTCACCAAGGCGCGCTCAAGCTGGCGAACATCTTCACTCAGCGCCCCATTAGTGGTCGGGCTGCTTTCCGGTATCGGGCAACTGCTGATTTTCGGACAGCCAGCGTAGATAATCGTCGGGGTTGGTAAAGGCGGGTCGACGGTGCAGCCTGACAACATCGTCAGGCAGAGGAGAAAAATACCAGCGGCGCAAGTTTTC
This sequence comes from Serratia sp. H1w, assembly GCF_000633355.1. GTDB lineage: Bacteria > Pseudomonadota > Gammaproteobacteria > Enterobacterales > Enterobacteriaceae > Chania. Next base: position 2,923 of record NZ_AYMQ01000106.1, read on the forward strand.
ATTTTCATTGAGTAGCCTCGTTATGGTTTGGCTGCGGCGGTTGGCCAGTGCTTCGGCGGCGTCACGCTGTTCGCGTAAAAGCACTTGCGCACGCTCGTTACTGCGGGCGCGACCTTGCAACTCTGTGAGCACCTGCTGTGAGGCTTGCAGGTCTTTTTTCTGCTGGCCGATAGTCTTGGTTGCGTCGGACAGTGAGCGAGTCAACTCGCGGTTTTCCCGCCCCACCCACCACACCGCCACGACGGCCAACACCAGCAAAGTAATCAATGTTTTCATTGCGCCCCCGTCATGCACAGCGTGCGCTCACTGGCACGGCGGTTTATCAGTCCTTGGGACTTCACCCCGTTGACATACACCCAGCGAGGAAGCTGATTGCACGCCTGCGGCCACTGCTGCTGATTGATAAAGTGCGCCAATGTGGACTTGCACGCGGCCCCGGTGCCGACGTTAAAGGCAAAACTGACCACCGCGTCATAAACCGGCGGCGGCATGGCCACCGGCATACACCGCGCGAGCCGTCGCTCAACCTGCATAACATCCGCCACCAGATTGATAGCGGTGTCGCGCTCGCTGATGGCGTTCCCCGGCTTAACCCCGGCAGTGTGGCCAATGCCGCTTGTCCACACCCCGGCACTGCACTGATAGGGGCTTAGGCGACACCCTTCCAGGTTGGCAATCAGCTCCAGCCCGGCCAAGGAGGTACGCAACTGCGAAAAGTCAGGCAGCAATACGGCCAGCAGCAACACCGCCGCCACACTGCAACGCTTAACGATTGAGGACATCGATAACCTCCTTTTGAACTCCGGCACGCTTGAGTAACAGGTAGCTTTTGCGACGGTAATACCAGTTGATAGCAAAGGTGCCCACACCCACAGTGGCACCCACAATCAGCGCAATATCCTGCGCGGAATACTTACCCACCCAGGCCAGCATCACGGCCACGGCATAGGCAAAAAACGAGGTGATTTTCTCCATGCTTAATCCCATAGCTGAACGGTTTCGGTTGCCGGGGCAGTGGCCATCACCGGCAGCGTGACGACGGTGCCGTGGGGCAGAATGACACCCACCTCGGCTAACCCCGGATTGGCCAGCAGCACCGACTCAACCACACCCTCGGTGCGGCCATAGTGCTGCTGGCAAAGGGCGTCAAGGGTGTCACCCTGTTGCGCGATAACCTCCATCAGAGCTGCCCGATAATACAGCGTGATTTACCTTGCAACCGGGCTACCGCCCAGCGCATATCCCGCCAGTGCTCATCAATCGATGCCTCGACGTCATCAGCCTTTTTATCCCCCTTGGCACTGGCGTCCACACTGCGGTAACGCTCATACAGGACCGCCGTGGCCATGGCGCAGACCGCGCTCAGATAGTGAAAACACTTCTCACTTTCTCCGTCGAGGCGCTCGCCGGGCACATCTTCCAGGCGCTTAAATCCGGCGGCCACCTGCTGTTCACGGTACAGATACAACTCGGCATTGGTCTCCGCAATGCCGCTTTGAATGGCACGACGCAGGCGTTGTGGCGTGACGGTATGCTCCAGGCGCATCAGTTCACGCACGCGCTTCGGGTCTACGTCGGGGAAAAAGAAGGTGTTTTTTATCACCGCCTCCGCCACATCCGGTGGAGGGATAATGGCCGTCAGCACGTTGGGCGGCGCAACGGGGTTATTCATAATCACTGTTGTCATGACGACCTCAAAAATAGGGGGCGGTGGACGATGGCATTGATAAGCTCAAAGGCAGTCGCGGCCATCGTGCCGCCCAGCGCGGGGCGCATTCAGTTAACCGGCGATTTTTTTCGCCTTGGTTGGTGGGCGTCCGCGCTTTGCCGGGGTGGCGGCAGTCTTTCGCGGGCGCGCAGTTGTTCTTTTGGCTGCGGGGGCCGGTTTAGGCTTGAGCACACTCTCGCACCGTTGGATCTCTTTTTTCACCCCGGCGGCCTTGTCCTTGCGCATCGCGGTGTTGAGGTGCTCTAACGCTTGCGCAAAGTCACCCGCCTCACTGAGCATCAAGCCAATCACCTTGTGCAACTTGGCGCGCACCTCCTCGGGCATATCGGCATCACCGACCAACTCCAGCGTGGCCAGCAGGTCGCTGATGGCCACCGGCGTCCCCGCCTTGCGGCAGCGTTCGGCGGACAGCGCCACATCTTCAACCAGCAAATAGGGTGCCGGGCGCTTGTTGTTTGGGGTGGCAAGCCGGTGTTGCAACGCATAGGGTGCAATCACCAGCGCGCCGGGGATATCGTCGGCATCGAGCCGCCACTGCATGACGGTCATCAGGATGTCATCCTGTGCGCCACGCCCTTCGGCCAGCACGCCAGCCACCCAGGGCGCATAGGCAGGCAGCATGGCCCGCTTGTGCTCGGCTTTCCTTTCGACGGAGTAGATTTGTTTTAACTTTGCGCGGTCTGCGGCCAGCTTAACGAGCATTTGCTCGTAGGCGTTGGCATGGCGCAGCGGGCTATCTACCCGCTGCGCAGCCTCCATGGCCGAGACCCGCATCATGTGACGCTGTGCGGGACTCGTCATGGTTTATGCCTTATCGTCTGCGGGTTTATCGCTGGTTGCTGCGGGCTGTGCAGCCCCTTTTACCGCTGACACGATGGCGTCAGCCAGCGCACCAATATCAGTACCAGGGGACGTTTCCATTGCGCTAAATGCAGCCGCTTTTGGCGCAACCGGGGCCAGCAGTTCGATATTTTCAATCAGGCAACCGAAGGCGTAATCCTCAACCACATAGTCGATATTCATCGACTCGTAGTTTTCCACGCGGTCACGCTTGGCGTTCTCTTCAATGTGACGGCGATGGCTCTCATCCATGAAGTAGATAGAGAGGTTTTCCAGGCTGGTGACAAAAACGGCATTGGCAGGGAAGAATGGCACGCGTACCGCAGGTAAGTTACCGATGCGCTTCTGGCTGACAATCACGTCGGCGGCCATGGCTTCGGTGTTTGTCTGCTCCTGGTTAACAATCGGGAAATACTTATCCGCCAGCAGTTGACGGCCACAAATGACAACAAGGTCAGGCGACTCCTGATGCCACGGCGCGATTAAGTTATTGGTCGCATCCATCACCAGCGCATCCAGGTTGGCATAGTCGCCGCCCTTACCGATGCGGATGACATTGGACACCGTGCCATCTTCGGCGGTCACTTTGCTCATCACGCGCGCTGGCGCTTCGTCGCGGTACTTTTGCAACCAACCCACGGCCAAATCTTGCAGCAGTGGATATTTAACGCGGTTAGACGTTGGCGCACGCTTAACGCCATTGAACCCTGCCATGATGAAATCCAGCGCCTGACGCTTCACGATGGCATCACGAATACGCAATTGGAAATCCTGATAGCGCGCCCAGAGGTCAAGCTGCTTGTAGCGCAGATGGAAATCGAAGTTGACCTGATGGCACTCGTAACCTTTCGACTCCAGCGCGGTGAAATCAGCCGTCTGACGCTCCTCTCCGCCGTCAGTATCCGTGGTACTGGCAACCGAACTGCCCACCCCCACACCAACCTTTTCCCCCTTCGACTCATCAACCGGTACAAAGTTAATGCGGGTCAGGAAATCGGAAGTTTCCTGCGTAGTGTTCATCAGCGTTTGCGTGACCGACGGCTCTACGCTGAACTTGTTGGAGACATCACCGACATCGATGCCATTGAGCTTGGCCACTTGCAGCAAATAGGCGTTAAATTTAAAGCGAGTCTGTTTTTTCATTGGTGTTTCCTAAGTCAATAAACGGGGGTAACTACAGGAGGCGCACTGCGCCCCGGTCAGACGGTTAGCAGTTGGTCAGCAGGCTATCCCCGCCATCACCACCGGTGGCCGCCGGGCGGCTCGTCTGGCTAAAACTCTCGGTGTTGTCGAGGGTAGTTCTTAGCTCAGCAAACTGCTGCTGGCCCTCTTTTGCTGCGGCTTTTAGCTCGGTAATTTCCTGCTCCAGTGCAGTGAAGCGCTGCGCGGTGCTTTCGCCATTGGCTTGCACCTGCTCCACCACCGCCGTGACGGCCTCATGCACATCACCGAAACGCGCGTCATCGCTCTCCTGCTTGCGGCTGAACATGCCTTTTACCTTTTCGCTCAGGCTAGATAAGAGGGTGTCGGGCACTTCTTCAAACTCCAGCTCAACCGGCGTGGCCACCGAGAACAGGTCGCCCGCTTCGGCCTTGCGGCCCGCGAGGGGGTTGGTTTTAGCGCGGGAACAGAATTCAAGGTATTCGGTGCCCAGGCTGGCCGGGTCATCGGTGACCGCCAGACCGACGAGGTAGGATTTACCGGTATTGGCGAAGTTCGGGCGGATTTCCATGGAGGTATAAACCTTCTGGCCCGCCTTCACCATCGCGACCAGCTCGGCGGTGGGGGTCAGTTTGGCGAACAGCGCCCGCTTACCGTTGAGCATGGTGTCGTCGTCAATCTGTTCGTATTTAAGCTCGACCACATCGCCCAGGCGTTTGAAGTCGCCGTTAGGAAACAGTCCTTTGAAGTGCTCCAGATTGATGCGGCAACCGTAGACGCGGGTGTCGAACGTCTCGGCCATATCCTGGATGTCATTGCCGTCAATGTCGCGGCCATCGCAGGTGTCGCCTTCAACGCCAACGCGAAACCATTTAGATACTTTTTTTGCCATGGGTCACAGTCCTGTATAGGGGGTTGTTGTCGGGGCTAGTTTCCCGGTCAAACACTCACGCGACCAGCGATGGCCGACGGACTACCCCTGACACAACAGCACCTTAGCGCGCCGCCGCTGCCGGTTGCGTAGCCTTGCCCTCGTTACCACCACGAGGGCAAAGCATGCACATTCAGACCGACACCACACTCCTGAGCGACCCACGCCGACAAGCCTCCTTGCTTTACTGGCAAGGGTTTTCCGTTAAGCAGATCGCGGAAATGCTCAACCAAAAGGCACCTACAGTGCAGAGCTGGAAGCAGCGTGAAAAATGGGACGCGATTGCGCCGATTTCCCGCGTGGAAACCAGCCTGGAAGCGCGGATTATTCAGCTCATTTTGAAGGGCAAAAAGGAAGGCAGTGACTACAAAGAGATTGACCTGTTAGGCCGCCAGATTGAGCGCCTTGCGCGGGTTAATCGCTACATGGCCACCGGCAGTGAGGCCGACCTCAACCCCAACGTGGCCAACCGCAACAAAGGGGAACGCAAGAAGCCGAAAAAGAACCTTTTCAGCGAGGAGGCGATTGCCAAGCTGGAACAGGTATTCTTTGATGATTCGTTCGACTATCAGCTCGGCTGGCACAAGGCCGGGCTAACGCACCGTATCCGCAACATCCTGAAATCGCGCCAGATTGGCGCAACGTTTTATTTCGCCCGCGAGTCACTGCTGCGCGCCCTGAAAACCGGCCACAATCAGGTGTTCCTCTCGGCAAGCAAGACACAGGCGTATGTGTTTCGTGAGTACATTATTCAGTTTGCCCAGATGGTTGATATTGAACTGAGCGGCGACCCGATTGTGCTCGGTAATAACGGCGCAAAGCTGATTTTCTTGGGCACCAATTCCAACACCGCGCAGAGCCATAACGGCGACCTACTGGTCGATGAGATTTTCTGGATACCAAATTTCCAAAAGCTGCGCAAAGTCGCCTCCGGTATGGCCTCGCAAAAGCACCTACGGTCAACCTACTTTTCTACCCCGTCCACCCTAGGGCATGGAGCTTTCCCATTCTGGTCGGGCGAACTGTTCAACAAAGGCCGAAAAAGCACTAAAGAGCATGTAGAGATCGATATCAGCCACAGCGCGCTAGCGGCGGGAAAACTCTGTGGTGACGGCCAATGGCGGCAGATTGTGACTATTGAGGATGCGCTCGCCGGGGGCTGTGATTTATTCGACCTGGACATGCTGAAACAGGAAAACAGCGCTGACGATTTCCGCAACCTGTTTATGTGCGAATTCGTGGACGATAAAGCCTCGGTGTTCCCGTTTGAGGAACTGCAGGGCTGCATGGTCGACAGCCTGGAGGAGTGGACTGATGTTAACCCTTATGCGGCGCACCCCTTCGGTGACCGCCCGGTGTGGGTCGGTTACGACCCCGCGCACACCGGTGACAGTGCCGGGTGTGTGGTACTGGCTCCGCCAATGGCCGCAGGTGGTAAATTTCGCATCCTGGAGCACCACCAATGGAAAGGCATGGACTTTGCCACCCAGGCGGCATCCATTGAAGCGCTGACCAAAAAATACCACGTGGAATATATCGGCATTGATGCCACCGGTATTGGCCAGGGCGTTTTCCAGCTTGTCAGGGTGTTCTACCCTGCAGCGAGGGAAATTCGCTACAGCCCCGAAATAAAGACCGCCATGGTGCTGAAAGCCAAGGACACCATTGGCAGTGGCCGCCTGGAATACGACATCGCGCACACCGATATTACAAGGTCATTTATGTCCATTCGCAAGACCATGACCGCCAGCGGGCGCAGCATCACTTACGACGCCAGCCGCAGCAAAGAAGCCAGCCACGCCGACGTCGCGTGGGCAGCCATGCACGCCCTGTTAAACGAACCACTCACCGCCGCCAATGGCCAACCATCCCGGTCTATCCTGGAGTTCAACCGATGAGCAAGCGCAGCCGCCGCAACAAAAAGGTCACCGCAACCACCACGCAGCCCGCCCAAGCTACGCAGGCGTTTACTTTTGGCGAGCCGTCACCGGTACTGGATCGCCGCGACATTCTGGATTACACCGAGTGCGTCGGGAACGGCAAGTGGATAGAGCCACCAATCAGCTTTTCCGGGCTGGCGAAAACCTTTCGCGCTGCCGTGCATCACAGCTCACCGATTTACGTAAAGCGTAACATTTTGGTCAGCACCTACATCCCACACCCGCTGTTATCTCAGCAGGATTTTAGTCGCTTTGCACTGGATCACTTGGTGTTCGGTAACGCCTTTTTGGAACAGCGATTAAGTGTCAGCGGCAAACTGCTAAAGCTCGTCACCTCCCCGGCCAAATACACCCGGCGCGGCGTAGAGCATGGCGTTTACTGGTTTGTGCAATCCTTTACCGAGCCGCACAGCTTTGCCCCAGACAGTGTTTTTCACCTGCTGGAGCCGGACATTAACCAGGAGCTTTACGGGATGCCGGAATACCTGAGCGCGCTTAACTCGGCATGGCTGAATGAGTCCGCCACCCTGTTCCGCCGCAAGTATTATCAGAACGGGGCGCACGCCGGTTACATCATGTATGTGACCGACGCAGCCCAAAGCACTACCGACGTGGATGCGCTGCGCGAGGCGATGAGTAATTCAAAGGGATTGGGTAATTTCAAGAACCTGTTTTTCTATGCGCCGAACGGAAAGCCTGACGGCATTAAAATCGTGCCGCTCAGTGAGGTGGCCACCAAAGATGATTTCTTTAACATCAAGAAAGTCAGCGCGGCTGACCTGATGGACGCCCACCGCATCCCCTATCAACTGATGGGGGGCAAGCCGGAAAACGTGGGGTCCGTTGGCGACGTCGAGAAGGCGGCCAAGGTGTTTGTACGCAACGAGCTGACGCCGCTCCAAGAGCGCATCAAGGAAGTTAATGACTGGCTTGGCGTTGAAGTCATCCGGTTTAAAAAATACACCCTCGACGACAACAACGAGTAACACCACAGCCGCCAATCCAGGCGGCTTTTTTAAACCCACGCTGTAACGCTCTCAGACGCCCGCCACGGCGCGTAGACCCTCACCCTGCCCCAGATTTAACCTCAAAAATTCAACGCCACCACAGCGCGGGAAATCAATTGTTTTTTGAAAATAAAATTCAATCTGCGCGCAATGCTATCCCCACCACGCCTGCCCGCTTCATGGGTCGCTTTTAATGCAGTTGCATTAGCTCGCCCAAGTTACGCCAATGCTGGCGTTGTGATAGATCAGCTGCGAACTTCATTGCTTTCAAAATCATGCACGTGAATGCAAAAAAAAACCGCCTTCAAGAGGCGGCTTTAGCAGCTTTAACTAAGCTCTACATTCAACCAAAAGGTAAACTAATGGGCGTTCTGCTGTTCCGTTTTTCTTAGCAACAAAGGCAGAGACCTTATGTTTTGCAATTTTTCGCTTCAGTTCCATACATAACACTTTGTTTATATAGCCTAGCTTCCCACTATCATGTATGACTGCTATTGCATGAGGATCAAACGGGTTATCTGTTTCTGGTACAAGTTCAACCAAGTCCCCAACCATTACTTTAGATAAATCAAGCCCTTCCTGATAACGAGTTCCGGCCACTTCAAAAAGTAGTTCCCCTTCGCCATTAAAAATCACTGGATCGGGTACTAAACAAAAACCATCGCCTGGTGACTTAGCCCCTGTATATCCAAGCAGTGCAAAATCAGACCCTTCGAAAGGATATGGAAGTAAATGTTGGGCCAAATACTCAGCAAAATCTTTTCTTTTGCGTGGAGGTAAACGACGAACAAACGGGTCAAGCACGTTGTTCGTATGCTCTTCACTTTTCAGGCTAAATGCTGGATGTCCTGCAAAGCCTTTCTCTTGTGCTTTAACATAATCATCTGAATGAAAATGGTATGTAAAGACGTAAGCACCATCTTGTTGTCGATCAATCTGACCAACAACATAACGAGTGCCGCCTGTAGTTGGCTGCCATGTCAGAAGCAACCGTGTAGGTTCCATTATTCTGCTTATAGTACGCATATTTAGAATCAGTGATAACCTTAAGTATCTACGCCTCAATAAACGAATCGTCCAATCCGCTCGTTCACGTGTGAACGGCACATCGGTCCTAATCTCGCAAAGTGAATCTATCTTGTTAACTAGTTCCTGAAAATCGAATGTAAATTTCTGGGCTAAGTGCGCTTTTGACTGTTCATCAAGAGCCAAATCTTGTATAGAAAATATATGACCTAATCGTTCGCGTGTGTCACTCCGATTCTTCCGTAAATGATGGCAGCCACGCTGTATGTAGTCATCAAGCTTTTGATGTGTCCATCCTCTGATTTTCTCGATGTATCTCTCATGCCCAAGACTGGTCCCATTATCGAAAAACGGAGCAAGATACCCTTTAACCTTAGGGGGGGAGTCTCCCAATGCAGCTTCAGGTATAAAGACAAACCCCCAGTTCTCCTGATGTCGATCGCTATTGCCAATGAATGCATCAAAAAGCAGCATATCGTAAAGCCATATCGCCCAATCTGTAGATATCACGCTACGAATACTAAAAGCTCTACAAATTAAGCGTAGATCATCAAGGTTATGGTGTCTTCCTGAAGTATCATCAAAATCCTTTATGAGCACATGAAAAAAATCAGAAGCATGAACAAAGAGCTGGCTGTTTTGATCGTAAAACCACTCAAGTAAAGCCCCGTACTCATATACACCGCTTCCTATCTCTCTTCGGGCTGGTAACGCTTTAGGAACATGTACCCCCATAGCATTACCGACGATATAAGCAACAGTTTCCATCCAGTATTGGTCAGGAAAAGCTTCCCTCGAGAGCTTAAAAAGGTAAGGCCACTCAGGCTTTATCCCTTCAGGTGCATCTCTCGGTGACCATAGCATTTTTTTATCCCTCGCCCCTCTAGGAAAAATGCCATGCTCGTCGTCTTTGCGCCAGCTTGTTACATCTATTAATTTGATATCCATATCTTTCCGATTACCCGGCTAATGCGCGAAAAGCAGCACTCACGTAAGCCACTTGGAATTTCGCATCTCTAAGAGCGTGATGAGCATCAGTAGCGTTAAGGGAAAAATTTGCCCTAACATCAACATTCTTGAGGCACTTAGCCAGTTCAACGATGGTCCGTACATCCCGGTCATTACGAAATCGCCACGGAAGTTTTTGGGCATGTTTACGGTAAACTGCTGCTAAGATAGCGTTATCAAAGCTGGCCCCATTCCCCCACACCTGCACATCATCGTTACTACAACCTTGTACAAACAGAGAGAAATCCTGTATGGCCTCATGCAAGTCAACAGCAGATGGATCATTAAAAACAGCCCTTGCTGAATCACTTTGTGCCATCCACCATTGTAAAGTTCTTGGTTCTACGAGCGAATTTTCCAATGCGGATGATATCGTTATAACCCTATAAAACTCATCTCCGCACTCGCCAGTAAGAGGTTCAAAGAACACGGCTCCAATTGAAATCAAAGGAGCTTCTGTAGACACTCCTAAGGTTTCTATGTCAAGCATTATGTTGTTCATTTTATCCTCCACCCAAAACACAGTTCGGGGAAACGTAAGTTGTTGAAATAACGAACCAAGTATTTACTACATTCTATACTAAAATATTCGAATTCCAAAACTCCAGCTTTTGCAAGCCGTTACAGCTTTTCAAGCTAGAAATACTGTATACACATACAGTATCATAGTTGAGATATAATTCAAGTGAAACTATTAAAGCTTACCCAGTCATTTAAAGACGGATAAACGAATTTTTTCGTGCTGTAAGTGACAGTTGCGCCTCGAGCCAGCGCCCTCAGCTCCCACAGTTCGGCGGTGATACCATCCTGTGCCAACTCAAACCGGATTTTAGGAATCCGGTCACGTTCCGCTGACGTCAGGCGGGCTGATGGGGCATCAACTCGCGATTTATTGCGGTTTTTTACGTGCTGCTGGCCGCTGGCCTTTGGTGATTGCCTCCTCACGGCGTCCTTGAGCACCTTGGCGACGTCCGGGTCATTCCAACTAACATCCCCGCCCTCAATCAAATTCATCACCGCTGTGACGTACTCAGGCGGCGTAACAGTCAATACTGGCTCCGGTTCTCGCTCATCCTCCCCACAGTTATTGACAGGACTCCGAGGCGCGCCAGAGGCGCTTTTTAAGGTCAAGAGATCCAAACCATCAACGTCAACGGCCTTGCGAACAATACGCCATTCTGTTGTACGGGTTTCAAATACATGACCACGGCCAAGGTGCGGCGCGAAGATGCCGACCACCTTTTGCACCTCCTCATCGTAGGCATTCGGCTCATCTGCCACTTTGCGTGCTACACGCACGGTCTGAACGTCACGCGGCACGTTTGCCCCACCCTGCCCAGCGATGTAGGCCGCAAAGTCACCCGCAGACGCCGCAGCGCGAACAGCCTCAACGCGCTCGTCAAAGCTCTCGGCCAAACTAATCCAGCGGAGGCAGTTGGCACGGCACTCACGATATGCGCCCATGGTAGGAACGCCGATGGATTTGAATTGAGGGATACGCCACGTAGACGCCCAGGAGGTCACCGCAGCAGCCATGTCTCGCAAAGGTTTGCCAGTGTCATGGTCAATCTCGCCATCCAGCGCATAGCCGTCGATATTCTTGGCAATGTATTTAGCGATGTAACCCGCAGCGCCGCCTTTATTCAGGTGCTTGCAGTCAAAGCGGTTTTTGGCAGCACCACGCTCGCCAGCATCCTCTTTCATGGCGTACCGACGCATGATGTCGATAACATCCTGACGCTGCTGGCGCTCGCAAAACAGCATCATATGCCAGTGCGGCGTACCGTCGTGATGTGGCTCAACAACGCGCATACCGTAAACACTCAAGCCGTAGTCCTTAAACGCGGTGCGCATCTTGCTCCAGATGCCGACAAGATAGCGCTGGCCATCCTTTGGTGAGAAAGCCTCTAAATCCCAATTGTGGTTAAACTGAACCTGGGGGTTATCTTTCTTACCGACAACGCGCGTCGGGTGGTATTTGGAAGGCGTGGTAAGGGTGATAAACATGCCTGCATGTTTCTGGCCGGCAGCATACTTTTCTATCCCCGCAATGGTGTTCATCAGTTCCATGCGACGGATTTCCGGGTTAGAAATGCTCGCCATCACTTTATCAATCAGGTCTAGGCGCTCACCGGTTTCGACGTTCTCTAAGTCGCACCCTTTCAGGTATTCCATATTGGCCAGTCGCCGCGCCTGCACATCCCTGATGGCCTGCTTGCTGGCGTATGGGTATTTGTTGCGGTTGACCTCACCGGCAGCTATCAGCAACGCCTCGCGCCAGCGCGTGCGCAGTGCTTTCAACTGACGTTCCCACCACTCGGAGTTAACCAGCCGTGACAAGCTGTCAATCGCTGAGGCGGCATCAAGCGCACCTTTGCGATATTTGCGCCAGTGCATCGGGGTAACATTAAAAGCGCGGGCCATATTGCCGACATGGCCATAAAAATCAGCCTGCACGCTGTCGCTGATTAACCCGGTGTTATCGCCGCCATTGGCTTCGATAAACTCCTCGCAATAACGCTCATAGTTCTGCATTAACTGCCCGGAGATGCGGTCAGCAAAGCGCCGTAACTCTTTATCATCCATACCCGGCAGGCGCGCATAATTGTCCACCTCAGCCATAAAACATGGCGACGCGTTGGTATTCATGGCGTTTTTAGCGTTAACGATTTCAATGCGTGGCCAGATGCGGCGCTCAAATTGGAGCACTAGCCATTTATTGGCATCGTGTATCCCCTTCTCTTTCAGCAGGTAAGCATGGCGCGACAGGAAAATCGCACCGAGGAAATGCGGCAGAGAGTGGATATTGCGTAAAACAGCTTGCCCCTGAGCGTGCTGCTCACGGGTAAGCGGTTTCTCTTTGCCAATGGCTTGTTTGGGTGCATTCCATGGGTAAACACCGACAAACGGCTCGCCGGTGTTGCCTGGAAACGGTAATGGTGGGGTCGGGGCGATGCGGCCCCGATTGCTATTACTCACTCGCACACACCAGCGTAAACGCTACTGCATACCGCCTTGTCATGCATTCCCGCTATCAGGTCAAACTGGCGACCTCCGCGAGTTGTTAAAGCCCAGTCGCGATAGGTGTTAATACCGTGAGAATCAACAGTGATGCACTCTATACGTCGCTCTGATTTCTTCGGGTCTTGCGTCGAAGGGAAGAAGGTAGAATTTTGACGACGCGAACAAGCAGCAACAATGCGCTCCCAGCGTGCGATACGCTCTATTTCTTCCGGCCACCGCAAAAAGATTTCTGAGAGTTCAGCCTTATTAACATTGATGCAGGGCATGCAGCCAACCCTGCCACACCCTTGCAGGTATAAAGGGTTAGGCTTAATCCCGTGAGATTTAGCCAGCGCAAAAACATCAGCATGCTTCCAATCCAAGATTGGGCGATACACATTAAGCCCTGGCGTTTCATCAGCATCAGTTACCCACATTGACAGCGCTGCGCGTTCCCTGGACTCTTCGGCCCGAACCCCCTGCCAGCTTATAACCTCGTCATACTCCTCCAATAAAGGGCTGACCACCTGGTCGCGAATTGGAATATGTTTTAGCTCAAAAGTACAAAAACGAACTTTTGTTGATGGAAAACGCCCCTTCCACATACACAAATCAAGGAAGGGAACTCCTGTAGGCTTAAGGGTATCCAGTGCCATTTTGATAATATCGGCAGCTTGCTCATCCGTATAACCGCACTCCGAAACCAATGTGATAGGCCAGCGCTCTGCGATGAACTTACGCTTACCCTCAATGCGCTTAGTGAAGTCCGCTTTTACACGTCGAATTGCCCCCAGCTTACTCTCCAGGTAATCCAGGTATTCCATCGTCACCGGGTGCTCATTGCCGGTGTCCGCAAACACTGGCAGAACTTCAACCCCCGCATCGCGAGCCAGCAACCATTGGGCTAAGCTGTCCTTACCGCCAGAAACGGAAAGCACGCTAATCGCATCTTGGTCGAGCACGCGCGAATCAATGAACGCCGTTCCCGCTGGATAACAGATAACTTTCATTACCTGCCCCCTCCCTGCGCCTTGAAATCTTCCTGGCACAGCAGGCCAATGCGCTCAACCTCGGCGGCCAGCTCAGCAAAATTGGCGACATCTGAATCACGGATGCCCTGATGAATCAGGCCCGAAACTAATTGAGGGATAGTCGGGTAATAGCCAATAGCGTCGAGCCATTCTTTACCCACGTCCTTGCCGCTTTTAACCGTCTTTCTGCGGTTAAGTATGAATTGGAATGTATCACTGGTAATCACCCAGTTTTTATCTATTCTAATTTCCATGTTATTTCCTTAGTCGTAATTCTGGGCTTCTGGTCTGCGCGCAAATTCTGAATCACTCAAATCAGCCGCAATAAAATGACCTACTAGCAACACCAGTAGGCCGAATAAAATAGACAGCCCTGTCATGAATTCCCTGCATATTTTTGCGCGCGTGCTTCGTGGTCGAACTTCTCGGACTCTATGCGGAGCAGTTCGATAATCTCAACGCTAGACAGGCCATTAACTGCCGCGTGGGTTGCCATGCGGTCTAGGTGTGACGAGAAACTTGTTGCAGCGTCGGCCCTGGCCTCGTTGCGGGCGTTTTTCAACATCCATTCGCGTGACTCATTGTCAGCCTTATTACGCATTTCTTGGCCAACGGTTTTATACATGTGCATATAAACCTCCAGATAATAGAATGCCCGACGCAGTTAAGCGCCTTTTAAAAGAGCTGGAATTAATTAATGTAAATATTGCTCGGGCTTGACTGCCGTTAATATCATTGGTGTACGTTCGAAGAGGCTGAATAATTCACGGAGCGCCTTTAGCAATGCCTCGCGCCACGCACAACCTTTATCATCCATACGCCAGTGTGGCTCATTAAATTCAGCCTCGGTTAATCCGGCATGGAAAAATAATGTACGTCGAGTGCTAATCGTCAAGCGACCAATAAAGCGGGATGGACTAACACCTTGCTTACGATATTTAGCGAAAGCGCTACGCAATTCACCAATGGCGCATACAACGCGCTGGCGGTCGCCTTCATTCATTTCTCCCAAGCTCAACACAGCATGACGCTGTTTAAGTTGTGCATGGAAACAGATGGTCAGGCGCTCACGCTCCATCATTCCACGATAGTAATCACAGGTCTCGCGCCAACGCGGCTCGGCCAAGTGCTTACCGATAAGACCGCGCAACCCGACGGGCTGATTTCGAACGATTTCAGTAGTTATGACTGTCATTTGAACTCCCTCCGTAAAACGGATTTGATTGCAGGAAGCCAGCGGCCAGCGCGACGGGGGCGGATGATAATGCCCTTGCGTCCTTTGCCGTGGGTGATAGTGGTATCAAGTGAGCGTGCCGCCTGATGGTTCCAGAGCAGCGGCGCAATAGAGATAGGCTGTTGCATAGTCATTACCTCGCTTAGCGAACTGGTGAAGAGGGTTCACCTAGTCCGAGCCACTGCAACCAACCGTCGCGGATTTCTTTCGGGCGACTCTCGAAAGCCAATTTCATCCCCTCATTCCATGCAGGAAGATAAACCCAGTATTCAGCTCGCGCTGTTGGCGTCTCAGGTGTGCGCATCTCCACAACTGGCAGCTTGTTTTTATCAATCATGCCCTTCACTGCCTCGGGAGTTTTGCCGATGACCTTTGCAAACTCTTGATAGGGCAGTACGTCAGAAAGCCTTACTACTTGCTTTTCCATCTGGTAACCTCTCCGATTGTAGTAATCAGTTGCTTATAGGGGTCTACAGTCACCTATAGTGCTTTTTATACTACCAATGACAATTAATTACTACGATTTGCAAATAATCTTGCAAAGGGAGTCCCATGTCAATAGACATAGCAGAGAAGTTAAAGCTGATGAGAGAGTCAGAAAGGTTGAACAGAAAGGAATTCAGTGAGTTAACAGGTGTTCCTTATAGTTCGCTATCCAGTTATGAAACGAGGTCTAAAGGGATGGGTTTAGATGCCGCGATGAAAATCCTGAGCCATCCCCGGTTCGAAAAATACACATTGTGGTTTATGAGTGACCGAATCTCCCCCGAATCCGGACAGATTGCTCCGGCACTCGCACACTTTGGGCAAGACGCAACAAACTCGCAGCACTCAGACCAAAAGACTGGTTAAACATTCACTTAACTTATTTATTCAATAAATTTCGTGTAGAAACTTGTTACATACATGAAGGTAAAATCTTCCACGGAGGGCTTCGCGATGGCGATTAAGAAGCTCGAAGATGGTCGATATGAAGTGGACATTAGGCCGAACGGGCGCAACGGAAAGCGTATCCGCCGGAAATTTGATAAGAAGCACGAAGCGCTATCTTTTGAGAAGTACACAATGGTCAATCATCACGATAAGGAGTGGCTGGCCAAACCTTCAGATAAAAGACCCTTATCTGAGCTGATTAAATTATGGTGGAATTTTCACGGCAAAAACGGCGAGCACGGGCAGTCTTGCTTAAGGAAACTTGAGCGCATTGCGAGAATGATGGGCGACCCTGCTACATTTCAGATAAACAAAGCTCGCATCACAGCTTATCGCTCAGAGCGGCTGGCGGAAAATGTTAAGGCATCCAGCATTAACCGCGAGATGACAGCGATAAGCGGCATGTTTACCGACCTTATTGACTCAGGCCTATATTGCGGTGAGCACCCTATTCGAGGCAGTGGAAAACTCAAGGAAGCCAACACAGAGATGACCTACCTTTCGCGCGATGAGATAAGCACGCTACTTCTGTCCTTGGAAGGAGATAACCGCAGCGTTGCCATCCTATGCCTGAACACAGGCGCGCGCTGGGGAGAGGCGATAAAGCTTAAAGCAGAACATGTCATTCATAACAGGGTGACATTTGTGCAGACAAAAAATGGCAAACGTCGCAGCGTTCCAATCTCTCAGGAAGTCTCTGACGAAATCCTTTCGAAAGAATCCGGATTACTTTTCCCTGGAGCTTCATACACCAACTTTCGGGAGGTGCTAAAAATGACGAAACCCAACTTGCCACACGGCCAAGCATCCCATTCATTACGCCATACTTTTGCTACTCATTTTATGATGAATGGGGGGAACATCATCACGCTCCAGCGGATACTTGGACACTCACGAATAGAACAGACAATGACTTACGCACACTTTTCGCCCGACTTCCTACAGGACGCAATTTCCTATAATCCACTGCGAGGAAAAACCCATGCCTAACGTCCACACAGCGACCACACTTGGGTGGTTTACCGGTGGCTACAATGGCCTTAAGAACTGCATATCTCACTGTTCTATATCGAAAACCTTGATATAAGGGGTAAGAAAAAGGCCGCTTGCGCGGCCTTTTTGGCGTTGTGTAACTTACTCTTTCGGGCTGGCGTTCTCCACCCGGCTTTTCAGTTTCTGTCCCGGACGGAAAGTGACCACGCGGCGCGCCGTAATCGGAATGTCCTCACCGGTTTTCGGGTTGCGTCCCGGACGTTGGTTCTTGTCTCGCAAATCAAAATTGCCAAAACCAGACAGCTTGACCTGTTCCCCATTCTCCAGAGCCCGACGGACCTCTTCAAAGAACAGTTCTACCAGGTCTTTGGCATCCCGTTTGCTAAGCCCTAGCTTCTCAAACAGGTGTTCTGACATTTCAGCTTTAGTAAGCGCCATAGGTTCAATCCCTCAAGGATGCTTGGAATCGCTGTTTTAGAGCCTCTACACATTTTGCAACGGTAGCGGCAATCTCCTCTTCTTCCAGTGTACGGGCGGTATCCTGCAATACCAGACTGATAGCCAGGCTCTTATAACCCTCAGCTACGCCCTTGCCACGGTACACATCAAACAAGTTTACGCCAACTACCTGATTTGCGCCAACTTTCTTACACTCTGCCAAAATATCTTCTGCGGCGACGTTTTCAGCCACTACAACGGCGATATCGCGGCGGTTTGCAGGGAAGCGAGAAACCTCACGGGCCTGAGGCACGGCGCGGCTTGCGACCTTGTTCCACTCCAATTCAAATACCACAGTTCGGCCGTTAAGATCCAGTTTACGTTCAAGTTCTGGGTGCACAACACCGATGAAACCGACACGTTCGCCGTGTAAATAAATGGCCGCACTCTGCCCTGGATGCAGGGCTGGATTGGATTCTGCCTTGAACTGAATTTCGGATAATTTACCGGTCAGCTCCAGAACCGACTCCAGATCCCCTTTCAAATCATAGAAGTCCACCGGCTTTCTTGCCAGATCCCAATGCTCATCATGGGTATGCCCGGCAATCACGCCAGCCAGCATGACATCCTGACGGATCCCCAGATTCGCCGCAGTATCAGGCACAAAGCGCAGTCCGCTCTCAAACAGGCGCACACGCGTTTGTTGGCGATTCTGGTTATAAACCACCGCCGACAGCAGGCCAGTCCACAGTGACAGACGCATGGCAGACATCTCTACCGAAATAGGGCTTGGCAGGATCAGCGCTTCTTCACCTGGGTGCAACAATGCCTGTACTTTCGGATCGACAAAACTGTAAGTAATTGCTTCCTGATAGCCATGATCGACCAACATGGTCTTCACACGCTTCAGCGTCAGGTCGGCTTCGCGGTGTTTGGTCATCACCAGATCGGCGCGCACTGGCACATCCGGGATGTTGTTGTAGCCATAAACGCGGGCCACTTCTTCCACCAGATCTTCTTCGATCTCCATATCGAAACGCCAGCTCGGCGCGATCGCCAGCCAGTTATCGCCCTGCTCGGTGACCTGGCAACCCAGACGGCGCAGAATATCGCTCACCTGCTCACTTGGGACCACATGACCAATCAGACGGTCCAGCTTTTCACGGCGCAGCGCAATAGTGGCACGCTTCGGTAAGGTGCTTTCATCGCTCACGTCAATGATTGGGCCAGCCTGACCACCGCAGATCTCGATCAGCAGGCGTGTGGCACGCTCCATCGCTTTATGTTGCAGTGCCGGGTCTACGCCACGCTCGTAACGATGTGAGGCGTCGGTGTGCAGGCCATGACGGCGAGCGCGGCCAGTAATCGACAGCGGGCTGAAGAAGGCGCACTCCAGCAGCACATCCTGGGTTTCGTCATTCACACCGGAATGCTCACCACCAAAGATACCGCCCATTGCCAGCGCTTTTTGCTCATCGGCGATCACCAGGGTATCCGCCTGCAATTTGGCTTCGTTGCCATCCAGCAGGCGCAGGGTTTCACCTTGATGAGCCATACGCACCACGATGCCGCCCTCAATGCGATTGAGGTCAAAGGCGTGCATTGGCTGGCCCAGCTCCATCAGCACGTAGTTGGTCACATCGACTACGGCATCAATCGAGCGAATACCGGCGCGGCGCAGTTTCTCACGCATCCACAGCGGTGAAGGTGCCTTCACGTTGATGCCTTTCACTACGCGGCCAAGGTAACGTGGACAGGCTTGTGGAGCCTCTACGCGGATTGGCAGCGTATCGGTAATGGTGGCAGCTACCGGGCTCATATCCGGCTCGGTGAGCGGCAGTTGGTTCAGCACGGCAACGTCGCGTGCTACGCCAATGATACCCAGGCAGTCGGCACGGTTCGGCGTGACGCTGATTTCGATCGCGCTATCGTTCAGTTGCAGATAGTCGCGGATATCGGTGCCGATCGGCGCATCTTGCGGCAGCTCGATGATGCCGTCATGATCGTCGGAAATCGCCAGTTCGGAGAACGAACACAGCATGCCTTCGGAAGGCTCGCCACGCAGCTTGGCGGCTTTGATTTTGAAATCACCCGGCAGCACCGCACCAACGGTAGCGACGGCCACTTTCAGGCCAGCACGACAGTTTGGCGCACCGCAGACGATGTCTAACAGGCGTTCACCGCCCACGTCCACTTTGGTAACGCGCAGTTTGTCGGCGTTCGGGTGCTGACCGCACTCCACCACGTGGCCCACGACCACGCCGTTGAACACGCCAGCCACCGGCTCAACGCCATCGACTTCCAGGCCAGCCATGGTGATTTGATCGGATAATGCTTCGCTGCTGATGGCCGGGTTTACCCACTCGCGCAACCAGAGTTCACTGAATTTCATGTGATATTCCCGCCTTACTTAAACTGTTTGAGGAAACGCAGATCGTTTTCGAAGAACGCACGCAGGTCGGTGACGCCATAACGCAACATCGTCAGACGCTCCATACCCATACCGAAGGCAAAACCGGAATAGATTTCCGGATCGATGCCCACGTTGCGCAGTACGTTCGGGTGCACCATGCCGCAACCCAACACTTCCAGCCACTTGCCGTTCTTGCCCATCACGTCTACTTCGGCAGAAGGTTCAGTGAACGGGAAATAGGAAGGACGGAAACGCACCTGCAGGTCTTCTTCAAAGAAGTTGTTCAGGAAATCGTGCAGCGTCCCTTTCAGATTGGTGAAACTGATGTCTTTATCGACAATCAGCCCTTCCATCTGGTGGAACATCGGGGTGTGCGTCTGATCGTAGTCGTTACGATACACGCGGCCCGGCGCGATGATGCGGATCGGTGGCTGCTGGTTCTTCATGGTACGGATCTGCACGCCCGAGGTCTGGGTACGCAGCAGACGCGTCGCATCAAACCAGAAGGTGTCATGATCGGCGCGCGCCGGGTGGTGCCCAGGGATATTCAGCGCATCGAAGTTATGATAGTCGTCTTCGATTTCCGGGCCGGTTTCTACCGAGAAGCCCAACTCACCAAAGAAGGTTTCAATACGATCGATGGTGCGGGTGACCGGGTGCAGGCCACCGTTCTCCAGGCGACGCCCCGGCAGCGAGACATCGATGGTCTCTGCCGCCAGGCGGGCGTTCAGTACCGCAGACTCCAACGCGTTCTTGCGCGCGTTCAGCGCATCCTGAACTTCCTGTTTTGCCTGGTTGATCACCGCCCCGGCTGCCGGGCGATCTTCCGCTGGCACTTCACGCAGGGACTGCATCTGTAAGGTGAAATGACCTTTCTTGCCAAAATATTCGACGCGTACCAAATCCAACGCGGCAACATCTTGGGCATCGTCTACGGCTGCCTTGGCGTTGGCAACCAGCTCTGCGAGATGTGACATTGCTTTCCTCTTCCTCTGGCCCTATGGCCCGCTAAGTAATTATTGTGAATTATTCGAACACACCTGGCGCTCATCCCCACAGCCCTCATTGGCGATGAGCGGAAACAAAAAAGCCTCCACTTGGGAGGCTTAGGCGCTACTTTCCGTTTCTTTTCTTACGCGCAAAGCCTCCTGAAGTCAGGCGCTAAAGTAAAAAAAGAAGCGGAAAATAACAGCGTGCATGGTTGTCGTACCTTCGTCGTTAGCTTGGCTATCAGTGTTATAGCGCCAGCCAGTAAAAGTCAATATCTGTAGTGAGAACAAATAGTAAAAGAGGGAGCAAGCTCCCTCTTTTCAACTAGCTTACGCCAGTGCTGCTTTCGCTTTTTCAACCAGTGCGCCGAAGGCCACTTTGTCGAATACTGCGATGTCAGCCAGGATCTTACGGTCAATTTCAATAGAAGCTTTTTTCAAGCCGTTAATGAATTTGCTGTAAGACAAGCCGTTCTGACGAGCAGCTGCGTTGATACGTGCAATCCACAGCTGACGGAACTGACGCTTACGTTGACGACGGTCACGGTAAGCATACTGACCTGCTTTGATTACTGCCTGGAAGGCAACACGATAAACGCGCGAACGGGCACCGTAGTAACCTTTCGCTTGTTTCAGTATTTTCTTGTGACGTGCGCGTGCAATTACACCACGTTTTACGCGAGCCATATGCTCTCTCCTAAAGTCTTATTCTAGATTCAAAAAATGTGGCTTATGCGTACGGCAGGCACGCGATAACCAGGACCAGATCGTTTTTAGACACCATGCCTTTCGGACGCAGATGACGTTTACGCTTGGTTGCTTTTTTGGTCAGAATATGACGCAGGTTAGCATGTTTGCGCTTAAAACCACCGCTGCCGGTCTTTTTGAAGCGCTTGGCTGCACCACGTACAGTTTTAATCTTTGGCATGTTAATTAAATCCACTTCGCATTGTTAAACAACGAATCAGTGAGGCGAACAAAACCCACGCACGCTTGCACGGCGTGGGTTCGATTACTTGGAAGCCTTACTGTTTCTTCTTGGGTGCGAGCACCATAATCATCTGACGGCCTTCGATCCGAGTAGGGAAGGATTCGACAACTGCCAGATCAATATCTTCACACAGGTCTTTACGGACGCGGTTAAGCACTTCCATACCGATCTGCTGGTGCGCCATTTCACGCCCACGGAACCGCAGGGTGATCTTGGCTTTATCGCCATCTTCCAGAAAGCGAATCAGGTTGCGTAGTTTGACCTGATAGTCGCCATCATCGGTGCCAGGACGGAATTTGATTTCCTTGACCTGGATAACTTTTTGCTTCTTCTTCTGTTCTTTGGTCGACTTGCTCTTCTCGTAGAGGAATTTGCCGTAATCCATGATCCGGCAAACTGGCGGTTCGGCATTTGGGCTGATTTCTACTAAATCAACACCCGCTTCCTCAGCTTTTTCAAGAGCTTCATTCAGACTGACAATACCAATCTGCTCGCCATCGACGCCGGTTAGGCGAACTTCTTGCGCGCGAATTTCTTTGTTAATGCGATTTGGACGCGCCGGTTGAACTCGTTTTCCGCCTTTAATACTTTATTCCTCCAGTTGATGAAGACTTCGGCTGCGGATCTCATGTAGCAGCTTGTCTACGACTTCTTGTACGTCCAGGCTCCCCAGGTCTTTGCCACGGCGGGTACGAACGGCAACTTTGCCTGATTCGACCTCTTTATCACCGCACACCAACATGTATGGAACCCGTCGTAAAGTATGTTCGCGAATTTTAAAGCCAATCTTCTCGTTTCTCAAGTCCGCTTTTGCCCGAATCCCTGCATCTTGCAGTTTTTTGGTCAATTGCTGGACATAATCAGACTGGCTGTCGGTGATATTCATCACCACTACCTGCACTGGAGCAATCCAGGTTGGGTAGAAACCGGCATATTCCTCGGTAAGGATACCGATGAAGCGCTCCATGGAGCCAAGAATAGCACGGTGGATCATTACCGGGACCACGCGTTCGTTGTTTTCGCCAACATACGACGCGCCTAAACGGCCCGGTAAGAAGAAATCGAGTTGCACGGTACCACATTGCCATGCGCGATCCAAACAATCATGCAAGGTAAATTCAATTTTTGGTCCGTAGAAAGCGCCCTCACCCGGCTGATATTCAAACGGAATCCCGTTTTCAGTCAGCGCAGCGGCCAGATCGTTTTCGGCTCGAGTCCACATTTCATCAGTACCGATGCGCTTTTCCGGACGGGTGGAGAGTTTCACCACGATCTTTTCAAAGCCAAACACACCGTACATATCGTAGACCATTTTGATGCAGTCGTTCACTTCGGAACGAACCTGGTCTTCGGTACAGAAGATGTGGGCATCATCCTGAGTAAAGCCACGCACACGCATCAGACCATGCAGCGAACCGGATGGCTCGTTACGATGGCAGCTACCGAACTCGCCCATACGCAGCGGCAGATCACGGTAGGATTTCAGACCCTGGTTGAAGATCTGCACGTGGCCCGGGCAGTTCATCGGCTTGATGCAATATTCACGGTTCTCGGAAGAGGTGGTGAACATCGCGTCTTTGTAGTTTTCCCAGTGGCCGGTTTTTTCCCACAGCACACGGTCCATCATGAACGGCCCTTTCACTTCCTGATACTGGTGCTCTTTGAGCTTCATGCGCACAAAGGCTTCCAGTTCGCGGAAGATAGTCCAGCCGTCGTTATGCCAGAACACCATGCCAGGTGCCTCTTCCTGCATATGATACAGGTCGAGCTGCTTGCCGATCTTGCGGTGGTCACGCTTGGCCGCTTCTTCCAGGCGTTGCAGGTAGGCGTTCAACTGCTTCTTGTCTGCCCAGGCAGTGCCGTAGACACGTTGCAGCATTTTGTTTTTGCTGTCGCCACGCCAGTAGGCACCGGAGGTTTTCTGCAGTTTGAAATGGTGGCAGAAACGCATGTTCGGCACGTGCGGGCCACGGCACATATCCACGTATTCTTCGTGATGATACAGGCCAGGCTGGTCGTCACGGCTGATATTCTCATCCAGAATCGCCACCTTGTAGCTTTCGCCACGGGCTGCGAAGGTGTCGCGGGCTTCCTGCCAGCTCACTTTTTTCTTGATGACGTCATAATCTTTGTCGGCCAATTCATGCATCCGCTTCTCCAGCAGATCCAGATCTTCCTGCGTCAGGGTATGGTCGAGGTCAACGTCGTAGTAGAAACCGTTATCGATCACTGGACCAATGGCCATTTTGGTATCCGGCCACAGTTGTTTGATCGCATGACCCAGCAGGTGCGCACAAGAGTGGCGCATGATTTCCAGGCCTTCGGCATCTTTGATGGTGATGATGGCCAATTGCGCGTCGGATTCGATCGCATCGTTGGCATCGACCAGTTCACCGTTAACGCGGCCGGCGATACAGGCTTTGGCAAGGCCAGGACCGATATCACGGGCAACATCCAGCGGGGAAACGGCATGGTCGTATTGACGCTGACTACCGTCAGGAAGAGTAATAACAGGCATTAATAATTCCTTATCTACAGTGGTGACCCACACGACAGATCACATGTAGTACAGATATTTTGGTTAGTGTTGAGTCAGTTATGCGCCATATCTCGCCCACAATTGCCAGATTGACGCACAACTTGGTCCGTTAGTAACACGCGAACCTCCAGTGGCTGCTCACAGCCTCGCGAATAGTAACATTAAATCTGTGGAGGATAAATAAAGCGCAGTTTACCCTGCAGCATAATTGATAACACTTGACTTCCTGACACGTCTTGGTCAAATTACCCGGGTAAAATAATTAAACCCGGATATAAAGAATATGAAAACCCTCAATACACCAAGCTGTACCGCATTCTTGCAGCATCGACGAGTGGCTGCGGGGCCTTATGCCGAAGTCGCACAGGCGCTGGCAGCGCTAGACCTGACTGCCGGCGGCCTGTTGGTGTTTGATGATGCCACCGGCTCCCAGGTGGATTACCCTTGGCCAGCAGGCTATGTTTGGCCTCAGCCCGATGGCGATGTCGCAGAACAAGACGGCGAGCCAGCAACTCAACCCTCGGTTGGTCGGCCCAAGCTCGGCGTGGTTGCCCGGGAAGTCACCCTCCTGCCCCGTCATTGGGAATGGTTGGCACAACAGCGTGGCGGGGCTTCTGCGGCGCTACGTCGTCTGGTTGATGAAGCCAGACGCGCTACGGTCGAT
Organism: Serratia sp. H1w; assembly: GCF_000633355.1. Classification (GTDB taxonomy): domain Bacteria; phylum Pseudomonadota; class Gammaproteobacteria; order Enterobacterales; family Enterobacteriaceae; genus Chania. The sequence goes on from NZ_AYMQ01000106.1 coordinate 27,793, forward strand.
CAGGAGAATGAGCGCCGTAGCAAAGAGAACGTCTATCGCTTTATGACGGCTATCGCCGGTGCTTTACCGGGCTATGAGGAAGCCACCCGCGCGCTGTTTGGCCACGATGGCAAACTGTTTGCCGAGCGTACCGCGCATTGGCCAGCCGATATCCAGGCTCACCTGGCCTGGATGACCCGCGATGCGTTCCCGCGGTGACATCTGATATCCTGGCGGGCGCAGCATGAAGCGCCCCTACGCATGATCCTCTGTATCCTTGATACTCTTTACTGGCCTTTTCAGCCGCAGGAAAACATTGAATGCAAACCCGTCCACAGCATAAGCAGCCACCGCTTTGGCGCATCTATCTAGTCTTTTTGGTGCCCATGGTGCTGGCCAACTTCCTGCAAGGATTTTCCGGCACGCTCAACGGCATCTATATTGGCCAGATGCTCGGTACCCATGCCTTGGCCGCCATCTCCGGCATGTTCCCGGTCGTGTTCTTCTTCATCTCGTTGGTGATTGGCGTCGGGGCGGGTGCCTCGGTACTGATTGGGCAGGCATGGGGCGCGAATGAACCGGAAAAAGTTAAAACCATTGCCGGTACCGCCTTGATGCTGGGCGTGTTGCTTGGCTTGCTGGCGGCGGTATTTGGCAGTCTGTTTGCCCGCCAGGCGTTGCAAGCGCTAGGCACGCCCGCAGACGTGCTTGAAGAGGCGGTTTCCTACGCCCGTGTGATAATGCTGATCATGCCGCTGCTGCTGGTGTTTGTCCTATTCACTCAGCTACTGCGCGGCGTCAGTGACACGGTTTCGCCACTTTTAGCCCTGCTGCTGTCTACCATCGTCGGCTTGCTGCTCACTCCGGCATTGATCCGTGGCTGGTTGGGCTTTGCCCCTATGGGCATTCAGAGCGCCGCCCTGGCGGGCATGGTGGGTAACGCACTGGCTATGTTGTACCTCACATTACGCCTGCGCCGCAAAAAGCATGTGTTGGCCCCCGATCGGGCCATGCTTGCCGCGATGAAGCTGGACATGGTGGTATTACGCAAAGTGTTACGTATTGGCTTGCCCACGGGTCTGCAAATGGTGGTAATTTCGATGTCTGAACTGATCATCCTGACGCTGGTCAACCGCCACGGCTCGGATGCCACAGCAGCCTATGGCGCAGTGACGCAGATCGTGAACTATGTCCAGTTCCCTGCCCTGTCGATCGCCGTGACCGCCTCTATTTTAGGCGCTCAGGCCATCGGCGCGGGTAAAACGGAACGGATTGCTCCCATCTTGCGTACCGGGCTGTTTATCAACCTCTGGCTGACCGGTTCGTTGATCATTCTGGTTTACCTGCTGTCACACTGGATCCTGGGCCTGTTCCTGACCAGCCCGACGGTATTGGCAGAAGCGGAGCATTTGTTGCATATCATGCTGTGGAGCATGCTGGTCTTTGGCTTCCAGGCGATCGTCGGCGGCATCATGCGCGCCAGCGGCGTAGTGGTGGTGCCAGTGACGATCTCTATTCTGTGTATAGTCGCCGTGCAGTTGCCTGCCGCCTATCTGCTCAGCGAGCACTTTGGCCTACAGGGCGTATGGATGGCGTTCCCTATTGCCTATTTGACAATGCTGGCATTGCAGACAACGTTTTATAGATTGGTATGGAGGCACAGAAAAATTGAGCGTCTGGTCTGACGCTGGCAGTGGTAATACCTTTTGGGCGTATTAGCTACGCCTGCACTTCCTTCTCTTGCTGGGGTTTGTTTTATGTCGAGTGTTCTGCAATTGTTTCAGGCCATCGGGCTCGGGTTAGCCTTACTGTTGCCACTGGCCAACCCACTGACCACCGTGGCGTTGCTGCTTGGCCTGTCAGGCAATATGACCAACGAAGAGCGCAATCATCAGTCGCTGATGGCGTCGGTATACGTGTTCTTTATCATGACCGTCGCGTTCTATGCCGGCCAGGTAGTGATGAGCACCTTTGGGATCTCTATCCCCGGTCTGCGGATCGCCGGTGGTTTAATTGTCGCCTTTATCGGGTTTCGCATGTTATTTCCACAGCAGGCCGCCGATGAAGCCCCGGAAGTCGAGACCAAAACCAGAGAGCTGCGCAAGAAGACCTCGGCGAATATCGCTTTTGTGCCGCTGGCTATGCCAAGTACCGCCGGGCCGGGGACTATAGCCATGATCATCAGCACCTCATCGAGCGTAAAAGAAAATACCCTGGGCTTTGCCCATTGGGTATTCCTGGTCGCACCCGTCGCCATTTTTCTGTCGATAGCGGTCATTTTGTGGATCTGTTTACGCAGTTCTACGGGGATCATGAAGCTGGTTGGCAAAAGCGGTATCGAGGCTATTTCCCGCCTGATGGGCTTCCTGCTGGTATGTATGGGCGTGCAGTTTATTATCAACGGGATATTGGAACTGATCTCTACCTACGTGCCTGTGAGCTAACCCAACCGGCCCCGCCTCTGCGGGGCCAATTTGATCGCTATGCCAGCCCGTAGACCAAAGCGGAAAGCGCAATGACCCCCATCACCAAAACAAAAACATTACTCAGGGCACGATAGCGGCGCATTGCCGGAACTGCACGCACCGCATACATCGGCAGAATAAACAGGATCACCGCAATTAACGGGCCGCTAATGGTTTCAATGATATGTAAAGCGCTCGGATTCCAGACGGTAGCCGCCCAGGTGAGCAAAAACAGCAGCACGCCGGAAATACGGTGGGTCGTTTTGGAACCCATCGGTTTGCCAACGGCGCGTGTCACCCCATCGATCAGGCTGGTAGCCCCTTCAGTCACACCCAAAGACGTGCCGAGATAGGACTTTGCCATCGCCAACATCGCCATTACCGGCCCCAGATAAGCAATCAGCGGATTGGAAAACTTGTTGGCCAGGGTGGTCAGCACCGTGATGTTCTGTGCTTTCGCCTGCTCCATCTCCTGGTGTGACAGGCTCAGCACGCAGCTGAATACGAAGAACAATACGGTGACACAAATCAGCAGGTAGCTGTAACGCATAATCCGCGCACAGCGGCGCTCGGCCTTGTCGCCGTATAAGCCTTTCTGAGTGGAAGCGAACGAGGAAATGATCGGCGCATGGCTAAAGGAAAACACCATCACTGGCACCGCCAGCCAGAGGGAATGCCAAAGATCAGGGCTGTCAAACTGGGTGTTCGCCAAGCCGCTGACAAAGTTCTCGGTCTGCCAGGTCGGCACCAAATACAGCGAGATCCCCATCAGAAATACCAACAGCGGAAATACCAGGACGCCCATCGCGGCCACAATCGTATCCTTTCCACGCAGCAGCACCAGATTGAGCACCACTACCACCGCCAGACTCAACCAGATCCGGGGCACCGGGGCGAAATGAAATTGGTGGGTCAGAAAACTGTCCAACGCGTTGGTGATGGAAATGCTGTAGACCAGGACGATGGGGAAAAATGCCATCAGGTACAGCACCATAATGATCTTGCCAGCCAGCACGCCGAAATGTTCGACCACCACGTCCTGAATATTGCCATCGCGGCTGGAGCCAGAAAGGACAAAGCGGGTTAGCGCCAGATGGGGTAAATAGGTCAGCGGGAAAGCGAACAGCGCCATCAATAACAGCACCAGTGGGCCGTTCAAACCGGCATTGATGGGCAGAAACAGCGTGCCTGCACCCACGGCAGTAGCGTATAACCCGAACATCCAGACGGTGTCGGTCTTGTTCCATTTGGTCGGTTGGGCAATAGCCAACGTACCATGATCTGGAGAAATCGTACTCATGAGACAGCTTACCTTAATCTGCAGCGCCAACGAACGCGCCCGACGGAAACTCCCTTCTCCGTAGAATGCATATGTAAAACAGGATATTAACGGCGAGATAAATTCACCTACCTGATAAAAGGACGGCAAAGGATAATGAAAATCTGCAGGATGGTCTATGTTTTGGCGGTTAACTGCACGCTTCGTGAGCAGCCAAGGCCGCTCACGAGTCAGGTGGGATAGCAGCGTTTCAGGCGCTGGCGGCAGCGACAAACCGGCGTATTTCGCCAATATGCTGCGGGCCGTAAGCGCATTGCCCAACTTCTATTTTTGGCTTGTTACGCCCATGGAAATCGCTGCCACAGGTAACGAACGCCGAGCGGCCAACGGTAAACTCATACAACAGGCTGGCTAACTCTGGCGAATGGTAGCTGGAGAACACCTCAACGCCCATCACGCCAATCTTCAGCATCTCATCGATGACCTGAGTGTGATCCTGTTTAACGTTGGCACCAATATGCGCCAGGATCGGTATTCCCCCATTATGGCGGATCACTTCCACCATGCGACTCATGGCAGGATAGGTGACCGGCATATAGCAAACCTTTCCTGGGCCAAAAAAGTCCCAGTAAAAGTTGATGAGTGGCATATCGGCCCTTTCCCCTCCTGGACGATAAGGCATCAGCAACGGATGACCATCGTTGCGCGGGTCTTCGAGGATCACCTCACCCATCTGCTCTTCCTGCGGAATGGCACCACCACACACCTGCTCCAGCCGCTGCTCATCCAGATGGAATTTCAACCCGCGCAGTTTGTCAAACTTTTGTGGCGTCAGTTCCCGTTGAATGGCGCTGAAATTGTCATAGATTTCAACAAAGTCATTGCTGGGGGTAAAACCGTAGCCCAACAGGTGGAAGTTGCGTCCGGCAAAAGTACAGTCAATCTCAATACCGGACAGCACATTCAGGCTGGATGAAGCCAATGCCTTGGCCTCCGGTACCGATTTGGCATTATTATGGTCGGTCACCGCCAACGTACTGATGCCATTGGCCTGGCAGCGTGCGATCACGGTTGCCACCGGGAAGTCCGCGTCATCACTGTAGTTGGAATGCATATGCAGGTCGATTTTTTCCATGGCCATGTCCTCGGCAAATACTCAGTCTGCCACCATAGTAAAGCAGCGGCTGAATGCTTACAGCGGATTTGCCGTGTTTTACCGACAGGATCACAAATCCGCTCTCATCACAGACGTAGCTGAGTCCGTCAGGATAGTCCGAATTCTGCCATGCCTGGCACTAAACGGTATGAACGCATTCCCCCCGATAGCACAGCTCTGGCTATAATGACTTAGGTTAATTCCGAACATTTCCGCACTGGCTAAGCGCTTGGCCGCATCCCGTGCAATCTCTTGGTAAAGGTGACAGGTATGGTTAGCAAAAAGGTGGTAGGCGCGGTAGCACTAACAGTGTTAGTCAGTTTTTCATCCGTTGCAGATACGGTGGTTAACAGCCTTGCCGCCTGCGATGCTGCGTTCTTCAAGCAAATGAAAGGCAATAAGCAGATCGATACTCTGATCCGGCTCGCCAATGCCCAACCGATCAAAGAAAAAGGCAATGTCACCCTGGATGCCAAAGGCTACCGGGATGGCGATCTGACGCTGAACAGATATATCAGCAGGTATAGCAACATAGATAAAAACCATCCCGGTGCGGGGGAGTACTATTTTTGGGGCTTTGAAACCGACGAAGCCTTTGACGTGGTGGTAAAAAAAGTCGGCAAACAGATCGCATTGCTAAATAATAACGGCCCCTATATACATGGCCCCATGATCAAAGACAGTAACCACAGCAACTGGGCGATCAACAAACAACCAAATGCCGGTTCCACCCCTGGTAAACAAACGGCCGAGAAACTGTTCTTTATTGAGAAAAACCGTGACGGCACGGCGTCTTTGCTCTGCACCCTGCAAGGCGTATTTTCCGAGTCCGATCTCAACGCGGTTCGGCCAGATTTGAATTAATCAGCATAATATCGACAGGTTGGCAATGGAATAGTTCCGGCTTGTCGATATCCCCCGACGATCGCTGCCGCCTTAAAATATCGAATTCCCTGGTGTTGTCGCTATGTCCGGAAAAACAGTAATTTGATTAATCTGGCGCATTTCTTTTTAAAGCCGCTGCGTTTTTTATCCGTGTAGCTTCGACCTGTCCGCATCGTAAGCCGCTTTCTTCTGGCAACTTCGAAAGCGATACAGACATAAACGATGACCAATAGAACTACGATCAATATTGTCATAGTCTCCCTCCCTCTTGGTTCTCCTTGGTCATTAATAGTAGTAACACTGATAGACTTTTGGATCACATGTAATTTACACCATAAAAAATGCAATAAAAAACATCACATTAAGCAACACTCACAACAGGATAATCTGGTTGGACCAGTCAATAACTTAATAAACAGGTTAATATTCTAAAAAATAAAGCAACAAAATGATTAAGAATTAATCAACCAAAGAATATATAAGCAAAATAATATAACACCAATCAATGGCAGCTAGGTTCTCCTGCCACCAATTACATCGGAATAACATATATTTACATCCAGTCATGTCTCACTAAACCCTGGCTAAATCGATAACAGATTTGAATTTTTTATGCGCCATGACGAACTTTGACTGAGCATAGGAGAAATAGCTTTTCCGAGGTAAATATCAGATTTTTTCTAGCTGGGAGAGTATGGAGAATGCCCCACAATTGAGGCAATCCCCTTTTAAAAAACAGCAAGACGACAATATCTTGATAATCTTGTCGGGTGATAGACCCAACAGGGTCATGTTCTAAAGAGCAAGGTGTCAATTAACCTCACACATTTCCTCTGCCAATTAATACGCTTTTTGTAGCCATATCTGCGGCCTGCGCCAATGCAAAGACGCTTACGCCGATCTACCTCAAAAGCGACGGAAACATAAACCACCACTAATAACAGTATTACCATTACCACCTCCCTAGCAAGCACCTCTCCTTGCAATAGACAGTAATATCATTAAAGAACGTAGTATTCACCCGCAAAAACAGTGCATGAAAATTCATCTAAAAACAAACACATGACATTAACAAACCATATAACCATCTAAATAACACGGATATATCTTGTTTTGATAGGTGAATCCTCTAGAAAGATGCCAATAAAAGAGATCGAAAATCAATCGATTAAGATGGCCATTAAGATATCTAATCTATTTGGGTTGGCTATTAGACGATTAAAGGGCCTCGAATGAGGCCCTTGGGAGAATTACTTGGCACCCACCGGCGCTGACTCTGGGATAGCAGCACTGCCCATCGCCTGCTCATTACGGATTATTGAGCGATCTTTGCGTACATCGGCCACATCGGAGGCACTGATTGCCTTGGCATCGTTACCCCAGCTTGAACGGATGAAGTTAACCACATCCGCGACCTGCTGGTCGTTCAAACGCCAGCCAAACGGCGGCATGGTGAGGTTGGAAACCGCGCCCTTCACCGCTGGCGTAATATTGCCAACCAGCACAATATGGATGAGCGAGGTCGCGTCCTCCGTCTGCACCACCGGATTGCCCTTCAACGCCGGGAAGGCACGTTTGTAGCCAACGCCATCGGTACGGTGACAGGCAGCACAGTTATCGACGTATAGCGCCGCTCCAGGCTTGCTGTCGTTACCGCGCCACAAATCTTTGGCGACGCTGTCTTCAACCGGTGCTGTCTGTTGCTTCCCGTCTTTCGGCGGTAAGGTTTTCAGATAGCGGGCGATAGCCGTCAAATCCTCATCGCTGAGATATTGCAGACTATGTTCAACCACGTCACTCATACCACCGAAGACCATAGATTTATCGTTACGGCCGGTTTTCAGGAACTCGGTCAGCTCGGCTTCGCTCCAGGTGCCCAAACCTTCTTTATTCTCGCCACGCAGGCTGGAAGCTACCCAACCGTCGATCGGCGCGTTGCTGCCGGACAGGTATTCATCCCCTTCCGTGTTGCTCAGCACCTTCTCTTGCATGGTCAGGCTGCGCGGCGTATGGCAGGCCCCACAGTGCCCCAGCCCTTCGACCAGATAGCGGCCACGTTCAACGACCGGATCGGCGTTGGCGTTCGCCGTGAAATCGGCCGGTGTCGGTGCAAACATCCCACGCCAGAGGCTGAGTGGCCAGCGCATGGAAAGCGGCCACGGAATATCGGAGTCCTGGTTAGCCTGTTCTACCGGCTGCACGCCGTGCATGAAATAGGCGTACATGGCCCGCATGTCATCCTCTTTCACCAGTGCAAACGAAGGATACGGCATCGCCGGATACAGGGTGCTGCCGTTCTTCGCAACGCCTTTACGTACCGCATTGTCGAAGTCTTCGAAACTGTAGTCGCCAATACCGGTTTTTTTGTCCGGGGTAATATTGGTGGAGTAGATGGTGCCAATCGGCGTCTCCATCGCCAGGCCGCCCGCAAAGGGCACGCCACTTTTACCATTGGTATGGCAGGCCACGCAGTCGCCGGCACGGGCCAGATACTCCCCCCGTTTGATCAGTTCACTGCTGACGGTGGCCTCCTGGGCCAATACGGAAAAACTCAGCGCACTGAGAACCAGTGCGGGGATCAATACTTTCATCGCTCGCGTCCTCATGCCTGCACCAATGGGCCTGGATTTTTCAGATACTGCTCGCGAATGGCGCGGGCAGACCAGTAAGTCAACGCGGCAACGGTGCCGGTCGGGTTGTAACCCAGCCCTTGCGGGAAGGCCGAAGCACCGATAGAGAACACGTTATGCACGTCCCAGCTTTGCAGGTAGCGGTTTACCGCGCTGGTCTTGGGATCTTCCCCCATCACCGCACCGCCGTTCATATGGGTGGTTTGATAGCTGGTGGTGTCAAAGTGGCTGTTGGCGTTTTTCGGGCTGCCGGAAATCAGTTTCGGGTTCATCGCCTTGGCGATCGGAGCCATTTTGTTAAACATAAACTGCGCCATCTTGATGTCGTTTTCCTGCCAGTCGAAGGTCATGCGCAACAGCGGTTGGCCAAACACATTCTTGTAGTTCGGATCGAGATCGAGGTAGTTGCTACGATAAGACTGGTGTGCACCATGCGCATCCATGGAGACATGGTGCGTATAGGCATCCGCCACTGCGGCTTTCCATTTGCTGCCCCAGGCAGGTGTGCCAGGAGGCGTTGGCAGCCCGGAGATCGGCTTGGTACCGGCCTGGTTAACCCAGAACGGTGAACCACCGACAAACCCTTCCTTACCGTGGTCAAAGTTATCCGCATTGAAATCATCCAGACCAACGCCGTTGCCGCCCGCGCCAATAAATGGATTGGTGTGAACGTCCTTATCGAAGAACGCCTTGATGGTGGTCAGGTTCTGGTAGGCAAAGTTGCGCCCCACCACTCCTTCGCCGGTCTGCGGATCGTAAGGTTTGCCAATGCCGGAGAGCAACATCAGGTGCACATTGTGGAACTGGAAGGCACCAAGGATCACCAAATCGGCAGGCTGTTCGATCTCACGGCCCTGGGCATCGATATAGTTAACCCCGGTCGCCCGGCTTTTATCGGCGGTCAGGTTAACCTTCAGCACATTGGCGTTGGTACGCAGCTCAAAGCGCTTTTCCATCCGCAGTGCGGGCAGGATATTGACGTTCGGTGAAGCCTTGGAATACATATAGCAGGCATAACCGCTACAGTAACCGCAGAAGTTGCAAGGCCCCATCTGCGCGCCATAGGTGTTGGTGTACGAATCTGAGGTATTGGCCGAAGGCAGGTTGTAAGGATGATAGCCAACATCGCGTGCCGCCTTTTCAAACAGCTGTGCAGAGAAGGTGTTCTTCTGCGCTGGCAGCGGGAAATGGTCGGAACGATCTGGCGCAAACGGGTTACCGCCCTTGTCTTTACCTACCAACTGCCCTTTCACCGTCCAGGCGGTGCCGGAGGTGCCAAACACTTTCTCGGCCTTATCGAAGAACGGTTCCAGTTCGTCATAGCTCACGCCAAAATCCTGGATCGTCATATCTTTTGGGATAAAGCTTTTGCCATAGCGCTCTTCATAATGGCTGCGCATACGCAGTTCCATCGGATCGATACGGAAATGCACGCCAGACCAGTGCAGACCTGCACCACCTACGCCGGTACCCGGCAGGAAAGCCGCCAACTGGCGATACGGGACTGCGGTTTGACTGGTATCGTGACGGATGGTCACGGTACTTTTGGAGAGATCCTGGAACAGTTTACGGCGGATATTATAGGTGAGTTCGTCGATCACCTGCGGGTAGGAGCCGTCCGGGTAGGTATCGCGCATTGGGCCACGCTCGAGCGCAACCACGTTCAGCCCGGCTTCGGTCAACTCCTTCGCCATAATAGCACCAACCCAGCCAAACCCGACGATCACTACATCCTGCTTCTTCATTACCGTTGCCATAATTATCCTCTCTCCCCACGAATAGATACCGGCGGGAAGGGATAACGTTCCCCTCGCTCAACCCAGTCCATAAAGTCGGCGCGTGCGCCCGGAAAATTAATCAGCTTCCATCCCACCATCTCTTTGTTACCGCCATGGATCGGATCGCTGAAAAAGCCTTCACGGGTGTTTTGCAACAGATAAGAGAAGAACAGCTTGGCAGGCAATTGCGCAAACTCGGCCTCGCCAGATTCAAATTTATGCAACAGTGCATCCTGTTGTGCACTATCCAGCTCGGCGAATACCTTACCGGTCGTTTTCTTGCTATAGGCATCCGCCTCAGCAATACCCAGGTTATAAATCTGTTTGGGCACCAGCGGCAGTTGATAACCCATTTCCGGGGCAACATCGGGATTGAACGGCCCTTGCATGTACCAGATGGAACCGGTGGCATAAGGCGTATTCATCTGTCGATCGATAAACTCCGGCACGCCCGCTTCCAAAGCGCCAGGACCGCGGTCGTCCGCAGGGATTAACCGTGCGACTACTGCCTGCACAAAGGCCCACTCTTCGGGAGTAAAGAAGGTCGGTTGATAGTCAGCTTGTTTGGGAGTATCGCTAGCGGCAAGCACCGGTGTGGGAGCCGTCAAGGCACTCACACCACTGCCTCCGATAACGGCGGCGGGGATCAACGTCATCGATTTCAGCAAGAAATCGCGCCGGGAGTTGTTAGTTTTATTGTTCGACATATCACATTCCATCCAAAAGTAATCACAACTATTTAACCTCAACCTTGCGGTCGATATGGGATTTCAAAATAATTTGTAACGTTATTGTCTATTTATTGAAGGTCAGAATGTGAGCTTTAGCAAAAATGTTACCGGTAACTATTTGTGCGGTTTTTTAGATCATCAGGGAGGAGATAAGCAGAAATGGGATGTGGCGCACGCTTTTGATGGGAATAAATCACAAAACCGGCCTCTTGTTGAGACCGGTGATGAGCAATCTAGAGCTAGTCCGCCATCGCTTGATAAGCGGTGGTAACCTTCCATAAGTAACGTGGCGCTTGCGGTGCCGGGTGTTTCTTCTGGATATGCTGATAAAACTCGTCCGGGCTCATCTGATTAATGCGGTTGACCGCCACACGTTTATCCGATGAGAACGTCCGTAACATCGCGCCTGCCCCGTTCACATAGGAAACGATGGTGGCATAGCGTAACGTCTGTGGGTTAGTGATCCCGGCTAGCTGCTGGCTTTGAAGAATATTGATATAGGCTGTTCCCAGATCAATATTGACCGCCGGATCCTTCAACTCACGTGAGCTTGGCTGCCCGTTCTTTCCCTTCATACGGTAAGCATCGCGTCCTGCGGTTGAAGCCTTCAGCTGCATCAATCCCACGGCATTCGAGGTGCTGACCACGTTCGGATTAAACCCGGACTCCACCTGAATGATCGCTTTAATCAGTGTTTCGTCGACGCCATAGTTGCTGGCAGCCTGACGGATATAATCGTTATAAGCGACCGGTGTCCCGGTGCGGTTGCTTGGTGTTTGCGGTGGGGTTTTTAGCCAACCGCCCGAAGTGCCACTGCCTGCCTGGTTGCCCGTTGTTTGCGGATCTTTCGCACAACCGGCTAATAGTACGATTGCCATCAGGCAACCTATTTTTGTTTTCACAGAATCCCTCACTCCTTTCAATGAGTTGCGAAGCATATACAACGGGTAAGGATACCTGCCTGACTTTTATGGTCTATTCTCTGGCTATCCATATACCAAGAGGTGATTTATGAGTCAATCTTCCTCCACAGCTTTTGTGGTGTCTTTCCACTATCCGGAACGTAGCTTAACCGATTTAGCTAATTTAACCGGACAAATGACGCTGGCCGGTTTTTCCACCACCATCAACGACGAAAACGGCGTTCCACGTGAATTGGGCATTAACAGTTATTCGATAATTACGCCATTAAATCAAGAGGATGTACATAATCTGGCGCAAGGGTTGGGCGAAGTGGCATTAGGAGAAAAGCCGGATGTGACAGTAGTTACCCGTAGTGACTACTTTAAACAGTTACATCCGGATACATAAAATGCTATAACTCACAAGGCGGTATTATTTCATTAACAACAAAATAACCCCTCGGCCGCGCTTGGTGATGCTTGACTTCCGCTCAATTGATATTGATAATCATTTTCATTTGAATCTGGAGACGTCATCATGCCAATGAAAAACAACGTATTTACTTATCGTCGTTTTAGCCTGTCCCGCTTGCGCCCCCTAGCCCTGCTCTGCGTATGGCTCAGCGTTATTGCCTTGATCCAACCGGCTTTGGCGAAGGAAAAGCTGCGCGTGGTGACAACGTTCACCATTATCCAGGATATCGCCCAGAACGTGGCTGGCGACGCCGCCGTAGTCGAATCCATCACCAAACCTGGGGCAGAAATCCACGATTATCAGCCCACACCGCGGGATATCGTCAAGGCACAACACGCCGATCTGATTTTATGGAACGGCATGAACCTGGAACGCTGGTTCCAGCGCTTCTTTGAAAATATCAAACAGGTGCCCGCCGCGGTAGTGACCGAAGGGATCACTCCGCTGCCGATCCACGAAGGCCCGTATAACGGTAATCCCAATCCTCATGCCTGGATGTCGCCAAGCAATGCGCTGATCTACGTTGAGAACATCCGCAAAGCGTTGGTAGAGCACGATCCCGACAATGCGGAAATCTATAACCGTAATGCCAAAGCCTATGCCGAAAAAATCGCGGCGCTGGATGCTCCGCTGCGTGAGCGTCTGTCACGTATTCCGGCGGCTCAGCGCTGGCTGGTAACCAGCGAAGGCGCATTCAGCTATCTGGCCAAAGATTACCAACTGCAAGAAGTCTATCTGTGGCCGATCAATGCCGACGAACAGGGTTCGCCACAGCAGGTACGCCGGGTGATCGATACCGTGCGGGCCAACCACATTCCGGTGGTATTCAGTGAAAGCACCATTTCGGATAAGCCTGCCAAGCAGGTAGCCAAAGAAACCGGCGCGCAATACGGTGGCGTGCTGTATGTCGATTCCCTGTCTACCGCAGACGGTCCGGTGCCGACCTACATCGACCTGCTCAATGTCACCGTGCAGACCATCGCCAAAGGATTTAATCAATGAGCACAGAGACCTTTATCCGCCCCGAACTTAGCGTGGATGACGTATCGGTCACCTATAACAACGGCCATACGGCGATCCAGAACGCCAGCTTTACCCTTAGCGGCGGTTCAATCTGTGCCCTCGTAGGGGTGAACGGCAGCGGTAAATCCACTTTGTTCAAAAGCATCATGGGCCTGGTAAAGCCCACGTCCGGCCAGGTCATGCTGAGCGGACAACCGGTTGTTGCCGCGCTGAAGAAAAATATCATCGCCTACGTGCCGCAGACCGAAGAGGTTGACTGGAACTTCCCGGTGCTGGTGGAAGACGCGGTGATGATGGGCCGCTACGGCAAAATGAATTTCCTGCGTATCCCTAAAAAAGAGGATCGGCTGTGGGTCGATAAGGCACTGGAACGTGTAGGCCTGAGTGAGTTGCGCAGCCGGCAGATTGGCGAGCTTTCCGGTGGGCAGAAGAAGCGGGTCTTCCTGGCCCGTGCCTTGGCCCAACAGGGTACGGTGCTGTTGCTTGATGAGCCGTTTACCGGTGTGGATGTCAAAACCGAGAACGCCATTATCGAGCTGTTACGTGCGTTGCGCGATGAGGGCCACCTGATCCTGGTGTCGACTCATAACCTTGGCAGCGTACCGGAGTTTTGCGATCGGGTGATCCTGATTAACCGTACCGTGCTGGCCGCAGGGCCGCTCGAAACCACCTTCACGCAAAGCAATCTGGAACAGGCATTTGGTGGCGTATTGCGTCATATCAACCTCTCCGGGCCTGACCTGCACGATGACAACGATCCCCGCACCGTAACGGTATTAACCGATGACGAGCGCCCTGCGGTGTTTTATGGCCATACCAAAAGCGATCCTCCGGCACAAAGCCAGCAAAAGGAGAATAACCCCTGATGCTTGAGATCCTGCTGCAACCGTTCAACTATAACTACATGGTCAAAGCGATGTGGGTGAGTGCCATCGTCGGCGCGGCCTGTGCTTTTCTGTCAGCGTATCTGATGCTGAAAGGCTGGTCGTTGATGGGTGATGCGCTTTCCCACTCCGTGGTACCCGGCGTAGCCGGTGCCTACGCCCTTGGCCTGCCCTATGCGGCCGGTGCGTTTTTCACCGGCATGTTGGCCGCGCTGGCGATGACGCTGGTACGCCACGTTACCCGCCTGCGTGAAGATGCGATTATCGGCTTTATTTTCTCTACTTTCTTCGCCGTCGGCCTGTTGATCATTTCGCTCAACCCTACTTCGGTGAACGTGCAGTCGATCATCTTCGGCAACATTCTCGGCATCGCCGACGAAGACGTGTTGCAGGTGGAGATTATCATCGGCGTCTCACTGCTAATCTTATGCCTGGTGTGGAAAGACCTGCTGGCGGTATTTTTCGACGAAAATCATGCGGTCTCGATCGGGCTTTCGCCATTGAAGTTGAAGATCCTGTTCTTCACTCTGCTCAGCGCCTGTACCGTAGCGGCATTGCAAACCGTTGGCGCCATTCTGGTGATCGCTATGGTGATCACACCGGGTGCCACTGCCTATCTGCTGACCGACCGGTTTGGTCGCCTGGTGATTATTGCCATTGCGATTGGTGCCATAACCAGCGGCCTGGGCGCTTACCTGAGCTTCTTCGTTGACGGGGCAACCGGTGGCGTGATCGTCACGCTGCAAACGTTAGTGTTCCTGGCTGCCTTCCTGTTCGCACCGAAGCATGGACTATTAGCCTCAAAACGCCGCGTCACCCGTAGCAATCCCCCGGAGGGCAACTGATGGAATACCTGATGCAATGGCTCTCGGAACCGTTCGCCTATCCCTTTATGCAGCGCGCCATCATCGCGGCCATCGTTACCGGCGTGGTCTGTGCCGTGCTGTCCTGCTATCTGGTGTTGAAAGGCTGGTCACTGATGGGGGATGCCATCTCACACGCGGTGCTGCCCGGCATCGTGCTGGCCTTTGTGTTTGGCATCCCGCTGGCGATTGGTGCCTTTCTTTCCGGCATTTTTTGTGCGGTAGCAACGGGCTATCTGAAAGAGAACAGTCGCGTGAAAGAAGACACGGTGATGGGGATCGTGTTCTCCGGTATGTTTGCCTTTGGGTTGGTGCTGTTTGCCCGCATCGATACCGATCAGCACCTTGGCCATATCCTGTTCGGCAATATGCTGGGGATCACCGACAGCGAGCTGCGGCAAACCTTGTGGATCGCCGGGATCACGCTGGCGATCGTGCTGCTCAAGCGCCAGGACTTTATGCTTTACTGTTTCGATCCCAACCATGCACGCGTAATCGGTCTGCCGGTGAAGCTGCTGCATTACGGCTTGCTGTGCCTGCTGGCGTTAACCATTGTGGCCTCGCTACAGGCGGTGGGAGTGATCCTGGTGATTGCGATGCTGATTGCTCCGGGCATCATTGCGTTTACCCTGTGCCGCAGCTTCAACCGGATGCTGACCGTCGCCACCGTCGCATCGGTGTTTTCCTGCGTGCTGGGGACGTTGATCAGTTTTCATATCGATGGTGCCACCGGGCCGTGCATCGTGATCGTACAGGCGCTGCTGTTTGTTATCGCCCTGCTCTACAGCCACTTCAAGCCGGTGCAACGCCACGAAGCCCGCTTGGCGAAAGGCCAATAGCGCTCGGCTAAGCGGCATTATTGCTGCTGATAAATATCAGGCCGGGCGATTTGCCAGACAAAATCCTGCTTGTTGACCGGCTGATATCCCACCTGTTGATACAGCCCTGGGGCGCTGCTGGTCACCAGCATGATGCGTCGCAGGCGCTGCAATACAGGATGCTCCAACATACAGACCATCAGCCATTTGGCCAGCCCTTGTCGCGCAAACTTGGGCATGACGAACACATCACACAAATAGCCAAACGTGGCGTAGTCCGTCACCAGCCGGGCAAAGCCGATTTGCCGGTGTTGATGATAAAGGCCGAAGCACAGGCTGTTATCAATCGACTGCTGTACCGTTGCCAACGAGATCCCCTGCGCCCAACGGGTGGTCGCCAAAAAAGCGTGGGTAAATGCCAGATCCAACTCACTTTTATCACTGTTGATGCGAAACTCTCCGCGCTGCCACTGCTGGCTCGGCTCCATTCCCTACTCCCGCTGAAACTGATTAATATCAAGGTAACAGCTAAACATCGCCGAGCTTTTACCAAGTTGCAAGCGGGGGCGTACTTAAATTAATCAATAGCGTATATACTTTGACCAGACACGCGGCGATGATTTTTTCGTCAATAGATGGCGCAGCTGTGCGCCATATCGTGTTTTCGCAGCAGGAAAGACGCTAACCTAATGAAATCGCAGGCAACACAAGGGGATTACTATGTGGCAAGCCGTTAGCCGTCTGTTGAGTGAGCATCTTGGCAGCGCAGAAATCCGCGAAAGGACTGAACTACCCGGGGGAGAAATCCACCCAGCGTGGCGCGTGAGTTACGGTGACAGCGAGGTGTTTGTTAAATGCGATACCCGCGAATTGCTGCCGATATTCAGCGCAGAGGCCGATCAACTGGCCCTGCTGGCACGCAGCAAGACCGTACGAGTCCCCGAGGTGTATGGGGTTGGCAGCGATCGCGATTACAGTTTCCTGCTGCTGGAGTATCAGCCGCTCAAACCGCTGGATGCTCACGGGGCGCACTGCCTCGGGCAACAGTTGGCCCGTCTGCACCAATGGAGCGAACAGCCGCAGTTCGGGCTCGACTTCGATAACCATCTTTCCACCACCCCACAACCCAATGCCTGGCAGCGCCGTTGGGCGGAATTTTTTGCCGAGCAACGTATCGGCTGGCAGCTCCAACTGGCGGCGGAAAAGGGCATGACCTTCGGTGATATCGACGAGATTATCGACGTGGTGTATCTGAGGTTGCAAAACCATCAGCCGCAGCCTTCCCTGCTGCATGGCGATCTGTGGCCTGCCAACTGTGCTCAAGCCGCCGATGGGCCTTTACTGTTCGATCCGGCCTGCTATTGGGGCGACAGGGAGTGTGATTTGGCGATGCTGCCACTGTATCCTGATTTGCCAGCCCAGATTTATGACGGCTATCAGAGCGTATGGCCGCTGGAGGCCGGGTTTATCGAACGTCAGCCGCTGTATCAGCTTTATTACCTGCTCAACCGCAGCAACCTGTTTGGCGGTCAACATCTGGTCATGGCACAACGGGCTGTCGACAACCTGTTGCATCCTGATGTGCTTTAAACAATCAGGGCGCTGCAAGCAGCGCCCTGAAATCATTGACCCAATCTCAACGCCTGGTCAGGCCACACCGGCCATTTGCCCAAGCAGCTTGAGGACAAAATAAGCGACCACGGCAATCACTACCGGCAAGATATACAGCGGGAAATATTGCAGCAAAATGGTGTGGTGCGGCAGCGTTACCCGCTCCTCCAATTGCGCACGCGTATGCCCTTCGCTGCCTTTGGCCTGTTCCAGGATCATCTGATCTTCCAGGCCCTCGCGGATAAACTTCACCTGACGCGACATGCGCGCGCCGGAAGTCTGCAATGCCAAGCCGACAAAAATCAGGAAATAGATAATGATAAACATCAGATTAGCGCCGCTAAACAGGCTCTTATCGACGTCCGGTACCGGCGAGTTGTACCAGAAAATATTCAGGAATGATGTATTGAAGCGCACCATGTCGACCATGACGTGGACAAAATCCAGCATCACGGCGTTGATCCCTTTGCTCTTCTCACTGTGTTGATAAACAAAACCCAGCAGCGAAACCAGCGTTGAAAGTAACGCCGGGATGAAAACAACCCATCCGAAAATGCGTTTCAGTATGGCAACGCGCCCAGCCTGTTGATACGTCATGTGTTCCCCTTGTAAGCGACGTAACCGTTGTTGGGCTAAGTCTACCTGTAGTTAATGAAACTCGCCCACCGTTTTCTTCGTCTTGGCGTCTAATCCAGAGAGATCCTGCACTTTGAGCAAACAGCCCGGGGTCGGAGGGGTGCAGGAGCCTGAGCAAAGATGATAGAGTGACGAAAACATTTTCTTTTACTGGTGCTGCAGGAGTTAATTGTTAATGGCTTATTCGCAACGCATAGCAACCGCAATTTTTGACATGGACGGTCTGCTGATCGACTCTGAACCGCTGTGGTTACAAGCGGAAATGGATATCTTCAGTTCATTGGGTCTGGATCTGTCCGATCGTCACAAACTGCCGGATACGCTGGGCTTACGCATCGATCTGGTGGTACGGATGTGGTTCCAGGCCATGCCGTGGCAAGGGCCTTCTCAGGAGGAGGTGGCTGGCCGTATTATCGAGCGCGCCATCGAGTTGGTACGGGAAAAACGCCCGCTGCTACCTGGGGTGCAGCATGCGCTGGAACTGTGCCGTAGCCTGGATTTGAACATCGGTTTGGCTTCCGCCTCCCCACTGCATATGCAGCAACAGGTGCTGAAGATGTTCGATCTGGAGAGCTATTTCGACCAGTTGGTTTCGGCCGAATATCTGCCGCATAGCAAACCGCACCCGGAAGTCTATCTGATCGCGGCCGAACGGCTTGGCAGCGAACCGCAGCAATGCATCACTCTGGAAGACTCTTTCAACGGCATGATTGCCACCAAAGCGGCACGCATGAAGTCGATCGTGATCCCTGCGCACGAATACTGCCAGGATCCCCGCTGGTCCTTGGCCGACCTTAAGTTGCAAAGTCTCGAGCAGTTGACTGCCGCCCACCTGAGCTGATTTTGACGGCATCGGCTACGCTGATGCCTTTCCCCCATCCTCCTCATAAAATAAATAAAACATCGTTTCATTTTAATTGAATTACGCTGCCATTCCCTTTATGCTGGCCGGATAAAGAAAACACCGGGCGATTAGGTGACACTGTCACTACCACGCGGCTGCCACCGAAAACCCGGTGCTTTCTTCCCTCACGGCAAGAGAACCAAGTTATGATCCTGAATTCCTTCGACTTAACGGGTAAAGTGGCGTTGATCACCGGTTGTAATACCGGCCTGGGGCAAGGCATTGCCGTTGGACTGGTGCAAGCCGGTTGCGACATTATCGGTGTTAACCGCAGTCAACCGCTTGAGACTATGAGCAAAGTCACCCAGACCGGGCGCAGATTCCTGAACCTGAATGCCGATCTCGGCAGCATTGACGTCATCCCTTCACTGCTAGCCAGCGCCGTAGAGGCGTTTGGCAGGATCGATATCCTGGTGAATAACGCAGGGATTATCCGCCGTGAAGATGCCCTGAATTTCAGTGAACAAGACTGGGATGAGGTGATGGACGTCAATATCAAGACCCTGTTCTTTATGGCACAGGCGGTGGCCAAACAGTTCATCAGCCAGGGCAGCGGCGGGAAAATTATCAATATTGCTTCGATGCTCTCTTTCCAGGGCGGCATCCGCGTGCCGTCTTACACCGCGTCGAAAAGCGCGGTACTGGGCATCACACGGCTGCTGGCCAATGAATGGGCGCCATACCAGATTAACGTCAACGCCATTGCGCCGGGTTATATGGCCACCAACAATACCCAACAACTGCGTAGCGATGAGGACCGTAACCAGCAGATCCTGGAGCGTATTCCCGCCGGACGCTGGGGTACACCGGAAGATTTAATGGGGCCGGTCGTCTTCCTCGCCTCGGCAGCGTCTGACTATGTTAATGGCTACACCCTCGCGGTCGACGGCGGCTGGCTGGCTCGCTGATCCTGAAAGATTGAGCAAATTTGAACGGGGCAGCATGCAGCGCCCCGACAACATAATGAGACACGCAGATACCTACCCGCAATGAGGTTTCAACCCTTTGTAAAACGGCGTAAAATTAACAAATAGTTACAGGGTAACCGCTTCCGTTACTGTGCAAATTCCCATACACTGGATAAATTAACAGTTTAGTGGCCGGAATATCGCAACATGACCGCGGAAGGACATCTTATTTTCTCTGTTGCCTGCGCGATCTTTGCCAAGAAAGCGGAGGTCACGCCCGTGCTCGCCACTGGCGACTGGTGGCACATCATCCCTGCCGCGCTGCTGACGTCACTGTTACCCGATATCGATCACCCTAAATCCATCCTCGGTCAGCGACTGCGCTGGATCGCGGTCCCCATCTCACGCGCCTTTGGCCATCGTGGTTTCACCCATAGCCTGCTGGCTATTGTCGGCGGCATGTGGCTATTTCAGCTGGAAGTGCCGCGCGGTTGGCCCATTCCCGCCGACGTGCTGCACGCCATGATTATCGGTTATTTCAGCCACCTGCTGGCCGATATGCTTACTCCCGCTGGCGTGCCTTTGCTCTGGCCCTGCCGCTGGCGATTCTGCCTGCCGATATTGAACTCACAAAAAGGCAACCAGCTGGAGCGGGTGCTGTGCTTATGTCTGGTCGCTTTCGCCATCTACTGGCAAGGGGATTACACCTTTCCCGTGCAGTCCTATTTTGAGCAAATAAAAAATATCCGACTGTGATCACAAAAAATCGCTGATTTATCCGCCTTTTCGCTCATTAAGTCGACGATTTCAAGTCAAAAGTTATATTAAATTCTTTTTGGATATAAGTGCGCCGCACCGCAAACTGATACGATATTTACATCGCATTACATTGGTGCGTCGCACCTTTACTTATTATAAGAAAACAAGATTGGAGAAATGGGGATGAATCTACCGCTCGTATTAAACGTGCTGGTTTTTGCCGCCCTCCTGTTGCTGTTGGCGCAAACCCGCCATAAGCAATGGAGCCTGGCTAAAAAAGTGCTGGTCGGTCTGGCACTCGGTGTGGTGTTCGGTTTGGCACTGCAACTGATTTACGGCTCGGACAACCCAGTGCTGAAAGAGTCCATCAGTTGGTTTAACATCGTCGGTAACGGCTATGTCCAACTGCTGCAAATGATCGTGATGCCGCTGGTCTTCGCCTCTATCCTGAGCGCGGTGGCCAAGCTGCACAACGCCTCTTCACTGGGCAAAATCAGTTTCCTGACCATTGGTACCCTACTGTTTACTACGCTGATTGCTGCGCTGGTGGGCGTATTGGTCACTAACCTGTTTGGGCTGACCGCAGAAGGTCTGGTCCAGGGCACGCAGGAAACCGCGCGTCTGTCCGCAATCGAAACCAACTATGCAGGTAAGGTCGCCGACCTCAGCGTACCGCAACTGATCCTGTCATTTGTGCCGAAAAACCCGTTTGCCGATCTGACCGGGGCCAACCCAACGTCGATTATCAGCGTGGTTATTTTCGCTGCCTTCCTGGGTGTCGCTTCGCTGCAACTGCTCAAAGATGACCAGCCAAAAGGGCAACGCGTACTGGTAGCTATCGATACCCTGCAAGCCTGGGTAATGAAGCTGGTGCGTCTGGTGATGAAGCTGACTCCGTATGGCGTTCTGGCATTGATGACCAAGGTCGTTGCCGGTTCCAACGTGCAGGACATTATTAAACTGGGCAGCTTTGTGGTGGCCTCTTACCTTGGTCTGGCGATCATGTTCGTGGTTCACGGCCTGCTGCTGAGCTTCACCGGCGTTAATCCGCTGAAATTCTTCCGCAAGGCGTGGCCGGTGCTGACCTTTGCCTTTACCAGCCGCTCCAGCGCTGCCAGTATCCCGTTGAACGTCGAAGCACAGACCCGCCGCCTGGGCGTGCCTGAGTCCATCGCCAGCTTCTCGGCTTCGTTTGGTGCCACCATTGGTCAGAACGGTTGTGCGGGTCTCTACCCAGCAATGCTGGCGGTGATGGTTGCGCCAACCGTGGGTATCAACCCGCTGGATCCACTGTGGATCGCAACGCTGGTCGGCATCGTTACCGTCAGCTCAGCCGGTGTTGCCGGTGTGGGCGGCGGCGCGACCTTCGCTGCGCTGATTGTGCTGCCAGCGATGGGCCTGCCAGTAACCCTGGTTGCCCTGCTGATTTCGGTAGAACCGTTGATCGATATGGGTCGTACTGCGCTGAACGTCAGCGGCTCGATGACCGCAGGTACCGTCACCAGCCAACTGATGAAGCAGACCGACAAGACCATCATGGACAGCGAAGACGAAGCGGAACTGGCACACCAGTAACGCAGAACCATTCGCAAACTGAACCGGTGCCTTGGCGCAGGTTTTTTTATTCTTGCAACTGGGTGCGTGGGACTTTATCGATGCGGAAACAGGAAAGATAAGGGCGAAAGCGTGTTCGCCCCTGCAAATTCGGCAAGCTTAAAACGGGTAATCGTGATAACCCATCTGCTCAGAAATCAGACGAGCGGCGGTGTGCAATTGCGCGACATAGCCATCTTTGCCTTCTTCAGAGAAGCGGATGGTCGGGAAGGAGATGCTCAGGCCCGCGATCACCACGCCAAAACGGTCAAACACCGGCACCGCGATACAACGCAAACCTTCTTCCTGTTCTTCGATATCTTCGCCGAATCCCTGCTCACGCACCTTATCCAATACCGGCAGTAACGCTGCGGCGCTGACAATGGTGTGCGGAGTGCTGCGGGTAAACTCAACGCCAGACAGAATTTCTTCCACTTCACCACGATCGCGCCAGGCTAACAGCACCTTACCAATCGCGGTGCTGTGCAACGGGTTACGGCGACCAATGCGTGAGTACATACGCAGGTTATACATGGAGTCAATTTTGTGGATATAGACGATGCTGTCTTCATCCAGTGCCCCCAGGTGGATGGTCTCGCGCGTCTGGTTGGACAGTTCGCGCATCTGGATGTCCGCGCTGCGGATCAAATCGACGTTTTGCAACGATTTGGCACCCAGTTCAAACAGCTTGAGCGTCAGCGAATATTTCTCCGACTCTCCTTCCTGCGAGACATAACCCAGCGACTTCATGGTTTGCAGGAAACGGTAAACGGTACTTTTGGACATCATTACCCGCTGAGAAAGCTCGGTAATGCCGATCTCGCGTTCATCACCCAGCGCCTGCAAGATGCCAAACACTTTCAGCACTGATGAAACCGAATCCGGTTGTTTATCTAGGTCTGCGTTAGCCATGGAGGGTACCTTAACTTGACTATTTTTGTTTTAGGAAATTTGAACAAGAGTTTCAGTATAATCGGAACATTTCGCCCCACGCAATGAAAGTTGCGCAATTATGGCCGTTTTTTAGATAATTAGCGGCAGACTGTGCATCCTTTTTACATTTAGCATAGAAACGACGGGTGCAATCAGCGGCAAATATGATTAGCATATTAATATTCCCCCTGTTTAGTAAACGTCCTCATGACAACGCTTTCCAATTCCGATGGCTTACCGATCCCGCAGCGCTACGGGGCGATCCTGGCGATTGCGCTGGGTATCACCGTTTCGGTGCTTGACGGAGCGATCGCCAACGTCGCCTTGCCAACCATTGCCCGCGATCTGAACGCCAGCCCAGCCAGCTCGATCTGGGTGGTCAACGCTTATCAGTTGGCGATCACCATCTCGTTGCTTTCTCTGGCGTCCCTGGGCGATCTGATCGGTTACCGGCGGATTTATCAGGTGGGTCTGCTGGTGTTCAGCATTACTTCGCTGTTCTGCGCGCTCTCAGATTCGCTGTTAACCCTGACGATTGCCCGCGTGCTGCAAGGCTTCGGTGCCGCGGCAATTATGAGCGTCAATACCGCCCTAATCCGCATCATCTATCCGCAACGCTTTCTTGGCCGCGGTATCGGGATCAACTCGCTGATAGTAGCCTTCTCTTCCGCCGCCGGGCCTACGGTCGCCGCTGCCATTCTATCGGTAGCCTCATGGCAGTGGCTGTTTGCCATCAACCTGCCCATCGGCATCGTTGCACTGATCCTGGGGATGAAATACCTGCCCGCCAACAGCCAGAAAAGCAGTAACCAGCGCTTTGATCCTACCAGTGCGGTGATGAATGCTCTGACGTTTGGCCTGCTGATCACCGCCATCAGCGGTTTTGCTCAGGGACAGAGCCTGCTGCTGATTGCCGCAGAAATAGCCGCTCTGCTGGTGATAGGTTACTTCTTCGTGCGCCGTCAGCTGCGGCAGACATCCCCCTTGCTGCCGGTGGATCTGCTGCGTATCCCTATTTTTGCGCTGTCGATGGGCACCTCGATCTGCTCTTTTGCCGCACAGATGCTCGCCATGGTGTCGTTACCCTTCTTCCTACAGGCCTCATTGGGCCGTGACGAGGTAGCAACTGGTTTGCTGCTAACGCCCTGGCCGCTAGCGATTATCGTGATGGCACCGATTGCAGGGCGACTGGTGGAGCATGTTCATGCGGGGTTACTGGGCGGGATTGGGTTGGCGACCTTTGCACTCGGCTTATTCCTGCTGGCGCTTTTGCCGCATAACCCGACGGATCTGGATATTATCTGGCGCATGGTGCTGTGTGGCGCGGGCTTTGGCTTATTCCAGTCGCCCAACAACCACACCATTATTTCTGCCGCCCCACGCCACCGCAGTGGCGGAGCCAGCGGTATGTTGGGTACCGCTCGGCTGTTGGGACAAACCTCTGGCGCAGCCTTGGTGGCCTTGATGTTCAACCTGTTCCCCACCAGCGGAACACACGCCTCATTGGTGCTGGCCGGTACCTTTGCCAGCGTCGCTGCCGTGGTGAGCTGTTTACGCATCACCCAGCCCCGTGCCAGCCTCACTGAACCCGGCAAGCCGTAATGACTCCTCTCCCTACCCCTCTCCCAGAGGGCGAGGGGACTGAACGTGCTACATATGGATATCCGCAACTGACCTTAACACGGGCGCAACATGCGGCGCCCCTACGCAGTCACAACTCAGCTTCTGCAACTGGCCGTAACATGGGTGCAGGGCGATGGTTGGCCTTAAATGACAAACCCCGGCAAGCCGGGGTTTGTCATGTGATGCAGGATTATTTCAGATACTGGCCGGTACGCAGCGCTTCGATGCGCTTGTCCAACGGCGGGTGCGACATAAACAGCTCGCTGAACGACTTGGATTTGCCGTTGATGCAGAACGCCATCAGCGTGCCCGCTTCCTGCGGCTCATAGCTGGTTTTCAAACGTTGCAGCGCGGCGATCATCTTCTCGCGCCCTACCAGCTTGGCAGAGCCCGCATCGGCGTGGAATTCACGGTGGCGTGAGAACCACATGGTGATGATGCTGGCCAGGATGCCAAACACCAATTCCAGCACCATAGACACACCGAAGTAAATCATCGGGTTGCCGTTACCTTCACCTTCCCCATCGCGGTTACCGAGGAAACCGGCGGCCACCTGGGCAATCAGGCGTGACACAAAGATCACGAAGGTGTTTACCACCCCCTGGATCAAGGTCATGGTCACCATGTCGCCGTTAGCAACGTGGCTGATTTCATGGGCGATCACCGCTTCCGCCTCATCGCGGCTCATGCTTTGCAGCAGGCCGGTGCTGACAGCTACCAGCGACGCATCGCGGCGTGCACCGGTCGCAAAGGCGTTAATATCTGGCGCGTGGTAGATAGCCACCTGCGGCATGGCGATACCCGCCTGCTGCGATTGGCGACGTACCGTGTCCAGCAACCAGCGCTCGGTTTCGTTACGTGGTTGTTCAATCACTTCCCCACCGACGGAGCGCAGCGCCATCCATTTGGACATCAGCAGTGAGACAAAGGCACCACCAAAACCAAACAGGCCAGCCATGATCATCAGGCCCTGAACGCTACTGGATTGGATCCCTGTCAGGCTAAGTACCAGCCCGAAAACCAACATCACCGCCAGGTTGGTGAGCAGGAACAAAGCTATACGCATCATAGTATGTTTACTTCCTCGTAAGTATTAACAAAAAGCGATCTCAGATACCCCGATCTTATGGGCATTGGTCACAATTTCAAGATTTAGCCGCCATTAACTCACTAAAAATACGTAACTTTACAATATCACAACGAAACAAGGGTTTTACAAAGTGTAAACGATCCCTGCCTCAAAAGTGGAGAGCCTGGCAGAAATTTTACTGCGGACAGGGCAAAAAAAAGCGCACCCGAAGGTGCGCCCGATAATGTTAAATCCGCGAAGAACTTACTTGGCGGCGGCCGTTTGTTGCGAAGGCTGCTGCTTTTCACTTGCGGCCAGATCCAACGCGATCTTGACCGTTTCATCCAGATACGGATCCGGTTCTTTGTAGTCCTTTGGCACTTCGTCCAGGGACTTCAGCGGTTTCTTGCCTTCACGCTCCAGACGGTCATTGATACGGCCCAGGCGCGTCGCATCATCGTCATGGTTCTCTTTCTCACGGGTAGCGAGATTGAGGGAAACGATGTTGCGTTTGTCTTTCAGCGCCTTGTAATGGGCAATATCCTGCGCGATGTACTGGAATTCCGGATCCTTGGCGATACGCTGCGCATGATCTTTCAGCAATTGCGGTTCAAACGGCTTCAAATCACCAGTTTTGGTGTAGGCAGCCGCATTGACGCTATCCCAAGGCATGGCGTTATCTTCGAAGCTTTCACCGGTTTCTGCCGGATCGATACCGGTTGGCATCAGAATATCTGGCGTCACACCTTTACGTTGGGTGCTGCCACCGTCTACGCGGTAGAACTTCTGGATGGTGTACTGGACAGAGCCCAGCGCAGGCCATTCAGGGCGCAGCATCTGATCGTAAATCCGGTTCAGTGAGCGGTATTGCTGCACGGTGCCTTTACCGAAGGTAGGTTCACCGACGATCAGCGCACGGCCATAGTCCTGCATTGCCGCCGCAAAGATTTCGGAAGCAGAGGCGCTGAAGCGGTCAACCAGCACCACCAGCGGGCCTTTGTAGTAGACGACGCCATCGGTATCCGCATCTTCGCGGATCTTGCCGTTGTTATCGCGCACCTGCACAACCGGGCCACTCGGGATAAACAGACCGGAAAGCGATACCGCCTCCGTCAATGCCCCACCGCCGTTGGCACGCAGATCGATAATCAGGCTGTTGACGTTCTGCTTGGCCATCTTTTGCAGCTGGACTTTCACATCATCGGTCAGACCGACGTAGAAGCCAGGGATGTCCATCACCGCCACTTTCTGGTTGCCGACGGTCTTGATGGTCATTTTAACTGCGCGATCTTCCAGGCGAATACGCTCACGAGTCAGCGTGACCACGCGGGTTTTGGTGCCTTTACCCGCTGGCAGGATCTCCAGGCGCACTTTGCTGCCCTTTGGCCCTTTGATCAGGGAAACGACGTCGTCAAGACGCCAACCGATCACGTCCACCATCGGTTTGCCTGCCTGACCAACGCCAACAATACGGTCGCCTACGGCAATCGCTTTGCTCTTGGTTGCCGGGCCACCTGGTACCATGGAATTGATCACGGTGTAATCGTCATCCATCTGCAACACGGCTCCAATCCCTTCCAGCGAGAGACTCATCTCGGTGTTGAACTGTTCGGTATTGCGTGGCGACAGATAGTTGGTGTGCGGATCGATCTCGTGAGCAAATGCAGTCATGATCAGTGAGAACACGTCTTCGCTGTTGCTTTGCGTCAGGCGTTTGATGGCAAACTGATAGCGCTTGGTCAGCGTGTCACGGATCTCTTTATCCGTCTTGCCGGTCAGTTTCAGGTTCAACTGATCGTATTTGACCTTGGCATCCCACAGGCGGTCCAGCTCGGCCTTGTCTTTCGGCCATGGCGCCTTGCTGCGGTCTACGTCAATGGTGTCGTTGCCGGTGAAGTTCATCGGCTTGTCGAGCAGCGACAGCGCATATTGATAGCGCTCAAAGCGACGTTTCTGCGCGAGATTGAACAACGCATAAGGCGTAACCAGTTTGCCGGATTTAAGCTCTTCACCCAGCGTGCTGCGTTTGTCGGCAAATTGTGCGACGTCGGAGGCCAGCAGCACATTGTGGCTGTAGTCCAACATATTCAGGTAGCGATCGAAGATCTTGCCTGAAAAGTCCGCATCCAGAGCAAACTGGCGATAATGAGAGCGAGTGAAGCGCGAAGTTACGCGCTCACTCACGGTTGCATGTTGGGCTTCTTGCTCTAGCTTGGGCAGTTGATCGATGCGAATGTTGGCTGTATCCGCTCCGTAACTGACACCCGCCCACAGCAAAGCCGCAACTGCGGTCAATCTGACAAATTTGTTCATGCCTTGGTTGGCCTCCGTATCAGAACTGCAAGTGTTCTGCGCGCACAATCATCGCCAGACCGGAGGAGAGCTGCACACGTACGCCATCTTTAGCGATTTCGAGTACGGTTGCGTCCATCGCGCTCTGACCTGCTCTGACTTTGATTTCCTGGCCAATTTGCAGTTTTGAGATGTCTGTGACTGGCACATGGCGCTGCTGGCTTTCCTCTTTGGCTACACGAGGTTCACGAGCTTGCTGTGGGCGTGTTTGTGGGCGCGGCTTGCGGTTCTCTGGTGCGGCTCCGCCTTCACGACGTGCGGCTGGCTTTTTACCGGCAGGACGCGGACGACGAGGCTCGGCAGTGGCAGACTCACCAGCAGCTTCACGTTTTTTGGCATTTTGTTCGGCACGCTGTGCCTGAACGCGTGCTTTGGCTTCTTCAAGCTGTTGGCGAGCATGATCGACATGCTGCTGTTCCAGCTCACCGCACGGGTTACCGTCCAGGTCTACACGCTGGGCACCCACTTTGACGCCGTACAGGTAACGCCAGCTTGAGGTGTACAGACGCAAAGCGGAACGCAGCTGCGTTTTGCTGAGGTTCTCTTCCCCTTGTACACGTTCTACCAGATCCTGAAAAATACCGATTTTCAGCGGGCGTGCTTCGCCTTCGGCGCTAAAGCAGAGCGGGAAACGCTCGGCAAGAAAAGCAATGACTTCTTTAACTGAGTTCAACTTGTGTTGATTTTCCATGAAATTTCCTGATTACAACGGGTTGCCAACAAGCCGCAGGCATGAACAGGCGTCATTATAATGACGCCATCGCTAAATGCCACGTTATCCGTAGATCAACTTGCAGCTACAGTGACATATTTCGCAAAATTGCCCTGTGCCAGTCGTGCGCAAAGCCCCGCCACCACTGCTTTCAGACCGATTTCGTCCTGTTCGTCGAAGCGTTGATAAACTGTGCTGTCGATATCCAGAACGCCGATGACCTGACCACAGACCTCCAATGGCAGCACAATTTCGGCGTTACTGGCGGCATCGCAGGCGATATGTCCAGGAAAAGCATGAACATCGCCAACACGTTGTACCCGGTTTTCCGCCGCTGCCGTGCCACACACGCCCTTACCCAACGGGATCCGCACGCAGGCAATCTTGCCCTGGAACGGACCGAGCGCCAGTTGATGGCCCTCCATCAGGTAAAAACCCACCCAGTTTACGTCATCGAGGCGTTCATTGAGCAGCGCACTGGCGTTAGACAATGCGGCGATAAAATTCTCTTCCCCATCAAGCAATGCGCTCAAATCGCGTTTTAATTCCGCGTAGAATGATTCTTTAGTCATGATTAACCGTTCAAAATGCTTCAATAGCCCAGACTTAACCCGTATAAAATAAGCATTAAATGCGTATAGCCACAAGGTTAATCATCTGTTACTTCACAAAACACGGTACAACAGGGTATGTTTGCCGTCTAAAATCATTTGTAACCTGCGATGCCAGCCCTTTTTACCGGCTGATGACATTGCCGGTTTGTTTTCCAACTACGCTAAGTAGACCTCAGGTTGCCAAACAGCACTCACGATGAAGATACTCGCCATTACCGGCCCGCTCTCCAAGGCTCGCCACCAACGCTGTTGTGAATGCGACTTGCTGTTCACGTTGCCGCCTTTGACCCGCTATCAGGCCGCCTACTGCCCACGCTGCAACGCCAAGGTGGTGCATGGCCGCGACTGGTCAATGACCCGCCTGACCGCGATAGCCGTCACCATGCTGTTGCTGATGCCGTTTGCCTTTACCGAACCGCTGATCAGCATTCGTCTGCTCGGCACACGGATTAACGCTAGTCTGCTGGAAGGCATCTGGCAAATGAGTAGCCAAGGCGATCCCTTTACCGCCAGCATGGTCGCCTTCTGCGCCATCGGTGCGCCGCTGACGCTGGCGCTGTCATTGCTCTATCTGTGGTTCGGCCATGCGCTTGGCATGAATCTGCGGCCGGTGCTATTGATGTTGGAACGCCTGAAAGAGTGGGTCATGCTCGATATTTACCTGATCGGCATGGTGGTTGCGGCGATCAAGGTCAAGGAATATGCCGATATTCACGCCGGCAGCGCCCTGATTGCCTATCTGGCACTGACCCTGCTCAGCCTGCTGGCGCTGATCCACATGAATCTGGAACAGTTGTGGGAACGCTACTATCCGCAGGAACAACCGGAGGGCAAACCGGAAGCGTTGCACGTCTGCCTGGCCTGCCATTTTACCGGCTTTCAGGATGAACGAGGTCGCTGCCCACGCTGCCATGTGCCGATGTGCCATCGCCAGCCTTATAGCCTGCAAAAAACCTGGGCCGCGCTGATTGCCGCCATGGTGCTGCTGATCCCCGCCAACCTGTTGCCAATCTCGGTGGTTTACGCCAACGGCGCGCGCATGGAAGATACCATTTTCTCCGGCGTCGTTGCGTTGGCGACTTCGGGCAACATGCCGATCGCCGCCATCGTGTTTATCGCCAGCGTGCTGGTGCCCTTTACCAAGGTGATCGTACTGCTGGTACTGTTGTGCAGCATTCATTTCAAAACGTCGCACAGCCTGAAAACCCGTATTCGACTGCTGCGCCTGATCACCTGGGTTGGCCGCTGGTCAATGCTCGATCTGTTCGTGATCTCATTGATGATGTCGCTGATTAATCGCGACCAACTGTTTTCGTTTACCATGGGGCCAGCAGCTTTTTACTTTGGGTCTGCGGTCATTTTAACTATCCTTGCCGTACAGTGGCTGGACAGCCGATTGATTTGGGATGCACATGCAACAGGAAACGCCGAATACGCCGACTGAGGCGCGGGTCAAAAACAAGCGCCGTATCTCGCCATTCTGGTTACTGCCGTTTATCGCCCTGCTGATTGCCGGGTGGCTGGTCTATACCAATTATCAGGAGAGCGGCAACAGCGTCACCATCGACTTCCAGTCGGCGGCAGGTATTGTCGCTGGCCGAACGCCGGTGCGCTACCAGGGCGTGGACGTGGGGACCGTGCAAAGCATTTCGCTGAGCAAGGATCTGCGGAGCATCGTGGTTGAAGCCAGCATCAAAAGCGATTTGGAAGATTCGCTGCGTGAAGGCACGCAATTCTGGCTGGTAACGCCCAAAGCCTCCTTGGCCGGGGTTTCTGGCCTGGATGCGCTGGTTGGGGGTAACTATATCGGCATGATGCCGGGCCGTGGCAAGCCACAAACCCACTTCACCGCGCTGGATACGCAGCCGAAATACCGCCTCAATACCGGCGAGCTGATGATCCACCTGCAAGCAGACGACCTCGGTTCCCTGAATACCGGTTCACTGGTCTATTACCGTAAGATCCCCGTCGGTAAAGTCTATGACTACACCATTTCACCGGGCAACAAAGGGGTGATTATCGACGTGCTGATCGACCGCCGCTTTGCCAATCTGGTGAAAGATAACACCCGCTTCTGGAACGTTTCCGGTTTTAAAGGTGATTTCAGCCTGTCCGGTGCCAGCGTGCAAATGGAAAGCCTGGCGGCGCTGGTGAATGGCGCGATAGCCTTTGACTCCCCGCTCGACGGCAAGCAGGCCAAGGCTGACCAAAACTATGCCTTGTATCCCGATCTGGCCCGCAGCCAGCGTGGAGTGAATATCTCGTTGGATCTCCCTGATGGCAACAGTCTGAGCGAAGGCCACACACCGCTGATGTATCAAGGATTGCAGGTCGGTACGCTGACTCGCCTGGCTCTGCAACCGGACAGCAAAGTGACCGGCGAACTCACCATCGATCCTTCGGTGGTCGATCTGATGCGCAGCGGCACGCGTATTGAGATGCGCAGTCCGAAAATCAGCCTTAACGATGCCAAACTAAGTCAGTTGTTAACTGGCAATACTCTGGAACTGGTGCCGGGTGAAGGCGAACCACAGCAGCATTTCACCGTGCTGGACAGCAGTAAAACACTGCTGCAACAGCCTGGCGTGATGACGGTCACCCTCAATGCCCCACAAAGTTACGGCATTGATGTCGGGCAGCCGTTAATCGTGCACGGTATCAAGATTGGCCAGATCCTGACGCGTACTCTGACCGACGGCGGCGTGACCTTTACGGCGGCGATCGAAGCGCAACATCGCAGCCTGCTGCACAAAGACAGCAAATTCGTGGTCAACAGCCGGATGGATGTCAAGTTCGGGCTGGATGGCGTGCAGGTGCTGGGTGCCAGTGCTCAGGAGTGGCTGGACGGAGGCGTACGCCTGATCCCTGGTGGTAAAGGCGAACCGGAAGCACAGTATCCGCTCTACAGCAACGCGGAGAAAGCCGCCGAAGGCATCGTCGGTAACAGCCCACTGCCAACCTTGACGCTCACCGCCACCAGCCTGCCAGACGTGCAAGCCGGTTCCGTGGTGCTGTACCGCAAGTTCCAGGTGGGTGAGATTGTCAACGTACGGCCCAAGGCCAACGAGTTTGACGTTGAGGTCTATATCAGCCCGGAATACCGCAAGCTGTTAACCAGCGAGAGCATTTTCTGGGCCGAAGGCGGTGCCAAGGTACAATTGAACGGCAGCGGCCTGACGGTACAGGCTTCACCGCTTAACCGCGCGCTGAAAGGTGCCATTAGCTTTGATAACCTGCAAGGCGTGACGTTGGATAAAGGGGCCAAGCGTGTGCTGTACGCCTCCGAAACCGCCGCTCGCGCCGTAGGTAGCCAGATTACGCTGCGTACCTATGATGCCAGCAAGCTGTCGCCTGGCATGCCGCTGCGTTATCTGGGCATCGATATCGGCCAGCTCGAATCACTGAAGCTGGCACCGGAGCGTAACGAGGTGTTGGCGAAAGCGGTACTGTATCCAGAGTATGTGAAAACCTTTGCCCGTCTCGGCAGCCGTTTCGCTATCGTTTCACCGGAGATCTCCGCCGCAGGGGTTAATAATCTGGACTCCTTGTTGCAGCCTTATATCAACGTGGAACCAGGTCACGGCGGCTCGATGCGGAGCTTTGAACTCCAAGAGGCCAGCATTACCGACTCCCGCTACCTCGATGGCCTGAGCATCATCCTCGATGCCACCGAAACCGGCTCTCTGCAAATTGGTACGCCAGTCCTGTTCCGTGGCATTGAAGTAGGTACCGTGACCGGTTTCTATCTGGGGGCAATGTCCGATCGCGTGCACGTCTCGCTGCGTGTCAGTAAGAAGTTCCAGCATCTGGTGCGTAACAACAGCGTGTTCTGGCTGGCCTCTGGCTATAACCTGCAATTTGGCCTGACAGGTGGCGTGATCAAGAGCGGTACCTTCCAGCAGTTTATTCGCGGCGGTATTGCCTTTGCCACCCCACCGAGCATTCCGCTGGCCCCTAAAGCCACGCCGAACAAGCACTTCATGCTGAACGCGGAAGAGCCAAAAGACTGGCGCGAATGGGGCACCGCCATCCCGAGAGATTAAGCAATAATCATCGGCAGGGGGCAATTTAACGCCCCTGCCGATCCCCCGCATCACCCTCAATCTCATTGATCGAGTCTTGCCGATTTTCTCAGGGTGGCAGTTTATGATAGACTAGCCCCTTCGATTTTTTTCCGCCCTGAGAGTCCCCCTGTGGCTAAACCTGCCCCTGCTTTTTTGCCCCTTGCATTTCTCGACGCTACGCGCGCCATCATGCCTGACCATCTATCCATGGATGATTTCATCGCTATTTGCCAACGCCCTTTGCGGCGCAGCCTGCGGGTCAATACGCTGAAAATCAGCGTGGTGGACTTTCTGGTATTGGTCAAAGACTACGACTGGCGGCTGGAGCCTATCCCCTGGTGCCCCGAAGGCTTCTGGATCGAGCGCGAGGACGACGCATTGCGGCTGGGCAGCGCGGCGGAGCATTTAAGCGGCCTGTTCTACATTCAGGAAGCCAGCTCCATGCTGCCAGTGAGTGCCCTGTTTGCCGGGCGTGAAACTCCGCACCGCGTGCTGGATGTGGCCGCCGCGCCGGGATCCAAAACGACCCAGATCGCCGCGTTGATGGGCAATCAGGGCGGCATTGTCGCCAATGAATATTCGGCCAGCAGGGTCAAGGTGCTACACGCCAACATCAGCCGCTGCGGCGTCAAAAATACGGCGCTGACCCATTTCGACGGGCGGGTATTTGGTGCTGCCTTACCGGAAAGCTTTGATGCCATCTTGCTGGATGCGCCCTGCTCGGGCGAAGGCGTGGTGCGTAAAGATCCGGATGCGATGAGCAACTGGTCACTGGAAAGCGTCACCAGCATCGCGCAAACCCAGCGGGAACTGATCGACAGCGCCTTTCACGCCCTGGCACCTGGCGGTGTGATGGTTTACTCAACCTGTACGTTGAATGCTCAGGAAAATCAGCAGGTAGTCAACCAACTGTTGGCAACCTATGGTGATGCCGTCAGCGTTGAGCCGCTGGGCGATCTGTTCCCACAGGCGGAGCTTGCCTTGACTGCCGAAGGGTTTCTGCACGTCTTCCCGCAGATTTATGACAGCGAAGGTTTCTTCGTCGCCCGGTTACGTAAAAATCACAGCGTTCCGGCCCTGGCCAAACCGAACTATAAGCTGGGTAAATTCCCATTTGCCCCCCTTTCGGCTCAAGAGTCCGCATTGGTGGCACAGGCTGCCGCAGTCTCGGGCTTAGCCTGGGATGAAACCAGCAAGTTATGGGCGCGGGATAAAGAAATCTGGTTATTTCCGGCTGAGCTGGAACCGTTGATCCACAAAGTGCGTTTTTCACGCATTGGCCTAAAGTTGGCGGAACGCTTCCCAAAAGGCTTTCGCTGGCAGCATGAGGCGGTGATCGCCTTGGCTGGCAGCAATAACCCACACGCTTTTGAGCTCGATGCCGCCCTGGCAAAAGAATGGTTTCACGGCCGCGATATCTACCCATCGCAGCCCCCGCAGAACAATGAGTGTATCGTCAGCTATCAGCAGCAGCCGCTAGGTTTAGCCAAACTGATCGGCAGCCGGATCAAGAACAGCCTGCCCCGCGAACTGGTGCGCGACGGGGTGCTGGACTTCCATCAATAACGCGATCCAGTGATAGCCATCTTCCCCTCACCCCAACCCTCTCCCCAAAAAGGAGAGGGAGCTAGTTCTGAGCTGCTGTCAGGTTCAGAGTGTGGGGGGAATTTAATAAGCCACCGTGACCGTGACAGTGTCACTATACCCCCCCTGCCGGCTGATTGTTTTGCGACAGGTTAACCGAAGCGGTATAGGGGAAAGATTGCGAGGTACCAGCGCCCATCGCATTGCTATTGGTGGCGGCGGTCCAAACAGTGCCATCCCCTTTGAACAACTGATACTGAATATAGCTGGTAGTCCCGTTTACCGTAGACGCCATTTGGCGATATTGCCCCGAACTGGCCACGCTGCTGGTCAGGTTAACCGAATAACTGGCGTTGAGGGTGCAGCGCACGCTGATGGTATTAGATACTACCGTAGTCAGGCCCGACGGTAACGCCGCAGTACCGAACCCGACGTTCGGCGCACTGTCGATATAGCAAAAGTTAGTGACAACCAGCGACAGGCTGATAGCGGAACCGCTCGTAATACTCCCTGTGTCAGGAACACAAATGCCACCAATCGCTACCGTGCAGATGTTCCAGCTCCAATTGATCGGAATGGTGTCCGTATAGGTGCCAGCAGCCAGATTAGAGCTCATTTGTGGCCGGATAAAAATCGGCAGCGTACCGCCCGGCGAGGTGAATAAACCCAATAAGTCCAGTGCGGTGGTGCTGCTCCAGATAATACTGCTGCCCTGAACATAGACGGCGCCACAACCGCTATCCTTGCACAGATTGTAAGGCAGGTATTGACCCGTTGCCGCACTGTATAATCGCGGCTGGTTGACATCGGGATGTAACGTCGCCCCGATGACGGCAGTAATGGTATTGGTGCCACCAAGATTAAGCAGCGAGCCGGTACATTTCAGCCCGCTACTCACAGAAGTCGTCAACGGGGTGCTGCTGACATCATAAGAGTTTTGCGTGCCCAGGTTACCCGCGCTTACCGTGGCGGTACAGCCCGCCCACCCTGATGGCATACAGCCGACCAACAGCAACAATGCCAATCCCGCTCGCATCCATCGTAAATACATGATCATGATTTTTTCTCTTCGGCACTGTCTTGGCAGACCAACGGCCCGACCTGTTCAATGCTGTGATAATTGGGATCCAGATCGAAACCCACACGGCATATTGAGCGATCTTCCTGCTGGATACTTAACTGGCCGTGGGGTTGTAAATGGGAGAAATACACCAGCCCGTCATAGCCGACAACGGTCGTTTGCTGGGTGGTTTGTTCAGTGACCAACGTGCCCAGTTTCACTGGCTCCCCGGCGGTATCATGTAACGTGATATTGGCTGAAAGGACTTTTTGTACCGGGAATTTCACCACCATCCCGCTGCCCTGTTTGACGGCAATGCGATTGTTGACCTGGTTGGCCACCACGTCCGCCGGTAATGGCAGTGTGTCGATCTCCACCTTGGCTGGATAGTACGAACTGATCGACGGGATCAGCAGGTGCCCGTTGCTGTCAGTGGTGCCCATTTTCTGGTTTTCGTACAGCACCGAGACACCGGCATAATTATCGGTATCAACCACGATAAACGCGTCATTGATCTTGTCCGACAGGAACCAGGAATTGGCCATAAATACCACCGAGCCACTCAGATCTGCCCAATTGGTATATTCACCTTGCGGGCCAAAAATACCGCCTTGCAGGGTGGCATAGCGGGTTTTCCAGGTGGCATCGGCCTGCTGGTAGTCACCGTTGCCGCCGCTGTAGGCCAGATTCCACCCCATACCGCCGTCGGTAGGGGCCGCTTTGCTGGCCCCCATCTGTTGCTGATAATTCCCGGTATTGTTGCGTGCCAGCCCGGCATTAAGGCTGACATCACTGCTCAGCGGAATAATAAATTGCAGTTGCGCACTGTAGCCGTTATCCCCCAGCGTTTTGTTGAGCGAGACAAACATGCTGCTCTGGCCCCACAAGGCACGACTGTAGGAGAAGTTCACCAGGCGGGTATGCGAGTTGTCATAAGCCTGCACATCGTAGTAGCCCAGCCCCAGGGTGCCATTGTGCGAGCCAAACGGCGAAGCGCTAAACGTGGCCTGATCGGATTTACGGCTCAGCCGGGTGTCGCTGGTGTAAGACGTGAGATCCTGATAGCCCACGGTGCGCGACGCCCGCTGAGCAGAAAAGCTAAACAGCGTGGAACTGTAGGTGTAGCCCAGTGTGTACTGGCTACCATCTTTTTTATCCGTCACGTTGGTACCTGGAGGATTGTCGACCTCACCGTTGGGGTCGGGCATTCCCGGCGTGTTCGGCGCATCGATCTGGTCGTTCACCACAACGCTGGTTGCCACTGGCGGATGATTAGCTTTACTCTGGCTGCCAGACAAGCTTAGCGTTCCCCATGTTCCTACCGCGATATCCGCCCCTAACCCACCAAGTGCCAAGCCCTGTGTGGCCTCGCTATGTCCGGAAAGTGTCAGGTAGTTGCTCAAGCCGTAGCGGTAAATCCCGCTAAACGCGGCGTCGGAATAGTCACCGTTGGAGACGCCATAGTTCTGGCGCACCGCACCTAACGAGACATCAAAGTCGCTGAGGTTTTTACGCAACAGGGTGTTGGAAACATAAAACGGCACCGTGGTAGAGACCTGACGCCCAACCGCATCGGTGGTCACGATCGTCGCCTCACCGGCCCCATTGATATAAGGCACGTTAGTGAGCGTAAATGGCCCGGAGTTGAGATTATTACTACTGGCTTTGAAACCGTTGAGAAATAAATCGACGGTGCTGGGTACCGCCGCAGTACCGCTGTATTGCAGCAAAGGATAGGTCACCAGGTCCGGGCGCAGGGAAAAATTGCGACTGATGCGTAATCCTGCCATACGGGCCGAATTACTCCAGGTGAGCGAGTTGCTGATAAAATCCCCAATCTGATAGCTGATCAGATCTTTTTCGTCACTGTAGCGCCAGAACGTATCGTAACGCAGAAACCTGTCTTGTACGGCACTGCCCCCCTCAGCCGATACCGTATCGATATTGTAACGGTAGGTGCCGGTATTACTGATAATGCCCATATTGCTGAACAGGCGCTGCTCCATCCAGGTTGCCACCGACCGGGCTCCACCATGAGGATCGGTATAGTAGGAGTCATAGTTCAGCAACAGGCCGGTGCTACTTTGTGCCGGGGTGTAGTTCATCAGTTCGCCGCCGCCCACGTCCTGTTTTGGCAGCCAGGTATCCGGCACCTGCAAAATCAGCTGCTGAGCGGCGGAGTCATATTTCACCTTCACCTCAGGCAACGCCTCGACCTTGATCAACCCTTGCTGACCATTGGTATGTACGTGATTTTTAGCCAGCACTCCCGCCTCGACGTAATACGCATTTTCCCGATAGGTCACCGGCACCACCTGCCCATCGCTCTGGCCGTTGACTACCAGGGTCAGATAGAACATCGCATTGGTGATCACCGGCGCCGCTCGTGGGGCATCGGGCA
The DNA here is from genome assembly GCF_000633355.1 of Serratia sp. H1w. GTDB lineage: Bacteria > Pseudomonadota > Gammaproteobacteria > Enterobacterales > Enterobacteriaceae > Chania. Next base: position 66,484 of record NZ_AYMQ01000106.1, read on the forward strand.
AAGATGAGTATTCCTGCGCCTGCGCGCCAAAGGCACTCAGGCAAAGCAGGCACAGGCCACCCCGGCAATACAGCGGATACTGATGACCGCGGCGGGTAATGGCTCGGTTCGACTTTCGTCGCGCTTCCTGACGCTATTCGCCGCGTGGAATGACTATAGGCTTGGTATTGTCGGCAATTTGCGCATTGAGCTGCGCGCCAGGGCTAACCCCGGCTGGCACCGGCCAGCGCATCGACTGCCCCGGCAGTACGTAGCCCATAAAGCCCGCATTCATGGTTTTCACGCCCTGCTGCTGATTGCCAGGCTGTGACCAGAACACATTGCTCAGCCGTGCGTGTACGATGCCGGTATTACGGACCTGCAAAAAGGTTTTACCGCCGTCATTGACCGTATGCCATTGCAAAACAGGGCGCGTCGCCGTGGAGGCATCGCGTTTGATATCGCTACGTTCGTTGGTCCACAAACCGCTGCCATCCATAAACAGCGGCAGCAGATAGCGCATCTGCAATTGCAGCCCAACCACCGCCTTGCTTTGCCCCCCGGCTGCGCCGTTGATCGGCGACGGGATTTCATCAACGATAATGCGGTAGGCCTGCTCGGTATTGGCCGGTACCGGCGTGTTGCGGATCAGCCTGATTAATTGCCGTTGCCCTGGCGGTACGGTGGCGAACGGTGGGCTGGCAACCACATTATTTTGATCGGCATAGCGCTCGTTAAAATTTTCCTGTTTCCACGCCAGCACCCGTACCTGTAACGAAACGGGTTCTGCCCCGCGATTTTCCAGCCATAAGGCGGAGCCGTTCTGATCGGATTCAATGATTTGATACACCGGCCAGACCAGCACCGAGCTGGCGGCCTGAGCGGTGATTGAAGTACACAGGGTATAACTCAGTAATGCGGCTAGGGTAAGGCGTTTAAGCAAGATCGACATGGCTCATATCCTGATGATTCAATAAGTTAATGTTACGGTGACCGTATCGGTATAGTTACCTGCCGAAGGCAGTGTGGTCACGGCGTATAAACGGGCATAAACCGGGTAGGTTTGGGTGGTACTGGGAAAGCTGGGGATAGACATGACCAAGGAGCCATTGCCCCAGACCTGGCTGCGGTTGGCATCCATAAACAGCTGATAACCCAGCGTGTCGCTATTGGCGGTGTTCTGCATGAAACGCCGGGTGGCATTGCCGCCGTGAATACCGTAATCCATAGCAATAGTGACCGTGGCTCCCGGAGTACAGGTCACCACCACCGAGCCGGCACCGGCGCTGCTCACGGTATCGACGTTGCTGGCAATGGTCGTCATGGTGCCGAAGTTGATAGTACCGAGGTTGGACGTTGGGCTGGAAAGCGAACTGCCAAAAGCGCAGCCGTTAGTCAGGGTCGCCGTCACGGTAAAGGTCTTGGTGATTGGCGTGGCGGCACGTACCGCTGCACACATGATCAGCGGCAACAGGATTAAGGAGACGTAGCGCATCCTCGCCTCCTACTACCAGGACACGGTGACATTCACCGTATCCAGATAAACACCAGCAGCCGGTGTGGTTTGCGCCGGGACACGGCCATACACGGTATGCCATTGATCGGCACCGTTGCCCGTATCACTCAACCCGGTAGTGTTATCCCAAATCGTACCACCGGGTTGATTGGTATAAAGGTTGTAAAGTACGCTGATCGCACTATTGGTGGTATTCACCATTTTGCGATTGGTCACGACACCGCTACTGCCTCCATCCAGCAAGATTTTATAACTCAACCCGCTGACGCATTTGACGCGAATGGAGCCCGCCAACTGGGCGCTAGCCTTGTTGATCAAGCTGCTCAGAGAGGCATAATTACCGAAATTCATCGTGCCAAAGCTGGTGTTGCCAGACGTTGTCGTTCCCGCTTCACAGGCGGGCAGTAACGTAGCGGCAATGCCGATCGTCGCTGCCTGACTTAAGGGAATGCTGAGCAACATCGACAGCGACAGGATCGCTGGCAATAACAGCAGTACCTTGATCCCCATGCTCTTTCCTTCCCGAATAGAAAACCAGCCGGGGGCAGATTGACCCCCGACGGAATAACAGCCTTACCAGGAAAGCGTAGCGACTACGGTATCGTTGTAGGTCCCTGCGGTCGGGGTGGTGCTGGCTTGGTCGCCAGGTAATACGCGGCCATAAATCGGGATGTTTTGTGCGGTAGTGCCCGTCGTCAAGGCAATCGGCGTATTAATGGCGATTTCCGTGGTACGCGCGGTATCGGAATAGAGGCGATAAGGAATGGTGGTGCCACCGGAGCTCATGGCACGCAGCGCTCCCGTTGCCGCCAGACCGCCATTGAGCGATAGCGTCGGGCTCAGGCCTGTGCTACAGGTGATGGTGACAGCACTGGAGCCATTGGCACCAAACACCGTACCGTTGATGACGCTGGTCAGATCGGAGTAACTACCAAAGTTCAAGGTACCCCATTGGTTGGTGCCGCCGGTCGTGCCGCCGTTACCCACGGTACAGCCGCTACCAATCGTCAGTTGAATGCCTACTTGCCCTGTCAAAAGCCCCGCAGCCTGCACACCTGGGGCCAACGTCAAGGTTGCAGCAGCCAGCAAAGCCAGTAATACACTTTTTTTTTCGCCCATGATAACTCCCAATAACAACTTACACCGATGTGTATTCATGCAACCAGGTTGCGTATGGAAATTCTCTGGTGGATCCACTCACTGCCAAAAACTGCCAAGAACGACGTTCGAGCCGGGTTCTGTTTTTTTGCAAGGGAACCCTGGCGGCAACAACCTGTGACTCAGGCTATCGTGGTTAAATATAGATTAATAAATTTAGCTTAAGCGCAATTTCATGACTTTCAATAAAATAAGGATAAAAAACCGTTTTTGAAATTTTTAGCAAATATTACTCCAGCAAACGAGGCCAAGTATCACCTTAAAAATGGTTAAAAAACGCGATAGTGAAAAATGCTAATATTTACACCGGCAATTAATTGATCGACAACGGCTGAATTTCGCTCCATTGGCGCAATGAATAAGGGCTCATGGTAGTTTTTTTGTGACTTTTTCGTCCCATTGTCTATGCTTATTGGGTGACAATAACTGGTCACACCTCATACCACTAGTTTCAGCAAGGAGTTCCAATGGGCAAAACCGTCGTGAAAATAGGCAGCTTCGAGGTTGATGACGCGCATTTAACGCCAGCAGCCGAACACGCCGAAGGGAAAGTCACCCTGGCAATTCCCTGCAAATCGGACCCCGATCTGTGCATGCAGTTGGACGGTTGGGACGAGCACACCAGTATCCCGGCCATGCTGAATGGCCAGCACTCGCTGCTGTTCAAACAACATTATGATCGGCATGCCGATGCCTGGGTGATGCGGCTGGAGTAAATAATGCTTGGTGAAAGGACGCGCCGTGTTCCCACTGGGCACAGCGCGTGACTTTATGCGATGGCGATCCCGCGCCCGGCGAAGAAACGGCCGAAATCTGCCAGTGAAATCGTCACCTGCTGACGGCTGGCGCAGCTATCGCCGGAGGGATTATGAAAGGTGACACAGTGCCGATCTGCCGCAAACACCAACACCAGATGCCCGCCCCGCGTTGGTGGTTGAGCCGTCGATTGCCGGATACTCGGATGCACCGAAGCGATAAAATAACGGTGTTGCTTTAGCAGCAGCGGCAGTTGGTGTTCATCGATATCAACATGTACTGCTGCCGTTAGCGCAAACTGCTCGCGAACAAACACGACAAAGGGCGCATAAATCAGCCCCTTGATCCGCTCACCGTCACGAACATAAGCCCCATACGGCAAGCTACGGCGTGCCAGTTCCAGCAGCGGCGGTGCCGTGCCGTGCCGGTGGGTCAACACCATCTTCAGGCAGGCCATGCCGCATACGTGGTTGGCCCACTCGACATATTCCGCCCGGCTGCCTGCACCGCTCAGTGCCCAGTTAGCATCGTCCGCCAACGAGATACGCCCGGCCAACAGATCGGCGGCCAGCTCTGGCGTCGCCCATTGGCACACATAGGGAACTTCAGACGGCAACTGCACTTAAAACTTTTCGATGACCTTGAAGTGCATTAGCACCAGCGTCATATCCGGTGAGAACAATTCGTACTCTTCAAAGAAGCGTTTGTGCTCTTTGCGCCAGTAATCCAACGTACGATCACCTTCGCCTTCCGCCAGGGCATGAGCCGCATCCACCTGCTCATAGGTGCTAATATCTACCGCCGTCAGTTCAATGGCACACACCGGCTCATTCTTGCCGTCAACCACCACAAAGACATCGCCGGGCTGCGGGATACCTTCGCCATCCAGATTGGAGCAAGTTGCGGTCTTGACGCCATCCAGCACCAGCTTCACCAACTCATCCGCCTGCTGTTCGGTGTCACCAAACGCCCAACGCTCTAGATTTTCATACTTTTCAGGAATGGCCATTACTTTACCTTTATTGATTGATTCACGGACGCTCAAACAATATTACACCGTATTCCCCAACCTCTGCACCCATCGAGTTGCCGCACAGGCTGCTAACCGCTGATTTTTACCTGACTTTACGGTTAAAGATCTGTGCGTAACCCGGTGCAGCATTCATACTGTGGATCAAGATGTACTCATTGGCAGTCAGACTGCCAAGGCAGTAATATGAACAAGGCGGAGCAAGATCCCGATGACACCTTCAGTGATTTACTGAAAATCATCACATTTATGGCCATCTCCCTGCTCGCTGTGGGTATTTGGTATCTCTGTGTCTAACGGAAAGTAAGGAACCCCAATTGCCAACCAAGCGTATGCGTACCAAACACTGGAAAATGTTTGTGATCCTGGTGCTGATCTGTCTGGCCCTGCTGTTGCTGCGCTGGGCGGCTATCGTCTTCAGTTAATTCTGCGCTTTGTCAGCCACCTCTCGCGCTCGGGCGGCTGGCGTTTTGGCCGTCGGCTCCAGCAGTTCGCGTAAATAGGCAATCCGCGCCTCACCCTGCGGCAGCCACCAACGGCACCAGCGATTTTTCACTTCTGCATGTCGGCTAAGTTGATAATAAGCCGCTAATTGTTCGACCAGTTTCATCTTTTCGCCCCCTCTGTGATTTGACCAGACCAGTATTCAATATAAAAACCAGAAGAAACACTGATGGGATAATCTTTATACTTCCGGTTTTATTTTCTCTGTGGTCTGACGGGTGGCGTCACCGGTTGGCAACTGCTACATTGAGCAAAAATCAACCAGCCGAGGTGAGCGATGAAGTTCTCGGAACAGGAGATCAAACCAGTATGGGATGAGGTTGCCCGCTTGATTGGCGACTGCGTGATGCACTTGCGCCATCGCGGTGAGGAGTTGTCGGTGGAGAGCCTGTCCAGGCAGTTGGCACAGCGTCAGGCAGAAAGCCACGATATTGAACAGCGCATCCTGATCGCTGCCGCGATCAACATGCTGAAAGATGGCAAGTGAATCGCCAACCGAAATGGTTGGCGATCCGGCGAGAGCCCAAGGTATGCAAGCCCGGCCTCTCTTGATGGTATATTCTCACGCCAGCCGCAGGGGAGTAATCAGAATAGTCCAGAATGTCACAACAATAGGCGGCTATGCCCCCCTACAGCAGCGTAGTGGGTACGATATCCGCCCATAGGGCCTGCGCATCATTCCCCTGCGCCACCAATCGCAGCGGCCCCTCTCCAGGCAGCCACCAGCAGCCTTGTCGAGCAGCCAGCAAACTGCCGTCTGGCAACTGCCATTCCCCGCGCAGCACATACAACACGCCAGCATGTTGCAACGACAGGCCAATGGTTTCGACAATGCGTTGCACCTGCGCCTGGTAGTGGCCCCGGCGCGTCATGATGTTGAAATCCTGGCTGCTGCCACCTAATAAGCTGGCCTCAAGTGCCACATCCCCAGAAAAGGCAAACGGCTCGCCGATATGCTGCAAACGGTGATCGACCTGGCCGGCGCTGTACAAATGCACACCATCGCCTTCCAACAAGGTGATTGAACGGTCAATGCCGTTAAAAGCCGAGAATGGCCCATCCTGAGCGATGGTGGCAATGCTGGCACGCCAGCCGAAATCGGCACTCCCCACCGGTTGGCAGGTAATTTCACGCGTTTCACCGCCGCCGTTACGCCAAGGACTGACCGGCAGTGCGGCAAAGTCGAAGCGAGTCAGTTTCATTACGCCTCCTGTTGGAACGTTTTCAGTACCTGTAGGAACTCGACGCTGCTTTGTTGCTGCAACGCATGGCGCCCTTGCTCAATCACCTGCCGACCGGCAACAAACACGTCACGGATCTGTTCTTTGCCCCCGGCAAACAGCCAGCGGTTGAGGATAGAAGCATCCGGCGCAGACGCCAGATAAGGGTCGTCGCCATCCAGCACCAGCCAGTCCGCACGGTAGCCGACTGCCAGCTTGCCAATTGCCGTACCGCAGGCCTGAGCGCCTCCTCGTAGCGCCTGTTGATACAACACATCAGCCACTGCGGGTTGTTCTGGCGTAGTCAGGCGGTTGCGGCGTTGGTCGCGCAGCCGCTGCCCGTATTCAAACCAGCGTAACTCTTCCACCACGTTTAAGGAAACGTGGCTGTCCGAACCGATGCCCCAGCTGCCCTGATGATGCAGGTAACTGTCGCCAGGGAAAATACCGTCACCCAGATTGGCCTCGGTGGTTGGGCACAATCCGGCCACCGCTTTGCTGCGGGCCAACTGCTCGAGTTCTTCACGATCCAGATGCGTGGCATGTACCAGACACCAGCGGCTATCAACCGGTAAATGCTCATACAGCCAAGCTACCGGGCGTTGACCGCTCCAGGCGAGGCAGTCGTTGACCTCTTTTTGCTGCTCGGCGATATGAATATGCACCGGCAAGGTCTGGTCAGACGCCGCCAGGATCTGCTGCATCTGCCCCAATTCCACTGCCCGCAGCGAATGGAAGCACAGCCCCTGATTCTGCAATGGCTGGTCAGCCAGTTGGCGAGCGATCACCTGTTGCTGTTCGAGGTAGCTATCTACATTCTGAATAAAGCGCTTTTGCCCCGGTTGCGCAGGCTGGGCACCGAACCCGGCATAGCTGTATAGCACGGGCAATAGCGTCATGCCAATACCCGCCTGATGCGCCGCTTCGCTGAGACGCCCGGTCATTTCACCGCGGTCGGCATAGGGTTTTCCTTCCGGCGTGTGATGTAGATAATGGAACTCGGCAACCTGGGTATAGCCGCCCTTGAGCATTTCGATATACAGTTGGCGGGCAATAACCTCAACCTGCTCCGGGGTTAAGCGCTGGACCAAGCGATACATCAGATCGCGCCAGGTCCAGAAGCTGTCTTGTGGATCGCCCGCCACCTCTGCCAGCCCGGCCATCGCGCGCTGGAAAGCATGAGAGTGCAGATTCGGCATGCCCGGCACCACATCACCGTGCAGGCGCAGGCAACCGTCAGGGTCGGCATGGGGGGTCACTTGGGCCAATTGGCCGTGCGCATCAACGTCGAGCCGCACGTTGTGAGCCCAACCGGTCGGAAGCAGTGCGCGAGAGGCAAAATAAGCAGGCATAGCAGTATTCCAAAGTAGGTGTAACGGCTAAGAACGCACGACAATCACGCCGCGCAGGTAAAAAATTTGTAAACCAGTTTCAATCATCTGGTGAACGGACGCTTACTTGTATATACATATACGTATCTCCAACATCAACAGTAAACTGGTGTTATTATTTTTTTATTTGACGAGGTTAACGTCGTGGTAGATCAACAGACCGTGTTGCAGTTGGCTGCAGCAATGAGCGAAACCCCCGCCCCGATCTATCAACGGGTCAAACAGGCCATCGTAAGCCAAATCCGTGCAGGCCATTGGCAACCACATCAGCGCGTTCCCTCAGAAAGTGAACTGGTCAGCGAACTGGGCGTCAGCCGCATGACCATCAACCGGGCCTTGCGTGAGTTGACCAGCGAAGGCTTTTTGATCCGCATGCAGGGCGTTGGCACCTTTGTCGCCGAGGCCAAGGCGCATACCGCGTTGCTGGAAGTACACAATATTGCCGATGAGATCGCCGCCCGTGGCCACCGCCACAGCAGCAAGATCCTGCAGCTTGACGCCAGACCGGCCAGCGCCGAAGAAGCTACTGCGCTGGGGATCCTGCCGGGCCAGCAGCTGTTCTACTCACAGATTGTGCATTACGAGAATGACGTGCCGGTGCAGGTAGAAGATCGCTGCGTCAACCCGCTGGCGGCTCCCGATTATATGAAGCAGGATTTCGATCGGGTTACGCCTTATATTTACCTGACCCAGTCGGCTCCGCTGACTGCAGGTGAACATATTGTCGAAGCCGTAGTGCCTACCAAGCATGAGCTTGAACTGCTGCAATTGGAAGACCACGAGCCGGGCCTGCTGATCCATCGCCGCACCTGGTCGGGTAAAATGGTGGTGACCTCTGCACGTTTGCTCTATCCAGGCAGCCGCTATCAGCTGTTTGGCCGCTTTACCAATCAGGTTTAACCCTGGTGACAGCCCCCTCACCCTAGCCCTCTCCCCACGGAGAGGGGACCGAATGTGCCACCCATTGAATCCCGAATTTGACCTTAGCACGGGCGCAGCATGCAGCGCCCCTACGCAGATACCTGACCCGTGCACTGTAGCAGCTCCCTCGCCCTGTGGGAGAGGGTTGGGGTGAGGGGAAATTCACCGCAGCTAAATGCTACCTTTTTCGCGTTTCATCACATCTTGATAACAAATTTTTATCCCCTCTCTTGTCCCAGCCCGATGAATGCGCTAGGTTGTTTTTAATTGTATATACAACCATGTGGGAGCGGAAACACCATGACGTCTGAGATCCACTGCGACAGCCTGTGGCGCGGGGCCGATATCGTCACCATGCGTGACGGCAGATATCACATCATCAGCAACGGCGCGATCGCTATGCACGCAGGCAAGATTATCTGGCTGGGTGAACAGGCATCGATGCCTGCCATAACGGCGACAAGGAATGTGCAGCTTGACGGTGGCATCATCACCCCCGGTCTGGTGGATTGCCATACGCATCTGGTGTTTGGCGGCGACCGCAGTGGTGAGTTTGAACAACGTCTGAACGGGGTAAGCTACGCAGAGATTGCCGCTCAGGGCGGAGGCATTATCTCCACGGTCAAAGCCACGCGCGACGCAGAAGAACTCGATTTACTGGGACAGGCGTTGCCCCGCCTGCTACCGCTGCTGGCCGAAGGCGTCACTTGCATAGAAATCAAATCCGGTTACGGATTAACGCTGGACAGCGAGCTGAAAATGTTGCGCGTGGCACGTGAGTTAGGCGCAACATTACCGCTCGAGGTGAAAACCACCTGCCTGGCCGCTCATGCCCTGCCACCGGAATACGCCGGGCGCAGCGACGACTATATCGACCTGGTGTGCAACACCATCATCCCTGAAGCCGCTGCGGCAGGATTGGCCGATGCAGTGGATGCGTTTTGCGAACATCTGGCATTCTCACCTGAGCAGGTCGAGAGGGTCTTTGCCGCCGCAGAAAAGGCTGGATTGCCCGTTAAACTGCACGCAGAGCAACTTTCGGCACTTGGTGGCAGCACTTTGGCGGCACGGCATCATGCCCTTTCCGCCGATCACCTGGAATATGCCACCGAACAAGATGCAATGGCGATGGCTGCGGCCGGAACCGTGGCGGTACTGTTACCGGGTGCCTACTACATGTTACGCGAAACGCAGTGCCCACCGGTTGAACTGTTTCGCAAACACGGCGTCAAGATGGCCATTGCCAGCGATGCCAACCCTGGCACCTCCCCCGTATTATCGCTGCGTCTGATGATTAATATGGCCTGCACCCTGTTCCGCCTGACGCCGGAAGAAGCACTGGCAGGCGTCACGTTGCATGCCGCCAAGGCATTGGGCCTGCAGGAAACTCATGGTTCTCTGGAGGTGGGCAAAATGGCCGATTTCGTTTACTGGCAGCAGTTGGAACATCCGGCAGAGCTGGCTTACTGGCTGGGCGGACAACTGCCCTGCAAGGTGATTTTCCGAGGAGAACTCCGTTAATGTCAATCCGCGATCCTTTCGATTTCCACAACGGTCATTTGCCGCTGTTGATCAGTATCCCCCATGCCGGTACCCGGTTGACGCCTGCGGTTGAGCAAGGGCTAACCGATGAGGCCCGTCCCCTGCAGGATACCGATTGGCATATCCCACGGCTGTACGATTTTGCCCGTGCCATGGGGGCCAGTATTCTGGTGGGTAACTATTCGCGCCTGGTGATCGACCTGAACCGCCCGGCCGATGACAAACCGCTCTACACCACGGCCACCACCGGCCTGTTCCCGGATGTCCTGTTCGATGGCCGCCCCAGTTTTCGGCCGGACGCCGCCCCTTCGGATCAGGAGCGGGCCGGGTATCTGCAAAATATCTGGCAGCCCTACCATCAGCAATTACAAAACGAGCTGACGCGGCTGAAAGCCCAGCACGGTTATGCCCTACTGTTTGACGCCCACTCGATCGCCTCCGTGATACCACGCCTGTTCGACGGTAAGCTGCCCGATCTTAACCTGGGCACCAACGGGGGCGAAAGCTGCCCAGCTTCACTGAGCGATAGGCTGGTCAACTGCTGTCAGCAACAACAGCAGTTCAGCCATGTACTCAATGGGCGTTTCAAAGGGGGCTATATTACCCGCGCCTATGGGCAACCGCAGGAACAACAGCATGCGGTGCAGTTGGAGTTGGCCCAGGTGAATTATATGTCCGAGCAGACATTCGAATTTGATGCCGAGCGGGCTGCGCCGTTACAACGCCTATTGCAGCAGATGATCGAAAGTATGCTGGCCTGGGGCGAGCAGCAGCGCTAGCCCGTTCCTCCACTCCGGTGCAGTTGTTGCACCGGAGTGGACCTGACTTTTGCGATATCCCCCTCATGTCTTGCTTATCCTTCCATGACGATTTGAGCTCTGCATCGCAATTTTGATGGAAAGGTTTGTCACTGGTCTGAACAGCGCACAAAACAGCGGCCCGTGACGTTTACCATGCGCCACAATCGAACCACTTTCAGCCCATGTTCCCCCGTGCCTTACGACACAAACCAGGGCTTGAAAATCCACCCTTGCCATACCCGCCAACCACTTCTGCACCGTGGCTGTGGTAGACATTCGTGTATACCAGGCCACGTGATAAGTGGCGTTCGTTATCCCAGGAGGAAACTATGTCTGAAACCCCGCTAAACTGGCGCGCCGCACAGGCAGCCGCCACTCAACTGCTGGCAGGCTGGCACACTGAAGGCCAACCCGGTGGGGCTATCACCCTGTTTGACACGGATATTACCCAGGCGGTGGTCTGCGCTGGGCTGGCCGATCTGGCACGCAACGATCCCTTCACCGCCGATAGCGTGGTGCGCTATGCCTCAATCACCAAACATATCTTTGCCGCACTGGCGCTCAATGCCACCGACAACAGCCTGCGGCTGGGCGAATGCCTGGGCAATTTACTACCCGAACTACACGGACAGCTGGCGGAGGTGACGGTTGGCCAGGCTTTAGACATGACCAGTGGGCTGCCCGATATTCGGCAAACGCTGGGATTGCTTGGCGTCTCGGTCAGCACAGTGAGTGAAGCCCAACCGGTGATGGCCTTTATCCAGAGCCTCACCCAGCTCAACTACCCGGCGGGCCAGGAGATCGCTTACACCAACACCGGATACCGGCTGGTAGAGGCGGCGTTAAAGGCAAAAGGATATGCTTTTGACACGCTGATACAGCAGCATCTGGCCCGCCCGCTTGCCGTGCAGTTACAGGCCCCCGAAAGCTGGTTTGATGTGGTGCCAGGGTTGGTGCCAGGTTATTGGCATGCGGCCAACGGTTGGCAGCAAACCAGTGCCGGTTTACACCTCTCCGCCTCCGGCAGCCTGACAGGGAGTGCCAACGCCCTCACCCGCTGGTTGCAGTGCCTGTTGGCCAATACTGGTCCTGGCAAAGGGGTTTTGACGCAGCTAAGCTCCCCGCGTCGGCTCAGTGAGGGCCAAATAAGCCGTTACGGACTGGGATTGGCGCAGACGCCTCTAGGCACTCAGACATTGTTGGGCCACGGCGGCTCTCATGCGGGCTATAAGACCTATTTCCTCCTGGCACCCGATCGGCAAGCTGGTGCCCTGCTGGTCGCCAACCGTGAGGACTGCGACAGCTTTGCCATCATTTTACAGGTCATGGCGGCACTGCTCAGTGAGCCTCTGCCCCAGCGCAGTACGGCGATCCCGGACGGGCTCTATGCCACCCGGGCGGAACCTTACTGGTTGGAAGTGACAGGGGGCAACGTGGCTTATCTGGGCAGCAACGAACCGCTGTACCAAAGTGAAGACGGCTACGCCGTATCCCTTTCGGCCCATCAGCCAATGCGCCTTAAGTGGACAGGTGAAGCCGTAGAAGGTGAAGTGGGACACGTTGCACGTCGCTTTTTGCCGGTAGCTAGAGAAACGGTTTGTCTGAAGCAGGTTCAGGGCCACTGGTATCATCCACAGTACCGCACCTCATTCGAAATTTGCGGTAATCAGATCCACATCGGGGTTGGTCCGGCGGTGCAAACCGGCACGCTGAGTTCACTGGGGGACGGGCGGATGTTGGTTGAGAGCAACGATGGCCCCAACCAGAATCGATTTTGCCTGTATTTCCGCGGTTACCAGGTTGATCTGATCGCCAGCCGCAGCCGGGTGCTCACGTTCAAACGCAACATCCGCGCTCATTGCTAACTGTTATCGTTGTGGGGCGCCGTATGCTGCGCCCGCTTTGCTGCTTAATACATCACTCACATCAATTATTCAATACTCGCTCATCGCTATAAGGCCAGAAATTATTCACGTGAAAAACTATTCGTAATACTCGAACAAACTTCGTAAATTTCTCTTGCAGCAAAATACGCCATCCAATAATTTGAATGGGCCACAAAAATGAGTAAATCTACTGATTTTCGTTGCACCTCAAATACCATCTTATGTCATCGTCAAGTGATGATAGCCAATTTTCCGCCGTCCTGTGCGGGCACTATTTTGCTACTTTTCACGATCAATACGACGCTTATCAGTGCTTTTTGTTGCGATTTCGTTACTAATAATTTACATTTAGGCCTTGCAAACCTCGACCGCTCAACCTGGCAAACTAGCTACCGCTGGGCGTTTAGGAGCTATACCCATGCATATGACGCTGATGGAGTACATCCAGCTGCACTTTGATGGCGATATTTATCGTTATGCGCAATTTGAAGGTGTCAGCCGTGAGCAAATCCTCAAGTGGATCGACAATGAGTACTACGTTATCAAGGGTAAACTGGTTATGCCTGTTAAACATTTACCGGCGGAAAGCTACCTGAAATGATGATAAAAAAACCCCGCCAGTGCGGGGTTTCCTGTTTCTGATACCACGGAAAATCAGAAGTTATAACCGGCAACCAGGTAGTAACCCCAGCCAGTAGACTTGATTGGCCCCTGCGGCGTACCGATATCCACCCCATCATTCCATTGACCACCGTTATGGAAATAACGTGCGACGAAGGAGTAATGCCAGTGAGTGTAGTTCAGCGCCAAAATGTGGCTGGAGGCGATGGAGTTGCTGGTACGCGCCTGACGGCCATTCACCACAAAGTCGTCGCTGCCCAGATCGGAGTCAAAGTCAAAGTTGGTGAAGCCGATGTAGCTCACATTGCCGCCCCACATTTCGGTCAATGGCACAAAGTATTTCACCTTGAAGCGATAGCCGTCCCAGCTGTTCTCGTTGGAGGCACCATAGTTCTGCCACTGGTATTTGGCATAAATGTTCATCGACAGACTCATCGGCAGGCCGGTTTCGATATCGGTACCTAGACCCATATACCAGGTGCTTTGACGGGAGGCATCGTTACGCCCCATGTCGTAAATATAGTTGTTGGCAAAATACCACTCTTTGAACGGCCCGAAGCCCAGGTTGGTGCCGGTCAGTTTGTCGATGGAGAAGCGCGGTTCGATCTCCATAAACAGCGGTGAGCCTTTGTCCCAGATACCACGGTCCGGGGTGTTACCAACGCCGAAGAACTTCGGCACGTCTACGTAACCATAGAAATCAAACCAGTCTTTCTTGGCAAAGGCCTCGTATTCCAGATACAGATCATTATTCAGCTGCGGCCCGAAGCGGGTGTGGTAGCTGCCTACTACGTTGACACTCTGATGCCACCAGTCTGAAACAAACTGGCTGTCTTTGCTTTCTGCCGCCATGGAAACGGGGCTGAAAGACGCGGAGAGAAGCACACCTGCTGCGAGAACTATTTTCTTCATTTTATTACCACATGCTGAGTGGGCCATTCCCTGCCCGTTAGAATGATGATGAGTCTGGCGATGCCTGCTGTAAACGAATGGTTACCTATTGCGGGTTGCCGTGCGCATTATAGAAAGCTCTCACTGTAATAATCTGTGATCCAGTTGGGCATTTTACCATTGAGTAATCGATTGCGTTCTCATTTTTTAAAACAAATTGCACGGCAAAACATTTTTGATGTGATTTTCATCATGTCAAGGGATGTCAAACCACGACCTTTGGTGTCTTTTTGTGCGACACAAAATTTTAACCAACGGTAACAAAGCGCGTAAAAAAACCGACAAAATGTCGGCTAAGGCTGATGATGGGCGCTGCATGCTGCGCCAATGCTAAGGTCAGATGTGGGAGTAATGCGTGGCACATTCAGTCCCCTCTCCCTTTGGGAGAGGGGCGCGGTCAGGTGGTTTTGTCAGCGGGCTCCAGGTACCGCCTTGGCGATATTCTCTTGCCGGAACACCACTTCATCACCAGTGGCTATCTCCCATTGGCTGACCGGGATATCGGTTTTCGGTGAAGCCACAACCACTGAGCCGTGGATCAGCTTGTCGTCGCGGCGCAGGATCATCACATCCAACTGGTACTCGTGCGGCAGGTTAGCGGTAGTCAGGCGAACGATATCGCCGGTGCTGAAACTGTGGCCATTCAACGCTGGCTGCTGAATAAATTGAATATCTTTTTTCATTTTCCCGTTCCTTCTGGCGGAATACTTACCTTGAGATTAGCTCGAAATTCAGTTTTCTGCCGCCTGCACCGGTAAAATTTGGCTCAGCTTGCGCGGGTGGCCCGCCAGCAAATCAGCGATCCTAGCGTCACCATCATCACCCCTTGCCAGAAGTTGAGAGTCAGTGCGGTGCTGAGCACCACGGCGGCAAAGATCGATGACAACACCGGGGTAAAGTAAGAGACGGTCGCCAGCAGAGTCATATTGCCATGCAGGATCCCGACGTTCCAGGCGGCATAACCCGCTCCCATCGCCGTTCCCACGCATAGCAACGCCACCACAACCGGCAGGCTAAAATGCATGCCGCTTTCATTGCTGAAGGGATAGATTAGCCACAGCGCCAGAGCGGTCAGGCTGATAAACAGCACCACCGCGTTTTTGCCCTGGGCGATCCTCTTGGTCACGTTGCAATAAACGGCCCAAATCACCGCGCCGCTAAACGCCAGCGTATAACTCAACGGATTGCTGCGCACGTTGGCCAACATTTGCGCCGGGGCCCAGCCACCGCTGCCACTCATGATCCAGCCAATGCCGAACAGGGAGAGCAGCAAGCCAGGCAGCACCCACCATTTGGCCTTCTGGCCGTTAAACAGAATAGCCATCAGCACGGTAAAACAGGGCCACAGATAGTTGATCATCCCCAGCTCAATGGCCTGCATGCGGTTACTGGCATAGCCAAGCGACAGTGAAAGGCAGATCTCATACAGCACAAACAGCAGGCTACCGAGGATCAGATAAGAACGGCGGAACTCACGCAGCTTGGGGACACCCATCACCCCCAGCAGAAACAGCGTGCCCACACTGTAGATCATCGCCGCTCCGCCTACCGGCCCAAGGCCTTCGCTAACGCTACG
Source organism: Serratia sp. H1w (assembly GCF_000633355.1). Classification (GTDB taxonomy): domain Bacteria; phylum Pseudomonadota; class Gammaproteobacteria; order Enterobacterales; family Enterobacteriaceae; genus Chania. The sequence continues at coordinate 82,335 of NZ_AYMQ01000106.1, forward strand.
GATCAGACCAACCACGCTGCTCCATAACACAATGGCCAGCAGGCCGAGCAAGGTAGCTTTATGAGAAACGGACAACGGTGACATCGGCGTGAGATCCAATCGGTTATTTTTATACGATTTTTTACTCTACTGCCCAGCGCAGGAAAAAGAAAGGGCGCATCGCTGCGCCCTTGCCTATACCGATCACTGTTGAGGTTGGCGCTCCAACTGCGGCGGAGGCTGGCGGAAACGACGGGTGAGATAAGCCAGATAACCAAATCCAAGCGCCGCCCACAGCAACCCCATGGTCAGGGAACTTTTCTCCAGATTCAGCCACAAGATCCCAACTGTCAACGCCCCGACCATCGGCAAAATCAGGTAGTGGAAGCGATCTTTCCAGCTCTTGTTACGTCCTTGGCGAATATAGAAATGACTGATCACCGAAAGATTAACGAAGGTAAAGGCTACCAGCGCGCCAAAGTTGATCAGCGCAGTCGCCGTCACCAGATCGAAAGACAATGCCGATAACGCCACCAAACCGACCAACAGTACGTTAAGCGCTGGCGTACGCCACTTGGGATGCACATAGCCAAAGAATTTTTCCGGGAACACATTGTCGCGCCCCATCACATACAGCAGTCTGGAAACACTGGCATGGGAAGCCAGACCCGACGCGAGGGTGTTGATAAAAGTGATACACAGGAAGATCGACTGGAACAATTTGCCTCCGACGTACAGGGCAATTTCTGGCAAGACCGCATCCGGCTGTTTGAAACGCTCCAACGTCGGGAAGAACAGTTGAATAAAGAACGACACGCTGATGAAGATCACTCCACCATAGAGCGCGGTAAGGAAAATAGCACGCGGTATCACACGGGCGGCATCCGGCGTTTCTTCGCACAGCGTAGTGACGGCGTCAAAACCCAGAAACGAAAAGCACAGAATGGTGGCGCCGGTAATAATCGGTAAGAGATGAGCGTTTTCACTGATAAAGGGTTGCAGGCTCCACACGTGGCCAATGCCTTCGCCATTGTGCAGTCCACGTACCACCAGGAAGATAAACACCACGATAATTGCTATCTGTGCCACTACAAACAGGGTATTGAAGTTCGCCACCAGGCTGACGCTTTTCAGATTGATAGCGGTGATCAGGATCACAAACCCTACCACCCAAATCCAGGGTGGAACCTCAGGGAACAGCGCCGTGAGATAAATTTTCGCCAATAGCGTATTGATCATCGGCAAAAACAGATAATCCAGCAACGATGACCAGCCAACCAGGAAACCCACGTGCGGGTTGATGGCCTTTTGCGCATAGGTGTAAGCCGACCCCGACGTCGGGAACTGGCGCACCAGCTTGCCGTAGCTGATGGCGGTAAACAACACCCCTGCCAACGCCAACAGGTAAGACGCCGGAACGTGACCGTCCGTCACGCCAGAAACGATACCGAAGGTGTCAAACACCGTCATGGGTGTCAGATAGGCCAGGCCCATCATCACCACTTGCCACAGTTTCAATGTCTTGCGCAGTTGCGGTTTGCCCGCGCCATTATCGTCGATGGCACTTATCGTCATGGGTTATTCCTCACCGGCGTCCTGTACGCCAAGTTGGAAGAAGTCATCACCGTCGCGCACGGCTTCGCCAGGCCACAGGGAACCCGCGGGAATGCGCCGGCGCGCGGTAGGATCGGTCTGAGGTCGTCAGGCGTTTTTCAGCATCCACTCGATTTCGGTTTCGGTGATCAGCTTTTCAAACTGCTGCAACTCATCGGTTTTACAGGCCAGGTAGACATGGCTGAAGCGTTCGCCCAGCAGCGCATTCAGCACTGGCTGGTGTTCGAACTCATACAGCGCATCGCTCTGGCGAATTGGGAACGGCAGCCCCTCCTGCTCCAACCCGTTGCCGGTCACGGGTTCCAGCAGCGGTAATTGAGTATCGAGGCCATAGACAATCCCGGCCAGAATGGTCGCCATCACCAGATAAGGGTTGGCATCGGCCCCCGCTACGCGATACTCCACGCGGTGGCTGTCGCGATCGCCACAGGGAATACGCAGCGCTACGGTGCGGTTGTTATGGCCCCAGGAGGCTTGGGTAGGTACATACATTCCCGCCTGGAAACGGCGGTAAGCATTGACGTTGGGTGCCAACAGGGCCATAGAGGAAGGCATCAACGCGATCATGCCAGCCAGCACCTGCTTCAACAGCGCGGAGTCTTCCCCATCCGCATCGGCAAACACGTTGTTGCCTTGCTTATCCAGCATACTGATGTGCACATGCATGCCGCTGCCCGCATGTTCCTCATAAGGCTTGGCCATAAAGGTGGCATGCATATGGTGCTTTTCAGCTACCATGCGTATCAGCCGTTTTAACGCCAGAGCATGATCGCAGGCCTGCAACACATCGTTGGTGTGATGCAGGTTAACTTCAAACTGGCCCGGGGACGCTTCCGCTACCGCACCGTCGGCCGGGATCCCTTGCAGGTTGGCCAGTTCGTCAATCTCGCTCAACACATCAGCAAAGTGATTGAGGTTATCCACCGAATAAACCTGGCTCTGGGTGTTGCGTTCCTGGGTGCCGGGAGCGCAAGGCGGTTGCAGATAACCTTCCGCATCGCGCTGGCGATCGATGAGATAGAACTCCAACTCTACCGCTACTACGGGGAATAACCCGCGCTGACGCAAACGCTGCCACACTCGGTTCAGCACATTGCGCGGTTCAACGTCAAAGGGAGTACCATCTTCATCCAGCATGGTGAGCAGTACCTGGCCCAGATATTGCGGATCGGCCGCCGATGGCGTCAGGGTGCCGGCTACCGGCACGCAGATATGATCAGGCTCACCCAGTTCCTGCCCCAACCCCGCCTCTTCCACCACGTTGCCAAGAATATCCATCGCGAACACTGAGGCCGGGAAGTAACAGCCTTTCTCCAGTTTACCCAACCCGCTCACCGGGATGCGCTTGCCGCGGAAGCTGCCGTTGAGATCGGTCAGCAGCACGTCGATATGCTGGGTTAACGGATAACGTTCCAGATACTTCTTCACTTCGCGCTGGAACGTGCTACTTCGCCTTTCTTCATTATGTTGCACAAAGTTTTCAACTTCTACGATGTTGGTTTGCATGATTCACCCGCCGTTGTGTTTGGTCTGTGGTTCTCACACTTACTGGCTTCGATGTTTATTGACCATCTTGCTCAATATAATGCCCACCAATGAAACATAGTTGCAACAAAAATGTTTTGCAAGTGTTAATTTTGGTTTGAATAATGGCCATCCCGCTGCTAGATTTAGTGAATATTGAACAAAAAAGGCGATTCAGCGGCTTATCGGTCATAATTTCGAACAACCTGAGGGGATAGCATGGGCAATATATTTAACAGACCACTCGTCGGCGTCGTGATGTGCAGGTATAGGTTAAACCAGCACCTCACCCAGACCTTGCAAGAAAAGTACCTGAATGCGGTGTTAACCGCCGGAGGATTACCCATCGCCCTGCCACACGCGCTGGCAGAGTCGGAATTACTGGCAGAACTGCTGCCCCACCTCGACGGCATCTTGCTGCCGGGTAGCCCCAGTAATGTGCAGCCGCACCTTTATGGTGAAAACGGCGATGAGCCTGACGCCGATCCTGGGCGCGATGAATTGAGCCTGGCGCTGATCGGCCAGGCACTGAGCAGGCGCATCCCCCTTTTCGCCATTTGCCGCGGTATGCAGGAGCTGGTGGTGGCAACCCAAGGCACGCTGCACCGCCGTTTATATGAACAACCCGAGCTGCTTGAGCACCGGGAAGATCACGAACTGCCGCTGGAACAACAATATGCCCCTGCCCACGAAGTCACCGTGCAGGACGGAGGATTGCTGACGCAGTTGCTGCCGGATTGCAACCGATTCTGGGTGAACTCGCTGCACGGCCAGGGCGCTAAAACCCTCGGCCCCAGCGTACGGGTTGAAGCCTATGCCGCCGACGGCCTGGTGGAAGCCCTCAGCATTCGCGATCAGCCTTTTGCTTTAGGAGTGCAGTGGCATCCTGAGTGGAACAGCGATGAATATGCCCTGTCCCGCCTGTTGTTCGAAGGCTTTATCAACGCCTGCCAGCACTATCAAAAGGAAAAACGCCTATGAGCGACGTCAGCTTGGCACCGGGAAAACGCTTGTCGCAGATCCGCCAGCAGTTGGGGTTATCACAGCGCCGGGTCGCCGAACTGTCTGGCTTGACGCACAGCGCCATCAGCACCATTGAACAGGACAAGGTCAGCCCGGCCATCAGCACGCTGCAAAAACTGCTGACGGTGTATGGGCTGTCGCTATCGGCTTTCTTTACCGAGCCGGAACAGCCGCATGAACCGCAGATCGTCATCAACCACGACGATCTGATCGAAATCGGCAGCCAGGGGGTTTCGATGAAGCTGATCCACAACGGCAACCCCGAGCGCACCCTGGCAATGATGATCGAAACCTACGATCCGGGCACCACCACCGGTGAACGGCTCAAACATCAGGGGGAAGAGATCGGCACCCTGCTGGAAGGTGAAGTGATGTTGCAGGTCAACGGGCAAAGCTATCACTTACAGGCAGGCCAGAGCTACGCCATCAACACCGCAATTCCCCACAGTTTCAGTAACACCTCGGCGCGCATTTGCCGAATTATCAGCGCACATACGCCGACGACATTCTGATTAACGGAGCAAGGTATGGACTTCCACCAGCTAGAATATTGGCAACAACGGGCACAGGCCCTGAAGATTGAGAACCGGCTGTTTATCAATGGCCGCTACCTGCCAGCGGCCGAAGGCGAAACCTTTAGCGTACAGAACCCGGCCACGGTTGAGGAACTGGTACCCATGGCCCGAGGCAGTCACATCGACATCGATCTGGCCGTCAAAGCGGCGCGCGAGGTGTTTGAACGCGGCAACTGGTCACAAGCCTCCCCCAGTAAACGCAAGGCGACGCTGTTCAAACTTGCCAGCCTGATGGAAGAGCACAGCGAGCAGTTAGCGCTGCTGGAAACGCTAGATACCGGCAAACCCATCCGCCACAGCCTGCGTGATGATATTCCCGGGGCGATCCGCTGTATCCGCTGGTACGCCGAAGCCATCGACAAGATCTATGGCGAAATTGCCCCAACCGGCCATGATGCGCTCGCCCTGATCCAACGGGAACCGATCGGCGTGGTTGGTGCCATCGTACCCTGGAATTTCCCTCTGCTGCTGGCCTGCTGGAAATTAGGCCCGGCGTTGGCGGCTGGCAATAGCGTGGTGCTGAAACCTTCCGAAAAGTCACCGCTCACGGCGGTCTATCTTGGTGCTTTGGCACAGCAGGCAGGACTCCCCGATGGCGTCCTGAACATTATCCCTGGCTTCGGCCACGATGCGGGTAAGGCGCTGGCTCTGCATGACGATGTTGACGCCCTCGCCTTTACCGGCTCCACGCAAGTCGCCAAGCAATTGATGATGTATGCCGGCGAATCCAACATGAAACGCGTGTGGCTGGAGGCCGGCGGCAAAAGTGCCAACATTATCTTTGCCGACTGCCCGGATTTGGATAAGGCGGCACAGGGCGCGGCGGCGGGGATCTTCTATAACCAGGGCCAGGTGTGCATTGCCGGTACTCGCCTGCTGGTAGAGGAAAGTATTCAGCAAGCGTTTTTACAGGCGTTGCGCAAACACGCTGCGGATTTCGTGCCGGGCAACCCACTCGACCCACAAACGCTGATGGGCACGCTGATCGACCAACAGCACTGCGAAAAAGTCACCAGCTATATCGAACAGGGGTTGAGCCAGGGAGCTTCGCTGTTCCTTGATGGACGAACCCATCCGCAAGGCGGTCATCACGGCTATCTCGGCCCCACCATCCTCACCCAGGTAGACAATGCGATGAGCCTCGCACGGGATGAGATTTTCGGCCCGGTCCTAGCCGTCACAACCTTTAACGGTGAACAACAGGCACTGGCGTTGGCCAATGACAGCGAATATGGGCTAGGTGCCGCTGTTTGGACGCGAGATCTATCACGGGCACACCGCATGGCTCGCCAGCTAAAAGCAGGCACCGTGTTCGTCAATAACTACAACGACGGCGATATGACCGTGCCCTTCGGTGGCTACAAACAGAGTGGTAACGGGCGAGATAAATCCCTGCATGCGCTGGATAAATTTACCGAACTGAAAACCACCTGGATTTCTCTGGAATAAGGAATTGATGATGACTGAACACGTAAAAAGCTACTATGCGGCAACGGCCAATGACCATCAGCCTTATCCGCAGTTGAATGAATCGATCGATTGTGACGTGTGTATCGTTGGCGGCGGCTACACCGGACTGTCATCGGCGCTGTTTCTGGTTGAAGCCGGTTACAACGTGGTGGTTTTGGAGTCTGCCCGCATCGGCTTTGGTGCCAGCGGCCGCAACGGTGGCCAACTGGTCAACTCTTACAGCCGCGATATCGATGTGATTGAAAGCCGTTACGGTGCCGAAAGCGCCAAGGTACTTGGCAGCATGATGTTTGAAGGCGCTGAGATTATCCGCAGCCGTATCAAGCGTTACGCCATTGACTGCGACTATCGCCCCGGCGGGATCTTCGCTGCGCTTAACAATAAACAGTACCACGCGCTAATCGAACAAAAGCAGCACTGGGAGCGTTACGGCAATACCCAATTGGAACTGCTTGATAGCGAACGTATCCGCCAGGAAGTGAGTAGCGATCGCTATGTTGGCGCACTGCTGGACCACAGTGGCGGCCATATCCACCCGCTCAATCTGGCATTGGGCGAGGCAGAGGCCATTCGCTTGCAGGGTGGACGGATCTTTGAACAATCCGCAGTCACCCATATCCGCCACGGTGAACCGGCGCTGGTCAGCACCGCCAACGGCCAGGTCACCGCTCGCTACGTGATCGTGGCCGGGAATGCTTATTTGGGCGATAAACTGGAACCCAGGCTGGCCAAACGCAGCATGCCGTGCGGGACTCAAGTAGTCACCACCGAACCGTTAGCCCCTGAAGTGGCAGCCTCATTGATCCCGCAAAACTATTGCGTGGAGGATTGTAATTACCTGCTGGATTATTACCGCTTAACCGGTGATAACCGGCTGCTGTACGGCGGTGGCGTGGTCTATGGCGCCCGCGATCCTGATGATATCGATAACCTGATCCGTCCCAAGCTGCTGAAAACCTTCCCACAGCTGAAAGGCGTACGTATTGATTACCGCTGGACCGGAAACTTCTTGCTGACGCTGTCGCGCATGCCGCAATTTGGCCGCTTGGAAAACAATGTCTACTACATGCAAGGTTACAGCGGCCACGGAGTGACCTGTACCCATCTGGCGGGTAAGTTGATCGCAGAACTGATGCGCGGCGATGCAGAGCGCTTTGATGCCTTCGCTAAACTGCCACACCTGCCGTTCTTTGGTGGCCGAAACCTGCAAATCCCCTTCACTGCCATCGGCGCCGCTTATTACACCTTACGAGACCGTATTGGCGTATAAATTTCTCGGGGCAAGACACCAACTTGCCCCTTAAATTGATACATTTCTCTAACTAAGATGATTCTCAGTTATCTATCTTGTTAAAATCCGGGTTTGGCAAAACTATCAACCATTTAGCGACATTAATTTTTATTAATCGCCCTTTAATAATTTACAGCCCATTTACCTAATATTAATAACTGCCAACGCTATTCATGGCAGATTTTAATCCGAAGTTTGTTGATTACGCTCTATTTTATACTGCTTCTTTGTTGCCCTACCGCCAAAAAAATAATATTATAAGGCTTAGGATTAACGTTATTTAAGTAGAGTAAATTGACTTACATGGAGTGAATCAACATGACTAAGCCCCAATATCGCATCGAAGGAGATGTCCTTTTTTGCCCCAATAGCGTCGGTTTTTATCATCAGGACCTCCAGGAAGAAATCGTCACTATCTCCTCTTCTGCGGCTTGACTTTTCTCCTTTCTTATTAAAAATAAAGGAGAAACTGTTGAGAGAGAGATACTTCTGCAAAGAGTGTGGGATGATTATGGTCTACAGGCCAGCAACAATAATCTCAACCAATGTCTGAGTACGCTGCGGCGCATCATCAAGAGTATGGGCATTGATAAAAACATCATAGAAACCATACCAAAAGTAGGGTTAATAATTGCCAGTGATGTGACGATTGAAGAGATCTCAATTAAGCAGGATGAACCTGAATTATCGCAGAATGCGAAAAAGAATTATTTTAAAAAGGTTAATATCACCTACGTTTTAATTGCACTGGTGATTATCTTGGCGGTAACTACTGGTGTGCATATATTTCATATCTATCAGCACTTCTATAAATCAGATGCAAACTTTACCGCAATGCTAGCGAATGAAGCCGTCTGTGAGGTAGCGGCAACGCCTTCGGTAGGTAATATTCCTAAGTTTGCCTCGTTGTTAACACCGGCTGCCGCGTATTAAAAAGGGAGCTTAATAGCTCCCCTAAAACTGTAGATATTGTTGCCATGGGGCGCTATATGCTGCCCCCGCTTAAATCACCGCTAGCTCACATCACTGCGACGATAGAGCGCCACCCCGATGGCCAGCACACCGAGCATGCCAGCACAGCTACGGTTTACCCAGCGCATCACGTTCGCCGAGAACTTACGCATCGCATGACGGCCGCCGTAGGCATAGATAGTCATCATCACGCAGTCGATGATCGCGCTGACCAGTGCCAGGATCAGGTACTGCATGGCAATCGGCTTTTCGGGCTGAATGAACTGCGGCAGAAAAGCGGAGAAAAACAACAGCCCCTTGGGATTGGACAACCCAACCATCAGGGAACGCAGGAATGCCGTTTTTCCGGTCGCTGCGGCAGCGCTGGCGTTTACCGCTAGAGCCTTCACCGGCGCCCGCCACAGCACCCATGCCAGATACACCAGATATAACGCACCGCCCCACTTCACCACGGCAAACAGCTGCTCAGAGGCCTGTAACAACGCCCCCAACCCGCAGCCTACGGCACCGATCAACAGCAGATCGGCCAATACCGCGCCCAGAAAACCGTAACTGGCAATGCGCATACCGTGGATTGCACCATTGTTTAGCGCCAACAGCATCGAAGGGCCAGGCGTCACCATCACCGCACTAACGGCGATCACATAAAGCAAAAGCGTAGTTAACTCCATCAACAACTCCGGATAAATGTAAAACTCACTGCATCGCAATACGACAACATCTTTATGGGGGGGAATATAGGGGATCTGCCCGATGTGATACAAGTCACATTCTGTCTGGAGGCGGTGATGGAGCAAGAAATCATCCTTCCCGCCATCAATTCAACAAAAAATAACCACCATGATTACTTATTAACCACAAATCACCGATAAATTCACAAGGGATATGAATTAAGTAAAATACATACAAATTAATTAACTATATTGTTGCAATGGCGCAGCAATTTATTGATGAACTCTCGTCTCAAAAAACATATAGTAATGACAGACTAGTAATCAACGATTTCCCTGGTGTTGTTGTGTTTGCCCCTCTCTTTTGCGGGGCTTTTTTCCTCCCCCTTCCATCCCTGACGCTTAACCACCTTCCGCACACTTGGCAGTGGTTTACCAATCTATGTGGAGCTATCACCGAGCGATAAAGGTACACTGAACTCCTCCTACCTCTACCCGGTGATAAAGATGTCTTTCTTTGATGCCTTTAAGCTCTTTGGTGATGCCCCAGTGGACGTCACCTGCCCTGAATGTGGAAAAAGTTCGCCGCAAAATCGCAGTAAGGTAAAGAAAAACGTCACGCTTATCTGCCCCCACTGTGGACATTATTTCCGTAAACGCGAAGATTGAGCGTGCCAGACTGGTTGAGATAGAGCGAGGATCCCAGGGAAAAAACCGCTATCAATATCAATGGGCTTGATAGCGGCAAAGACCACTCGGGACTTCTAATGGATATGGTAGACGCGTTCATTATACCCATGCGATTACAATGGTTAATACTCAGAGCTTTGATTTAGGATTTTACCCCGGAATTCTTCCTCTTTACTCCCATCAGCCCAACAACTCTTGGTATCTGACACTCAATCCGGTTGGAAGGTAATGATTGTTTTTTTGATTCTTTGGTAGGTTTCATCGTCAGGAGGCGCGGGTATGTCAGCATTTTTGATGGCTTTCAGCGCAGCTTCACATAGCGGCGGGTAACCGCTGCCTTGCGCGTCATATATCAGCCCATCTTTGGACATCTTGATCGTAACATCGCAAGTCTTACCCCGATAGTTATCTCCAATAAAAAACTTTCGCTGGATGGCGGTCTGAATTGCACGAAGGTAATAGGTTGTTTTATCTACAAATGGTGCCATTTCTTGTGGCTGTAGCTCGATAGGCTGGGTGCGGGTGCTTTTATGGGGGCTACAGGCAGAGACAAACAGCAGGCAGCCCAGACACACAGAGGTGAGTTTTTTCATGTCTAAATTCCCTTTTGGCGTTGTTCGTTGAATGTAACAGAAGAGGCCCTCGCGGAAACATTTGAAGTTGATTTCTGTGCTGCCGGTATTGCTATGAGCATTGGTAGAAACCAAAGGATTTGAATTACGAAACCATATAAAAAACCACCAGACTCAAACGTAGGGGCGCTGCATGCTGCGCCCGTCAGGATGATCAATGGGTTATCTATACCCCCCTCGGCTTTTGAGCTGCCTGCACGGCAGTGAACTCCGCTCATACCCGGCCCTCCCGCAGCTCGACTTTCTAAGCTGCCTGTACGGCAGTGAACTCTAGCCGGTTTACCCCTGAGAAAGCTAGACCTTTCTAAGCTGCCGATACGACAGTTAACAATGCCCCAAACACTACAGCAGGGTCCAGATTTTTCTAAGCTGCCTATACGGCAGTGCACCCGGCTATCAACCGCGCATTCTGATTGCTACTTTTCTAAGCTGCCTGCACGGCAGTGAACAGCAGTCTGGCCAGGTCGCTTTTAAAGTGATATTTCTAAGCTGCCTGCACGGCAGTGAACTGTTACAAACCAACAGCAACCTACTATTAATAAAATAGAATCCGGCCATCCCACTCAAAAACCCTTTTCTAAAGAATACTGATCCCAACCTTTAAAATCAATAGGTTAGAATCAGCCACTAAATTAGGGTTAAAACCACGGGATGGTTGCCGTTGCACTTAGGCCATAAGCACTAAATACCCCCTCTGTCGCGTTATCGCAAATCTTGCCCTGTTCGATAAACAACAAAAAGGTCTGCGCGCTGGATAGGCTTTTCAAACGGATAAATGGCAGCGCCGAACGTTCCTCAACAGAATCAGGAATACGCATTCTGGCCTCCTCCTCTGTGAGCCAACCCTTGCTAACAGAGCGACGGCGTAATCTCTCAGCACTGCTTTTAAACTGCACACGCCGCACAGTACGATATTTCACATGAGAGGGTACTGGCTGAATCTCGCTGCATTCTGTGTAATCCCGCAGCCCTTTACGCCATGGTAAGGTCTCAAATGCGGTAAGCTCTGCCAGAGGACCATGTAGCCGTAACCTATCACCCAGTGTTTTACCGGCAGAGGGAAAGCTGACGCCTATTCTTCCCTGTCCGACACCACCCAATGCCCGATGCAGCTTGGCAAACAGCGCTTCCAATAACATCGTCGTAGTGAACTCGGGATCTGGCAGCACTCGAATATCAAGGTAATGATCCATACGCTGCCCCTTTATTCACCTTTCTCACCAAATACGCCGCCACGGATCAGAATGGCCATGACGTAATGTTGTTGCTCCACTTCTGGCACCTTCCCTTTGGTCACCCAGTTATCCAGCAGAGTGTAAAAATCCATTTTTTGTTTCGGTTGGCGATAGGCTTGCCCACGGCTAGTCACTGAGCCATAGGGTTCCACCGCAATGGGCCCCAACCCCAATTCATCGGCCTCTGGATACCAACTATCGACGGTACGTAACGCATTGCCGATTTTCTGCGAGTGCATGGCAGCAATATCGTCCACCTGATACAGCACCTTACTTTTCTTGCTGTTGCTATCCAACACCAACTCCTGTGACGGGAAAATCTCTTGTCCTTTGCCCAATCGCACACAGGCTTCAACGCTAAAGAAAGCAAAACTATCCCCGGCCAACCCTTGTTCTATTTCCTTAGCCAGTTCAGCTAAATCACCTTTTGGTTGGCTAAACATACGCAAGCTGTGATCACAGGCATTAAACTGCCAGGTTTTTTCTTTACCTTTTACGGTAACGGCGATCTCATCTGCACCTACGCGATTGCGCCACAAGAAACGCCCATTCGCCAGGTTCTCAGCATAACGCCCAGCCAGTTCTTTGAAGCCATGCTCTTTGATATAGCCTTGGATCACTTTCGCCAGTTCAGCCTGATAATCCTGATCGTTGCATACTGAGGGCTGTGCCAGGTTACCCAACACACGTAGAGTAAAGCTGACCTTTAAAGTATCAGCGTCAAATGGCAATGCCGCGACATCTACACGCTGTAAGTTAGGTTTTTGGATCTCGGCATCCAGCTTTGCCGGATCGCTGGCAATCGCATTTTTCAAACGATTGGAAATCGTACCGCGTACCGCTTTTTCCTGGATCGCAATCGGCGTCCATTCAGGTTGTTGCCAGTTACCAGCAAACATAATGGCATCGGAGTTTGCCAATTTACGCTCGAAAGCCAATACGGATGCAGTTTTTACAGTAGCCATATGAATAGTCCTTTAAGTTAATCTTCTTCGTTATATTGATAGTCTTCAGTAATAACGGGTACCGCGCTGCGGCAGAGGTAATCATCACTTTGATGATGGTATTGCCATAACAACTGATTCAGGTCGGTGACGCGGTGCAAGCTACGCCACTCGCCAATGCCATAAACGGGTTCGGCAAATCGGAAAGGCGTTGTTGGATCACGGGATTTCTCGACTTCCCCCGGCGCGTATAACGGGGAAATCGCACGATAGCCGGTCTGGATAGGAACCAAGTAACCTGCCGCTGGCTTTGGTCGGTAACCCCACTGCGGATTTTGTTCACTCAGCGCTTGATATTTGAGCGCGGCAAAGTCCAACCAAGCATCTATCAGCTCTGCCTGTGGGTTACTTTCACACAACGTTTGATAATGGCTGGTCAGCAATTCGGAGCGATCGAGCAACGCAAAACCAGGTAGCAAGCGGCGCATCAGTTTGCGCAGATCCTCTGGCTTTTCAGGAGTCCCCATTACCTTGACCGCGCCAATATCGGTGATCACACCACCAGCCAAACGCTGAGTTGGGCATAGTTCGGCAAGGTGCATCTCCAGCTCTTTGGCACCCTGATCGCCATTAACTAAGGTGCCGTGGCATTCAATCAGTAGCGAAACAGTGAGATGCATTCGCCCTTCTTCATTGAACGCCGCTGTTTTGGCCTCTTTGGTCAATGGATTGCGCGTTAAGGCAAAAGCATAATCGCGCCCAGAAGAGTAAGCATGGAGTTGCTGCTGATGGCAGACGACACCACAGTTTTGCAGGGTTAAGCCGTGAGTCTGCTGCAGTTTGCGGGACAGCGCATGAGTGTAACCAAGAAAATGAGTCATAGCGGGGAAACCATAGGTCAGCCCTGCAATGGCATTAGCGTTCTCCACCCGAACATGACGTAATACGATCAACGTACTCATGCGAAGTCCTCCTTAAACTCTTGCTCAAACTCACGCAGGCGTCGCTTGAACAAAGACGCGGTCGACCATTCACGTCGCTCAACTTCGCTAAACTTCATCTCTTCGGTTTTTAGCTGGTGATTGAGCCATACGCCAAAATCCAGAGCGATTTCCTTTTTCCAATCGCCGCCTTCACGCTCAAACTGGAAGTCTTTGTCATCTTTCATCCGCCATGGGTCAAGCCACAACTGCTGAGCACGCGAGAGTTGGCACTCTTCTTTCATGCTCCAGCCTTGCCAATCTTCCCGATTTTGTACGCCAGCCACATAGCTGAATAAAGTATCGATAATTTCATCAACGAAGGCCGCTCTTTGCTGGCGGATCTCGGTATTTCGATCTTGTGGGTTAAGACTGCGCAGGTACTGCTTCAACTGCCATACCGCGTCTCTCGCCATGGCAGAGAAGGCTTTACGCTCTTGGAAAATAGAATTCTGGTTTAACGGCGGCTTATTTTGGCTTTGCCATACTGGCGCGGTACAAGGCAACAACCAGGCGCGGCCACCGCGTACGCTGTTGTGTCGCTACCGATGTAAAA
>NZ_AYMQ01000107.1 GCF_000633355.1 Serratia sp. H1w
CAGCGAAAAACACCGGCAATCGTTTGACGCTTAACAGAGTATCTACGGTTGGGCGTGCTTGCCCCAACATTTGTGCAACATTGCCACTTTTTCCACATGCCAATCGTGCCGTAGCGCATTACACTAGCGAACAACTTACGCCTTCCTTGTAGCCCTTTAAAATGGAACATGACCGTTGAAGACCTCACTCTCCACGTTATTGCTGGCGCTTGGCCTGTGTGCCGCGCCGTTGGCCAGTCAGGCGGCTGATGCACAGCTGACCTCACAGATTGTCGATCAGTACGCAGAACATATCTTCTTCAATAGCGGCGCAACCGGCATGGCGCTGGTCGTTATCGATAACAATCAGGTGGTTAACCGTAGCTTTGGCGATACCAAACCGGGCAATGACCTGCGCCCACGGCCAGACTCGCTGATCCGCATCGCCTCCATCACCAAGCTGATGACCAGTGAAGTGATGGTCAAGATGGCGGCGGCAGGCAAGGTCAAACTCAACGATCCCCTGCGCAAATATGCCCCTAAAGGGGCCACGGTCCCGGCCTATAATTCGCGCCAGCCGATTACCTTGCTGAACCTGGCCACGCACACCAGCTCCCTGCCGCGTGAGCAGCCAGGCAAAAAACCGCCAAAGACACCGGTATTTACCTGGCCGACCAAAGCACAGCGCTGGCAGTGGCTGGCACATGCCACCGTTACCGTGCCACCGGGCGTACGTGCGGCCTACTCCAACCTGGCCTACGATCTGCTGGCCGATGCGTTGTCACGCGCCGCTGGCAAACCTTATAACGTCCTGTTGCGTGAGAAAATCACTGGCCCGCTGGGGATGGTAGACACCACGCTGACGCCGAGCGCCGAGCAGTGCTCACGCCTGATGGTAGCGGCCTCCGGTCCAAGCGCCTGTCGTGACACCACGGCCGCCAGCGGCAGCGGTGGCGTTTACTCAACGCCGCGCGATATGCAGCGCTGGATGCAGCAGTTCCTCGCCTCCAACGTCACTGGATCACGCAAACCGACGGCCTTGACCGAACAGACCATGTACTTCCAGCGTCAGGATCTGGTGTCGCTGAAAGGGATGGACGTGCCGGGTGAAGCTTCTGCACTAGGGCTAGGCTGGGTGTATATGGCACCGAAAGACGGCCTGCCAGGGATCATCCAGAAAACCGGCGGTGGCGGCGGCTTTATCACCTATATGGCGATGGTACCGCAGCAAAATATCGGCGTGTTCGTGGTGGTAACCCGCTCGGAACTGACCAAGTTCACCAACATGAGCGATCCGGTCAACCGACTGGTCGCGGATTTGGTGGCGAACAAAGGCTGACCCAAGCCAGGTTACGACAGCACGTGTTGCGTGGCACGATAGGCGGAAGGTGAACAACCTTCCAGCCGATTGAAGAAACGCGCAAAGTAGGCGGGATCTTTGAATCCCAGGCTGTAGGCCGTTTCATGTACCGTACAGGCACTGAACAGCAACAGCCGTTTGGCTTCACGCAGCAGGCGATCGAAGATCAACAGCTTGGGCGGTCGGTTGGCAAAGCGGCGGCACAGGTCGTTGAGGCGTGATTCGGTCACCCCCAGCGACTGGGCATATTCCGGTACCGACAGATGATCGCGAAAACGCTCATCCACCATTTTATTAAAGCGCTGGAACAGCTTCAGTTCGCCACGCACCCCGCTGGCGGCCTTGTCATCCAAGGAAGTATTGCGCAGCATCAGCGTGAAGACGGCCTGCGCCAGCAATGCCAGCGTCTGCTCGCGCCCGGCCATCTTTTGACTGAACTCGCGGCTAATCAGTTGCCAATAATGCCCAAGTGAGGCCAGTTCCTGCGGCACCGCGGCCAGCGAAAGGCAAATCCCCGGCATATCCAGCGCCAGATTGCTGCCCGGATACAGACGTTCCAGCAACGGCCAGATCAGTTCCTGACGCACAGTGAGTACGTGTCCGTCGCTGTCCGGCTCGGTGAAAAAGGCGTGCGGCACCGAGGGCGGGGTGAGGATAAACAGGGGAGCCTGCACCGAATAGTGCTGATCGTCCAACTGCAACTCTATCCTGCCGGTGGCCAGATAATGCAGCTGGAAAAAGCGATCGTGCCAGTGCACCTGCATATCCCGGCCAAAAAACGCCGCCAGCCCGGCAAAGGTTTCGTAGTGCACCTCATCAGCGGCATAACGCGCGTCATACTCTTTACCAATATCGATATTGGCGATAAAGCCGGTACCTTTCTGCACGTTGTCCTCCGGTGAAAATAACGGCGGGGCCCTTCACCCTAACCCTCTCCCAAAGGGAGAGGGAGCGTCTACTCAAGCAATATCTAAAGTTTATGGCGTGGCCCTTGGGCGCGAATCCTTCATCGGAATACGCCATACCAATATCGCCCCGATAATCAACAATGCCGAAACAAAATACAGCCCAGAGTTAAAGCTGCCGGTCACGTCCTTGAACCAACCGATCAACAGTGGGCTGACGGCCGAGCCGATATTACCGGTGGCGTTGATCACCGCAATCCCTACCGCACGCGCTTCAAAGCTGATCGATTGATCCGGCGTGGTCCAGAAGATCGCCATCGCGGTAAACGAACCGACCGACGCCATCACGATCCCCAGCAGTTGCACCATGCTGTGGTTGGTCGCCGAAGCCAGCAACCAACCCGCTGCGGCAAACAGATAAGGCAGCGCGGTGTGGAATTTACGCTCTTGCAGGCGATCCGAGCGTTTACTCCACCAGATCATACCGGCGATGGTACAAATTTGTGGGATCGCCGCCAGGAAACCGATCATGATGTTGCTGCTGCTCTGGTTAAAGCTCTGCAAGATCTGCGGCGTCCAGATGTTGATGGCGCTAAGGGTGTTGGTCAGGCAGAAATACGCCAACGTATACATCAGCACCACCGGCGTCAGCACTTCACGCCACAGGCTGCGTTGTTGCAGCGCTCGATGACTGCTTGGCCCTTCAGGCTGCACCAGTTGCAGCTTGTCGGCGTCCATCATCGCTTGCAGGCTGGCCTTCTCGTTGTTGGTCAGCCATTTGGCCTTGGCCGGTGTGTCATCCAGATAGAACCACACCACCACGCCGAGGATCACCGAAGGGATCCCCTCCAGCAGGAACAGCCATTGCCAGCCTTTCAGGTTCATCGCGCCGTCCAGCGCCAGAATGTAGCCAGACACCAGCGAACCCAACGCCATCGTAACCGGCATGGCAATCATAAACAGGGCGTTGGCCCGGGCGCGATAGAACGCCGGGAACCAGTAGGTGAGATACACCAGGATCCCTGGCAGGAAGCCCGCTTCGGTAATGCCGACGATCATCCGCAGTACATACAGGCTGGTTGGCCCGGTGGCGAACATGGTACAGGTGGAAGCAATCCCCCACAGCACCATGATGGTGGCGATCCAACGCCGTACACCTACCCTGCTCAGCATCATGTTGCTGGGGATACCGAAGATCACGTAGGTGACATAAAACAGCGTTGCGGCCAGGCCGAACATGGTGGAGCTAAGACCGAGGTCCTGCTTCATGGTCAAACCGGCAAACCCGATGTTGATGCGGTCAAGGAACGAGAAAACAAACAATACAAATAAGAAAATAATCAGGCGCCGAAATAACTTTTTAATCACCGACTGCTCGGTGGCGGTTAACGCTTTATGTTGCTCAGCCGGGTTTAG
The DNA here is from genome assembly GCF_000633355.1 of Serratia sp. H1w. GTDB lineage: Bacteria > Pseudomonadota > Gammaproteobacteria > Enterobacterales > Enterobacteriaceae > Chania. Next base: position 3,661 of record NZ_AYMQ01000107.1, read on the forward strand.
TGGCTTGAGCGAATCGACGTTGCTCATGATGACTCCGATTAGTAAACGCCCTGGGATTGTTGCTCCGCTGGTTTATCCTGTTTGAAACTGTTGAGCAGGGAGTCCGCCGCCCGCACCAGCAGGGTCGTATCCACGCCTACGGCGACAAACAGCGCACCGGATGCCAGATAGTGCTGCGCCAGTTCCTGCTGTGCCATCAGGATGCCTGGAGCCTTGCCCGCTGCACTGATGCGGGCAATGGCATCATCGATGGTGCGCTGCACTTCAGGATGCTGCGGATTGCCAGCAAATCCCATATCGGCACTAAGATCCGCCGGGCCGATAAAGACGCCATCCACACCTTCCACTTCCAGGATCGCGTCCAGATTTTTCACCGCCTCGCGGGTTTCGATCTGTACCAGCACGCACATCTGGCTATCGGCATGGTGCAGGTAGTTCGGCACCCGGTTCCAACGCGAGGCGCGAGCTAGCGCACTGCCAACACCACGAATGCCGTTTGGTGGATAGCGGGTAGCCCGCACCGCCTCCCGGGCTTGTTCAGCGTTTTGGATCATCGGGATCAGCAGGGTTTGCGCGCCAACGTCCAACAGCTGTTTGATCAGCACCGGATCGTTCCAGGCTGGACGCACGACCGGATGACTGGGATAAGGCGCGATCGCCTGCAACTGACTCAATACCGTTTGCACATTATTGGGCGCATGTTCGCCGTCGATCAGCAGCCAGTCGAACCCGGCCCCGGCCAGCAGTTCCGCGCTGTAGCTGCTGCACAGTCCTAGCCACAGGCCAATCTGCGGGCGTTTTTCCTGCAAAGCCTGTTTAAAATGATTGGTTAACATGGTGTTCCTCCTTAGACAAACCGGCAGCTGATGCAGCCCATCGGGCCATAATCGGCATGGAAGGTATCGCCGCGCCGCGCTGCTACCGGGCGGGTAAAGGAACCACCAAGAATGATCTGCCCGGCCTCCAGTTCCACGTCATACGGAAACAGTTTATTAGCCAGCCAGGCCACGCCGTTGGCCGGGTGATTGAGCACCGCCGCCGCCACGCCCGACTCTTCAATCACGCCGTTGCGATACAACAACGCACTGATCCAACGCAGATCCAGCGCATCTATTTTGATCGGCCTGCCGCCCATCACTACGCCCGCATTGGCCGCGTTATCGGAAATCGTGTCGAACACCTTGCGTGGCCGCTGGGTCTGCGGATCGACGTTATGGCTACGGGCGTCGATGATCTCCAATGCCGGGATCACATAGTCGGTCGCGTTATAGACATCAAACAATGTGCAGTTCGGCCCGCGCAGCGGCTTCGCCAGCACAAACGCCAGCTCCACTTCAACGCGCGGCACGATAAAGCGATCGATCGGAATATCGCTGCCATCGTTAAAGAACATGTCATCCAGCAGCGCACCGTAATCCGGCTCGGTGATTTGCGAGCTGACCTGCATGGCGCGCGAGGTCAGCCCGATCTTGTGCCCTTTCAGCGTGCGCCCTTCGGCGATCTTCAGCTCAACCCATTGACGCTGGATAGCATAGGCATCTTCAATAGTGACCTCCGGGTGATCCAGCGATAGCGCGCGGATCTGTTCCCGGCTCTGCTCGGCCTGATGCAGGCGCTGCACGGCTCGGCTCAGTACGTCTTTATCCAGCATTGATGACTCCTTGTTCAGTCCTTGCGAAACAGCGCATGGACGTTGTTTTGCTTGTAATTGAGCACCGGATCCAGCTCTTCGATGGTGAAAGAGAGCGCCAGATAACGGTTGGCCATCAGCGCGGCGAAGTGATCCTTGATCAGGATGAACAGCATTTCGCCCACCTGTTGACGGCTCTCCAGGCTACGACCGTGACCAATTTTCAGCGTCATATGCACAAAGGCATAGTTCTGCTTGCCGTCGGCCATCTGCCAGGTATCCAGCCAGATGGCGCGGCTACGGATGCCTGCCAGCGGAAAGATGCCGGTTTCCGCCAGCGCGTGATTCACCTTGTCGAACAGCGCGGGCAAATCCGCCTCCCGGCGGATGTTGTCGGTACATTCAGCATAAAAATGGGGCATGAGAGATCCTCAGGCTTGGGCTGGTAGCGGGAAGATGGCGTTGACCTGGCCGGTCCCGGAACTGGCAAACAGCGGGGTAACGAACTCCACCTTGCCCTGATACTTGTCCCAGCCCAGCAGGCCCAGCAACATCACGGTGTCGTGCATATTGCCTTCGCCATAGCAGTAGTCGGCGTACTCCGGCAGCATTTCGCAGAACTCACGGAAACGCCCTTCTTCCCACAGTTTCACCACGCGTTCATCCATCTGCTGGTCGAACTGGCGGGTGTAGCTGTTCATGCCCTGTTCGGCGCGCTGATCGTCAATAAAGCGATGTGAAAGCGAACCGCTGGCCAGTACCGCCACGGTGCCGTCGTATTTCTCAATCGCGGTTTTGATGGCTTCCCCCAGGCGGCGGCTGTCGGCAAAGTCGTGTACGGTGCAGAAGGCTGAAATGGAGGTCACCTTGAAGTGCCGATCGCTGTTCATGTAGCGCATCGGCACCAGCGTGCCGTACTCCAGCTCCAGGGTTGGAATTTCATGCGCCTTGGCGCGTACCCCAAGCTTGCGGGCTTCATCGGCAATCATCTGGCCCAGCACCGGGTTACCGTCGTATTCATAAGTCATGTCGCGAATGAAGTGTGGCAGTTCGTTGCTGGTGTAAACCCCTTTGAAGTGCGAGTTACAGTTGATGTGATAGGCGCTGTTCACCAGCCAGTGGGTGTCGAAGACGATGATGGTATCGACCCCCATCTCACGACAGCGAGCGCTGATCTCTTTGTGACCATCAATGGCAGCCTGACGGCAACCGTGATGCTCACCGGGCAATTCAGACAGGTACATCGAGGGAACGTGTGTAATTTTTGCAGCTAAAGCTAATTTACCCATAAGTCCTCACATGATTCTGGTTGTTTTAATGTCTGAAAGGGGGCTACCCCTCACCCTGCCCTCCTGGCGCAGTCTGGCGTGAGGGGGAAAACTTATACCCCCCAACGTGGGATCGGGTGATCCCCCATGGAGATACAAACGTTTTTCATTTCGGCAAACACTTCAAAGCTGTACTCACCGCCTTCACGGCCGGTGCCAGAGGATTTCACCCCGCCAAACGGCTGGCGCAGATCGCGTACGTTCTGGGTGTTGACGAAAACCATGCCCGCTTCAATATTGCGGGCCAGACGCAGCACTTTGCTCACATCCTGCGTCCAGATGTACGACGCCAGGCCGTACTCCACATCGTTGGCCATGCGCAGGCCGTCTTCTTCTGATTTAAACGGCAGGAGGCAGGCCACCGGCCCGAAGATCTCTTCCTGCGCGACACGCATACGGTTGTTAACATCGGCCAGCACCGTTGGGCGCAGGAAGTTGCCGTGACTCAGACCGGCCGGTTTATCCGGGCCGCCGGCCAGCAGGGTTGCCCCTTCTTCGATGCCAAGACGGATATAACCAGAGACTTTTTCCCAATGCTGCGGGCTGATTAGTGCGCCGACCTGAGTGTTCGGATCGGTGGGATCGCCCACGCGCAGTCGGTTGGCGCGCTCGGCAAAGCGTTTGACGAATTCCGGGTAAATACTCTCTTGAATGAAGATGCGTGAACCGGCAGTGCAACGCTCTCCGTTGATCGAGAAGATGGTAAACAGCGCCGCATCCAGCGCCCGCTCGATATCCGCATCTTCAAAAATCAGTACGGGTGACTTACCGCCCAGCTCCATGGAGAATTTCTTCAGTCCGGCACTTTCGATAATGCGGCGACCGGTTGAAGTCCCCCCGGTAAAGGACACCGCACGCACATCTTTATGGCGTACCAGCGCATCACCCGCCGTTGCACCATAACCCTGCACCACGTTCAGCACCCCGGCAGGGATACCGGCTTCCAGCGCCAGTTCACCCAGACGATCCGCCGTCAGCGGTGAAAGCTCAGACATTTTCAGCACCGCCGTGTTACCCAACGCCAGGCAAGGCGCAGTTTTCCAGGTGGCGGTCATAAACGGCACGTTCCACGGCGACACCAGCGCACAAACCCCAACCGGCTGGATCAACGTGTAGTTGAGCATCTTGTCGTCCACCGGATAGGTGCGGCCATTCATCTGCTGGCAGATCTCGGCGAAGAACTCAAAGTTGTGCGAGGCGCGTGGGATCAGCACGTTCTTGGTCTGATGGATCGGCAGCCCGGTATCGGCGGTCTCCATCTCGGCAATCTGCGGCACGTTCTGATCAATCAGCTCACCCAGGCGGCGCATCAGGCGCGCACGCTCTTTCATCGGCGTATTGGCCCATTTTGGGAAGGCTTCTTTGGCGGCGGCGACCGCCTGATCGATTTCGAGCTGGCCGCCGGACGCCACTTCCGCCAACACTTCACCATTAGCCGGGTTAGTCGTGGTGAAATACTCTTTGCTGGCGACATTCTTGCCGTTGATCCAATGGTTGATGGTTTTCATCGTTTGCTCTCCTCGTAATCTTTTTCACTGATGATGTGGTTAACCAGACGGCCAATGCCTTCGATTTCCACCACAATCTCATCCCCAGGCTGCACGTCGGCCAGCCCTTTCGGCGTGCCGGTAGCGATCATGTCGCCAGGATGCAGCGTCATAAATTCACTCAGGTATTCGATCAGATAAGGGATGTCGAAAATCATGTCGGCGGTGGTGCCGCGCTGCCGCAGTTCACCATTGATATAGGTGCTCAGCGTCAGGTTATGCGGGTCTGCCACATCGTCACGATCGACAATGTACGGGCCGATTGGCGTCAGGGTGTCGCGGCTTTTCACCCGCAGGTTAGGCCGGTAGTAGTTTTCCAGGTAATCGCGGATGGCGTAGTCGTTGCATAGGGTGTAACCGGCCACATAATCCATCGCCTGCTCGCGGCTGACGTTGCGCGCGGTTTTGCCGATCACGGCCACCAGTTCGGCTTCGTAGTGCATGTAATCCACCTGCGCCGGACGCACGGAAACCTGGCGGTGTCCGGTCAAGGAGTTTGGCCCCTTGAGGAATACCAGCGGCTCTTCCGGTGCTTTAAACTCCAGCTCACTGGCGTGGTCGGCATAGTTCAGGCCAAGGGCAAAGATGGTGCCCTGCGCCGGTGGCAGCCATTCCACATCGAACTCATCGAGCTTGCTGCCATCGGGCAGCGTGACGCTTAACTGGTCGTCGACGGTGACGTTAACAATCTGGCCATGATGGCGGATACGAGCGTGTCTCATGGTTATTCTCCTGCCTGCGTCACGTGGTTGGTAAGAGTTGGCAGGCCCGCGGCCCGCACCGTCACTTGGTCACCGGGCTTGATCTCAACCCGCTGGTGTGGCGTGCCGATCAGCACCGCATCCCCCGGTTGCAGGGTAATAAAATCACTGATGGCGGCGATCAGTTCTGGCACCGAGCGCACCAGATCCGCCGTCGACCAACGATCCTGCTCCACGCCATTGATCTCGGTAACGATCTCCAGGTTGCCGGTGCTGCTCAGTGGTGCCACCTCTCCCAACGGGCAGAAACCGTCGCGACATTTGGCTTTGATCGCCGGACGATAGAAGCTGGTTTCCGGCAGACTGACATCATTGGCTAACGCATAACCGGCCACATAATCGGCTACCTTATCCGCCGCCACCTTGCGTGCGGTGCTGCCGATCACTACCGCCAGCGTCGCGCCACTTTGCACGGTTTCACCGGCCGGGAACGGGATGTTGCCGCCATTGGCGAGATGGGTATTGCGCGGTTTGATAAACCACACCGGCGTTTTTGGCGGCGTTTGGTAAGGGGCGGCGCGGAACGCCTGATCCCAGGCATCAAGCTGGCTGCGGTGGTTAAGTGCTACGGAAAATACGGTGCCTTTCATGCAGACTCCTTCTACGGATCGCGATTCATTAATATGTTAATGAATATTTTTATACGCTGTTCAGCATTTACGCAACGTTGTTAATTTAATTTGTGATCGTGATAACGAAATATTCACAAATCATGAACATTGGTGTTAATAATCAGCAGATTAAGCTTTTTTGCAGGATTTTTACGTGACGGAGCGCGTTTTACCGTTCTCCACTGGACAAAAATTGGCTACTATTAAGTTGTTAATAAAATTGAGCCAAGGCCATCGACATGCATGAATCGTTAACCATCGCCCTGCTGCAGGCGCGTGAAACCGCCATGGGCTTCTTCCGCCCGATCCTGAAAAGCCATAACCTGACGGAACAGCAATGGCGCATCATTCGCGTATTGGCCGATAGCCGTTCCATTGAGTTCCATGAGTTGGCCGCAGAGACCTGTATCCTGCGCCCCAGCCTGACGGGCATCCTGTCGCGTATGGAGCGGGATAAACTGATCTTCCGCCTCAAGCCGGTTAACGATCAGCGCAAGCTGTACGTATCCCTGACCCAGCAGGGCCAGGAACTGTATGAACTGGCGCGCCACCAGGTAGAACAGGGGTATGGGGAGATTGAAGCGGCATTTTCGAAGCAGAAGATGGATCAGCTGATGGTGTTGCTCGATGAGCTGATCCGTTTAGGGGATAAGCAAGCTAACAACGTGGTTGCTCACAAATAGGGGCAGCTTCTGGCAACAGCGCGCCGCCATCCACCACCAGCGTCTGGCCGGTGATATAGCCAGCAGCCGGTGAGGCCAGAAAGACCATCGCGGCAGCAATGTCCTCCGGCTCCCCCAACCTGCCCAGCGGCACCGCAGCGGCAATCGCCTGATTCAGCGCTTCTCCGCCCAGATTGCCCATCGCTGGCGTACGGATCATTCCCGGCTCCACGCCATTCACCGTGATATTGTCGGCTGCCAGCTCCAATGCGGCAGCACGGATAAAGCCATTTACCCCCGCCTTGGAAGCTGCATAGTGCGCCAATCCTGGATAGGCCACCTTTGGCCCGGTGACCGACGAAGTCACCAGAATGTGCCCCCCGCCCTGACGTTTCATCCACGGCAGCGCTGCCTGAGTCAGGAAGAACGGCGCCATCAGATTGACGCTTAAGGTACGTTGCAGCAGCTCGGCATCAATCTGGCTGAACGGCCTCAACGGGAAATAGGCGGCGTTGTGGATCACCACGTCCAGCCTCTGATATTGCTGCCCAATCCGCGCCACCAGTTCGGCAATCTGCCCGGCATCAGCAACGTCGCAAGCAACGGCCTGCACCTGCCAGCCCTGTTGACACAGGCTTTCAGCCGCTTCCTGTGCCTTTGGCAGTTGCAGATCGGCCATCACCACCTGCGCCCCAAGGCTGGCAAAGGCGCTGACGATCGCCAGCCCAATCCCCTGTGCGCCCCCAGTCACCAGTACCACTTGCCCGGTAAAGGCGTCGGCTCGATAGATCGGCTTCATCGGCCTAGGCCTTTGGGTAATGCGTGGTGTTGAGGATCTGCGCGTGAGCACCCACAGCAAAGTTGCTCAGGCTGCTGAAGTCACTGCCCTGATAGCCGAGGATCTTGCCGTCGGTACGCATCCCTTGCAGGTCGATCATCACCACACCCAGCGTTGGCACGATTTTCTCACGCCAGACGAACAGGTAAAGTTGCTCCGCCACTTTGACGTAATGGCAGCGATCGACATCCGCCAGCCCCTTCTCCACCCCGTCCAGACACTGCCAGGCGTAGAAATTGTTGTTCAGATAAATATGCTCGTAGCGCTCCGTCGGGCTGTAGGTATACAGGTTACGCATCCCGATCAGTTCGTCGGTAAACTGCGGCAACGGCCCATTGCTGTCATCCAGGCGACCAAAGCGGAATTCGGCATTCACCGCCGTGAGCGGCAACCCCTGTTCTACCCGGCTGAAGGCATCCAGCCGAGCCTGTGACTCCTGCGGCAGTTGGCCATAGATGGCGGTAAAGTTGCCCTGTTGACGATCGCACACCAGCGTAACGCTACTATTGGCCTGCTGAGGATCGAGGAAATCGATAAACAGGATCCCCGGGCGAATGCTGGTCGCCCGACAGTCGACGCGCCGATCTCCCCACTGCAAGGTCTGATCGTCGTTAAAACGACAGTGCACCGTTTCCCCTTCGGCAAAGTGGAACGCCAGCGTAGTTCCGGCCAGGTCCTGCTGCTCCAACGTATTGCTGTGTGGAGCGAAACCTTCCGCCAGTGCGCCAACCTGAATAAATACCGCTTCTGAACTCATGACAATCTCCTTATAAGGAAGTGAAAGCTAAGGTAGGCACGTCGACAATGGTGGAGCCGCCATCGGCCACCAGCGTCGCGCCGGTAATAATTGCTGCCTGGGTTGAGCAGAGAAAACGACACACCTGGGCGATCTCCTGCGCACTGGCCGGGCGGCGCAGCGGCACATCGCGACAGACATGTTGATAGGCTTGTGCGAGCGTTAAGTTGTGTGCCGCCATCAACGGCTGCATTTCCTCATCCGCCATCGGCGTAGTTACCCAACCGGGGCAAACGGCGTTGGCACGCACGCCCTGTGGGCCAAAATCACGGGCAATGGAACGCATCAGGCCGATCAGTGCATGCTTGGCGGTGACATAGCCGCATACCTCTGGCCCGGCAGTCAGCGAGGCAATCGATGCGACAAACAGCAGATTGCCGCCGCTTTTCACCAGTTCCGGTAAACAGGCTCGGGCACTGGCGAAGGCACTATTGAGGTTGCTATCCAGCGCCTGCTGCCATTGAGCATCGCTGATCTCGGTGATACGGCCTAACCCCATTCCACCAGCGCTGGCGATCAGGCAATCGATACGCCCGGCCTGCTGTAAAATCGCAGGCAGAATGTCGGTTTGCCAACTGTCACCATTGGCCGCATCACCGACCACGGCATAGGCACCCATCTCCGCAGCCAACGCGTTCAACGGTTCACGGCGACGGCCAACGATAAATACCCGATCGCCTTCCTGTGCCAGTAAACGAGCACAGGCGGCACCAATTCCGGTCCCGCCGCCGGTAATGACCACCACTCTACTCATCACACTTCTCCATCAACTGGCCGATCATCAAGAAGCTACTCAGCAACAAACGCCGCTGCTCGGCCTCCAACCGTAGATAACGACGGCTGGCAGGTACTCGACTAACCACTTCGGAGGCAGCAAAATGCTCGATATCCAGTTGCCAACTACCCTCAGCTATCGTGAGGCTGGCACGGCGGAAATCGAGCTGTTCCAGGGTTGCGCCAATTTGCGGATATTGCTGCAACGCGGCGATAAGTTGCCTGGCAGCGTCATGTTTGGCCTTGGTGCGATAAATCACGCCATTACGGCGCAACCAGCCACCGGTGAAGATGTTCAGCACTAACGGCTCGGCAAAATGAGTCCGGCCCTGCAAGCGAAAACGGTGGGTGACGATATGCGCCAGGAACAACGACTGTACCTGCTCGACAACCTCGATCACCGGCCCCTGTGGCAGGGTGAGTTGTAAGCGGTTAGCGGCAACGCGTTCACAGGCGTAAGGCCGCAGATTATTCACCAGCCTATCCAACGTGGTGCCCACCCGATAACCGGGCGGGTCGCGCTGCCAAAAGCGATTAAGAGAGGGAAGTAAGCCGATCAAATTCCACCTCCGCAGCTTCTGCTTTATTGAAGGCGCTCTCCAGCACCTCTTCGACCGGCACCGGTTTAAACGGATTCACCTTCTGTACGCACAGGGTCCAGAACAAGGCATAGGCGGAAGTCAGGCCGATCATGATGCCAAACGGAATATAGACATCGCGCGGGTTCATACCCGGCGGGGTGATGTAGATGATCGCCAGCACAATACCGATGCTGGAGACAATCTGCGGCAGTGGGAACCACGGCGATTTATAGGCGCGCGGCAGATCCGGGCGACGTATACGCAATATCACCACCGAGCAGGTCACCAACAGGTAAGCCACACCCCAGGCACACACCGCCGCCAGCACCATCGGCATGATCCGGTCCAGGTTCCCCTGAATGGCAATGGCGTGAACGCACGGGATCAACACCGCTGCAGCAATCGCCACCACCGGAGTTTTAAAGCGTGGGTGTAGATAAGCGAAGATGCGCGGCATGGCACCGTCTAACACCATGCCGTAGATAATGCGTGGCACTGCCGCCATCAAGGTGTTAATGGTGGCCGCCCCGGCCAACAACAGCCCAACGCCCAACCAGTATTTACCGAAGTTGCCCATCACCTGCCCGGCAAACGCCGGAATGGCCATTGGTGTATCCAGCAAATGCACGTTATTGGTGGCATCCAGCATCACGTTTTCCACCTGGTGGCTCAGTGCTGCGCCGTACAACGCCATGCAGGTCGCCACGCCACATAATCCCAACGCCATCGCTCGTGGGATCACCCGGTGCGAATTCTTGATCTCCGGCGCCATCGGCGTCACCAGTTCGCAGCCGACAAACATAAACATCGCCATCCCGACCAGGCTGAATACCGCAAAGGGATCGTCCACGTTGATGGTAGAACCAAACCAGCCCTCCAACGGCACGGCATGCGGCAGCAGCAGCCCGGCGATCGAGAAGATCATCATCGTGGTCCACATGCAGAATGTCAGTACCACCTCTGCCTTGCCGAAGGCTTCGATGCCAAACGCATTCAGCACGCCAAAGGTGATCACCAGGCCGATACCAATCATCCACGACGTATTGTTGCTTTCCATCAGGGTGTTGAGATGTTCAAAGTTCACCAGCGCCATGATGCCGGACAGAATGGTTTCGGCGGTGCCGGCAAAGATATGCACGATCAGATAGGCCGACAGGGTGCCGGTAATGGCAAAAAAGCGCCCCATGCCGCAGGAGATATAGTCATACACCGAACCGGTGGTAGGCAGGATCGCCGCCGCTTCGGAGAAGGTAGTAAGCTGGGCTTGCATCATGATAAAGGCGATCAGCATCGCCAGCGCGAAGGTATCACCGCCGATACCAAAACCGCTGGTCACGGTGAGGATCACCGGGCTGGCCATGATCACCCCAACCGAACTGGCTAACGTGGTGGGGAACCCGACCTTGCCCCGTTCTAGCTGGGCTTGAAGCCGCGACGACAGGTTCATGGATATTTCCTCTTATAGTAGTTTTTACCCGGTGTAGTAGCCGCCAAGGGCGGTAATCTCACTATAGGAAGGAAAGCAAAAGGCTGGCTATCGTCCTTAAGGACGAGGGAGATTAACTTGTGGTAGAAGTCACACTGGCACGCCACAACACAGCCCCTTGTGTCGTTCTGGCAAAACTACGCAACGGTGCCAGCACCTCAGAGAAGAAAGCGTAGTACCCGGCGCACAGCCGGTTGTAGCGGTCTTTGCCAATATGCGCCGGGCAACCGCCCTGGCACACGCTTTTCACGCTGCAACTTTGGCACTCGCGGCGCAGGCTTTTGTTTTTACCAAAATCCATTTGATTGGCAGCATCCACATAATCGGCAAACTGACTAGTGTGATCAAAATGCCCCAACCGGTGCTTGGCATCGATCAGGTGGTCGCAGGCATACACCGCGCCATCCGGTTCCATCACCAGATTACCGCCACAGCGGGCGGCATGAACGCAGTTGGGGCTGACGTGGGTGAAATACTGGGCGTAGACATGCTCAATATTCATGATAAAAACCTGGCCCAGGTGGCCCTGATTGCGCCAACGGCGGTAGATCGCCACCATAAAGCGCCCCCAGTTGGCGGCACTCAACCCATAGCCTGCCGCCGGGGCATCACCTTCCAGCATCAACGGCTGAAACTGTAGATAACGCACACCCAACGCCACAAAATGGTCGTACATCTCCTGCGCCCGCTCGGCCACGCCATCATGCACCACCACCAGCAAATTGAATTCAATCTGGTGTTGTTGCAGTAGCGCGATACCGCGCAGCGCCGCATCGTAACTGCTATTGCCACGCTTATCTGGTCGGTGTGTATCCTGGATCTGGCGATCGCCGTCCAGGCTGACGCCGATAATAAACTGATGTTGCTTAAACAGACGGCACCATGCCTCGTTCAGTAAGGTGGCGTTGGTTTGCAGGCTGTTGCTGATCAACACGCCCGGCGGCGCATATTTTTGCTGCAACGCCAGAGCCTTCTTGTAGAAACCTATCCCTGCCAGCAGCGGTTCGCCGCCTTGCCAGACAAAGTTAATCTCCCGGCTGTAGCGCGGCTGGCTGGCGATATACTGGCGGATAAAGTTTTCCAGCAACGCCTCATCCATCTTTTGCGCTTGATCCCGCTGTGGGTAATAGCAATAGTTGCAGGCCAGATTGCAGCCTGCACCAATCGGTTTGATCAACATATGGAAAGGCACGCTGGCGCGCGGCACGGTATTGACCGGGATCTGCTGCGCACGCAGCAAGGCAATATTCACTCTGCTGCCTGCAATAACGGCTTCTGGGTCAGCGGATCCAGACCAATGTAGCGATGAGTTTGCGGATCAACGCCCAGATAGTCGATCTCCTTGCCCGCAGCCCCAATCACCATGCCCTTATCGGCATACTGCTGATATTCGCTACTCAGACGCTTAACCCGTTCAGGCTGGCTGGCGGCCAGGTCGTGGGTTTCCAACGGATCGTCATGCAGGTTGAACAATCCCCACGGGGCCATATTCGCCTGCGGCCCGTTCGCCACCAGCCGCCGCAGCTTCCAGACACCATCCACATATGCGGCCTGATTGTGTAACTCCACGCCATAGGTAGAACGTGGTGCAACGGCAACATCACCGCTGAAGTAGCGTTTAAAGCTGACGCCAACCATCGGGATCGCCGGTTTGGCATGCAGTGGTTTGCTGGCATCGATATCGGCAAACTCATACAGCGTTGGCGCAATGTCGTAGACCGCCATCGGCGCGCTATCCACACGGCCATGCTGCTTCAACTGCGGGGCAGAAATGATAAAGCTGGTGTTGATCCCGCCCTGCGCACTGGTGGTTTTATGGTAGTTGGCATAGGGCGCGTTGCTGACGTTGGCCCAATGTGGCCCGTAGGAGATAAAGGAGCCCTTACGACCAAGATTGGCGTAGCTATTGTCAAACTGCTGCCAGAACTCAGGTTTGGAGCCGTAGTAAAAACCCTGGGCCGGGTTAGCACCGTTGTCGGTGGCAAAGATGATGATGGTGTTTTTATCGCGGCCGGTTTGTTGCAGGGTTTTCATGACGCCACCGATCTGATCGTCCATATAGGCAATCATCGCCGCATACACCTGCATGGTTTTGGCAGCATATTTCTGCTGTTCCGGTGTCATCGTCTGCCATTCTTTTACCAGTTCCAAATGCGGCATTGGCGTACTGTCGGAAATAATTCCCAACTCCTGCAACCGCTTGATTCGCTGCTGATAAATCTGTTGATAACCCGCATCGTATTTACCGTCGAATTTGGCGATCCAGTCATCCGGAGCCTGTAAGGGATCGTGCGGCGCGGTAAAGGCCAGATAGGCAAACACCGGCTTATCTTTTGGCGTATCGCTGATCCACTGTTCCAACTGGGTGGCGTAAGCTTTGCTGGAGTAAAAATCCTGCGGCAGGGAAACGCGCTTGCCGTTCAGGGTATAGAAAGTATGGAAGGCCTCAACCGTGCCGAGCGGTACGGCGTCATCAAAGTGGCTGGTGCCACCGCCCATAAAAGCGAAGGCGCGCTCAAAGCCACGATCGGTTGGCCCGGCTCCGTCGGTATAACCCAGATGCCATTTGCCCGCCATCATGGTGGCATAACCCGCATCTTTAAACCGTTCTGGCATGGTCGTAACTCTGTCTGTCAACCGCATCTCATAGCCAGAGCGAGCAACGGTGCTTTCATACCACCACATGCCCCCCATACCGGCCTGCTGGTTAGTGTTACCCGTCATCAGCATCGAACGTGCCGGTGCAGACATTGGCGAAGTATAATATTGGCTCATACGCACACCCTGTTCCGCCAAGGCTTGCAGGTTGGGCGTTGGGATCTCGCCACCGAACGGGCTGATATCGGAATAACCCATGTCATCCGCCACAATAATCAATACGTTAGGCCGCTCACCGTCTGCCGCATGAACCAGCCCGGATAACGCACCGCTTACTGCCACCGCCACTGCTTTTTTATTTATCACCGCCAGCCCCTTCGGTTGTCTATTTGAGCCATACCGCGCCACGTTTTTGCAGTGTAGGAAGCAATCAAACCGTTTAGCTATCGTCCTTAAGGACTAGCCCGATAGAGAAGAAATGCGCAGGGGAATTCACGGGATGAAACAACAGAAAATCAGAAATCACTTTAAATTCAGCGAGAACGGACAATGCTTTTTCATTAACGTATTAATGAAATCGGTACTATGCAGCATGAGGATGCCCGGGCAATAAGCATCGGGATGTTGTTATTAATGTATTTTATTGCAATCCGGCTCACGTTGTTAATATGTTTTCGTTGTGTTGCATAATTGCTACATCTATGCTGATATCGTTCACATATTGCCCAGCCTACTGAGCGATCAACGGAGGAAAATGCATCATGACAACAACATCATCCTTCATGCGTAACGACGCTTTCATCACCAGCTGTCTGAGTACCATTGCGCATCTGATCCCAGTTTCTGCCGGGGTTTTTTATCTGGTCGATCCGGACCTGCGCCCAGATCATTATATTCTTCATGGCATTAGCGATGACACGCACCAGCAATATCTGGATCACTTTCAGCCCTTTGATCCGTTGAAACCGGCCAACTTTCACCAACAAGACATCCAGATGGTGAACATGACGCCCGCAGCGATCGCCAATAACCGCCACTATTACCACGACTTTATGCTGCCCAACCGGATGCGCGATATGACCGAGATCTTTATCCGCCAGCGTAAGCGGATTATTGCCGGAGTCTCACTTATTCGCGATACGCCGTTCACCGAATTGGAGCGTGGCCGCTTACGTGCGGTGTTGCCGTTGATCGAACTGGCTACCCGCGATCTGCTGCCGGACACACAAGATCCACTGCTTACCGCCAAAGAGCAGGAGATCGTCAATATGGTGCGCGAAGGAGCCAGCAATAAGCGTATCGCCCTGAAGTTGGGCATCTCTTTATCGACGGTGAAAACCCATATGCGCAACATCTTTGCCAAAACCGCCGTGGTTAATCGCACCGAACTGGTCTCCAGCAGTTTTATTGCCCACTGCTGAGCCTGACTAACAGCAGTTACCAGCAACATTCCGCCAATTCTGGCGCGGCCTCCCCATGCTTAAAAACGGTATGGCGGATAGTGATTGACGAAACTCGAGGATAACATTGATGTCCAGTGATGCAGTTTCAGCGCCTTCTGCCGGGGCAGTGCTTTCCTGCCCACCCAAGCTGTTAACAGCAATTATCGTGTTTGCCGCCATCGCGCCGGGGATCCTGATGACCGCCCCCGCCGTCGCGGCCCAGTTGGCTAGCCAGTGGCAACTCACCCCAGGCCAGATCGGCCATCTGTTTTCTACCGAACTCGGGGCCATGAGTATCGCGACGCTGCCCGCCTGGTGGTGGATCAGCCGTATCAACTGGCGCAAAGTCGCCACGCTGGCGGCAGCGGTATTCCTGATTGGCAATCTGGCTTCAGCTATGGTCAACGATTTCAGCATGCTGTTGGTATTGCGCTTTATCGCCTCGCTGGCCGGGGGCACATTGATGATCCTCTGCATCTCCTGCGCAGCAGGCACCGCCAATCCCAGCCGGGTTTATGCCTTCTGGGTGCTAGGCCAGCTATTACTGGGCGTGTTCGGCTTACTGGCATTACCACCGTTGTTTGCCCACTTTGGCCTGATGGCGGTCTATCTGATCCTGGCGGCGATCATGCTGTGCTGCCTGCCGCTACTGAGCGCCTTCCCCAGCGGCTTTCGCCATAGCCACAGCGCGGCCAGCCAGTTGCCGCCAAGCCCTCCCATCTACAAGCTGTTTGCCGTGCTGGCGGTATTAGCCTTTTACATCAGCCTGAGCGCGGTCTGGACCTTTATCGGCACCATCGCCTCCAGTGCAGGCCTATCCCCGGTACACAGCGGGCAAGTGCTGGCTGCCGCCACCGTATTTGGCATCATCGGTGCCGGTGGCGCCGCGCTGGTGGGTGCCAGACGCAGCCATAAGCCGCTGCTGTGGATCGGCTATGGCCTGCTGATTGCCAGCGTATTGCTGCTGAGCCGTAACCCGTTACTCATTCGTTTCACCCTTGCCGCAGTCATGTTCAAGTTCACCTGGACCTTTGTGCTGCCCTTTATTCTGGCGCGCGTTTCGGTGCTGGATAACAACGGCAAGCTGATGAACAGCATCAATCTGGTGATTGGCGGTGGCATGGCCATTGGCCCTACTCTGGCGGGTTACCTGATCGAATCTTCCGGTGGGATCAATGCGCTGCTGATCGGGGCGTTGAGTTGCGCGCTGCTGTCGCTACTGCTGATCTCGCTGGCTTCACCGCGCGCGCCGCGCCGTTTAACAGGAGTCATAAGGTGAAAAGAACTACCGGCTTTTTCTTTGATGAACGCTGTTTCTGGCATAGCACCGGCTTACATGCCACCACGCTGCCGGTAGGCGGCTGGGTGCAACCGCCTTCGGGGGCTGGGCATGCCGAGTCACCGGAAACCAAACGGCGGATGAAAAACCTGATGGACGTTTCCGGTCTGTCGCGTCAGCTCAAGCTGCTGAGCGCCGAACTGGCCGATGAGGAAGATTTACTGCGTATCCATCCGGCACATTACCTGCAATGCTTCAAACAGCTAAGCGATAACGGTGGCGGCATGTTGGGGGAAGAGGCTCCATTGGGGCCAGGCAGCTATGAAATTGCCAAACTCTCCGCCGGGTTGGCCTGCGCCGCGGTCGAAGCCGTGTTGCAAGGTGAACTGGACAATGCCTATTCCCTGTCACGCCCGCCGGGCCACCACTGCCTGCCGGATCAATCGATGGGGTTCTGCTTCCTGGCCAATATCCCTATTGCCATCGAACGCGCCAAAGACCGCTTCGGATTAGGCAAGGTGGCGGTGATCGACTGGGACGTGCATCACGGCAACGGCACCCAGCATATTTACTGGCAGCGTGACGACGTGCTGACCATCTCGCTGCATCAAGACGGCTGCTTCCCGGCAGGTTACGCTGGCGAACAAGATCGTGGTGAGGGGGCCGGAGCGGGTTACAACATCAATATTCCACTGCTGGCCGGGGCTGGTGACGACGGTTATCAATACGCCATGCAGCAGATTGTCATCCCAGCATTGGAGCAGTTTCAGCCAGAAATGATTATTATCGCCTGTGGCTACGATGCCAACGCCATCGATCCGCTGGCACGGATGCAGTTACACAGCGAGAGCTTCCGGGCCATGACCGCCCAGGTGCAAAGCGCTGCCGACAGGCTCTGCGGCGGTAAGCTGGTGATGGTCCACGAAGGGGGATATGCCGAAGCCTATGTGCCATTCTGCGGCCTGGCGGTGATGGAAGAGTTGAGCGGGATACGCACCGAGGTGCAGGATCCGCTGCTAGGATTTATTCAGCAACAGCAGCCCCGCGATGCGTTTAATCAGTTCCAGCGAGACGCGATCGATCGGCTGGCGCGTCAGTTTAGCTTATAACTCCCATACCTCAGACGAGCGCAGCATGCAGCGCCCCTACGGTTGAATATGTGTGAAAACAGCAAAATACACCAAGTAGGGGCGCCCATTCAGCCTAACGGATAAAGCGGAAGGTTTTCGACTGGCAAGGGGCAAGCTGGGTGAAATCCCCTGTTGCAGCACTTTGCTGTGGCAGCGGTTGCTCATCCATGCCGGTTTCCAGCCATTCCTGCGCTGGACTCGCCAACGTTAAACTCCCGCCGATCGACACCTGCTCCGAAGGGTTATATACGCGGATAATCAAAGCTTCGGCATCCTCGGCCTTCTTCAACACGCTCAGCGCCGGACCTGACTCCGCCATCGAAAGCAGGCTAAAGTGCAACGGCGTACGGAAGGGCGCCAGATTGAGCTTCATCGCGTCAAACGGGATCTTGTTGTAGCAACGCACTGGCGTCACATAGGCCCGAGCCTGCTGCATTACGCCCGCCAAATGCGGATCGCCAGCAAAACCGAACAGGCTGAACCGGCAATGCAATTTGCCACGCATCTGGGAATCGGGCGTTGGCAGTTTGATGCCGGAAGGACGCCCCGGCCGCAGCAACAATTCTTCCTTACCCAAAACGCCTACCGAGCGGAACAGCGTCAGGGCAAAGGTATCGCGGCGCTCCCCGACAATCTCAAACTCACGTAGCCCTTCGGTAAACAACGCCAGCCCGTGCTGCTCATCATGCAGCGCAGCAAAGTTCATCAGTTGCCATACCGGGATCGGCGCCTCTTTCCAGCCTTCTTGCTGCCAAACCGCCATGGCCGGATCGTCCACTGGCCGGGTAATGCAGCCAAACTGGTTATCCGCCAGCACGTTTTCACTGGCGAACGGCGTTGGGATCAATACCCGTACGCGGTGATCGTCAGCCTGATTATCCAGCCACGTTTCAATGTCGATGCGGCGGCTATGGTGGGCCAATGTCACCTGGCATTGCACATCGAGATAACCCTCACTGCGACGTTCCGCACGCTGTTGCAGGTTGGCCGGCAATGCCATGCGCAGTTCCAGCGTAGCGGTGCTCTGCCAGGCCTCATGCTTGACCGAGGTTGCCACCGCGCTCTGCGTGGAGTAGATCAACCACTCGTCACGAGCAGGTGAATAGTCATACTCGTCGCCATCGTCGGAGCCATCCTCCAGTTGCAGCACCTGTTGATAACGGCAGCCGGTCTGTTTATCGACAATATCCAGCGTGCCGTTGGCATTCAGGCCAATGCGGTAATAGTCGTTTTCCAACAGCTCTGCCGGTTGTGCCGTAGCCTGGCGTTGCTGTCCTGTCTGATTGGCATGAATATGCAGCGTGCAATAGCCCATCGCTGGCAATGACTGATACAGCTGAATATCGTATTCCATAAAGGGATCGTAGTTGCCGTAATGCACAATCTGGCGATCTACCAGCCCGGGATCGATCTCCCGTGCAGCACGGATAAAGTACTCCACCGGCTGACCCTGCTCATCCACCAGCGAGAACTGCTGGGCACGAATACGAATGGTGGTGTTGATCACTTCTTCACGCGGGTAAGGCAGCAGGTTGAAGAACGTCAGTTTGTCGGCATCCGCGTGCTGTACCGGCATATTGTCGACAATCTTGCGCATGTAGAAACGCACCAGGTTTTCCGCCATGTCGTCCGCCAGAATAAAGCGTGTCATGATCTCCTGATGCACTTTGTCACTACAGCAACAGCCGATGCTGTCGTGAGCGTGGTTTTTCAGGATCTCTTTCCACATTTTCTCCAGCAGACCGTGATGATATTCAAAGCCCAGTGACCAGGCGATGGCGGCCAACGGCTCGAGAATATTGACGATCTTGTTTTCGATTTCGGCGTGGGCAATCTTGATGTCCATGCGAGTCGATGAGATGGTACGGTGTACGCGCATGTATTTGCCGTCGTTGAATTCTCCCTTCAACGTCGCCAGGCGTTCACGGCTGGCCTCAATCCGCTCAAACACCTCTTCAAAACGGCTCATCACAAACTCACGCTGCGGGTAAATCTCACGCAGTCTGGCCATCACCGGGAAGATATTTTGCTGCAACGGCATCTGATCGTGACCGTTCGGCAACAGGATGTCCTTGGTGACCGAGGCGTTTTCCAGCACGGTGAAGTAGCTGTCCAGCCGTTTGCGCAGCCCGGCTTCGTCTTCCGGCAGGTATTTACCAATTGCGTAGCCCAGCGGCAGCACCTGTGCCGCAACTTCACTGCCATCGTTGCTTTGCCACAGGAACTCGGTCTTGTGGGTACCGTGACGTTCGGAACAACCCCGCCAGAACATGGCGCGTGTAATGCCGAATCCGTTGAAAATATGCGGCAACTGCGAGGACATGCTGAAGGAGTCCGGCAGATAGCCAATCTTCATCGGTTCGCCAAAGGACAGGCAATCGCGCATGCCATACATCAGGTTGCGCACGATAGATTCCCCTGACACCACCATGGTATCGGTTTGGGTATACCACGGGCCGATGATCAGCTTGCCTGCCTGTACCAACGCTTTCACCCGCTGGTGGTTTTCTGGCTTGATGGCGAAGTAGTCTTCCAGCACCGCCGTTTGCCCATCCAGCACATAGAAACGGTACTCGGGATCGATTTCCAGCCGGGTCAGGATCTCTTCCATATTGTTAATCAGTAGGATGCGCGACTCCTCGGTGGTGAAATACCACTCACGATCCCAATGCATATGTGGCGTAATGTGAACACGTGATACAGCTTGCATAATCAATTCCCAAGATAAAGTAACCAGCCCCTCACCCCAACCCTCTCCCACAGGGAGAGGGAGTTGATAGCCCCTGCTTTTTTGACCGTGCAGCGATAACCTCAGCAAATTCGATCGCCCCTCATCCAAGGTGCATCACCGAATCTTCAGACTCATTCGATCGGTCCCCTCGCCCTTTGGGAGAGGGTTAGGGTGAGGGATAAATAAAATTACTGCGGCTGCACGATGGTGTATTTGCCCTGCTTCATCGCCTGACGTCGCCAAAGGATCAATACCGATGTGGAGATCGCCGTGCCAAGCAGCGCCGCTCCCAGCCAAATGGCTGCCGACAGCAGGCCACCAAGGCCGTTATCATGCAGCAGGAACAGCGAGAAGATCCCCGCCCCCGGCGTAGACAGGCCGATCCCCATCCCTCCGACGATCGCACCGGTCACCAGCGATCCCACCAGGAAGGAGCCGATCACCCGCACGGGATCTTCAATCGCCATCGGGATCGCCCCTTCGGTAATGCCTGCCAAACCAAGCAACCAGGTCGACTTACCCGTTTCTATCTCGAACTGTTGAAACAGACGCGGTGCCAGCAACGTTGAAGCGGTCACCGTAAAGGCCGAAACCATTTTGACCGCGCCAAAGATCGCGTAAGGGCCGAACACGCCATTGGCCATCGCCCCCAGGCAGAACGCATAGGCCGCCTTGTTCACCGGGCCACCGAGATCGAACGAACACATAAAACCGAGGATTGCCCCTAGCACCAACGCGTTAGTACCAGACAGGCTGTTAAGCCAGGAGGTCAGGCTGTTGTTCAACCAGGCCACCGGCTCGCCGATCACAAACAGCATCAGGCTGCCCGCCACCAGCGTGCCAATCACCGGATAGAGATAGAATGTCAGGAAGCCGTTGAAGTTGGGGCTGAGACGTACATGTTGCTTCACCCAGCGCATCAGATAACCGGCGATCAGGCCGCCCACAATGCCACCAAGGAAGCCGGAGCCAATCATGTTGGCCGCCAGCCCGGCCGCAAAGCCTGGGCCAAGAGCCGGTTTATCTGCCAGTGAATACGCCGTGTAGGCCGCCAGTACCGGCACCATCAAGATGCCCAGCATGCCGCCACCCAGCTTGCGGTACATCCACAGCCAGGAGTTCTCTTGATCAAACAGATGTTGCAGGCCAAAGATCTGCGCCAGTAATACCGAAACCGCTAATACCGTGCCGCCTGCCACAATCAGTGGCACCGCAAAGGAGATACCACTGAGCAATGCCTGTTTGAGTTCGGTCTTCACGCTACTTTTCTGCACTGGCACTTCGCTCTGCTGCACCCGCACGGCACCATCGGCGGACTGACCCACGGCCAACGCCTGCTGCAAAATGCGTTCGGCGTGTTTGATCGGTTCGGCAACCGGCGTTTCGATACGGGGAATACCGTTGAAGCGCTCCACTTCTTTAATCGCCACTTCGGCAGCAAATACGCAGGCGGTCGCCTTATTCAGCTGTTGCGACGTCAGACGGCCTTCGATCCCGTTAGCCCCTTGCTTCTCGACATACACGTTGATGCCGAGCTTGCGCCCCGCCTTCTCAAGATATTCCGCGGCCATATAGGTATGGGCGATACCGGCCGGGCAAGCGGTGACGCACACCACCGTAGGTCGGGTCTCATCCTGTGGTTTGAACTCCGGCTCCGACGCGCCCCCCGTCAACAGAGCCAGCAGTTGTTCTGGCGTACTGGCCTGTAGGACAGCCGCGCGGATATCGTCATCCACCAACGCCGTCGTCAGGCTGGTCAGTAATTGCATATGCGTGGTACCGGCCTGCGATTGCGGGATCGCCAGCAGGAAGATCAGGTTGACGCTTTCCGGGCCGTCGATCCCCTGCCACTCCAGCGGCGTTTTCAGCGTGGCAACGGCAAAGGCGGCTTCCTTTACCGCATCGCTTTTACCATGGGGTACCGCCAAGCCTTCCCCTAGTGCGGTCGGGCCTTGCGCTTCCCGGGCAAAAACCTCCCGTAAGAATTCTGCTTTATCGCGTAATTTGCCTTGCGCGGCCAACTGGTCGGCAAGCTGATGAATGGCCTGATCGCGGCTGTCAAATGCCACTTGCAGATTTATCAGGCTGGGGTGGGTCAGGCTGCTCAGATCCATCTTTATCCTCGCGCTGAAGCCAGAGCGGCTCCATCAGTAAACAGGCGGCGATCATAGCAAGCCAAGCAATACCAGTTTGTGATCAATTTCAAATAAACGTCATTTTTGTATTATATTTGTATTAATTCAATTTAACGACAACTTGATGCACTATGGCGTTATTGGTTTGTTTATCCTTAGCCTGCGGCTAGAATGCAGGTAACCGATCCAACCACCAGCCAGGGACACCACAGCGTGAGCAAGAAGCCTATTTACCGCCAGATTGCGGATGCCCTGCGCCAGCAGATTGCCAATGGGGAGCTAAAACCCGGCGATGCGTTACCGACCGAGGCGCTACTGCGTGAGCAATACAACGTCAGTCGGGTAACGGTGCGTCAGGCATTGAAATTGCTGACCGAAGAGCAGGTGATCGAGAGCATTCAGGGCAGTGGCTGGTACGTCAAAGAAGAGAAGGTGCATTACGATATCTATCAGCTGACCAGCTTTTATGAAAAGTTGGCGGATCGCAACGTGGAAACCCACAGCGACGTGCTGATCTTTGAGGTCGCCAAAGCCAGCCCACTCATCGCCGAGGCATTGCGCCTGACGACCGAAGACAAGGTGTATTACGTCAAGCGGGTACGCTATATCAAGCAAAAACCGGTGACGCTGGAAGAAACCTGGATGCCGTTGGTGCTGTTCCCCGACCTCAGTTATGAAGTGATGCAGAAGTCCAAATATCACTACATCGAGCAGGTCAAAAAGCGGGTCATCGACCGTAGCGAGCAGGAAATCATCCCGGTGATGCCTGGCGAAGATGTGGTGAACGCTTTGGGGATTGATCCGCAGAAACCGATCCTGGAAAAAGTCTCCACCGGTTTTCTCGATGACGGCACGGTGTTTGAATTCAGCCGTAACTTCTTTAAAAGCGAGGACTACAAATTCACCCTGGTAGCCAAGCGCGGGCGCTGATTTTCTCCATAAAAAAAGACGCCCAAGAGCGTCTTTTTTACAGCGAGAGCAAAAATCAGTTCACTTTAACCGGCATACCGGAGCGGGCTTTGATGGCCGCGTCCACGACGCTCTGGTCAACGGCTGGATCCATCAGCACTTTGCCAACTGGCGCAGTGAGGGTGATTGGCACTGGCTCTTTCGACTTCAGCTCATCTTCGTTAGCAGACAGCGGGTTGTGCACTTCCAGGTAGCGTGAACCGTCTGGCTCAACGGAGGCTTTCACCGGCTCGTTGATAAACTGCACACGAGTGCCTACCGGCACGCTGTCGAACAGGTATTTGATGTCGTCGGCACGCAGACGCACGCAACCGTGGCTCACGCGCAGGCCAATTCCGAAGTTGGCATTGGTACCATGAACCGCATACAGGCGGCCAACATACAGCGCGTACAGACCCATCGGGTTATCCGGGCCTGCCGGGAATACTGCTGGCAGGATTTCACCATCGGCAGCGTACTCTTCACGCATTTTCGCGGTTGGCGTCCAGGTTGGGCCAGCCTTCTTGCGTTGTACGGTGGTAACCCAGTTCAGCGGCGTATCTTTACCCAACTGGCCGATACCAATCGGCAGCACCACCACGGTCTTGGTGCCTTTCGGGTAGTAGTACAAACGCATTTCTGCGCTGTTGATGATGATGCCTTCACGCGGCGCGTCTGGCAGGATCAACTGCTGTGGGATGGTCAGCGTGCTGCCTGGTAGCGGCAGGAACGGGTCAACACCAGGGTTGGCTTCCAGCATATTGCTCAGGCCCATCTGGTATTGCGCCGCAAAGCTTTCCAGCGGCAGTTTGCTGTCTGCAGGCACGGTGATCTGAATATTTTCCCCAACCAGACGGCTGTCTTTGGCGGGCAAAGGATATACAACGGCGAAAGCAGCCTGGCTGAATGCAACCAGAGCAGTAAACAGGGTTAATAACGCGCGAATGCTCATTTTCATCTTCGTAGTAGAGTGGTGGCCGCACTGGCTAAAAATGGTATGTGTTTTCTGCCCGGCCAGGTATGACCGGATGCGCATTATATGTGCACTTGCCGCCAAGATGGAAACATTACTAACGCAAATACCTCGATTTTTTGTAGCCGGATGTGGTGAATTGCGATCTTTTGGTAAAAGATCGCCTTAACGCGCCTGCTGATCCTCTGCCCCACTGCGGATCGGGATCAGATATTCACAGCTGATCGCCGCCTGATCGTCGCCATAGCAACATCCCAACGCCGGGTAAAAACGCTCGATATCCTGCCCTTCTCGCCGTACCGCATTCATCTGCGGAATGGCCGTGTCATACAAACGGGCGATAAAGTTCTGTAACCCTGCCACCTGCCCCTGGTATGCGAAACGAGCATACTCCCCTGGTTCGATAGTCACCGTTTCACCCGCCGCATGTTCCTCCGGCAGTGCCGCCGTATACACCATCTGCTGACGATCCCGCTGCTGGGCGTCGGCTTTCAGGCTCATCAAGCCATAAGCAACAGCAGGCGGCCCCTGATCCGGGCGTAGCAAATTACGCCATGCGTGCTGGCGCAGCCTGTTTTTCGACTGCCCCAATTGCCCTAACGTGCAGCTACTCTGCTGCGTATGGCCGACTAATTTCATCGACGGCAGCACAATAATATCCGCCTCTGGCGTGGGCTCATTGGCCATATTCAGCGGTGGTTGCAGGCCGTAACTGGGCCAGTCGACGCTTCGGCGATAGGCCGCCGGAGGCAAGCCAAACTGTTTTTTAAAACCACGGGTGAAGGTCTGCTGGGAGTCGAACTGATATTTGTCTGCGATACAGGCGACCGTGGCGCTGGTCAGGCGCAATTCACGCGCCGCCGCCGTCAATCTCCTGCGTCGGGCATAAGTTCCGAGCACTTCACCGGTGAGCAGTTTGAACATCCGTTGCAGATGCCATTTGGAATAACCCGATTTGGCCGCGATGTTGTCCAGCGTCAGTGGCTGATCCAGGCTTTGCTCGATCCAGGCCAACAGTTGGGTAATCACCTCTTCCTGATGCATCCAAATACCCTTATTCATGTAATAAACGTTGTGCCAGCGTCTGAGCCAATAGCCCACTGGCCACGACCAATACCGGATAACCCCAGAACTTGCTGCCAAACTCGACGAAAGCCTCACAGGCTTTACGGCGGGCCGCATCCGGCTCAATCAAAACCATGCCTTTCACCCACAGTTTGAGCGCCTCACGGTGATCGCGTTTCCACAGGGCAACCTGGGTACGCTCATCCCTGTCGTGCTCGCCTTCGTCCTCCATACGCCTGTCGCAGAGGATCACAAATGGCTGCTCACGCTCGAGTAAGGCACTGAACTGCGCAAACTCGGCAGCCGTGTCACGCTGCGCTTGTTCTTCCTGGTGCATCCAGACAATCGGAAAATGAGTCGAATCTAATGACATGCTAAGGCCTTCTGGCAGAGAAAAAATCTACGCTTACTTTATCGACGTTGCCGCTAGACCACATTGCACAATCAAGACATAATATTGCTCAAATACGCCAATATGATAATTGTTCTCATGAAAGTCGATTGCCAACAACCCAAGCCGGATATCGATAGCGTGCCGCGCGCGATCTTCGCGGTGCAAGCCTCAAGCGTGCAGAAAGACTGGGAAAGCGCCCATCACCGCCACCGTAAAGCACAGTTGATCTATACGGTGCGCGGCATGATCCGTTGTGAAGTGGAAAATGGTCTGTGGCTGGTACCACCACAATGTGCGTTGTGGATGCCCAGTAATGTCAGCCACAACGCGCTGGCCACCAGCAAAAGCGAGTGTTACTGCCTGTTCGTCGAGCAGGACGCCATCCCTGGCTTGCCGCAGAACTGCTGCACCTTGACGGTGACGCCGCTGCTGCGCGAACTGCTATTACAGGCCAGCCAGTTCGATATTCTCTACCCGGAGGATGGCCCCGAAGGCCGTCTGGCCAAGGTCTTGTTGGATCAACTGGCCGCCGCGCCGCTAGAAAATCTGCATCTACCGGTATCCAATGATGCCCGTATCCGCCAACTGACCGAACAACTGCTGGCTAACCCGGCCGATAAATCCACTTTGGGGCAATGGGCGCAACGTATTGGCATGAGCGAGCGCTCGATCAGCCGCACGTTGCAACAGCAGATGGGCATGAGCTTTGGCCACTGGCGGCGGCAGCTCCATGTGATGTTGGCCTTACAACGCTTAACCCAAGGGGAAAGCGTGCAAACTGTGGCGTTGGATCTCGGCTATGAAAGCGCCAGTGGTTTTGTCACCATGTTCCGTAAAGCGGTGGGTAAACCCCCTGCCCGTTATCTGGCGGAAAAAGCCGCTGCAGATCAGGCGCCTTCTGGTGCGATAACGCTGTAGGTCCAGCACTTCGTCCATCAAGACTGCCCGAATTATGAAGCGGAAAGGATCGCCGATGGAACAGAGCAAAGTTAAACCTATGGGTGAGTTGAAAAAGGAAGATGTTGGTTCACCGGTTTTTCTTGGCCGGAGGATAGCCCAACCCTCAAGCCGTCTATTCAGCAATAAAGCCCTCGGCCAAATAATCCAAAATACCGCAGAGCGACTCGGCCTGATCCTGACTGAAGAATAGCCCCCTCCCTCCTCTCGGGTTACCCTAAACGTGACGCTTATCGCCCCAAACGACAAAAGTGCTCCCCTTCCGTAAGAATAATGATTATCATTCACAAATATAGTGAGCCGCATGCCATGACATGACCGGCCAGATATTTTGCTTTCGATTCAATGTTGAGCCCGATTTAACCGCCGAGCAGCAGCCCGGTGGTGACCTGTATTTTGATGAAATGGAGCTTTTATGAACGCTATGATGACCACCAGCCGTAAGTTTGGCGGACGTGCAGTTTATCCTCTGTTGCTTCTCAGCAGCCTGATGTTTTCCACCTCTGTGCTGGCACAGACAGAGCCGGAAATGCTGCGTAAGCCGGTAGGTAAAGGCGCTTACGAGATGGTGTACAGCCAGGGCGAGAATGCGCTGTATCTGGCTACCTCACAGAGCCGCAAGCTGGACAAAGGCGGCATCGTCTACCGCCTCGATCCACAAACGCTGGATATCACGCAGATTATTCATAACGATATCAAGCCGTTTGGGGCAGCCATCAATACCAAGACCGATATCCTTTACTTTGGTAACACCACCAGCAATTCGATGACCGCCATCGACGGTAAAACCGGTGAAGTGAAAGGCCGCCTGGTGCTAGACGCACGTAAACGCTCCGATAGCGTCAAACCGCTGGCTCCGCGTGAAATGGTGGCAGACGCCACGACCGACACGGTCTATATCACTGGCCTGGGCGAATCCAGCGTAGTTTGGGTGGTGGATGGCAAAGATCTGACCCTGCGTACCACCATCACCGAAACCGGTAAATACGGTACCGGGCTGGCGTTGGATGCAGCGGCAAGCCGCCTGTATGTTACCAATGCCGATGGCGAACTGGTGACTATCGATACCAAAACCAACAAAGTGCTGTCACGTAAGAAGCTGGATGAGTCGAAGGAACACTTCTTCCTGAATATCAGCCTGGATCCGGCCAATCACCGTGCGTTTATCACCGACTCCAAACAGCCGCAGGTACTGGTCGTTGATACCAACAACGGCAGCATTTTGCAGAAGATCGACGTGCCAGAATCCCTAGCCGTGCTGTTTAACCCGGCGCGCAATGAAGTGTACGTAACTCATCGCCAAGCGGGCACCGTGAGCGTGATCGATGCCAAGAGCTATAAGCTGTTGGAAACCATCAAGGCGCCAACGCATCCAAACAGCCTGGCACTGTCACCTGATGGCCAAACGCTGTACGTAAGCGTGAAACAGGCCTCTAGCCGTGACAAAGAAGCGACCGATCCAGATGACGTGATCCGTATTGCTTTGAAATAATCTGCCCAAGCGCTGCCTTCCGTTCGCTACGGGGGCAGCGCCACTTGACGCCTGCCCCATCGCTTTCTTGCCAGATACTTCCCTATTCGTTAATAAAAACGTCATCAAAAGCTGTTACTTAATTGCCTTGCCATTTTACAAGGTTATTAGGGATGATCGAAAATGCTAAAAAAAACAGCAGTATCAGCACTGACGTTGGCCGTGTTACTTTCCCTGGATCCTGCCTACGCGGCAGAAACAAGGATCACCGAAGCTACCGGGTTAATCTCTGGGTTCAGTCAGCTTAACAACAGCGATGCCGGGCGCAACGCCTTGGCCGACAACCTCAACACATCAATCTCCGTCAACAACCACTCTTCCGATCACAGCGAGCCAGGGCAGTGTCCGACAACACTATTGCGGCCCTGATAGGCTCAATGAGCAATGGCCTGCTGGTGGCCAATGCTCTCGGGACCAAGATGTATGACGTTTTCTCCGCCCATAACAGCATCAACGCCGCCACCTACTCGGCGACCACGTTCTCCAAAAACTTTGAAGCCCTGTTCACCCAGGTCAATGCGCTGATCCAGGCCGACTCCAGTTTTGCTAAAAACTATTACGCCAATGGCAGTGCCAACGGCAATCCGGCAATGCCTGCCACGGGTATCAGTTTGCCAGAGGGTGGCGTGTTTAACGTCTACGATCTGGCTTACCATCCTTTGGATGAAAACCGTAATACCGTTGGTAACTCCCGCCCAGTCCAGGTTGCACCAGATAGGATTGACAGCTTTAGTGCGGCCGATTTCTTCGGGGTTGAGACCGACACGGCCACCGCTATCCTGCCAACCGTCAAGGGCAATGCTTCTTTCCCCAGTGGGCATTCGGCTTTTGGTTTTGCCAGCACGCTTCTGTTTGCAGAAATGGTACCCGAACGTTTTCAGGCGTTTTTACTGCGTGGATCTGAATACGGCAACAGCCGCATCACCCTCGGTGTCCACTATGCGCTGGACGTTATCGGTGCGCGCATCATGACCACCTACGCGCTGGCGCAGATGCTCAATAACAACCCGGACTATCTGGGGCAAAACATTACCAGCATGTTAGGTTCGCCGATGACCACGTCCAATGATTTTCAAGGGTTGCTGGCGTCTGCTCAGACGGATCTGCGCACGCTGCTGGAACAAGGCTGCCAAAACACCATTAGCGAATGTTCTGCCGCCGATAGAGCACAAGATCAGGCTATGGCCGCTCAAAACAAGGCCGACTATCTCTACCGTATGACTTACGGCCTGGCCCCCGTTGGCCCAACCGATCTCGCGCCGGTAGTACCTTGTCGCTACCGATGTAAAACT
>NZ_AYMQ01000108.1 GCF_000633355.1 Serratia sp. H1w
TGAGGTTTATTGGGTATATAATCATTAATGGCCTAATATCAGAACATGCGAATCCTTTTGAAATTCTTTTGTTTTTGATAATGTCGCCCCATATCTTATTACAAAATGATAGATCACTAGCAGGAAACCTCTCATCAATACTTTCTTCAACTACACCAAGATATTCTTCCAGGTGACTATATTCTTTAATGAAGTCGATCGCATGAGATGATAAATCAGCCCCAGAAGTAAAACTTAGCTTCCTAAGCTTACTGAAGCCGATACGGTAGTACCATGATGATGAATCCCGTATATTATCAATAATGGAACAGCATCTTTCTAAAGTTTTAGAGTCCCAATTATCCAATTTACGCCACCTCTCATTCTCTAATATTTAGTGGTTATGTCAGCCCGTAGAGTTGTCCAGGTATTCGGGAGTTACCCTAGGCATAGCCTATTCTTTATTCGTCCACACAAGTCTACTGCGGTCCAATGGCACTGTCTATATATCCAGTTACGCCCGTTGCCCAAATGTAGCCTGCACAACATTCCCACCCCGCTCCAGGCTCTCCATATAGTCGGCATACCACTGAAGCATCTCCCGGCGACCATCCAGGTATTGAGCATGGTTGTACGTTCCCCGGATACTGTTCTTATCGACGTGGGCCAGTTGGGTTTCAATCCAGGCGGTGTTATAGCCCTGTTCGTGCAGGATGGTACTCATGGTGTGGCGGAAGCCGTGGCCCGTTACACGCCCAGCGTACCCAATGCGGCGAACCAGCACATTCATAGCCATTTCGCTTATTGGCTTGCTGTGGTGAATTCTGCCTGGGAACACATAGCTGTAATGGCCGGTTAGCGGTTTTAGCTGCTCCAGAATACTAATAGCCTGGTCGGATAGTGGCACGCAATGAGGGCGGCGTTTCTTCATGCGTTCAGGCGGCACTTCCCAGAGCCTGTTATCAAAATCAAACTCTGACCATTCAGCTTTACGCAGTTCTCCCGGCCTTGTTCCGGTGATGATAAGCAAGCGCATAGCCAACTTGACGATCAGACTGCCGGTGTATGTGTTAAAAGTGCGGAAAAAGTCGGGCAGCTCGGCCACTGACAAGAAGGCATAGTGTTCTTTTTTATGCGGTGAGAACGCACTGGCGAGATCCGGAGCTGGGTTATATTCAGCCCTGCCAGTGACGATGGCGTATTTCCATACCTCCCCACACCGCTGACGCACCTTGCGCAATTTCTCCGTTGCGCCGCGCTCATCCAGTTTTGAAAGCGTCCCCATAAGCTCCATTGGCTTTATCTCGGCAATTGGCCGATGGCCGATGTATGGGAAAACATCGCTCTCAAACGTTTTCATCATCTCTTCTGCGTAGGACTCAGACCAGCGATCGCGACGCTTGTCGTACCATTCCCGCGCTATCCCCTCGAAGGTATTGCCACTTACATCTTGCCGATCTCGTTTCTGCTGCTTCCTGGCTTCGCTGGGATTAATGCCCGATGCCACCAGCTTTTTAGCCTCATCGCGCTTTTGTCTTGCGTCGGTTAGTGAAACTGTGGGGTATGTGCCAAGGGAAAGCATTTTTGGTTTGCCGTCGAAGCGGTAGCGAAAGCGCCAGCCTTTGGAACCGTTCGGCTCAATGAGTATAGAAAGCCCACCGCCATCACTGAGTGTATAGGGCTTGTCTTGCGGCTTAGAGCGCCGTAACTCAAGGTCTGTGAGGGGCATTGTGTATAGCTCCGAGGTAAATCAAACGTCCTATACTCATTACTATACACATGGATGTATAGATTTGGGTAGATGTGTGTAGACGTTGAGATAATGAGCTTTTACCGAGAGGCTTGTGATTACTGGGTTTAGTGGGCTTTGGTAGACGTTGGGAGAAGTGTGTTTGGAGCGGGTGAAGGGAATCGAACCCTCGTATGCAGCTTGGGAAGCTGCCGTTCTACCATTGAACTACACCCGCTTAGGTGTGCGACTGGCATTATAACCGGTTATACGCGCCGGGCAAGCGAAGATCACGCGTAACTGCCGATGTTTTAAGCGGTTAGTAACAACCGGCTCGCTTCAGGCGAAAAAAAACCGGCACAGTCGCCTGCACCGGTTTAATCACTTACCGCAGAACGTTACTTGCTCGGGCGCATGGCCGGGAACAGGATCACGTCACGGATGGTGTGGCTGTTGGTCAACAGCATCACCATACGGTCGATACCGATGCCCAGGCCCGCAGTTGGTGGCAGACCATGCTCCAACGCAGTGACGTAGTCTTCATCGTAGAACATCGCTTCGTCGTCACCGGCATCTTTCGCGTTAACCTGATCGGCAAAACGCTGCGCCTGGTCTTCTGCGTCGTTCAGCTCCGAGAAGCCGTTACCGATTTCACGCCCGCCGATAAAGAATTCGAAACGGTCGGTGATTTCCGGGTTCTCGTCGTTACGACGTGCCAGCGGAGAAACCTCTGCCGGGTATTCGGTAATGAAAGTAGGTTGGATCAGATGGCTTTCCGCTGTCTCTTCGAAGATCTCGGTAACCACACGGCCCAGGCCCCAGCTCTTCTCAACCTTGATACCAATGGATTCGGCAATCGCGACCGCGCTAGCCATCTCGTTCAGATCGTCGAGGTTGGTTTCTGGGCGGTATTTCTTGATCGCTTCACGCATGGTCAGCTTTTCAAACGGCTTGCCGAAGTCGAATACTTCATCGCCATAAGGCACCTTGGCGTCACCCAGCACGTCCTGAGCCAGCGTACGGAACAGCGACTCGGTCAGTTCGATCAGGTCTTTATAATCCGCGTACGCCATATAGAGTTCCATCATGGTGAACTCTGGGTTATGACGCGGGGAAACGCCTTCGTTACGGAAGTTACGGTTGATTTCGAACACGCGCTCGAAGCCCCCCACCACCAGACGCTTCAGATACAGCTCTGGCGCGATACGCAGGTACATATCGATGTCTAGCGCATTGTGGTGCGTAACGAACGGACGAGCAGACGCACCGCCAGGGATCACCTGCATCATCGGGGTTTCGACTTCCATAAAGCCTCTGCCCACCATGAAGTTACGGATCGCTGCCATCACCTGAGAACGGATCTTGAAGGTGTTGCGCGATTCTTCGTTGGCGATCAGATCCAGATAACGCTGGCGATAACGGGTTTCCTGGTCGGCCAGGCCGTGGAACTTGTCTGGTAACGGACGCAGTGCTTTGGTCAGCAGGCGCAGTTCGGTGCAGTGAATAGACAGCTCGCCGGTCTTGGTTCTGAACAGCTTACCGCGTGCGCCGAGGATATCGCCCAAGTCCCACTTCTTGAACTGCTCGTTGTAAACACCTTCCGCCAGATCGTCGCGTGCGACGTAGAGCTGAATGCGCCCGCCCATGTCTTGCAGCGTCACGAAGGAGGCTTTACCCATGATACGGCGGGTCATCATACGGCCAGCCACGGTCACTTCGATACCCAGTGATTCCAGTTCTTCGTTTTCTTTGCTGCCGTATTCGGCATGCAACTGGTCGGAAGTGGTATCGCGACGGAAGTCGTTCGGGAACGCAATGCCGTTCTCGCGCAGCGCGGCCAGTTTTTCACGGCGTGACTGCAGCTCGTTGTTGAGATCCAACGCCTGTTCGGCGCCTTGTGCTTGTTGCTCAGACATTTCTGTTCCTCATAACCCGGCTTTCAAACTTGCCTCAATGAATTTATCCAGGTCGCCATCCAGTACGGCCTGCGTGTTACGCGTTTCTACGTTGGTGCGCAAATCCTTGATGCGGGAATCATCCAGCACGTAAGAACGGATCTGGCTGCCCCAGCCGATATCGGACTTGTTGTCTTCCAGCATTTGCTTGTCAGCATTTTTCTTTTGCATCTCGTATTCATAAAGCTTGGCGCGCAGCTGTTTGAATGCCTGATCCTTGTTCTTATGCTGAGAGCGGTCGTTCTGGCACTGCACCACAATGTTGGTTGGCAGGTGGGTAATACGCACCGCCGACTCGGTTTTGTTTACGTGCTGACCACCGGCACCGGAGGCGCGGTAAACGTCAATGCGCAGATCCGCCGGGTTGATGTCGATATCGATATCGTCATCCACTTCCGGATAGATAAATACGGAGCTGAAAGAGGTATGGCGGCGACCGCCGGAGTCGAATGGGCTCTTGCGTACCAGGCGATGCACGCCGGTTTCAGTACGTAACCAGCCAAACGCGTAGTCGCCGATAATCTTGATGGTGGCCGATTTCAGGCCCGCGACGTCGCCGTCGGACTCTTCAATCACTTCAGTTTTGAAACCTTTAGATTCCGCCCAACGCAGGTACATGCGCAGCAGCATGCTGGCCCAGTCCTGCGCTTCGGTGCCGCCGGAGCCGGCCTGGATATCCAGGTAGCAGTCCGCGCTGTCGTATTCACCAGAGAACATACGACGGAATTCTAGCTGTTCCAGCTTGGCGCTCAGTTGATCGAGCTCAACCACTGTCTCATTAAAGGTGTCTTCGTCTTCCGCCTCGACAGCCAGTTCCAGCAGGCCCGTGACGTCTTCACAGCCCTGTTCCAACTGATCGATGGTTTCGACAATGGCTTCCAGCGCCGAGCGCTCTTTGCCTAGTGCCTGTGCACGTTCAGGTTCGTTCCAAACGTCCGGCTGTTCCAGCTCGGCGTTAACTTCTTCTAAGCGTTCTTTCTTGGCATCATAGTCAAAGATACCCCCTGAGAACGGCTGTCCGCTCGGACACATCCTGAATGCGGTTTTTTACCGGATTAATTTCAAACATGATTTTTTGCGTTCTTACGTTGATGTCGTCGATGGCGAAATGCCATTGGAACCGGTAATTCTAGCGGATCCAGCGGCCAGTTTATAGCGAGTTGGTTAGTTTTTGTGGGGATGAGTGATTAGGGGGCCGCAGGTTAATGCTTTCCCCTCACCGCAGCCCTCTCCCACAGGGAGAGGGAGTTGTCCGGCGTCATGGATTAGCCTGTGCTGCTTCGGGAGGGGCTGGTAGATTAACGCGGCCAGAGGTGTTGGATTAGCAACTGCACATTACGGTTGCCACGGAACTCGTTGACGTCCAGCTTGTACGCCAGTTCCACTTCTTTGATGCTGCTGTCCGGCCACTGCGTGGTGTCAACGTTAAAGGCGATGCCATCCAACAACGGGCCGCCGCCGAGCGGCTCGATCATCAGCTTCAGGTGTTTCTCACCCACCAACCGCTGTTGCAGGATGCGGAACTTGCCGTCAAAGGTAGGTTCTGGAAACGCCTGCCCCCACGGCCCGCCCTCACGCAGCAGTTCTGCGGTGGTCAGGGTCAGCTCTTGCATCATCAGCTCGCCGTCAGACCAGATCACCCCTTCCAGCATCGCCGGATCGAGCCATTCGCCCACCAGGTCGCCGAAGCGTTGGCGGAACTCGTCAAACTTGGCCTCTTCCAGCGACAGGCCCGCCGCCATAGCATGGCCGCCGAACTTCATCATCAGCCCTGGGTTCAGGGTATCGAGCCGTTCGAGCGCATCACGCATGTGCAACCCGGCCACCGAACGGCCGGAGCCTTTCAGGATGCCATCACCCGCCGGGGCAAAAGCGATCACCGGGCGATGAAAACGCTCTTTGATACGCGAAGCCAGAATGCCCACCACGCCCTGATGCCACTCAGGGTGGTACATCGCCAACCCATAAGGCAGTTCGGTGGTAGTACGCTCCAACTGATCGCACAGCTCCAGCGCTTCCACCTGCATACCCTGCTCAATCTCACGCCGGGTCTGGTTGAGGGCATCGAGATCGTTGGCCAGCATGCGCGCCTGGGCAATATCGTCGCTCAATAGCATGGCAACGCCGATCGACATATCGTCCAATCGCCCTGCCGCGTTCAGCCGTGGCCCAAGGGCAAAACCAAGATCGCTGGCAGCCAATTGCCGTGCATCGCGGTTAGCCACTTCCAGCAAGGCACGAATACCTGGCCGACATTTGCCAGCCCGGATACGGTTCAGCCCCTGATACACCAGAATACGGTTGTTGGCATCCAGCGGAACCACGTCCGCCACCGTGCCCAACGCCACCAGATCCAACAGTTCGGCCAGGTTTGGCATGGCCAACCCGCGTTGTTCGAACCAGCCGGTATCACGCAGCTTGGCACGTAGCGCCAGCATCAGATAGAAGGCAACGCCCACACCGGCCAGGGATTTGGAAGGAAAATCGCAGTCACGCAGGTTCGGGTTAACGATCGCTTCCGCTGCGGGCAGGGTTTCCCCCGGCAGGTGGTGATCGGTAACCAGCACCTGCATCCCCAAGCCATGCGCAACATCCACGCCAGCATGAGAGGAAATGCCGTTATCAACCGTGAGGATCAGTTCGGCACCGCGTACCGCCACCTGCTCCACCACTTCCGGGCTCAGGCCATAGCCATCTTCAAAACGGTTGGGCACCAGATAATCGACAGAACGACAGCCCATGCTACGCAGGGCCAGCACCGTCAGCGCCGTACTGGTGGCTCCATCGGCGTCAAAGTCACCCACCACCATAATACGGCGGCCGTCGGCCAACGCCTGCTGCAATATCTCTACTGCGACATCGATACCGCTCAGTTGCTGCCAAGGCAGCATGCCCTTGACGCTTCGTTCCAGCTCCTGCTCGCCCTGCACCCCACGCAACGCATATAAGCGGCGCAGCAGCGGCGGCAGGCTGACGGGTAAATGGCTGGCATCTGCCGCCTCACGGCGGCGTAATTGGGTTTTGATACTCACCGTAACTTATTTCTTGGCTGCGGAGGCTGCATGCGCATCCAACATCGCGGCCATCTCTTTCGGCCCCTGATAGCCAGGAATGAGCGAACCATTTTTCAGCACGATGGCTGGCGTGCCGCCAATACCGAACTGGACGCCCAGCGCGTAATGCTGGCTGATATCGGTTTTGCAGGTTGCCGGAGATACTGCGTCGCCCTTCATGGCGGCATCGAAGGCTTTAGCCCGATCTGCGCTACACCAGATAGAACGCATGTCTTTCTCTGCCTGAGACTCCAGCCCCTGACGCGGGAACGCCAGATAGCGTACGGTGATCCCCAGATCGTTGTACTCTTTCATCTGCTCGTGCAGCTTGTGGCAATAGCCGCAGGTGATATCGGTAAACACGGTGATCACGTGTTTCTCTTGCGCCGCTTTGTAAACGATCATCTGATCTTTCAGCGCTTCCAGACGGGTCATCAACAGTTGATTGGTCACGTTGATCGGCTCACTGCCGCTGACGTCATACAGTGGCCCCTGCAACACATGTTTGCCATCTTCCGTCACGTACAGCGTGCCGCCTTCGGTCAGCACGGTTTTCAAACCGGCAACCGGTGAGTCTTGCACGTCGGCCTGCTTGATGCCCAGGCTACCGAGCGCTTTGTGAATGGCTGCATCATCAGCATGGGCCGTGCCGGTAACCGAAGCCACCAGCAGGGAGAGCAGCATTAAACCTTTTTTCATTCTTCCAATCCTTTCGATCCCTACACGTCAGGCGCGCGGGTGATGCTGTTGATGTAGCTGTTTCAATCTTTCAGTCGCTACATGGGTATAAATTTGTGTGGTTGAGAGGTCGCTATGCCCCAATAACATCTGTACGACACGAAGATCGGCCCCATGGTTCAGTAAATGGGTGGCGAAAGCGTGGCGCAGCACATGCGGAGACAGTCGTTCACTGTCGATACCGGCTAGGATCGCATAGTGTTTAATCCGATGCCAGAAAGTCTGTCGGGTCATTTGCTGACTACGGTTGCTGGGAAACAGCACGTCCAGCGTCTGGCCGTTCAACATCCACGGCCTGCCATGTTCCAGATAATTTTCGATCCAGTACACCGCTTCTTCCCCCAGCGGCACCAGGCGCTCTTTGTTACCTTTACCGATCACTCGCACCACACCCTGGCGCAGACTGACATCGCTGATGGTCAACCCTACCAGTTCCGACACGCGCAAACCGGTGGCATACAACACTTCCAGCATCGCCTTATCGCGCAACTCCAACGGCTGATCGACACAGGGAGCTTGTAACAAAGCCTCCACCTGCGCTTCGCTCAGATCCTTGGGGAGCCGCTGCGGTAATTTGGGCGAGGCTAATAGCGCGGTGGGATCATCCGCCCGCATTTTTTCACGGTTGAGATATTGGAACAGACGGCGCATTGCGCTCAACAACCGGGCTGAACTGGTCGCTTTATATCCGCCCTCCACCCGCTCGGCGAGAAAGGCCTGTAGATCCAGCGCTTCGGCCTGTAACAGGTTGCGATTGTTGGGGGCCAGCCAGCCGGCCAATGCCTGCAAATCGAGCCGATAAGAGGCCAGCGTATTCTCTGCCAGATTGCGTTCGAGCCACAACGCATCCAGGAATTGCTCAATCAGCGCACTATCTTGCTGTTGCACGTGGTCCTCTCTTGGTTGCGTTTTTAGCACAGGCATTATGCCTTAAGGTATACTCGTTGCAATTCTCTAGACGGCATTATAAACGGTTTAAACATGAAGATTGGTCTGTTTTACGGCTCCAGCACCTGCTACACCGAGATGGCAGCAGAAAAAATCCGTGAGATCCTGGGTGAAGACCTGGTTGACCTGCACAACCTGAAAGACGTTTCCCCCAAGCTGATGGAAGACTACTCCATCCTGATCCTGGGTATTCCAACCTGGGATTTCGGTGAGCTGCAAGAGGATTGGGAAGCGATCTGGCCACAGCTGACCGAGCTGGATCTGCAAGGCAAGATCGTCGCCATGTACGGGATGGGCGATCAGTTGGGTTATGGCGAATGGTTCCTGGATGCGCTGGGGATGTTACACGACCAGCTAGCCCCACGGGGCGTACAGTTTATCGGTTTCTGGCCGATTGACGGTTTTGAATTCACCAGCCCCAAACCACTCAGCGCCGACGGCAAACACTTTGTTGGCCTGGCGCTGGATGAGGTGAATCAGTACGATCTGAGCGAAGAGCGTCTGCAACAGTGGTGTGAACAGATCCTGCTGGAAATGGAACCTCTGCTTTAACAACGGGCGCAGCATGCAGCGCCCCTACGTCATGAACGCCGAGCTGAATCTGTAGGGGTCGAACATGTTCGACCCTGAGTAACTAATGCAAGCTTCAGCAGTGACTCAACTGAGTTTTTACTTCCATAGCCTAAAGCGGCTCTCACCATTGCTGGCTGGTGCCTCAGCGGTTTCTAGCTCAGCAGTGTTGCCTTTCAAACGAGCCGGGTCGGCCACCTGATACCAGTCCAGCTTACGTGTCAGCAACATGATCCCCGCCAGAATGCCGAACAGCAGCACCGAACCCAATACCAGCGCGTTATCTTCCGACTGCAACAGCATATACAGGATGCCATACAGCAGTAACAGACTGGCGGCGAACAGCATGCCACGCTTGATCCCACGCAGCACCGCACTGAGGTAGAAGGCAATCAGCCCACTACAGGCCACGCTCGCCAGCAAATACGCCACGTCGAACCCCAGATGTTCCGAGAAGGCCAGCAGGATCAGATAGAACAATACCAGCGCAGCTCCCACCAGCAGATATTGGATCGGGTGCACCCGCAGCCCGGTCAGGGTTTCGAACAGGAAGAACGCCATAAACGTCAGCCCCAGGAACAGTACCGCATACTTCACCGCTCGTTCGGTCAGTTGGTAGTGATCGACCGGCTCAATCAGGCTGGTGGTGAAGGTCGGCAGCTTTTCCTCTTCCATGATGCCATTGTCATACATAAAGGCGCTGTTGATGTTGTTGGCAAACCAGGTGCTGCGCCAGCGGGCAGAGAAGCCTCTATCAGTCACCTTGCGCTCATCCGGCAGGAAGTTGCCGAGGAAGTTCGGGTGCGGCCAGTTGCTTTGCAATAACAGCTCGGAGCTGCGCCCCACCGGCACCAGAGACAAGCTGCTGGTCCCCGCCAGGTTCAGCGTAAAATCGGCTGTGAGCCCTTCTTTCTGCAACGAGGCCAAGGCCAGCGGGGCGTGGATCCCCTGGGAAAGCCCGTTTACCAAGGTACCTGGCTCAAACTTGGCTTGCTGTTGAATGCCGTTGAGGGCTGAAATGCTTTTGATGCCACGGGAGTCGCTCAATGACACAACCAGGAAAGGCTGACCGACAGTGATGTTGCTGTGTTGCAGATCGTCCAGATCGGGTTGGGCGAATTTCACCTGAAAATCCAACGGCCCCTGATAAACCTGGGTCTGATAGATACCCAGTTTGCGGACTTCAACGTTAGGTTTGCCATTCACCACCAGGGATTCCGGCAATACGAAGCGTTGATAGCGGTTGATCTCTATCGAGATTTCGCCCTTTTCGTTCTTCTTCTCTTCGCGCAAGGTGTACGGGATCACGATCAGCGGCCCCAGTATGCGCTGTGCACGGCTCGTGCTCTCGCTCACTTGTCCCACCACGCTCTGGCGATAGCCACTGCGTTCCTGTACCACATCCATTAACTGGCCCACCGGGATCATCATCAGGATCATCAATCCCAGCAGGGTGGTTATTTTCCAAAACAGTACCGATTTAAACATCGTCGCAGACTCCTTGTAGGTAATGTCGCTACGATAGAGCCGGCAAGTGAAATCAGAATGTGGTTGTGTGAAGGGAAGGTGAAGTGTGGGCAATAAATGGCATTCAGAGCGGTAAAGTGAAGATTGCCTGCGCACCGGTGGGGTGATTGTTTTGCAAACGGATGGTGCCACGATGCAGGCGCGCCACTTCCTGCACGAAGTTCAGGCCCAGGCCGCTGCTCTTGGGTTTATCTTCCCGGGCCAGCGAATAGAAGCGCTCAAACACCTTGTCCAGCGCATAGTCAGGGATGCCGCTACCGGTATCACAAATCGTGATCTGGTAATGATGTTCCGACCGTTCGCTGTCGATACTCACCGTACCGTCCGCCGGGGTGAAATCCAGGGCGTTATCCAGCAGGTTGCTCAACGCCTGCCCTAGTAAGAAGGCATCGCCGACCAATGTTGCCTCCGCCAGTTCACCCAACTTGATCGTCACGCCACGCTGTGCCGCCTGAGCTTCTTTACCCGCGACGATCTGTCGCAGCAACGGCACTAACGCCACCGGAGCCAATTCCAATCCGGGCCGACTTTCCAACTGCGCCTGAACCAGCAGCTTGTCGACCAATTGCTGGATGCGCGCGCTCTGCTGTTCGATATTGGTTAAAAAGCGTTTGGCCGTCGCCGGAGGAGGTGACTCCTGAAGGAGCTCCGCTGCACCACGGATCGCCGCCAGTGGGCTTTTCAATTCGTGAGTCAGAGTATGCACATACTGTTCAATATAGGCTTTGCCTTCCAGCTTCATGCGCATGCTTTCCAGCGCTTGCGCCAGTTGGGTCAGTTCAACGCTGCCCATACGTGGCAAGGGTACCGCCTCGCCGTGCGCTACCCCGTCGGCATAACGTACCAGGCGATTGATCGAGCGGTTA
This sequence comes from Serratia sp. H1w, assembly GCF_000633355.1. Classification (GTDB taxonomy): domain Bacteria; phylum Pseudomonadota; class Gammaproteobacteria; order Enterobacterales; family Enterobacteriaceae; genus Chania. The sequence continues at coordinate 11,366 of NZ_AYMQ01000108.1, forward strand.
ATCCACCAGACAAACCCCAGGCCGATCGCCAGCGCAATCCCCAGCAGCACCGCACCCGCCAACAGAATACGCCGCTCGCTGCGGCGGATCACCGGAGCCATCGAGCTGTTGGGTTTGCCAACGCTCAACACGCCGATAATCTGCCCTTGCTCAATCACCGGAGCGGCCACGTACATCACCGAACTGCTCTCATCATCGGCAATCGTCCGGGTGCTGCGCGCACCGTACTGGCCACGTAATGTCAGATAGACATCGTTCCAGCGGGAGTAATCCTGCCCTAACGCCTGGCCCGATGAATCAAAAATCACCTTGCCGCGGCCATCGGTAACATAGACGCGATATTCGTTCCTATCTTTACGGATCCCGGCAATATTGGCCCCGATTGGCCGTTGATTAAGCTGGGCAATGGCTTGCGCCAATTGGCCTTTGGCTGCATCCCCGTGTCTCATATCCAGCCGCGCCACCTGTGCCAACAGGTTGGCGGTATCCACCAGCGTACCTTCGGTGGCACGCCGTACGCCAGGTTTCACCTCTTGTACAAAGATGCTCAACACGAAATAGCCCGCCACTGCCACAATCAGGAAATAGCCTAGCAGCAGGCGCAGGCCAATCCTCATGGCTGGCGGCTCACGCTGTAGCCTAAGCCACGATGGGTATGGATCGGTGGTTCCACGGCGTCGATCGCCCGCAGTTTGGCACGTAGCGTTTTGATATGGGTATCGACGGTGCGGTCCAGGCTCTCTTCAGCTTGGGCCCAAACGATGTCCATCAATTGCTGGCGGGAGAACACCCGGCCAGGTGCCTGTAACAGCGTTTTCAACAGCAGGAATTCATAGCGGGTCAGCAACAGCGGCTGCTGGTGATAACAGATCGTGGCCCCCTCTTCATCCAGGCTAAAGGCACCAAAGTGATACAGGGTTGGCTGCTGCAAGCGCTGCTGTTTGTGTAGACGCCGCAGGATGGTGCGCACGCGGGCGCTCACCTCGCGTGGGGAGAAGGGTTTGGCAACATAATCATCGGCACCGATTTCCAGCCCGATCAGGCGATCGAGTTCGCCGCTGCGGGCGGTAAGAAACAGGATCGGTAAATCCGCCGCCTGCGCCAGCAGACGACGGCAAAGTTCAAAACCGTTGATATCGGGCAGGCCGACGTCGAGGATCACCAACGCCGGTAAACCCTGTTGCAAAGCCTGCAAAGCAGGCTCGCCACGTTCAAACCAACGCACCTGAAAGCCTTCGCTTTCCAGGGTATAAATCAGCGTATCCGCAATGCTGGGTTCGTCCTCTACCAGCCAAAGCAGCGGTTTCATTGTTGATCCTCGTCGGTAGCGGGTTGCACAAACAGCAGCCGCTGACGCAGTTGGCGCCAATCCGCTTTGCTCATGGCATCCGAAGCCAACCACAGCCGCTGGCGTTTTTTACCGTTGATCTGCTGTAGCGACAGAATAATACCGAACCCCGGCATCCAGGGTTTTTTCACCATCAGCCATTCCTGGCCATGCCACTCAATCCGGCGTTCAGCCAGCAACCGCAGTTCTCCCTGCCTGGATGCAATACGCTTTTGGCTGCGAATGCACTCAAACACCACCAACGTCAACAGCACCAGCCATATCAAACCGTAGCCTTCCGGCCACGGGGCGATCAGGATCAGCAAGATCAGCAGGCCGTGGGTCAGCAGCGAGACTAACTGGGTACGCCAGGAAACGCGGACATCACATCGCCACTGGGCCACGGGCTTTATTTCGCGTTTGGATCAGGGATACCATTCTCTGCAGATCTTGATCCTGCGGAGTACCATGATTCATCAGCCAGTTGAACAAATCGGGGTCGTCACTTTCGAGCAAGCGGATGAATACGGCCTTGTCTGCATCACTCAGCGTATCGTATTCATGTTCGAAAAACGGCATGATCGAGATATCCAGCTCGCGCATGCCGCGACGGCAGGCCCAGTGAATACGTGCTTTATTGTTAATATCCATGTTGTTATGACTAACCTCTTTTCGGCATGGCTTGCCATGCTGTTGGGCAACCGACACTTGGTATGGCAACACGCGTGCAATTTAATTCCATCAGCCAACGATTTGGGTAACATTGGGTATCGTTGGCCGTAAGTGCCTAGAGTAACAATTTGACATACTCGCCGGGAAGGGCGTTCACTCAACAAAGCGTAAAATGTCAAAAAAAGCGCTGCCTGGTAATAACTGTTTGCAAAGCCAGCCACCTCTTTTACCATGGTAGCAACCCCAACAGGTATGCTAAACATGCAGCAGGAACCGATTATGGCGTTCAATATTCCTTTTCCATCCCGTCAACCTTCCGCCTCTTCCCATCTGCCACTGACGCTGATCTCACTGGAAGATTGGGCCTTGGTGCGGCTGAACGGGCCAGACACGGTGAAATATCTTCAAGGCCAGGTGACGGCCGACATCGATAAGCTGGCGGCCGATCAACACGTGCTGTGCGGCCATTGCGATGCCAAAGGCAAGATGTGGAGCAACCTGCGTTTATTCCACCACGGTGAAGGCTTTGCCTATCTTGAGCGCCGCAGCGTGCTGGATAGTCAACTGGCTGAAATAAAGAAATACGCGGTGTTCTCCAAGATCACCATCGCGGCAGACGGCGATGCTGTGCTGCTGGGCCTCGCCGGTCAGCAGGCACGTGCCGCATTGGCGCAGGTGTTCGCTACCCTGCCAGATGCGGAACACCAAGTGGTGCAAGACGGCGACACGACCTTGCTGCACTTTGCCCTGCCAGCGGAACGTTTTATGCTGATCGTTTCGGCAGAAACCGCCGCCCAACTCGCCGCCAAGCTGGATGGGCAGGCAGAGCTGAACGACAGCCGCCAATGGCTGGCGCTGGATATCGAGGCCGGTTATCCGGTAATTGATGCCCCAAACAGTGCGCAGCTGATCCCGCAGGCCACCAATCTGCAAGCGCTGGCAGGCATTAGCTTCAGTAAAGGCTGCTACACCGGGCAGGAAATGGTGGCTCGCGCCAAGTTCCGGGGAGCCAACAAGCGCGCCCTGTATTGGCTGGAAGGTACCGCCAGCCAAGTTCCACAGGCCGGTGACGATTTGGAGTTGAAGCTGGGTGACAACTGGCGCCGTACCGGCACCGTGCTGGCGGCAAGCGCACTGGCTGACGGAACGCTGTGGGTACAGGTGGTAATGAATAACGATCTGGAAGCGGATAGCGTGCTGCGTGTACGTGATGATGCCACCAGCCAGTTGGTTATCAAACCTCTGCCTTACTCACTGGCAGAAGAGAAGTAATCTTTTTAGCCGCAGGCATCGCGCCTGCGGCCAGACAACGAGTTAGTCGTCCAATTCCCCATCACGCGGCACCAGATAGATCAGCACCAGCAAAATGGTGACAAAGAAGCGGAAAGCATCGGGCACTCCGTTCCACTGTTTTGACATCCACATGCCAAACCACTCACCGCCGACGGACATAAAGGCAACCTGCCAGGTAAGGAAGCCCAAAGTCAAACCCGCGATAGCCAACGTCTTGGCACGATTAAACCGCACCGCAGGCAATTTCAGGCCACACAGCAGGCGTATCCCACCGATCCAGCACAACACCGCAGTCAGGGTTTCCAGGGCAATAATGCCGACATACCCCACCTGATGCAGCCAAGGCGACTGGATCGCACGGTAGGTGATAGTGGCATCAGGGAATATCGTATCCATCAGAAAAACATGACGTACAAAAGCGAAGTTGGTGCCGTAATCAGTGATATTGCCAAAGGCCACCAGTGAGGCAAAGAGTGCGATAGCGCAGACCAGCAGCGCTTTGGATAGACGAACGATCATAGTAATGAGTCCTGGGTAAGGTTAAAGGCACCGGGAGGTGCAATCTACCCCATGGATCTCAAGATGCAGGTCAGGTAGCAAGCTCAGCCACCCCCTGCGGCTTGAAAGCCAGGGATATGGCGGGCTCAGAAATAATCAGGCTTGCTGGATACCCGAAAGAAACAAGCGCCTCTTTTTTAACTCAAAAGAAACGATTTAGCAATATATCAACAACAAAATGAGCGGGTTAGACGTAAAGGTAGATCGCCATAAAGTGACACACGCTGCCACCGAGCACAAAGCCGTGCCAGATCGCATGGCCAAAGCGGAAACGCTTCGACGCGTAGAAAATCACCCCTAGCGTATACACCACGCCGCCCACCGCCAGCAACGTTACCCCTCCGACCTCCAAGCGCATCGCCAGTTGATAGATAACTATCAGCGATAACCAACCCATAGTCAGGTAAGTCACCAGCGACAACACCTCAAAACGGTGCGCGAACGCCAGTTTGAAGATCACCCCGAACAGCGCCAGCCCCCAGATCACCGCCATCAGCCCTCTCGCCAACGGTGAGTCTAACCCCACCAACAGAAACGGCGTATAGGTCCCGGCGATCAATAAGTAGATGGCGCAGTGGTCAAATTTTTTCAGCCAGTGTTTGGCTCTCTGATGCGGAATGGCGTGATACAGCGTGGAAGCCAGGAACAGCAGGATCATGCTGCCGCCATACAGGCTGTAGCTGGTAATGGCCGTTACCCCAGCGCCGGCGTTTACCGCCTGGACCAACAACAACACCAAACCGACAATGCCAAACACCAATCCGATGCCGTGGCTGATACTGTTGGCAATTTCCTCTGCCCATGGATAAGCCGTGACTGGCAACTCGTCGGCCCCGGTTTTCACTTCATCCGTTCTTCCCATAACTCGCAACCTCTCAAAACTAACGCATATTGTGCGAAATAACCGCAGATGAGAGTAGCTGAGAATGATTCCAGTGTACACGTGTACGCTAAAATAAAACTGTGTACGCTTGTAACACCGCGCTAACATCGAAATCCCCGGCTCACTGGGCTACAATCGACAAGCTTTGCACCCTAAGGATTTCAGTTAGCTTGAAAGACAACGGGTATTCCCATCATTCACCTCGAGGTTCGTCTCATGTCATCCGCTGTACCCGCCTTAGACTTTGGCTCCATGACTCAAGTTATCCAGTTCTTGATGGAAATCGATAAACTGAAAAGCGTTCAGCGCCGTACCAAGGTGTTGGGCACCCAGCGTCAGGAAAACTCGGCCGAGCACAGTTGGCACTTTGCCATTGCGGCTCTAAGCCTGGCCCCTTATGCCGGTGATGCGGTAGATATTCAGCGCGTGATCCAGATGGCTCTGCTGCACGACATCGTCGAGATCGATGCAGGCGATGTCTTTGTCTACGATCTGGCGGCCCGTGCGGCGATCCACGATCAGGAAGTGGCCGCAGCCAAACGCCTGTTCGGTCTGTTGCCGGAACCTCAGCGTGGGTTGTTCACCGCGTTGTGGCAGGAGTATGAAGATGGTGAAAGCGCCGATGCCCGCTTTGCGCTGGTGTTGGATCGCAGTATGCCGATGCTGATGAACCTGCATAATGAAGGCCAGAGCTGGGTAGAAAATAACGTTAGCCTGGAGCAGGTGTTAAATCGCAACGCGATGATTGCCGATATCCACCCAGAACTGTGGAAGCACCTGGAGCAGCACTTGCGGGATGCACAGCGCAAAGGCTGGCTGAAGTAATGCCCTCACCCTAACCCTCTCCCACAAGGAGAGGGAACCGATTGAGCTGCAATTTTACTCCCGCAATTGGCCCTGACACGGGCGCAGCATGCAGCGCCCCTACGCAGTTCCACATTAGCTGCCAACGACGCTGAACTGGCTCCTTAGCCCTTTGGGAGGTTGGGGGGATATTAACGCCCGCCCGCCGCCTCGATAAAGCTGCCGGTGACATAGGAAGCCGCATCGGAGAGCAACCAGGCCACGGCTTGCGCCACTTCTTCCGGCTGACCGCCCCGTTGCATTGGCAACGCCGACTTCACCCGATCGACACGCCCCGGCTCACCTCCGCTGGCGTGCATCTCGGTGTAAATACAACCAGGCCTGACACAGTTGACGCGTATCCCCTGTGCAGCCACTTCCAACGCCAGGCCGGTCGTCAACGTATCCACCGCCCCTTTTGATGCCGCATAGTCGATATATTCCCACGGAGCCCCCAAGCGAGAAGCAGCGGAAGAGACGTTAACAATCGCCCCCCCCTGCCCGCCATGACGCAGCGCCATGCGTTTTACCGCTTCACGACAGCAGAGAAAATACCCGGTGACGTTAGTCGTCAGCACCTTGTTGATCCGCTCGGCAGTGAGTTGCTCAATACTTGCCTGTTGGAAGAGAATGCCCGCGTTGTTGACCAGTGCATCGATGGGTCCCAGCGTGGTCTCCAGTTCGGCAAACATCGCTACCACTTCTGCTTCGTCGGCAATATCTGCCCGCAGAGCCAAGGCTTTGCCGCCCTGCTGGTGGATCTGTGCCACCACCAGCTCCGCAGCCGCACTATCACGCAGATAGTTAACGCCCACCACATAGCCCTGTTGAGCCAATAATAACGCCCTCGCGCGGCCTATGCCCCGGCTGGCGCCGGTAACTAATGCAACCTTGGTCATACGGTTCCTTGCTGTTGATACGGTTTAATCACGGATGCGGATCACCGAACGGGTATCGCTTTTCTTGTTGATATCCCACGCGTCGGCAATATCGGCAAAGGCATGTTCCTGGGTATCGACACTGATTTTCCCTTCGGCTGCCAACGCCAGAATATCGGCAACGATGCTTTGCAACTGCGGGATCGGCGGAAAGTTGCCCGTTCCGCTGCCCAGGATCTGCAACTGCGTACTACGTAGCACCGCCGCAGGTAAGCTAATGTTTGGCCCGGCCATGGAACCCACGTTCACCAGCCGGATGCCTTGGCCGCCAGCATGGGAAGAGAGATCGTGATTGTTGAAGGTTGCCAGCAGCGCCTCCGTCGCCGGTCCCCAAATGTAGTCCACCACTACGTCATAACCCTGTGGCCCAGCAGCAGCGGTAAAGGCCTGCTGTAGCGCCAGTCCCTCAAGGCTCAGATCCACCGTTGCATCCACCTTCAGCTCATCCAGCACGCTCTGACGCCGCCCGGCAGCGACAATCCGCCCAGCACCGGCTTGACGCGCAGCTGCAACCGCAAGCTTACCCGATGTCCCGGTCGCGCCGATGATCAGGACGGTTTCCCCTGGCTGAACATTGGCTCGCCAGAACAGCGGCAACCACGCTGCCAGTGCCGGATTGATCAGCGCCGCTGCGGTCGCATCATCTAGCGAATCGGGAACTGGTACCGTCCATGAGGCCACGGTATGTTCGGCCAGCGCACCGTGTGGCTGGCGAAAAGAGGCAAAGTACACCCGTTGCCCATCTGGCGTTCTGCCTACGCCATCGGTTCCCGGCACAAACGGCAGATCCTTTGGGCTGGAATAATGTTTACCGGCCACAATAGCGCGATCTAGCTGTTTAATGCCGGCAACCATCACCTCAATAGCCACTTCATCGGCCAGCGGTTGTGGTGGCGTGAAAATGCCTAACTGGGGTACCTGACCTAACGTATTGACGACTGCCGCTTTCATACCGTTTCCTTGTTCCGTGGTGGAGACTCGTTAATCACTGATACGCTGCAATAAAAAAAGGGACACGCCATGATGGCAGTGCCCCTCGATCATCATGTTGGCGGATGGTGCTATTCGTAATCGCTCATCGGTACACAAGAGCAGAACAGATTGCGATCGCCGTAGACATCATCCAGGCGCTTCACGCTCGGCCAGTATTTATTCTCACGCACACCGGCAATTGGGAACACCGCCAGCTCGCGGCTGTAAGCGTGCTGCCAGTCGCTGACCAGTTCGGCCTGCACGTGTGGTGCATTAACCAATGGGTTGTCTTCCAATGGCCACTCGCCCTTTTGTACACGGTCAATCTCACTGCGGATCGCCAGCATCGCATCGATAAAGCGATCCAGCTCCACTTTGTTTTCCGATTCGGTCGGCTCAACCATCAGCGTACCCGCCACCGGGAACGACATGGTCGGCGCATGGAAACCATAGTCGATCAGGCGTTTGGCAATGTCCATTTCGCTGATACCGGTCTCTTCTTTCAACGGACGGATATCCAGAATACATTCGTGCGCCACACGGTGATCGCGGCCGGTATACAACACCGGATAAGCGTCTTTCAGGCGGGTTGCGATGTAGTTGGCATTGAGGATCGCCACCTGGCTAGCCTGCTTCAGCCCTTCCGCACCCATCATGCGGATATACATCCAACTGATTGGCAAGATAGAGGCGCTGCCGAACGGTGCGGCAGAAACCGCGCCCTGCTGAGTGGTAACGCCGTCAATCTGCACCACGTTGTGACCTGGAACGAACGGTGCCAGATGCGCTTTCACACCGATTGGCCCCATGCCTGGGCCGCCACCGCCGTGAGGGATACAGAAGGTTTTATGCAGGTTGAGGTGTGACACATCCGCGCCGATATAACCCGGCGTGGTGATCCCCACCTGTGCGTTCATGTTGGCACCGTCCAGATACACCTGGCCGCCAAACTGATGCACGATCTGGCACACTTCACGGATGGTTTCTTCATACACGCCATGGGTCGACGGGTAGGTGACCATGATGCAGGAAAGGGCTTCCCCGGCCTGCTCGGCCTTCACCCGCAGATCGTGCAGATCGATGTTGCCGTTCTTGTCACAGGCTACCACCACCACGCCCATGCCCGCCATCTGAGCGGAAGCCGGGTTGGTACCATGCGCCGAGCTTGGGATCAGGCAGATATTACGGCCAGCCTCGTTGCGGCTTTCGTGGTAACGGCGGATCGCCAGCAGACCAGCATATTCGCCTTGCGCACCCGAGTTAGGCTGCATGCACACGGCATCGTAACCGGTCAGTTGCACCAGCCACTGGGAGAGTTGCCCAATCATCAGTTGATAGCCTGCCGCCTGCTCTGGTGGGCAGAACGGGTGCAGTTCAGAGAACTCAGGCCAGGTGATCGGGATCATCTCTGCGGCGGCGTTCAGCTTCATGGTACAGGAGCCTAGCGGGATCATCGCCTGGTTCAGCGCCAGATCTTTACGCTCCAGGCGGTGCATATAGCGCATCATCTCGGTTTCGCTGTGATAGCGGTTAAATACCGGATGCGTGAGGATCGGATCTTTGCGCAGCATGGCCGCCGGGATCGACTGGCTGTTGTTGCTCACGGCCGCATCCAGCGCATCGATATCCAGACCGTGGTTATCGCCTGCCAACAGAGCAAACAGCGTCTGCACGTCTTCACGGGAAGTGGCTTCATCCAGCGTGATGCCAACCGCACCGTGGATATCCGTGCGCAGGTTGATACCGAAGCCCAGTGCGCGTTCCAGTACCGCGGCTTTGTCTTTCACTTCCACGGTCAGGGTATCGAACCAGGTTTTATGGCGCAGTGACAGACCCGCTTGTTGCAGGCCAGCAGCCAGGATATCGGTCAGACGATGGATGCGCCCGGCGATACGTTGCAGACCTTGTGGGCCATGGTACACCGCATACAGGCTGGCGATGTTGGCCAGCAGCACCTGCGAGGTACAGATATTCGAGTTGGCCTTTTCGCGGCGGATATGTTGTTCACGGGTTTGCATCGCCATGCGCAGCGCGGTATTACCGGCAGCGTCGCGGGACACGCCGATGATACGACCCGGCATCGAGCGCTTGAATTCGTCACGGCAGGCGAAGAACGCCGCGTGTGGGCCACCGTAGCCCATTGGCACACCGAAGCTTTGCGCAGAACCGAATACCACATCGGCCCCTTGCTTGCCCGGTGCCGTCAGCAGCACCAGCGCCATAATATCGGCTGCCATGCTAGTGACGATTTTGCGCGTTTTCAGCTCTGCCAACAGGGCGCTGTAATCGTGCAATTCACCCGTGGTGCCGACCTGTTGCAGCAACACGCCGAACACGCCTTGCAGCTCCAGCACCTTCGCCGGTTTGTCGACGATCACATCAAAGCCAAAGGTCTCGGCACGGGTACGAACTACGTCCAGAGTTTGCGGATGCACATCGTCAGCCACAAAGAAGCGGTTGGCGTCTTTCAGTTTGCTGGCACGTTTGGCCAACGCCATCGCTTCTGCGGCAGCGGTAGCTTCATCCAGCAAGGAAGCGGAGGCCAGATCCAGCCCGGTCAGATCGAGGGTCACGGTCTGGAAGTTGAGCAGTGCCTCAAGGCGGCCTTGCGACACTTCTGGCTGATAAGGCGTATAAGCGGTGTACCAGCCTGGATTTTCCAGCATGTTGCGCAGGATCACCGGCGGCGTCAGCACCGCGCTGTAGCCCATACCGATATAGGATTTGTAGCGCTGATTCTGCGAGGCAATCGCCTTCAGTTCGGCCAGCGCCTGATGTTCCGTGGCCGCATCGCCCACCGGCGGAGGCCCGGGCAGTTGAATATCGGCTGGCACAATCTGTTGGATCAGCGCGCTGAGCGAGCGAGCGCCCACCGCTTCCAGCATCTGCTGCTGTTGCTCTGCAGAAGAGCCGATGTGGCGTTCGATGAACGCTTCGCTGTGTTCAAGTTGGCTGAGTGTCTGAGTCATTGCTACAAATTCCTGAATGCTTGCGGGGTACGGGATATAGCCTGAACTGCAAAACGCCCCACATGAGAGTGGGGCGTGATAGGGCTTATTCGTCGATGGAAGCCTGGTAAGCACCGGCATCCAGCAGCTTGTCCAGCTCTGACGCATCGCTTGCCTTGATGCGGAACAGCCAGCCTTCGCCGTACGGTTCGCTGTTGACCAGCTCCGGGGAGCTTTCCAGTTCGCCGTTGACCGCGATGATTTCACCGCTGATTGGCGCGTAAATATCGGAAGCGGCCTTGACCGACTCCGCAACGGCACAGTCATCACCCGCGGAAACGGTAGTGCCGACTTCCGGCAGATCGACAAATACCATATCGCCCAGCAGTTCCTGCGCGTGTTCGGTGATACCTACAACGTATTCGCCGTTGCTTGCGTCACGCACCCACTCATGGGAGGTGGCGTATTTCAATTCTGTTGGCACATTGCTCATTGGCCTGTTACTCCTTCGAAGAATAAAAACTAATTGATCAGTGACTTACCGGCACGTACAAAACCTGGCTTACAGACCTTCACTGGCATTTCACGGTTACGGATCTGCACGATAGCCTGCTCACCGATACCGGCTGGAACTCTGGCCAGCGCAATGCTGAAGCCCAAGGTCGGTGAGAAAGAACCGCTGGTGATCACACCAACCTGCGGCTGACCTAACGCATCGGTAAAATGCACCGGCAGCTCATTACGTAATACGCCTTTTTCCGTCATGATCAAGCCGACCAGTTGTTCAGTGCCTTTTTCACGCTGCTGTTCCAGCGCTTCACGGCCAATAAACTGGCGATCCTGCGGTTCCCAGGCCACGGTCCAGCCCATATTGGCGGCTAATGGCGAAACGCCTTCGTCCATTTCCTGACCATAGAGATTCATACCGGCTTCCAGACGCAGGGTATCCCGCGCACCAAGTCCGGCAGGTTTTACCCCAGCGGCCAGCAGTTGCTGCCAGAAATCGACGACCTGCTCTTTCGGCAGAGCAATTTCATAGCCTGCTTCACCGGTATAGCCGGTGGTCGCAATAAACAGATCCCCCGCCTGCACGCCGAAGAAGGGCTTCATGCCTTCCACCGCCTGCTTCTGTTCCGGGGTAAACAAGGTGGCGGCGCGCTCTTTGGCCTGTGGGCCTTGCACCGCAACCAGCGCCAGATCGTCGCGCACCGTCAGCTCAACGCCGTACGGGGCCGCATGCTGCTCGATCCAGGCCAGATCCTTTTCGCGGGTGGCGGAGTTCACCACAAGGCGGAAATAGTCTTCGGTAAAGAAATAGACGATCAGGTCGTCGATCACGCCACCGGACGCATTCAGCATGCCGGTATACAGCGCCTTACCAGATTGAGTGAGTTTGGCGACATCGTTCGCCAGCAGGTAACGCAGGAATTCACGGGTACGAGCACCGCGCAGATCCACGATGGTCATATGGGAGACATCGAACATGCCGGCATCCTGACGCACGGCGTGGTGTTCATCAATCTGGGAGCCGTAGTGCAGCGGCATCATCCAGCCATGAAAATCTACCATGCGCGCACCGCACGCCACGTGCTGGTCGTACAGTGGGGTTTGCTTTGCCATCTTTTCCCTCTTTCCACTCAAGTAGCCGAAGACAGGGTGTTATTACGCAATAAGGCGGGGGTAACTCGCGGGCCTGATTGCGCGAAACACGCTGGCTGCTCAACACAAATGCCTCGCCAATACTCAACGACGCAAACGATACCTTGGCCCTGACGTTAACACCGAACGACCCCATTAACCATAAGTTAAAATAGGCACGACCAGGTTCAGGGTCAGTAAAATGCCGCGTTAGTTTGCAGAGTTTTTCACTGGAAAAATGCGCTTTAAGGCACAAAATTAACAATTAAAGCGGTGAAAATCCGAAGTTATATAACAAACAGCAACTGGAATGGAGAATATCGGGTTTTGATAACCGACCATGGAATTAGAAAAAGTAATGAGAAAATTTGCCTGGAATTAGAATTTCTCAAACGAAGGCAGGTATAAGGAAGATTGATGGATGGCGGGTAGAGGCCTGCACCGCAGGCCTCTGAAATGCTCAGACTAACCAGTCCGGCAGATCGTTAAGGCCCATGGCCTGGCGCACCAGTTTTGGCTTCACGCCCGGCAGGCTGTCTGCCAGCCTTAGGCCCACGTCACGCAGCAGCTTCTTCGCCGGGTTGTGGCCCGCAAACAGCTCCCGGAAGCCTTGCATACTGGCCAGCATCACTGCCGCACCGTGTTTACGGCGGCGTTCATAACGACGCAGATACAGATGCTGGCCGATGTCCTTACCCTGACGCTGCAGGCGTTTAAGCTCGGATATCAGCTCGGCGGCATCCATAAAGCCCAGATTCACACCCTGCCCGGCCAACGGATGTACGGTGTGCGCCGCATCCCCCACCAGCGCCAGACGATGGCCTGCAAAGCTGCGGGCATAACGCCCGGTGAGCGGGAATGTCAGCCGTTCGCTTTCGAGCTGGCAGCTGCCCAGACGCATATCGAAGGTCATTGCCAGCTCGCGGTTAAAGGCTTCCGGCTCCAGTTGTTGCAGCCGTTCGGCCTCTTCTGGCGCGACCGACCAGACAATCGAACTTAAATGGGGATCGTTAAACGGCAGGAAAGCCAGGATCCCTTCGCCATGAAACACCTGACGCGCCGTAGCTTGGTGCGGCTCTTCGGTACGAATGGTGGCGACCAACGCGCTGTGGCGGTAATCCCAGAAAGTTAACGGAATATCGGCATGCTGACGCAGCCAGGAGTTGGCCCCATCGGCACCGATCACCAAACGGGCGGTTAGCATACGGCCATCTTCCAGCGTAACGAAGGCGTCGTTTTCCCCCCATGCAACCTGTTTCAGCGCAGCCGGAGCTAGCAAGGTCACGTCGGACAACGTGGCCGCCTTGCGCCACAACGCCTGCTGGATCACTTCGTTTTCAATGATATGGCCGAGATGGCTGAAACCACATTCATCGCCACGAAAGGCGATCTTGCCGAAGCTGTCGCGATCCCAGACTTCCATTGCGTTATACGGACTGGCGCGCAGGTTGAGGATCTCATCCCATACGCCAATCCTTTGCAGCAAGCGCTCGCTGGCGGCGTTAATGGCTGAGACGCGCAACGCTGGCTGTGCTGACAGCGGTGATAATTCCGGCTGCCGGTGTTCCAGCACCGCCACGCGCAGGCCACTGCCCTGCAAACCGCAGGCCAGAGCCAATCCCACCATACCGCCACCGGCGATAATCACATCAAATGATTGCATGCTGCTTGAGTTCCTTAAATTTGCGGACACTTAGTTTTTATGACCAGTCCCCCTCACCCCAACCCTCTCCCACAGGGAGAAGGAGCCAGCACCGTGCTGTGGTCAGGTATTAGCGTTCAACCCAGCCTAAGGTGCGCTTGGCAAAGGCATCGCGCAAGGCCGGTGATTGCTCCATCGCCATCAACCCAAGATTGCGTCCGGCCACCAACGGCGCATAGCTATTGGCAAACAGGCGGATCAAACCGTCGGTGACGCCGATAGTCGCCTGCTGATCTTGCTGCCGTCGTTGCTGGTACTGGCTCAACAGCGAATAAGCCCCCAGATCGGTTCCCGCCTGCGCGGCTTCCGCCAAAGTTTCCGCCAGCGACATCACATCCCGCAGGCCCAGGTTAAACCCCTGCCCAGCGATCGGATGCAGCGTTTGCGCCGCATTGCCAACCAGCGCCAAACGGTGGCTGACATGCTGATTGGCCTGCAACAGGCTCAGTGGATAGCTGTGGCGCTTACCTGCTTTCAGCATCTTGCCCAACCGCCAGCCGAACGCCTGCTGCAACTCACTGAGAAAGCGCTCGTCACTCCAGCTATCGACCTGTTCACGATTTTCCAGTGCGTGGCACCAAACCAGCGAGCTACGCCCGTTAGACATCGGCAACAGCGCCAGCGGTCCGTAACGGGTAAAGCGTTCAAACGCCCGCCCTTGCGGTGCTTCAGCCGTTGAGACATTGGCAATGGTGGCAAACTGCAGATAATCGCTCTGCTGCCACTGAATATTGCAGGCCTGCGCCAGCGCCGAGCGTGAGCCGTCTGCGGCTACCAACAACTGCCCCTTCAGGCTCCGGCCATTATCCAATTGCACTTCGGCGCAATCGGCGGTACGCAACACGTCGACCACTTTGGCCGGGCAATGCAGAGTGACGCCAGGTGCTTTAGCCAGCAAGGCAAACAGCCGTTGCCCAGCATCGTGCAGCTCAATCACCTGCCCCAGGGCTTCAACCTGATAGTCCTGAGCGTGCAGGTTCACAAAACCGGCATGCCCACGATCGCTGACGTGGACGTGAGTGATCGCCGTGGCACAGTCCCGCAGCGCAGCCCAAACGCCGATACGCGCAAGCTGTTGGCAGGTTCCCTGCGCCAGCGCGATGGCCCGGGCATCAAAGCCAGGATGCGCGCGATCGTCCGGCCTGGTTGCCTCCACCAGATCGACGGCCACCTTGCCCTGAGTCAGCGATGAAATTGCCAGTGCCAACGTCGCACCCGCCATCCCACCGCCCACAATGATTACGCTCATGTTATCTGGCCGCCGCCATCAAGGCTTCAATGGCATCAGCATCCTTCACCACGCTGGCGGTCAGATTTTCATTACCGTCTTGTGTGATCAGAATGTCATCTTCGATACGGATGCCGATCCCGCGATACTCCTGCGGCACATCAGCATCCGGCGCAATATACAGACCAGGTTCAACCGTCAACACCATGCCAGGCTCCAGCACGCGATCGCGGCTCGCTGAACCATAGTGGCCAACGTCATGCACATCCAGCCCCAGCCAATGACTCAGGCCGTGCATAAAGAACGGACGGTGCGCCTGTTCGGCAAACAGCTGTTCCACGTCGCCTTTCATCACGCCCAGATCCACCAGCCCGGCGATCATGATGCGAACGACCTGATCGTTCACTTCGCGGATGCTGACGCCCGGTTTAAACATTTCCAGCGCCTTGTCGATCGACGCCAGCACGATGTCGTACACCGCACGCTGCGGCTTGCTGAACTTGCCGTTCACCGGGAAGGTACGGGTGATATCCCCCGCATAGCCACGATATTCACAGCCAGCATCGATCAGCACCAGATCGCCGTCGCGCATTTCACATTCGTTTTCGGTGTAATGCAGGATGCAGCCATTTTCACCGCTGCCGACGATGGTGTTGTAAGACGGATAGCGGGCACCATGGCGGTTAAACTCGTGCAGGATCTCCCCTTCGAGCTGATATTCGAACATACCCGGGCGGCACTTCTGCATGGCACGGATATGTGCCAAAGCGCTGATCTCACCGGCACGGCGCATTACCGCCACCTCTTCCGCTGATTTGAACAGACGCATATCATGCAGCCACGGGCGGTAATCCGTCATGGTTGCCGGTGCGGCCAGGTTCTGACGGAAGCCTTTACGCAGTTTATCCAATGCGCCGAACAGGATTTCATCGGCATAGGCATATTGCCCCTGCGCGTGATACACCACGTCCAGCCCGTTGAGCAGCAGGTGCAGTTGATCGTTGATTTCGTCGAAGGCCAGCGCGCGGTCTACCCCCAGCTTGGCCGGAGCCGCATCTTGACCCAAACGGCGGCCAAACCAGATTTCTGCCGTCAGATCGCGTACGCGGTTGAACAGCACGCTGTGATTATGGGTTTCATCACTCTTCACCAGGATCAGCACCGCTTCCGGCTCGTTGAAGCCGGTCAGATACCAGAAATCGCTGTTCTGACGATAGGGGTACTCAGAGTCTGCGCTGCGTGTCGCTTCCGGTGCGGCGAAGATAACGGCCGCACTGCCCGCAGCCATCTGTGCCAACAATGCCTGACGGCGATTATGAAATTCCTGCTGGGTCATCACATCTCCTGAAATCGGTTTATGCCACCTTCTGAACGTCATCAGAGAGGGGTTATCAACGCTCTTGGCCAACGGACGGATCCAATGGTCAGTGCAACGTCGGCCTTTTATTTTCCGGGGCCGTCGGTTTCTGGCGGGTAAATTCAGTATGGCAAAGCAGCGCGGCAACACGCACATACTCCACCACTTCTTCCAGCGACTGTTCCAGCTCTTCCTGGTCTTCGCCTTCGTCATAACCCAGTTGAGCGATATTACGCAGATCGTCGATCGCTTCGCCCACTTCATCTTTCACCTGCGCCAGCTTAGGCTGCATCATGCCCAACCCCAGCAGGAAGTGGTTTACCCAACCCGCCAAGGCATCCGCACGGTCAAACACGCTGACGGTTTCGCCTTCCGGCATCATCAGTTGGAACATGAATTCGTCATCTTCCAGCGTATCACGGGTGATTTCATGCAGTTGCTGTAACGGTAGGCTCAACGCCTGCGGGAAGGCAATGCCTTCGTTGGTCAGATCAAACACCAGGGTCTGCCAGCTGGCATCGCGGTTGCCGCCGCACAGCAGGCCACTGATCAATCCGTGCATCTCGGCTGCGGTCAAGGCAACCGCCTGCTGGTTAAGAGCCACGGTCAAAGATTGGTAACTTGGAAATGTATTCTGTATAGACATGCGCATTCGTCATCGTTGGCAGGATAAGTTCGTGTTATGCTACCACCAAGGTCCGTTGGTATACCAGTTGAGGCAACACCTCAGTGGCTAGTTATAATCAGCGCAGGCCGGGCAAACATACGGTAAATACGCATTTTACATCTGTTTTTTGTCTGGTAAGGTTGGGCGCGGTAGATTACAACCAGGTACTGAAAAAGTGTTGAATCTTGGTACCGGGGTATATATAGTGGCGCCCGCTTCGGTGGCCCGGCAATGGCTGACCGGTGCTGGCGCGAAATTTAGGCAGGAAGGTGGCATGTCTGCACAACCGGTAGATATTCAAATTTTTGGCCGATCGTTAAGAGTCAATTGCCCGCCAGAACAACAAGATGCGTTGAACATGGCAGCAGAAGATCTTAACCAACGGTTGCAAGATCTTAAAGTTCGCACTAGAGTCACAAATACAGAGCAACTCGTATTTATCGCGGCATTGAACGTCTGTCACGAACTTGCTCAAGAACGCTTGAAAACGCGTGACTATGCGGCCAATATGGAACAACGAATTCGTATGCTGCAACAGACCATTGAACAAGCGCTGCTTGAACAGGGTCGCATCTCTGAACGTCAGGATGCACAATTTGAATAACTAAGTTGCTGGGGTTGAAGGCCCCGGCAATGAGTGAAAAATTTCTCTGAGATGTTTGCCTGCGGGCCAGTCCCCTGAGCCGATATTTAGTACCAACAGAATGTGATGATCCATGATCGGTGTGCATGCTCGGCCCGTCCGAGAAGCCTTAAGATTGTGACAGCACGTTCACCTTGAACCATGGGTTCAAGGGTTACAGCCTGCGACGGCATCTCGGAGATCCCTTCACCTGCGTTTTCAGTGTGTTAACTCATCACGACTCGCGGATCCAGCACAATGTCCTTACATCCCCAGTTCGCTCAGCAACGCCAACTCATCCGTAACGAAATACGTCAACGACGCCGTGCCTTAACGCCCGCTCAACAGCATGATTTTGCCCAGCAGATGGCCAACAATATTGCGCAGCATCCGCGTATTCAGGCAGCTCAATGCGTTGCGGCATTTCTCTCTTTTGACGGTGAACTGGATACCACCCCATTGATCGAACAGCTGTGGCAACTGGGCAAATCAGTTTATCTGCCCGTCTTGCATCCCTTCAGCCCCGGCAACCTGCTGTTCCTGCATTACACCGCGCAAACGCCGCTGGTGAGCAACCGCTTCAAGATCCTCGAGCCTGCGCTCGATGTCCGTCACGTCTTGCCGGTATCACTGTTGGATGTGGTGTTGACGCCGCTGGTCGCCTTCGACTCGACAGGACAACGGCTGGGGATGGGGGGAGGATTTTACGATCGCACCTTGCAGCACTGGCAGCACGCCGGCCCCTATCCGATGGGGATTGCGCACGACTGCCAACGGGTTACCTCCTTGCCGGTGGAGCATTGGGATATTCCCCTGCCAGAGATCATTACCCCTTCGCAAACCTGGGCTTGGCCGACCTCCAGATAGCAAAAGGCCGGATTGCTCCGGCCTTGATGTTTTCCGTTGGTTACCGATTACAACAACAGGCGGGCACGGATGGTCCCTTCAATCGCTTTCATGCGCTGCAACGCCACTTCGGCACGTTCGGTTTCCGCTTCGATATCGATCACCACGTAGCCGATTTCCGAGCTGGTCTGCAGATACTGGGCCGCGATGTTCACCCCTTCTTCGGCGAAGATCTGGTTAATCTGCGTCAGAATGCCTGGGCGATTTTCATGAATGTGCAGCAAACGGCTGGCGTTCGGACCATGGCCCGGCAGTGAAACCTCTGGGAAGTTGACCGCTGACAGCGTAGAGCCGTTATCGGAATACTTGGCCAGCTTGCCAGCCACTTCATCACCGATATTCTCTTGCGCTTCCTGGGTTGAACCGCCGATATGCGGCGTCAACAGCACGTTGTCGAACTCGCACAGTGGGGAGTTGAACGGATCGGTGTTAGTTGCCGGCTCTTCCGGGAACACATCGATGGCCGCGCCGGCCAGATGATCGCTCGCCAAAGCATTACACAGTGCCGGGATATCCACCACGGTTCCGCGTGAGGCGTTGATCAGGATCGCTCCTGGTTTCATCAGTGCCAACTCTTCGGCACCGATCATGTTCTTGGTCGACAGGGTTTCCGGCACGTGCAGCGTGAGCACATCGCTCATATTGAGCAGATCGGACAGATGGCGCACCTGTTGAGCATTGCCCAGCGGCAGCTTGTTCTCGATGTCGTAGAAGAACACCTTCATCCCCAGGCCTTCCGCCAGGATGCCGAGCTGAGTCCCGATATGGCCGTAACCAATGATCCCCAGTTTCTTGCCGCGTGCTTCATACGAGCCGACAGCCAGTTTTTCCCACTGGCCACGGTGGGCCTTGGCGTTGGCTTTTGGGATACCGCGCAGCATCAGCAACAGTTCGCCCAGCACCATTTCGGCTACGGATCGAGTATTGGAGAAAGGTGCGTTAAACACCGGAACGCCGCGCTTGGTGGCCGCCTTCAAATCAACCTGGTTGGTGCCGATACAGAAACAGCCCACCGCCACCAGTTTCTCTGCGGCCGCGAAGACTTCCTCGGACAGATGCGTACGCGATCGGATACCGACGAAGTGCGCATCACGGATGGATGCCTTCAACGCTTCGGTGTCTAACGCACCTTTATGGTATTCAATGTTGCTATATCCGGCAGCACGCAGGTTATCTACGGTGCTCTGATGGACCCCTTCTACCAACAGGAACTTAATCCTGTCCTTCTCCAATGATACTTTTGCCATTTACCCGACCCTATAAGCAGACTTCAGAAGCGGCTGTAACCCAAAATCAACAGCACATCCCTCCAACATAACAAAAATAACGCGCCCGGCAATACAAACGATTGCCTGGCCGTCAGCACAAGGATCAGTGATGTCGGTGGTTTCTGGTGGAAAATGCCATAGGGAAAGATTTAGGCAGAAGCTTAATGGAGGTTATGAAGGGAATGTGACATATGTCACCAAATTCGCCGATTTTGAGAAAAGATATTTTAGGACAAGAATTATTGGCAATACCCCTCACCCTAACCTTCTCCGACAGGGAGAGGGGACTAAACGTGCCACAGCTTACCAGCGGCACGTGCATTCAGGGGCCGGTTATCTGACCACTTTTTTCACGCCATCTGGCGTACCGACCAGCGCAACGTCCGCGCCACGGTTGGCAAACAGGCCGACGGTCACCACACCGGCAATGCCGTTAATCTTGTTTTCCAGCGCGATGGCGTCGAGGATATCCAGGTTGTGCACATCCAGGATCACGTTGCCATTATCGGTCAACACGTTCTGGCGGTATTCTGGCAGGCCGCCCAGCTTGACCAGCTCGCGCGCCACGTAGGAACGGGCCATCGGGATCACTTCTACCGGCAGTGGGAATTTACCCAGCACGTCAACCTGCTTGGTGGAATCGACAATGCAGATAAACTGACGGGCAATGGCCGCAATGATCTTTTCACGGGTCAGGGCTGCGCCGCCGCCTTTGATCATCTGCATATGGCCGTTGATCTCATCGGCACCATCAACGTAGACATCCAACGAATCCACTTCATTGGTATCGAAAACGTGGATCCCCAGGCTTTTCAGCTTGGCGGTTGAAGCGTCTGAGCTGGATACCGCGCCTTCGATCTGGTGTTTGATCGAACCAAGTGCATCGATAAAGTGAGCCGCGGTAGAGCCGGTGCCCACGCCCACGATAGTGCCAGGTTTGACGAATTCCAATGCCGCCCAGCCTACCGCTTTTTTCAGTTCATCCTGAGTCATGATGTGTTCATTGCCTTTGTACGAAAACGTGTGCGTATTATAAAGTAAATCATTGGCAGCAACTCAGGCGAAGCACACTTATTTAACCTGCCGCACATTTCTGGCCCTCCATGAGCGGTTCGATTTGCAAAGATGGCCGGGATTTTTTCCCCTGGCAAAGCGCAAAAATGTGGCATAGTGCCTGAATCAATTTACTTTAAGGGATCTTCTCTCCGATGAAACGCCCAGACTATAGAACGCTGCAAGCGCTGGACGCGGTGATCCGTGAGCGTGGCTTTGAGCGCGCGGCACAAAAACTTTGCATCACCCAATCGGCGGTATCCCAGCGCATTAAACAGTTGGAAAACCTGTTCGGCCAACCGCTGCTGGTACGTACCGTGCCACCACGCCCAACCGAGCAGGGTCAAAAACTGCTGGCCTTGCTGCATCAGGTCGAGCTGCTGGAAGAAGAATGGTTAGGGAATGACAATGGGGTCGATACGCCGCTTTTGCTGTCGCTGGCGGTCAACGCCGACAGCCTGGCAACCTGGCTGTTACCGGCGCTAAAACCGGTGCTGGCCGACTCCCCGGTGCGCCTGAACTTGCAGGTAGAAGACGAAACACGCACGCAGGAACGACTGCGACGGGGGGAAGTAGTAGGCGCGGTGAGTATCCAGCCGCAACCACTGCCGAGCTGCCTGGTCGATCGTTTGGGCGCGCTGGACTATCTGTTCGTCGCCTCGAAAGCCTTTGCCGATCGCTATTTCCCCAACGGCGTGACCCGTTCCGCCCTACTGAAGGCGCCGGCGGTGGCATTCGATCATCTCGACGATATGCATCAGGCATTTTTACAGCAGAACTTCGATCTCTCGCCGGGCAGCGTCCCCTGCCATATCGTTAACTCCTCTGAAGCTTTTGTGCAGTTGGCACGGCAAGGCACCACCTGCTGTATGATCCCACACTTGCAGATTGAGAGAGAGCTGGCTAGCGGTGAGTTGATCGATCTGACTCCGGGCCTGTTCCAGCGCCGCATGCTGTTCTGGCACCGTTTTGCGCCGGAGAGCCGCATGATGCGTAAGGTGACCGATGCGCTGTTGTCGCATGGGCATCAGGTGTTAAGGCAGGATTAAAGGCGCAGCGTGATGCCGCGCCTGGGCAAGAGATTGCTTACTGCGCGGCGTTACGTTGCAGCTCGAACACCACATCCACCTGATCGTCAAAGTGAATGCTTTGCTGTTCGTAAGTTTGAGCGGCATCGGCTTGTGGTGCCGCAGAAGCGGCTTTAAACATGCGTGCTACCGGCATCGGTTGGTAGTTGGCTACGTGGTAGCGAATGCTGTACACCGGCCCCAGCTTGGCCTTGAAGCCCTGCGCCAATGAAGCCGCTTGCTGAGTGGCGTTTTCAATCGCCTTTTGCCGCGCCTGCTCACGATAAACATCCGGGTTAGCCACCCCGAGTTCGACCGCACGGATCTCGTTCAAACCCGATTTCAGCGCACCATCCAATAGTTCGTTAAGCTTATCCAACTGACGCAACGTCACCTGTACCTGACGCACAGCCTGGTAGCCTTTCAGCTGCGACTCGCCGGTCTTCAGATAGTCATATTCTGGTTGGGTACGCAGGTTGGCCGCGTTGATATCTTTCTTTTCGATACCGTTTTTTTGCAGGAAGTCGAAGTACTGCGCCACGCGCTCATCAACCTGTTTTTTCGCCTGGGCGGCATCTTTGGCAGAGACGCTGACCTCGATTGCCAAAGTAGCAATATCTGGGGTGGCGTCTACGCTGGCTGTGCCAGAGGTGACCACGTGTGGGCCTTCAGGAACTTCTGCTGCCTGTAACGCCAGCGGTAACGTGCCTAATCCAATCATTGCGGCCATGGCCAATGCTTTAAGCTTCACAGTGTCTCCTTAAATGACTCATTGCTTGTTCTCAAAGCTAACACATCCTGCCGCCCTTGGAATTCGGATTAGTGACAAAGGGTCGCGTTGTTCTGAAAAAATTGGACATCGCATCCCGGAAATTGTGTTTACTAGCAGGTTGGGAGCATACGCTCTGCGACAAACAAAGCAGCGCTTCCATCTACCGATTACGCAACTCACTTAAATTGCATAAATAATCCTCATCTTTCCATTGAACTCTCCCAGAGACTTTCCTAGAATCTGGTGCATAAAAAATAGTCACTACGCCAGCAAAAACCATCCATAACAAACTGGCGGTCATCCTTGTACGACTTTCGCCCGCTCGTCCACCAGTCGAATTAAGCTGTACCGAACTCACCCCGGCAAGGGATGGCCTTTCGGGGGAAAGCCACTTAAGGAGAAGGCTGACATGGCAAATAACATCTATCTCACTATTAAGGGAAAAAAACAGGGGCTCATCTCAGCAGGATGCTGCACCCTTGATTCCATTGGAAATAAATACCAGATCGTGCATAAAGACCAAATCCTGGTTCTCCAGTTCGATCATGCCATCAGCCGCAGCCAGCACACCATCCATCACCCGATAAAATTCTGCAAACCCATCGACAAATCTTCCCCACTCTTTGGCATCGCCATCAGCAACAACGAAGAACTTGAGCTCCTGTTTGACTTTTACCGCACAACACAAACTGGAGCACAAGAAAAGTACTATTCCATCCAACTGACTGGAGCGACTCTGAAAAACATCACGGTATCCTACCCGCATGCCCTAACCCATGCAGAAAACCAGCCCGAAGAAATGATTACAGTCGCCTACCAGAGCATTGACTGGAAACACCATATCGCCGGAACTGGCGGCTACAGCATCTGGGACGATCGCGTGTATTAAGAGGAAAGGAAGCTATGCAGAACAACATCGTTGCCCGGAACCAATTCTGTGACATCACCCAGATAAAATTCAGAAAGTGGGATGAGATCGACGCGATGTACTGGAAACTAACCAAAAATAACCCTGAGCGGAAAAGCGGGGAATACTACTCAAACGCCTACAAAGATGCATACGTTCAGTACAACAGAAGACTCATCATCGAATCTGCCAATGCCTTCGGCATTCCGCCGGAACTTCTGGGGGGAGTTGCCTGGATTGAAACGGGGGGCAAGCCGGAAGAATACAAACCCCTGATTATGAACTGGCGAGAGCAATTCAGCTTCATGAAAAACGTCAAACCAGCAGACCATACCTCTGTCGGTTCTGTAGCCATGCAAATTCGTGTCGCCGCCACCACGCTGGGACTCGACCCTGGCACACTGACCACTCGTGATCAATTGGAACTTGCCACTTGCCTGCTGGAGGACGAATTCAACTTGCGTCTGGTTGCACAACACCTCAGAGACCTGATTCTTTATGACTACCCAGATGCCGCTACACTTCATCCGACAGATGTACAGTACAGAATGGCTGGCATCCGCTATAACCGGGGAATTGAACGCCAACGGGATGACTTCATCCGGTGGATAAGTGACAATCTCCAAAAAGGTGATATCAACTGGCCCTACATCTCCTACGGCGAACGCTTGCTGTCCATTCGCCCCCACATCAAAAAACTGCTGGGAATAAACTGGTGAAGGCATACCAAAAAAGACTGGTCGAAATCCTTTCCCTAGGTGGATACTTTGTCCTCGTTTATCTGTGCATGCAGGTTTTTAGCGTAGGTGAATATGACTGGATGCGGGAGTCAGGCGACAGCGTATGTAGCGTGCCCCTTGACCCGGATGACACAAGAGACATCACCGCGCCTCTATTCCTGTTCTTCCTGGGGACGCCTCTCCTAATAGCCCTGATACGGGACATCATCTTTAAAGATGTTTTCAAAGCAATTCTTTATGGCTTTGGGCTAGCGGTGATTATTGTCTACTGGTGGTGGTCATTTTGGGGGAAATATAGCGCTTGTACTATCTGAATACATGCCTAACAAAAGTATTGATGTGGCTTATAGCCGATGAGTGCTACCCGTTTAATGAGTTCCAAGGGTCATTGTGGTCATGTCAATCGTAAGGGTATAGCATGTGGCTAAACGGGCGCAGCATGCAGCGCCCCTACGTTAGAACATGGTCGATTAGAGGTTAGCCCCGTGCCAGGCCAATTGCAGCGCAATGGCCCACATCACCACCCCCACTAGGACGTTGATAATGCGCTGTGCCGTTTGGGTTCTTAGCCACGGAGCCAGCCACGAGGCCAGCAATGCCAAGGCAAAGAACCAGACCACCGAAGCGCTAACCGCGCCAAGGGCAAACCATGAGCGGATATCTGGCGTCAGTTGGCCTCCCAGGCTGCCGAGCACCACAAAGGTGTCGAGATACACGTGCGGATTCAGCCAGGTAACGGCCAACATCGTCACCACAATACGCCAGCGGCTTTGCTTCATCTCCTGCGCCGCGGCCAGTTCCAGATGTTGGCTAAATGCGGTGCGGAAAGCTCCCCAGCCGTACCACAGCAAGAAAGCAACGCCACCCCAGGTTACCAGCGCCAACAGCAACGGTGAACTGCTGAGCAAGGCGCTACCGCCAAAAATACCGGCACAAATCAAAACGATGTCGCTCAACGCACACAGCGAAGCGGTCATCAGATGATAATGGCGGCGGATCCCCTGGTTCATCACAAACACGTTTTGGGGGCCAAGCGGCAGGATCATCGCGGCGCTCAAGGCAAAGCCTTGCAGATAGATGGCTAACATGGTGTTCCTTCTGGAAATTTAAGCGCCAGCAAAGCGGCGTGTGCTGTTCAACACGCGCATCATACGAAGAGAAAATTATTAGGGGAAATGGATAATTCTAATCGGGCATCAGTAATACTAATGATTAATCATTGCGGCGATGGCCAATCCACGCTTCAATCTGGATTGGGAAGACATCCGGTGCCTTTCTGAACATCCGCCGCACCAGATCCAGCACGGTATGCTGGGATAGCGCCTCTTCCATCCGTTGCTGAGCGACATTCATCACCTGACGCACGCCGCAGATCCCTTCGCAGGCCCAGTCGGGGGCCGGTTCATCAAACACGGCCATGCGTTGGCGGATCTCCTTACAGTCAAAGATCGTCTTTTCACCATCGATGGCCGCAACGATATCCAGCACGGTGATCTGATCGGCCGGTTTGGCCAGCCGGAAACCGCCGCCTTTACCCTCAGTGCTTTCAACCAGCTTAGCCTTGGCGAATTTGGTGAAGATCTTGGCCAGATAGTCATAAGGCACGCCCTGCAATTCGGCGATTTCACGCACGCTCATCTCGCGCCCTTCACCCTTGCTGTCGACCATACACATCAGGCTATGGATGCCATACTCCACCCCGGAACTGTAGAACGCCATGTTTTCTCCGCACGATTAACTCTGAGTTAAATAGTAAATTCTTCCTCGCACCGATGCAATGCCGGCGGATTGGAACATTTTTAACATTATAAAATTCAATGTATTAAACAAACACCCTCCACACTTTGATGTAAAACGCTTGATGATCTTAACTACGATCAATATAGTCGCAGTTAAAAGTTAAGTTCAATTGTCAGATGAAACACCAGCGGAGTCACAGCATGAAACAACAAATTCTTATCCTGGGTGCCGGTTTTGCAGGGATGTGGGCAGCATTGAGCGCGGCTCGGTTAACCGATCTTCATGGTCGTCACGATATCGAGATCACCGTGCTGGCCCCTCGGCCAGAGTTGCGCATCCGCCCACGTTTCTATGAGGCAGGGGTAGAAAACTTCGCCGCTCCGCTGTTGCCGCTCTTCGCCGCAACCGGCGTGAAATTCATCACGGGGGTGGCCAGCGAAATTGACAGTGCAGGCCAGCAGGTCTGGTATCACAACGAGCAGGATCAGCTTGCTGCTGTACGTTACGATCGCCTGGTCATGGCAACAGGAAGCCAGATGGCCCCTGCCCTGTCAGGAGCACAACAGTATGCCTTCGACGTTGACCAGATGGAGAGTGCCGCCCGCCTGGAACAACATCTGGTTGCGCTGGCCGAACAGCCGGAAAGCGTGGCGCGTAATACCGTTATCGTGTGTGGCGGCGGCTTTACCGGCATTGAACTGGCCACCGAATTGCCAGCACGTTTACGTGCCATTCTCGGCGATTCTGCCGCAATTCGCGTGATTATCGTCGATCGTAGTCCGGTAGCGGGTGGGCGCTACAGCGAACAGTTACGCGACGTCATTGAGCAAGCCTCGGCCGAGTTAGGAGTCGAGTGGATGTTGAATACCGAGATTAAGGCGATCGACGAAAGCGGGCTGACGCTGAAAAACGGTGAGCACATCGCCTCCCGCACCGTTGTTTTAACCGTGGGTGTACAGGCTAGTCCGTTGACACGGCAAATCGCTGCGGAGCGCGATCCGCAAGGCAGACTACACGTCGATGGGCAGTTACGAGTGATTGGGCAAAACGCGGTTTATGCCACGGGCGATGTCGCTTTTGCCAGCACTGACGATCAAGGCAACCACGCCCTGATGACCTGCCAGCACGCCATCATGTTAGGCCGCTTTGTTGGCTATAACGTAGCCGCCGATCTGATTGGCGTTGAACCTTTGCCTTACAGTCAGGTGAATTACGTCACCTGTCTGGATCTGGGAGCATGGGGCGCGGTGTATACCGAAGGCTGGGATCAGGTAGTGAAATCCACCCGGGAGGAGGCGAAGAAAATCAAAGTCGCCATTACCAACGAACTGATCTATCCCCCGCAAGCAGAGCGTGAAGCGGCCTTTACCGCTGCCGATCCGTTAGCACCGTTTGTTTGACCCCTCATCCCAACCTTCTCCCACAGGGAGAAGGAGCCAGTCCGGCGTCATGGGCAGGTAATGTGGCGTAGGGGCGCTGCATGCTGCGCCCGTGTTAAGGCCAGGTGCAGGAGTAAAACTGTGGCACATTCGGTCCCCTCTCCCTGTGG
>NZ_AYMQ01000109.1 GCF_000633355.1 Serratia sp. H1w
TGATCGGCGCGTTGCTGGTGGCTATCTGCCTGGGCGGCATTAACGGAGTGCTGACTTACCGGCTTGATAATGCCAATGACGCAAACCAGGTTCTAAGTGACAAGAACACAGAGCTAAATAAGTCTGTTTCCGAACGTGATGAAACGATCACCGCGTTGAAAGATG
This sequence comes from Serratia sp. H1w, assembly GCF_000633355.1. Classification (GTDB taxonomy): domain Bacteria; phylum Pseudomonadota; class Gammaproteobacteria; order Enterobacterales; family Enterobacteriaceae; genus Chania. Next base: position 166 of record NZ_AYMQ01000109.1, read on the forward strand.
CCGCTGGTGCTGACCGTCGCGCTACCGAAGAACAGTTACGGATCGAGCAGCAGAAGAGGGAAAAAGCCGATGCTGAAAACAGAACGTTACGCAAAGCGTTGGAGCATAGCGACGCTAGCAATCAGCGCCTGCCTGATTCTGCTATCAACATCCTGCGCCGAGAGGGTTAAGCCCGCACCGTCCCCGCAACTGATTTACGTGTACCCGCCAGCGGTACTACTCCAACAGTGCGAGCAGACTCCGTTTACCGGCTCGACGTTCGGTGATGCTGTTATAGCGTTGCAGGTTAGCCAGGGCGAGCTGGACGTGTGTGCGTCCCGCATTGAGGGGCTGATTAAATGGCAGTTAAACTTAGAGAGTAAAGGGCTTAAAGGGAAACCTCACTCATGAAGGGAGGGTATAAATTCAACAACATGAGTGAGGGTGATTACGAGAAATTCTAATGTTTAACTTCGAATTGGAATGGCTTTTCGATGTTATGTACCATCATTACGCAGTCAATTACTACATCATTCTCCGATGCTTCGAATTTTTCTAGAATCGGAACGAAAAGAGTTTCAACGTGTTTTATGGCATTTCTTTTCTTGGCTTGATCTGTGTCGCCTGTAATATAAGCTTCACCCATAAAGGTTGTTTCAACTGTTGAGTACTTAAACCATTCTTCTATTTCTGCAATTTTGTTTCTTACTTTATCCGCTTTATCTATGTCACCTGAATAATCTGATACTGGTCGAACTGTGTATGTCAATAAAAATTTCTTCATAAAATTATTCCTTTTTAGGGGCAATAAAAAGAGCAAAGATGCTCACTTTATTGCTTTCCGGTTATGACAAATCCCCAGACTGCTGAACTGCTAGTCACCATATAGCCCACATAAGGAAATATGGTGATTAAAAAGTGTAGTCTAATTTTTTGAGTTTGCTAAGTAGTGCACAACAACCAGAGCCTCGGCATAGTTCGGGGTTTTTCTATTTGAGGCAGTACATGAAAGAGCCACGCATATACGGCAGCAAATGGGACAAGGCTCGGCGCGGGTTCCTGCAACTGCACCCCCTTTGCGTTATGTGCGCCGAGCAGGGGAGAACAGTAGCCGGTAACGTAGTAGACCACATCACTCCGCACCGCCTCAAAGAAGCGCTGAAGTCAGGTAACCGCATAGCGATAGCGAAAGCACAAAAGCTATTCTGGGACTCAAAGAACTGGCAGACGCTATGCACATCCCATCACAGCGCAACCAAGCAACGCATGGAGAAGAGCGGCGCGGTGGTAGGTTGTGACGCCAGCGGGTTGCCGCTCGATCCTAACTCACACTGGAATAAATGATGACTGCTGACCAACAAACATTATTGATGTTCAAAGGGCTGATTGCTTCATTGCCTGAAGAGAGCCAAGCGAAGGTGAAAGAGGCTGCGGCAAAGCTTCGCGGCATCATTGCGGATTACCCAGGAGGCGAGGCGATGGTGGCATTCGGCCTGATTGGTGCCGAGCTTCAACTGGGTGATAATGAAATGATAACAAAGTGAAATCATTAAACTTGAAATCATTTAAATAGTAATAATTATCAATTGTATCGAGGGGGAGGGCAAAAACTTCCAAAAAAAAACCCAAAATGACCGCTCGCATCCCCTTATTTTAACGCTAACCCGATTTTTTTAGTTTTAGGTAAACCCAATGGTGCAAAAACGAACTCGCTCCGACAGCTCGACGGCGGCGGTTCAGGCCATGAAAAATGCCAGTGAGGACACCATTCCACCACCGGCACATGCTGGCCTGGATAAAAAAGCCGAACCTTTCTGGCATGACAATATCAGATCGAAAGCCCTCGACAGTTGGACACCAGCTGACCTGTTGGCCGCTGCCGAATTGGCTAATAATCAGTTGTATGCCATCGACCTCCGCAAAGCGTTGAAGAGAGAAGAACGGCAACGCGGGGAAGGTCGCAACGAACCCCTGATCAAAGATTACCGAAAGCAGATTGTTGAATTGCAGCGAACCATTCTGGCCCAGCGCCGCGATCTGCAAATCCATTCCCACGCCACCAACGGCGAAAGCCGTGACCAGAAAAACCGTAATAAAAACGATGCGGATGCGCGCCGGACAGCCGGTAAACACCAGGTCGCAGATGACAATCTGATCGCATTTCCCAAACACGGCTAGGAGTAAAGCATGACGCGAGGTGAGCGCGTGATAGCGTTCATTGAGCGCTATTGCATCGTGCCAGAGGGCAAGCTGATCGGACAGCCGATGTTGCTTGACGAGTTTCAAAAGAAATTTCTGCTGGCCATCTACGACAACCCCCACGGAACGGATAAAGCCTATCTTAGTATTGCGCGAAAGAACGGTAAAACCGGCTTGATTGCGGGAATACTGTTAGCGCACCTGGTAGGCCCAGAGGCGGTACAAAACTCGCAGATCGTCAGCGGTGCAATGAGCCAGGAACAGGCGGCGGTTGTTTTTGATCTGGCCGTAAAGATGGTAGGGCTTAACCCCGAATTGCAGGATATTGTTCATATCATCCCAAGCGGGAAAAAGCTGTTGGGCCTGCCGTGTAACGTTAAATACAAAGCATTGGCCGCAGAGGGAAAGACAACCCACGGCCTTTCTCCTTTGCTTGCCATTCTGGATGAGGTGGGGCAGATCGTCGGGCCGCAATCGGCATTTGTTGATGCGATTGTCACAGCACAGGGGGCGCATGATGCCCCACTCCTTATAGCAATCAGTACGCAGGCGGCGAACGATGCTGACCTGTTCAGTATCTGGCTGGATGATGCGGAAAACTCGAAAGATCCGCACATTGTTTCCCACGTCTACGAGGCTCCGAAAGATGCCGAATTAGATGACCGGGAAGCATGGGCCGCTGCAAATCCCGCTCTGGGTACCTTCCGATCACTACGCGATATGGAGAGGATGGCGGAAATGGCCGGGCGTATGCCCAGTTTTGAAAACACCTTCCGAAACCTGAATCTGAACCAGCGTGTTTCTACCGTATCGCCGTTTATGTCTCGCAACGTGTGGGAGTCCTGCCGAGAAGCTCCGCAGGCCATTACCGGTCAGTGCTATGCCGGGCTGGATTTGTCAGCAAGCAAGGACTTAACCGCGTTCGTGATTGCGGGCCAGTCAGCAGATGGCTGGTGGAGCATCTACCCCTATTTCTGGACGCCGGAAAAAACCATGCGTGACAGGGCGAAAACTGACCGTGTGCCTTATGACGTGTGGGCAAAACAGGGCGTTCTGAAAACTACGCCGGGATCGTTTGTCGATTATGCCGTGGTGATCCGTGATATTGCGGAAATCATCAGTGATTTCGATATTGCCGCGATTGCCTTTGACCGCTGGCGCATTGACCTACTGAAAAAAGAGGCTGATTTGATTGGCTTGGCGCTGCCGTGGGTACCGTTCGGGCAGGGTTTCAAAGATATGGCCCCCGCACTGGATACGCTGGAGGCAGCAATGCTAAACGGGCGTGTCAGGCACGGTATGCACCCGGTGTTGACTATGTGCGCCGGTAACGCGGTCGTGATCAAGGATGCGGCCTCAAACAGAAAACTCGATAAGTCGAAAGCGACCGGGCGAATCGATGGAATGGTGGCCCTCGCTATGGCAATGGGCGCAGCAAATGGTGAAGCCGTAGAACCTGGTGGCGACTTCGATGACTTCTTATCTAAACCGTTGAGCATGTGATGGCAGATAAAACTAATTACAGTATCGACCTGCGAACGAATAACGGTTGGTGGGCGCGGGCCGCATCGTGGTTTGTCGGTGGCCGTCTGGTTACACCGGATCAGGGTTCGCAAACAGGCCCGGTATCGGCAGGGGGATCACTGGGGGATTCCCTTATCACCGATGAGCGCATTTTGCAGATTTCAACGGTCTGGCGTTGTGTCAGCCTGATCTCGACGCTGACCTCATGCCTGCCTCTGGATGTGTTCGAGACAGACAAAAACGACAACCGATTGAAGGTTGGCCTGGATAATCCCCTTGCACGGCTGTTGCGCTTCTCCCCCAATCAGTACATGACCGCGCAAGAGTTCCGCGAGGCCATGACCATGCAGCTGTGCTTTTACGGTAATGCGTATGCACTTATCGAACGCAACAGCAGCGGGGATGTGATCAGCCTGATCCCGCTACTGTCGGCGAACATGGATGTTCTGCTGGAAGGTAAGCAGATCATTTACAAATATCGGCGAGACAGCGAATACGCCAAATTCAAGAAAAGCGAAATATTCCACCTGAAGGGCTTCGGTTTTAACGGGCTGGTGGGCTTGTCACCAATTGCTCACGCGGCCAAATCGGGCGGGGTTGCCGTGGCGATGGAAGACCAGCAGCGGGACTTTTACGCCAATGGGGCCAAATCTCCGAAAATCCTCTCTGTTGGTGATCGCGTGATGTCCAAAGAGCAACGCGATCAGGTTGAAGAGAACTTCAAAGAGATAGCCGGTGGCCCGGTGAAAAAGCGGTTGTGGATACTTGAGGCCAATTTCGCCGCGCATGACATCGGTGTCAGCCCTCAGGATGCTGAAACTATGGCTTCTCGCAAGTTTCAGGTCAGCGAACTGGCGCGTTTCTTTGGCGTTCCCCCTCACCTGGTAGGCGATGTCGAAAAATCGACGTCATGGGGGACGGGTATCGAACAGCAAAATATGGGGTTCCTGCAATATACGTTACAGCCCTATATCACCCGCTGGGAACAGTGTATTCAGCGCTGGATAGTCAAGCCCTCCGACCTTGGCAAATACCATGCCGAGCATAACCTTGACGGTTTACTGCGTGGTGATTCGACTTCTCGCGCTGCCTTCATGAAGGCTATGGGGGATTCAGGGCTGCGTACTATCAACGAAATGCGACGGCTGGACAACTACCCACCGTTACCAGGGGGCGACGTTGCCACACGGCAATCACAAAACGTTCCTCTCACCGAATTAGGCAAACAGCCCCGCGAAAGCGGGGTTTAGTTTTTATGGGGTGGCCATGACCGAAATAAAGAAAACCCTCTCTTTCGAAGAGACAGAAATCAAATTTACCGGCGACGGTACGTCGGGGATTTTTGAAGGCTACGCGTCTGTTTTCGGCAATGTCGATTCAGACGGTGATGTGATCCTGTCCGGCGCGTTCAAGAACACCCTGGAGAAACAAACCCGCAAGGTTGCCATGTTCTTCAACCACCGCGCGTGGGAATTGCCCGTTGGCAAATGGGATGCCTTGCGGGAAGACACCAAAGGGCTGTTTGTCCGTGGGCAACTGACACCCGGCCATAGCGGGGCCAGTGACCTGAAAGCCGCCATGCAGCATGGCACGGTAGAGGGGATGTCGGTCGGGTTTTCAGTAACCAAAGACGATTACTCACTGGCGGCCAATGGCGGGCGCATTTTCAAGAATATTTCCGCACTGCGTGAAATCAGCGTGTGTACCTTCCCGGCTAATGAACTGGCTGGCGTATCAGCGATAAAAAGCATCGATGGTATTGAAACGATTCGTGATGTTGAGAACTGGCTGAGGGATTCAGTGGGTTTAAGCAAATCACAGGCCGTGGGGCTTATTGCCCGGTTCAAATCAGCTATTCGGAGTGAGTCCGACAGCGACGAGAACAAAACAGAAATATCCGCTCTTATCGAGCGCATCAGTTCTTTCCCTCAAACATTAGGTAAATAATATGTCCGAATTAGCACAAATTCAGAAGGCTATCGAAGATTCACAGAAAAACATGACCCTTCTTTTCGATGCTCAGAAAAAAGAGATCGAAGAAACAGGCCGCGTTTCAAAATCATTACAGGACGATCTGGTCAAGGTTCAGGAGGAGTTGAAGAAGTCCGGCGAGCGCCTGTTTGACCTTGAGCAGAAAGGGGCTGGTGGTGCAGATGATCCGTCAGTTAAAAAAGACTTCTCGGAGCGGGCCGCCGAAGAACTCACCAAGTCATGGAACGGCAGCAAGGGGACGTTTGAGGCCAAAACCTTCAACAAATCGCTCGGGAGTGATGCAGCTTCTGCCGGTTCGCTGATCCAGCCGATGCAGGTACCGGGGATTGTCATGCCGGGACTCCGCCGCCTAGTTATCCGCGATCTGCTGGCGCAAGGGCGCATTTCCAGCAACTCGCTGGAGTACGTGCGTGAAAAGTTGTTCACCAACAATGCCGCACCCGTGAAGGAAAAGGCCCAAAAGCCTGAGTCTGATCTGACGTTCTCGAAGGAAACGGCGAACGTGAAAACCATCGCACACTGGATACAGGCATCCCGCCAGGTGATGGATGATGCTCCGATGCTGCAATCCTACGTTAACAACCGTTTACTGTTCGGCCTTGCCTTTAAGGAAGAGGAACAACTGCTGAACGGTGACGGCACTGGCGATAACCTGACGGGTATTAATGCTGTGGCAACAGCCTACGACACCACGCTGAACGCCACTGGGGATACGCGGGCAGACATGATTGCCCACGCCATTTTCCAGGTGACCGAGTCAGAATTCAGCGCATCGGGCATCATTCTGAACCCGCGCGACTGGCACAACATCGCCTTGCTGAAAGACAACGAAGGCCGCTATATCTTCGGCGGCCCACAGGCGTTTACCAGCAACATCATGTGGGGGCTGCCGGTGGTACCGACCCGCGCGCAAACCCAGAACACCTTCACCGTGGGCGGCTTTGACTTGGCTTCTCAGGTATGGGATCGCATGGATGCCACCGTGGAAGTGAGCCGTGAAGACCGCGACAACTTCGTGAAAAACATGCTGACCATCCTGTGTGAAGAACGCCTGGCTCTGGCGCACTATCGCCCGCAGGCGCTGATCAAAGGCACCTTCACAGCACCAACCAAGTAACGCGGAGGGGGCGGGTAATTCCGCCCTGATGTTATGGCGATTAAAGTCACTGATGTTGTGTCGATCGAAGAGTTACGCCAGCATATCGAGTTCGATAGCGAAGACCGTGACGCGGTGATCACTCGTTATGCGCAGGCTGCATTGGATTACTGTTTGCGCTGGTGTGATGACCCACGTTGGGTAAAGGCGGGTGATATTCCTTCCCCTGTCGTCTCAGCAATGCTGCTGGTTTTTGCTGATCTGTTTGAGCATCGCACCGGGCAAAGCGAAGTACAGCTATACACCAACTCCGCCGCCGAAAACCTGATGTGGTCGTGCCGCAATTGGCGCGGCGTGAAGGTGGAAGACAGCGAAAACGGGGAGGCATCGTAATGGAGCCAGGGCGCTTTAGGCACCGCATCATGATCCAGAACTTCGAAACGGTAGATCTTCCCTCTGGTGGCGAAAAGGCGGTGTGGGTGGATGCATCGATAAAGCCGATCCCCGCCGAGGTGAAAGCGATCAGTGGCCGGGAACTGCTGGCGTCAGGCGCGGAACATTCAGAGGCAACGGTGCGTGTCTGGTTACGCTTTCGTGATGATGTTTCCAGCGCTTCACGCATGCTTTTTCGCGGGTTGGTCTATGACATTGTGGCAGCGTTACCGGATGCGCGGCTGACGCGCCTAGAGCTGCTCTGTAAAAGTGGGGTGAAACCATGATCAGCGGTAACCTTGATTTTTCTGGCCTGCTCGACATTTCGAAAGATTTGGAGCTATTGAGCAAGGCCGAGAACCGCAACGTTTTACGCCAGGCTACGCGAGCGGCGGCAACTGTGATCCGTGATGAAGTTCAAGCCAGAGCGCCGAAAAGAACCGGTAAGCTGGCGCGCAATATCGTTGCGGTGAACATGCGGGCGAAAGATGGCGGAGCGGTTGCCGGTGTGCATATCCGGGGTCGGAACCCCAGAACGGGCAACAGCGATAATTCGATGAAGGCCAGCAACCCGAAAAATGCGTTCTACTGGCGTTTTATCGAGTTGGGCACGTCGAAAATGGCACCCGTCCCGTTTATCCGGCCTGCCTACGATGCCAAGGAATCGGAAGCCGCGGAGGCCGCATTTGCCAAGGCCAACGAGGCGATCGATAAGGTGCTTTCCAAATGACCGAAGCCGATCTTAACCCGTTGTTAAAACCGCTGGTGGGCGGTCAGGCTTACCCCTATGTGGTCAAGTTAACCCCAGAGGGGCAGCCAGCAGTAAAGCCACCGTGGATCGTCTACACCGTTCCCGATGAAAATCGGGGTGATGTGTTTTGCGGTACCGCCGAAACGGCCTATATGGTGCAGATCGACGTGTACGCAACCAGCATTGACGAGGCGAAATCCATACGCCAGCAGGCCGAAGCCGCGGTAACTATGTTGTTACCAGCCGAGTTTCATCTATTTAGCGACCACGAACCCGATACAGGCCTTTTCCGCGCCTCATTCGAATTCAAGGTGTGGCGATAACCCAACCCATTTACACAGCCGCTTACGAGCGGTTTTTTTACGCCTGGAGATACCCAAATGGCTAGTAAGTATGAATTAACCAAAGGCTTAGTGATCAGCGTTTCTGCTGGTGAAGTCAACGAGGTCAATCCCGTTGGTGTTACCTGGCTTGCGGCATCGTGTAGTACAAAGGAACTCAGTTTTACGGGCGGCCAAAAGGCTGATATCGATATAACTACGTTCTGTTCTGATGAACAGGAGATGGTTAACGGCCTGAAAGCCCCGTCTGAAATGACCATCGGTAAAAACTGGAGCGGTTACGATGAAGCTCAGGAGTCCCTGATGGATGCGTATGAAGATGACAGCAAGCGTGCTATCCGTATCGTCTTCCCTTCCGGTAATGGTTTTGCCTATTTGGCTGAGGTACGTCAAAACAGTTGGAGTGCTGCAACATCGGGCATTGTTACCGCTTCATACGCGCTGAGGATAAAGGGTAAGCCACAACGCATTTATGCCGTCAATATCCCTGTAACCGGCGTCACCCTGGACAAAACCACGGCCACCGTTGCCGCTGGTGCCAGCCTCACCTTGACCCCAACGATCGCCCCGGCGTCTGCCACTAACCGCGGCGTGACATGGACATCTTCCGCACCTGGAAACGTCATGGTGACGAATAAGGGCGCTATCACCGGCCTAACCCCCGGCACCTCAACGATCACCGTCAAAACCACGGACGGCGCTAAAACTGCTACGTGTGTCGTGACCGTCACAGCGGCTTAATAGGAGCATTACTCATGACAGCAAATAAATTGAACCTTAAGGCTCTGGCGTCGGCACCGATGGCAGGGTTTCGTACTAAGTCGGTAACGGTCGCCGAGTGGGATGGCGCTACGGTTGTGTTGCGTGAACCATCCAGTACGGCATGGGTTGAGTGGCGGCAGATCATCAAACTGGATGAAGATGAAGTGCCAGAAAAACTGAGCGCGGCGCAGGAGGCGAGGCGTAGCATTGATGGCGACGTTGTGCTTTTCATTGATGCCTTGATGGATGAGAACGGAGCGCATGTTTTCAGCTCGGAGGATAAGGAGCTGGTTGCTGAAGTCTATGGGCCTGTGCATGCGCGCTTGTTAAAGCAGGCGCTGGACTTGAGCACTAGCGCGGCAGATGCCGAAAAAAAGCCAGAGAGCCAAACACTCAATTCCTGATGAAACTGGCGCTTCGTCTGGGAAAAACCCTGGGCGAGTTGCGCCAGTCAATGAGCGTCAGTGAATTACGTTTGTGGATGGCTTTTGATCGGCTAAGTCCTATTGGCGACGAGCGTAATGATTATCACGCCGCACAGGTTGCAGCGGCCACGCTCAACGCCCAGCGTGAAAAAGACCCTCTGTCTATCAGCGATATGCTGATCCGCTGGAATGCGTCGGAGGAAACGGAAGAGGAAGACACCGCAGGGCTTGAAGCATTTTTAGCAAGCCTGGCTGATTAATACCCGCTCAAGTAGCGGGTTAATGAGATGGTCA
>NZ_AYMQ01000110.1 GCF_000633355.1 Serratia sp. H1w
ACCCGGTAGAAGAACTGACATCACCAGCGGTAGCCAATGAAGTGGTTTTTACTTGCCCCAATTGCACTGTCTGGCCAATAGAACCTGCATCCACGGCACAAGCCGCGTTAACGACTTCCCCTTTGAAATGGATCGGGCCACCGTTGACGGTAGTCGTTGCCGCATTAGCGACGCCAGCCAGAGAAAGAACTGCGGCAATACCAGCAACCAGTGATTTGATTTTCATACTATTTTCCTTTGAACACATAATGTTTCATAACCATGAAAAAGTGTGGAGGTCGATTCCCCTGGCGGGCAACCGCACAGACTTATTACTACTCACGGCCGGACCTCCCTATTCCGTTCAGTTTTCGCCATCAACATGAGACATTTGGGGCTATTTTGTCGCACCCTATAAAAAAACGTTAGATGTATTAACATTGAATTAATTGACTGATTTTTTTATTTAAATGAAAGAATAAAGCATTAAATGCTTTGTCATTTACCGGGGAGTATGATTTTTAGTGAAATTGAATTTTATTGCACAGGCTTGGCATAATGGCCAAAATTTAGGGGGCAGGACTCACAATTGTCGAAGATAAAAAAATATCTTTAATTTTCATATGGATGAATAAAAACACAGGAATATTCTAATGCAGGGCATTGCAAAATCTTACTGTTCGTTTAAGAATTAGGAACAGTTTAGCCCCAATTGTTTCATCTTGCACCCCATTATTTACCAATATATCCTTAATAACCAATCCATTACGCTCCCACATCCCAACGAAGCGCGCCGCATTACTGGCGGTATAACGTACCGTATGCCGGATGTTACGGTGCCCCAGATAGTCCTGGATCAGTCGGGTATCGGTCCCTCTTTCTGCCAGTTCATAGCCGCAGGCATGACGCAGCATATGAGGATGCGTATGCGTCGCGGTACCCGCGAGTTCACCCGCCTGACGGATAATGCGCCAAGCCTGGTTACGTGATAGTTGGGTACCACGCTGTGAGATAAACACAATCTCCGGATCCACTGCGGGCTTCCACTGTGCCCTGACCTGGTTCCATTCTCTAATCGCCTTACATTCATCACTCATCAGAGGATGAACGGTCGAGAATCCATTCTTAAGCCGGCGTATATTGATCCGTCCCTCAATCATTTCCAGATCGTGGTAACGCAAGTTCAACAACTCGCTGATACGAAAGCCGTGACGAAAGGCCAGCAGGATCAGACAACTATCCCGTACCCCGGTTTGTTTATTCCGGGACGCACTCATCAAGTTGTTAACTTCGGTGAGAGTGAGAAATTTACGCTGTGCCACAAAAACTCCTATTGCAATTATACTGCCGATAACACGCTCAAGAATTAATAACCTCTGTCACTGACAGATTACTTAAAGCATAGCCTATTGTGAGGAACGATTACCAAATAAAAATAGATTTACTCATTCACCAAGCGAAACAAAAGGACACAACAAGACCCTAAAATTTTAACGGATTATTTTTGGTCCCTCCCCAGAATGAGAATAATCTCACGAAACGTATGTTTTATAATCAAGACCAGCGCTGGTCAGTCATTGCCAGCAAAAACGAGCGCTTCTCCTACTGACCCTGGTAGACAAAAATAAGCTAAATACCTGTTTAAATTTTGTAAAAAAGTGAGAATACCACTGAATGATCTTATTTTATTGGCTCAACAACGACGTAAGGTGGGTTAGAAAGCGAGGGGACTCGAGAACCGTAATCGGTTCCCCAAGAAGAGCATGCATCAACAGATATTGATTCATTCAGTAATAGGAATGATATTATTACAGGATTCAACCTTCAACGCTGGCACCATAGTAAGTTTTCAACGTTTTAAAAAACTCTATTTTGTTGTTACAACCTATTTTTTTCATCACCGAGACACGATGACTGCTCACCGTCTTGACATTAATCCCCAGGATTGTGCCAATCATTTTGGGGGTATAGCCGCGAAACAGGTAGTAACAGATACGCTTTTCTCTATTACTCAGGCTTGCCAACGTCCCTTTAGGGAAGTACTTATCACGAATAACCCAACTGCTATGAGATGCATCGGTAATCTGTGCTAATACCACTGCGTTACATTCACTGGTCGCGACAAACACAATTTTGTCCATATAACGATGGTCAATACTTAGCGACAACATATTCAACATTGCGGCACTCGCAATGATCACCATTAATGTGTTGGACTTTTTTTCGCGGATGACTTCGGTAAGCATTAATGCGCTGCGTGCAGAACCATTCGAAATGGTATGCTCGAAGTCAATATGGCTATGTTGCTGTTTTAACTTATATAAGCTGAAGATGATCCCTTCAACAAAATAACTGTTGTCACTAGCGATATGAAAGGATATCTGCTCGATATCATTATCATGGTAACCAAAGCGGGTGCCGTTAACATAAAAATCGTTATCCATTCTATTATTAAACATCCCACCGAATCCATATGAGCTATTTTGCATCGGCTTTTCGCCTACCGCTGAAAAGTTGGACGCATGTTAGCGCTCGCCCCCTACCAGGCATACTCAATTTATCTCAACCCAAGGTATTAAAAAAACAATAAGAAAAAACATGATTAAAATCAACGAATTAAACAAACCCAGCTTGTCCTTAAGATTGCTTAACGGGGTCGAAAATGTGCTAGGTATTTTCCTTAAATCGCCTTAAACCAATTTACTAATCAGAATAATCTTGGTAAATTTCGCTTTAGAAACCCCAACAGTGACGTGTTCCCAACCCGCTTGATGGTGATTATTTTGCGAGCAATAGGAAGAATCTCACTCATTGATTAGAATATCAGATGTTAAAATCCGCTTTAATATCAAGTGAGATGTAAAAATGGAGATGGCGAAGTGACGACGGAATGTAGTAGTTTTTATTATCTCATCGGTAACAGCATAGAGTTCAGGCCTGAAGAAAACCTGCTTTACTCACGCAAGAACGGCGAAAGGGTCACCCTGTTTGTCGCGGCTTCGCGCTGCCTGCAGCTGCTATTGAACCAGCACGGGAAGCTGGTTTCACAGCAGGAGTTGTTCGACATCGGCTGGAACCAAAGTGGTATAGGTGTATCGAGTAATACCTTTTATCAAAACATCCTGACGTTACGCAAAGGGTTAAAACTCGCGGGTTGCGATAAAACGGTAATCAGAACGGTCCCCCGCCAGGGATTGACGATACCGTTATCGATTACGGTAGAGAAAATAGCTGGGGAGGCCCCTCAACTTCCCCCTGAAGGAGGTCTGGTCTCAGAGGAAAGTACGCTGGATCCTTCCCTGGTAATCGGTAAGAAAAAACGCCGTTTCCCCGGTCCTCTTTGGCTAACACTCCTTAGCGTACTTTCCTGTATAGGTATGTTGTTCTATATTTTGTGGGGGCATTGGACTCAGGAAAAGAACTTTTCTAACTATAACTATGCTGGAAAAATAGGTCAGTGCTCGGTTTATCTTTACGATAGGGGAACCTCTATTAACACCTACCTACAGTTTATCGCCCATAACGAAGTCGACTGTAGCGAGCAGAAATACATCTATTTTACCGCTCATCCGTTGCTTCCCCGCGCGTCGGTGATCCATTGTGACAGCCCTTATATACGTGGCAATAAAAACAAGTGTATTCCTGAATACCAGTTGGATTGGCAGTCCGTAGAATAAGTAGCCGCCTCTCCGATTAGTTATCCCGCAATTTCTTGTAACCCTCATCCCCCACCTGAATGATAGGATTAGGATGAGGAGAGCCATCTTCATATCATTTTACAGTTATTGATTTAACTGATTAGCGCTCCGCCGTCAACAACCCAATCTCCAGATCACCTACATCAAATTATTTTTCAATCAGTTATAAACTGATTCAGTTAAAACCAAGAGATGCATACTGATAAGAGAATCTGATGAAAAAAATCTGGTTAAATTCCGAAAAATGGCCGCATTTAATTGTGGCTACAATATCGCTATGTTAGTGTCCTTTTCAATCGAAATAAATCTATTAGTGACCTGGAGACTTGGAGCTTTCCGAAGATGAGTAGTCCCGTTGCCAGTTGGTGAACGTTCAACAAGCCGGATAACTCAATCCCAATCGCGAAACTCCTTTTCACTGTGTCAATATAACTAGTAGTTCATTTAAATGATAAGGACTTCCCATGCGCATCACTTCTGCTTTATTTGTGGCATCTCTATTTTTGCTGCAAGGCTGTGCCGTTACCACACAAAATGATTCTTTAGCTAAAAGGACGGCGCAATCGCTAGGTGCTGAGCCAAGTGAAATAACCATCAGCAACGTGGATAAAGGATTACAACGTATTGATTATAAGGCTAACTATAACGGTGCCGTATATGGCTGCTATGTCACCGTCATGCTAGCTACCAGTGATGCCATCTGCGTGAAGCGTGGCAGCGGCGGCAACAAAAAACCTCTCACCAACGGATAAAAGCGGCCAGTGGCGCCATTATCCAGATAGCTTATCTTTCGTTGCCTGTCATTTCCGCCTTGAAACGGGCCAGCATGGGGTTATTTGGCGTAACGCAGTTGCGTTTTGTGGCAACCACGCTCCCGCTATTGCATATCAATAAGCAATAGCGGCAGTGTGTACACAAATGAATACTACAGCACGTCGATGGTGACCACCGCTGAACCAGAAAAATTACCGGCTACCGGATTGGTGGCCGATAGTGTCGATTCTATCGGCACGGTAACCATGCCTGAGTTGATTTGAACCCTTGCATTGCCGTTGTTAAGTTTGAGTGTAGAAGTGATCCCATTGCCCAAAGAGACAGTTGTTGGTGAGTAGGTGAGACCCACAGTCGCTGCGCCATTGCATTGAATTGTGGCATCAAAACGGGCAACACTCCCATTAATCGAGTTGATATCCAGCAGGCCATGATCAAGGGAAGAAGGACCAGTGATATCACAAGACACTGTACTTTTAGAGTAGTCTATAGGGGTACACCCCGTCTTATAGCGCGTTTGCCCATCGTAACTGGACAACAACATGCACATATATTTACCCTGGTTATTCTGGGAGCTACTACCTGAACGAAACAGGCGACTGCCGTTGTAACCATATTTGGCCGACCACCGATCATTGAGTGCTTCCCAGGTCTCACCACGGATTATCTCGATATTACTCCCATCAGTCACTGCCGACTGGTCTGTGGGATTGGTGGTAAACGAAGATACGGCACCATAATAATAATACGGATTAAGGTTACTCGGTGCGTACACATTCGCAGTAGATGTCCATGTGGCGAAGATGGTTGACCCCGAAGATGAAGCCGTCCCCGTAGCAGAGGTGAACATGACAGCGGCAGAAGCTTCCCCTCCTACCCATAGTGCTGTCAGAAACAGTATTTTTGTCAAACTGATAGGTAATCGCATAGTTATCTCATTTCATAATTTGCGGCAAAGAAATTACCGCGCTACCTGCAATAATCCTTTTGCCTATAATGGCCAATTCGCCAATATAAGGCGGCATAAGTATGCCGCGCATCACGGTCCTTCGCTGCTGCGACCCTAGCGCTTCCACCATGGTCGGCACCAACTGTTACTGATACTCCAATGCAAACGTCGCGGTCGCCGTAAACGCTCCCGGCACAATCCCCAAGTTCGCCTTCGCTATCGGTTCTGCCTGCACATAGGCCTGCAACGCAATCGCCATGTTGCCCTGCGTCAGCGGTGCGGTGGAGCCTTGCACATTGAGCGGTAGCGCCTGACCAGCGCCCGTCTCCATCCCCACCGCCACGCCACGAGCCACGCTGGACGCATCCAGCGCCAACAGTCCTGGCAATGACGAGTTCTCGGTGCCGATAAACGTCAGTTTGACCCCTGTCGCCACTGCCGTATCACAGTCATCCAGATGCAATGAGAACGGCTGGCTGGGAGTGCGCGTATTGCTGTAAAGGAACTTGTTAACCAGCGTGCCAAAGTTCAGTTCTATTGCCTCGTCACCCGGGCGCAGGGTGCAAGGCGCATTCACCAGCGTTCCCTTGAATGCCAGGTTCTCGACCGCCTGCGCTGGTGCGCAGCATAAAATCGGGCCAGTCAATAACAATGCCAGACCGAACTGTGATAACCCTTGCCATTGCTTCATCAAACGGCTCCTATTGATATTCTGCCAGCAGCGTAGCTCGCGCCGTAAACGCTCCTGGGCTCGGCGGCTGCGCCGGATTGGCCACTGGCACCGCCACCATTTGCTGCAGAGATTGCAAGTCAATACCGGTTAAATAGCCGTTACTTCCTATGGGGAACGGAGTACCATTCACCACAACACTGATCCCCAATCCTGGTTGACTGGTCTGGAGGAGAAATACGCCAAAACTGGCCGGGGTCCCCTGAATACTCATCCGAACCGCCCCCGCAGCACTGCAATCAATTTGGTACGGGATGGGCTTGCTGTAGCGCACCCCGTCAAGATTGCGGATCACCAGGTTATCGCCAAAATCCACTTCAATCAGCTCATCATTATTGATGGTGCAAGGTACGGACTCCACCAGAGCGCCCTGAAAATTCACCTGTACCGCTTGTGCTGGTAGCACCAGCACGCCCGTCATACCTAACATCATCGCCAGGAAAACTGTTTTACCTGTCATTGCTCATCCCTCATTGATAGTCCACCAACAGCGTGGTAGCCGCAGTAAAGGCTCCTCCGCTCAGGGTGCTGCCGGTCGCTTTCACCGGGACTGCCGTCAATACAGGGCGAGCCGGGTCGGTAAATTGTAGCCAAGTGTTCATCGGCAACTTGGTACCGTTACTACGCAACTCCAGGCCTAAATCGGTTTTGCTGGTACCGAGCACGGTGGCATCGAAACCCGCGCCACCGCTTTGAAATTGCAGTTTCAGCGTCTTGGAAGTCGCCCCGGTACAGTCCAGCACATAGCTGATGGGCTTTTCATAATTGACCCCGTTAACCCGCCCGGTCAGCAGATCGGTGCCAAAGTCCACCGAGATATCACTGTTGCCGTTAATCACACAAGGCGGTGGCACCACCAGGGTGCCGCCGAACCTGACGTCCACGGCCTGTGCCGGTAATACGGAGCTCAGGGCGATCGTCAAGGCCAGTGCACAACGTATTGCTGTTAGCTGTTTCATATCACCTCCACCAGCAGCGTTGCCGTACTGTTGAATACCCCACCCGGCAGAGTGGCACCTGGCCGTTTCACCGGTACCGCCGCAATGGCGGGCGGTGTGGCCGAATAGGCGAAAGTAAACCACTCATCCAGCGCCAGCACGCTATTGTCCGGCTTCAAAAGCTGGATCCCCAGATCGGGAAAGTTTGTCGACAATACACCCGTGCCAAAGTCAGTGACCGGCCCCTGGAACCGTAGCCGCAGGCTCGAAGGGTTGCCGACACAGGTCAGGGTAAACGGCACCGGTGTCGCGTAGTTACTGCCATCAATACTGGTGGTCTGCAAGGCACTACCAAACTGCACATCAATCGCGGTGTTGGCATTCAGTATGCAAGCCGGGCCAGAGACCACCGTCCCTTTGATAGTGAACGAGAACTGGGTGGCGGCTTGCGCCGAAGCCAGGCACAGCACCAAGCCACTCAGTGCACAGCTCAATGCCCGCAATGGAAATTTATTCATAGCTCAGCCTGAAGTTGACATGGGCCAGATAAGCGCCCGCTTGCAGCGGTGCCCCGGTACGTTCCGGCGCGATGTAGTAGGTCAGCACGTTGCTGCCCGGAGTCAGTAACTGCGGTTGACCTGCCAATCCAGGGACAACGTTGTGATGGGAAGCATCCGTCAGGCGCAAACCCATGCCACCTACGCCACGCGCCAGTAACAGCTCGGGCTGGTTGTTATCCTGCACGCCAGTAAAGGTCAGCGATACCGCTGGCTGGTTAGTGCTCCAGGTCAGGTTACCTTGCTGGTCACGATTGTTGGCGGCACTGCGCAAGCAGTCCTGCAAACGCAATGTCACCGCTACCGCCGTTCCCCGTTCACCCACCTGTTGCAAACGACCAGTCCCCACTTCTCCCAACTCGACAGACTGGTCGGCACTGCTCATCTCCAAACGGCAGGCGCTTTCGGTCAGCGCTCCCGATACATGCAGCACGCCGTTCTCGCCGTCAATCGCTCCCGCAGCGGCCTGCGCCAGCGGGGAAAGCAGAGCAGCCAGTACCATTCCGCTCAGGACGGAGTACTTTGCTGTCTTGCCGGGCAGTCTTCTCTTTTCCATGATTATTTCCTCGTTCTTCCGTCACGGTTCATGCCCGCCGGGCACCGCCCATCACCCTATCGGGTAATTATTTGTCGCGCTTGCTGTCATCAACCTGGCAGTTGCTGCCACTGCATTTGAAGGTCAGCGCCGGTTGCCCACCAAAGTCATTCACATATACCAGTACCGGGGTTGCCCCTAACGCCGCTGCACTGCCGCCCAGCTTGACACTGCCCTTCGGTGGCACCATCAGCGGTTCAAAACCTTTCACCACGTCCCCGCCCTTTTTAGCGCTGGCACCAATCAATGTCACAAAATACGGTGTCGGGTTGTTGACGGTGTATTGATCGCCATTTTTGCTCAGCGTCAGTTGCTCCTGGTACGGCGTCGCTTGCAGCTTTGCCGCCGCTTCGGCCAGTGCGGCCGGGCGGTAGAACATCTTGATGCGAGTTTGCAGCGCTATCTGCAACACGTTCGACTTGTCACTCTTCGGCGGGATTTCCCGCAGGTTGAAGAAGAACAGCGACTCGCGATCCTGTGGCAATGCATTGGCTCCCGCCGTCGCCTGGATTTTCACCTGAGTCTGCCCTTTCGGCTCAACGCGCTGTACCGGTGGCAACACGGTAAATGCACTATTCCCTTCCAGCTTGACGCCCTGGGCATCTTCCAGCCAACCCTGTGCCAGATAAGGCAGTTCCGGGTTCTGGTTGCGTACGGTCAGGCTCACCGACTTTTCATTCCCCGGGAACACCACGCGGGTACGGTCCAGAGAAATCGCCGCCTGCGCGGATGGCACCATGGTGGCTACTGCGGCACCTGCCAACAGGCTCATCGCAAAAAATCTTTTCATCATCATTACCTTTACTCTTCCTATCAGACGTCATCCCTACCGGCTAACTAGCCCGTGGGCGATGACGCCCTTACTGTTCAATGGATATGGTTGCGAGACTGTGGACAAACCCTCATCGGTCTCGCAACGTAGGGGCGCTGCATGCTGCGCCCGTTTAACGGGTTATCTGCCGTTATCCCTTTACACAAGGCAACAGCAGGTTGGCGGTCATACCCGCCGATATTTCTTTTGGTAGCGTAATGCGGCACTGTTCAGCACCATTCCAATGCACCGTCATCGTCTCACCCGGCTTGATGCCGCTGAGGTAGACGTTGCCCGCGTCGTTCACCATGCCGGTCTCCTGCTGCTTGGCATTCAGCACCGTGGCACCGAACGGCGGTACCGAACCGTCGGCCAGGCGTATCACCGCCATCGCCTTCTCACCCGCTATCACTTCAAAGTGGCGATAACCTATCGCCCCTTCGGTCAGCGTGCCTTGCAGCACCGAGCCGGTGGCCTGGGCGTTGTCCGCCAGTTTGTCCACGTCGATACGTACGCTGTTGCGGTAATAACTGTTCACATCCGCCACCACCGCTTTACCGAAGTAGTTGGTGTTGACCGTGCTGCCATAACCGCCCACCGGTACGTCGGACACGCCGTCGGTATCCACCAACATCCGCGTCCCACCCATTACGGCCACACGGTGCAGTGCACCGCCCTCGGCAGTCAGGGTCGCACCGCCCATCATCGACATTCCCACCGAGCTGTATTGCCCAGAACGGTAGCTGGCCATGCCATTCATCTGCGCCAGAGTTCCCCGGTGCGTGTAATAGCCACTCAGATCGGCATCGCTGTTCGACGTACCGGCCCGCAGGACATAGTTATCGGCATCACCGATCCGGTCGGAGTAGCTGACCGAGTTGCTATTGTTGCCCGCGGCGTAAGAACCGCTGTAGCCCACCGTTCCCGAATTGCCCCACGGCAACGACAGCGACAGATACATGCCATCGTCCTTGGTGCTGCTGAAGTTGTTGCGGTACGCCGTCAGCGACAGGTTGATATTACGAAAACTGCCAATATCGAAATTCCGTGCCAACGTCAGGTCATAACGGTCGCTGGTGGCCTGGTTCCAGTAAGTCTGGTGGTTGTAGTTGAGGTACCCGCTCATCGCCAGCGATTCGATTTGCTGGCTGAAAGAGACGGTGTACATCTCCTTGCTGCGCCCCGGCGCTGTCCCGTCGGGGCTATTCTTTAAACTCAGGTAGTCCGCCATCGACATAAAGCCACTGTCGGAGAAACGATAGCCGGCAAACGTCACCTGGCTCCCAGTATCGTCAAAGCGCTTTGAGTAGCTAAGGCGGTAAGATCCCCCCTGCATGGTGTCCTGATCCGGCAACCGTGCGCGGGACTGCGTCATATCTACCGACAAGGCCCCAAGGGCCATCAGGTCACGCCCGATCCCCAAGGACAGGGCAGTATATTCATCGCCCCCCAGCCCACCGCCGTACAGCGACCAACCGTTACTCACGCCCCAGGAGAACTCGCCGGTGGCAAACATCGGTCCATTGACCTTATGCTGCCAGTCAGACGGGCGGCCCGCCGCCAACTTAAAACGCACTTGTCCTGGCCGGGTCAGGTACGGAATGGTGGCGGTATCCACCTGGAAGTTCTGTACGCTGCCATCGGCCTCTTCCACCCGCACATCCAATGCACCGGAGACCGCACTATCCAAATCCTGGATCCGGAATGGACCAGAGGCGACCAGCACTTCCTTGATCACGCGTCCCTGCTGGCTGATCACCACCTTGGCGTTGCCGCGTGCCACCCCGGTGACTTCCGGTGCATAGCCACGCAGATTCGGTGGCAACATGTTGTCATCCGAGATCAGGCTGGTCCCGGTGAAACGGAAGCTGTCGAAGATGTCAGATTTAAGGAAATCTTCCCCCAGCGTCAGCTTGGCGCGTAAAGGTGTAATCGCCCGATAGGCGGTATACTGTGTCCAGTCAAAACTCCGCTCGGTCTGCTGTCCTGCTCCGGTCTGATGGTTGAGCAGCGTCTGCCAACTGGCACGCAGTCGCCAAGGACCGATGTTGGCCCCGGTTACCCCGTTGCCGCTGAGGTTATAGCCCTGGGTGCCATCCCGGTTCTGCCGCTGAACCTGAGTATTCAGGTTGTAATCCAGCAGAATACCGGGGATCCCTTCTTCCCAGCGCGCCGGTGGATCCCAGTTGGCACTGCTGTATTCCAGATACGCCTGCGGAATGCTGAGGTACAGCGTGTTGGTACCGAGGTCAGTACGGGCCTGTAGCCCATCCACGCTATCCAGGTTCAGACACTGGTCCTGATGCCACCAGGTCAACTTGGCCAGCGCCGCCTTGGTCAGACCCAGCTGATCGACCATCTCTTTGCTCAGACAGACCTGACTGCCTTTCGGATCGTCGTCCGGGGCCAGAAACGCCACCGGACGTGCCGGCTGCACCTGGTTGTTAAGGCTGAGCGCCAGATCATAGGTACCCGGCAGGATGAAACCCTTGTGAGTAAACTGGGCTAAATCGATGTTGCCGCGATCCTTGAGATCCAATACATCCGTGTTGAACTGGATATCCTTTGCCTGGGCCACGCTCACTGCGCCGAGCAATACGCCACTGCCCAGACTGGCCTGACACAAGATGGCGAGCAGGGAGCGGGAAAAATAACGCACCATGAAGAGAGTCCCTTTAGTAATAATCCATTCTGAACCGTATTGCCGAACGGTAATTCCCTGCCTGCAACGTCTGTTGGTTGCCCACCAGACTCAGGGTGTAATGCAGTTGCATCTCTCCTGGGATAATGGTGCTGGCCGGCATGGCATCACCCGGTGCCGCCACCTCACCTCTGGCGTCACGTATCATCAACGCCACTCCACGTGCCTCACCGCTTACTCCGAAATGACCGCGATCGTTGTCACCGTCAAAGGTCACCTGAAAGCGCTGCCAGTCAGGCGCTGTCGCGTCAACACGCACCAGCACACAATCCACCAGGCGGATGGCAAAAACCTTTTCCGGCCCGCGACCATCACGGATCAGTTGGCTGACCGGAATGGTGTCCATCACCAGGCTCTGGTCACGGTCCCCGACTTCAATGGCACACGGCGTCTCGACAATGGCGCCTTCCATGCTGACGCGCCCCTTCCCCAGCACATCATCGGAAGCTGCACTGCCGGAAAACGCCAGGGCACAACACATCAGCAGGGAAGGCACCACACAAGGTGAAACGTCATAAGTCCATTTCATTAACCAACTCCATGGGTAACAAAAAAAACCTGCGGCACAGCCGCCGCAGGTTATTCAGCACTACGCAACAAACTTACTGGTAAGACAGTACGAAGTTGGTTGGTACCTGGAAGTTACCTGGGACGATAGTTGCGCCAGTACCGCCACCTTTCAGAGCTGCAGTGAAGCTCAGGGTGCTGTTGGTACCGTCAGTAACGATCTGACCAGCGGTAGGGGTGTTCAGAGTCACTTTGGCACCGTCAGCCTGAGACATCAGGATGTAAGCACCTTGAGCTGTACCGATCAGGCCCAGGCTAGCAGCGTCATAGGTAGAAGCTGCGCCGGTGAAGGTCACAGAAACTTTATCTTTGGTGCCAGCAGCAGCAATTACGCAATCTTTTAATTCAATGCTGAAAGGCATTGGCGTAGAAACACCGGTGTTACCGTTAACAGCCAGAGCAACGTTAGACACAGCACCCAAAGGGATAACCTGATCCAGTGAACCTGCAGCGATAGAGCAAGGTGCATCAGTGATAGAACCAGTGAAGGTGATTTTGCCTTCGCCTTCGTTTGCTGCGTAAGCGGTGCTAGCCATCAGGGAAGCGCCAATAATCATTGCAATTGCTTTTACGTTCATGAAATCCGTTCCTATTATTTAAATATATTAACTAGAATGTTAGGCGGGCAGTGAAATACACATGTCACGCCTTTTATCACTACCCAACAATAATGCCGTTGCTTAGGATTGGCGCTATAATAGCGCCAGCCAAAAATACTTAAATAGGACGTTCCTCTTTGTTTTCTCTCTCTGTCTTATAAAAACAACGGCGTCCTACAAGCGTAGTTGCAAGCACCTGTATGGACTAGAAAATATCCAACACATTGCCTTTAAAACAAACCGAATCAGCGGTAAAAATAACCGAATGAAACGTCGTTTTGGCGTTTCGTTATTGCCTCGCTCAGCGTTATAAATTTTGGTGAGGTGATTTTTTTACATTTTGTAACTTCATGCAGGTATTGACTCTGAGTCTCCAGTAAAAGAGGAACACAATGTCAAAACCGCGGGCCACGCAGATACACTATAATCAGCCAGAGAACGGTGACTCTGTACCGGGGCCAAATAGCAGAGTATGTTGAGCGTTAGAGGGCGTATCAGGCCGTCACTGACAAGGGGGGGAAATGGTTTTTACGATTTTTAATGTGGTGGCGTTCAGAAGCGAGGACGGGGCGATGTGGAACATCGCGCAACCCGACAGAAGGCTCTCCTTAACTACCATTCCTGCCCGGCTTTTCACCTACTTGCTGGAAAATGCCGATAAGATGGTGGGCAGAGAAGAGCTGCTCAATAACATTTGGGACAAGTATGGCCTGGAGCCATCGAATAACTCGGTTAATCAGTATATCTCACTGATCCGTAAGTCATTGAGTGAATTAGGCTGTGACGAAGAGATCATCAAAACCATTCCTAGAATGGGGTTTTATATCACCGGAGAAATGGTGTCTCGCAACCTGGATACGCTACAGAGCGTAGTCAGTGCGATCGCCGAAGCTCAGCCTGCAAAGGAACAACCAAGACCACGCAGAGGGTATAAACCCGCGCTGCTCGCACTCAGCGTCATTATCTCAACCTTGTTGATCCTGCAACCTTTTCGTTCCGCCACCGGGCGTCTGGACTATAGCTTTCCCAAGTCGACGCTGTATAAAATTGGCACGATAGACACCTGCCCGGTCTATAGCCTTACTGAGGGTTCTTCTTACACCGCTGCACGTAAACAGCAGTTGGCGCAAGAATTGTCTGCTGCTCATGCACCATGCATCAGCGATGAGGTGTTTATTTTTCAGGCAGGTGAGCACTACGCTTACCAACAGTCTGGCAGAGCATTTATAGCCCGGTGCGCTGATACCGATCATACCTTGTCTCACTTCTCTGACTGTAGGGCCGTCTATGTTTTTGCTAAATAATCGCCCAGGCAAGCTGGTCGGGGTCCTTGCCATTGTCCTGGTAGCCGCAGCGATGCTGTTTAACTTCCTGATGCATAAGTTTTTTATCACCGAGATAGGGCCGAAAGTGAGCTGTTCCTCGTTTTTCCTGGTACAGAGTGATTTGCAAACCAAGGGCGTGATGAGTTTACATATTGATGGCAAGCGCCAAGGGGAAATGGGCATTTCAGCTACGGTCAGGGATAGTGCTGGCACCATAAAGTACCACCTGTTGCGTAACGTCAGTTTTAAATATCGTTATGAAGATAATGGCTATCTGGCGATACAGCTGGTGGATGTCATTAAGAAAGCCAGCGACGATATGCCTAATGAATTGTTCAACCAGTCCATTTTTGACTTTTCAGTCAAAAACCGACGGTTAAGGATCATCACGGTCGGTGATGGTTATTTATTGTGGAATGGCTTTTCACCGGTGATGATGTGCATCAATAGCCAATAACCAACAGCTTATTACAGAACAGTAAAACGAGCTTCTTCCCCTCCAGTGAGTGCGATGGCCGAATGTTGACATTCAACGCCATCGCACAGAGGATTATTACACGCTCGACAAACTGTTACCGTATTTTAGCATATACAGCTCATTGAAGTTTCTTGCACCATGCCGCTTGACCGCCTTAACCTTATAGCCACTAACCGTCTTTATCGAGAGGTGCAGCATCTTGGCTATCTGCGATTGCGAATATCCCTCGATCAACAGTTGCAATACCCGGTGCTCTTTCTGTCGCTACCGATGTAAAACT
>NZ_AYMQ01000111.1 GCF_000633355.1 Serratia sp. H1w
CTTCAATGATCACGGGTATATGCCCATCATGGCGCTGGAACCCGATTTAAACAACGCGCTGGTCGGCCCACCGATTTTCAGTATTTCCGGGAAGAACGTATTGATCAATATTGCTGTTATCAGAGGGATAATAATCAGCCCGCCGGGAACCTTGTTCATTTTGTCGAATATGGCGATATTTTTCATGGCGTTTCTCTTATTGTAGGGTAGAGCTATCTCTGGGCTGTAATTAGCCCATGCCAAAAAACATGTTTATTGCTACTTAATTACTGCATGGCTTCCCGGTGAATATGTTCGATAATGGTATTAGTCACATCATCTGGCCCGGTTAATCCACCTTTACCGACGCAGACCAGCCCTTCATATTCTCCACCGATAATTTTCACCAGGTCGGTCTGGGGAATAACATAATCCACCATTTCAATGCCGCTGGCGCCGAGCTGTTTTAATACGCTCACCATGGTGTCGCCGCCCGTCATATATAACCCGCGGATTTCCGGGCCAGCACAACGCAGTACCGCCTTGACGATATTACCCAACCCCTGGTTGATATTTTCTGCCGCTTCACCATGTGCCAGACCAAAGCGCTGTTCTTCTTCATTGAGATCCAGCAGGCGGCCGGTCAGAGCAGATTCAAACACAAAAATGGCATTCTGATGGTTGCGCACACACTCTTGGGCCTGCAATACCACACGCTCGACTTCAATATCGGCGGCATGCTCCTTGTCGAGCAACAATTCCGCATCCACCGGGATATGGCAAACACGCTCGTCATGCTCGATCAGCGCCTTGAGCTGCCTTTTGGTGACCGGTGTTGCGCTGCCTGCTACCGCAATGATTGAGCCTTGCTGCTGGCTTTTCGGCAAGCTCGGTTTCTCGCTGCGGCCATCGTTATGTACCATGCCCCGCGCCCATGCCAGCCGCTCGGTGAAGGGGCCAGGATCGACGGCCAGTACGTTCCAGTTGAGATTAACCACGGCCTGAGCAATATTTTCCACATCGTTGAGCGAAATCGCATCTACCACGATCACCCGCGACCCGGCTTGCTGTTGGGCTATCAAGGCTTCGCCGATGCGATCGTGGCCTTTCAGCACGCAAGAGAGCGGAATATGGCTGACCTGATGGTGCGTTTGGGCACGCAACAAGTCAGGGACGAAGGTTTCGGTCACCGGGGTGCGCACATCCTTCGCTACGTCGGTGCAGGAGAGGGCGATAGAGTCGATAACCGAATAGCCGCCGACCAGAATGCGGCGCGATTGCGGCATGGCGGGCACGAC
Organism: Serratia sp. H1w; assembly: GCF_000633355.1. Classification (GTDB taxonomy): domain Bacteria; phylum Pseudomonadota; class Gammaproteobacteria; order Enterobacterales; family Enterobacteriaceae; genus Chania. Next base: position 1,278 of record NZ_AYMQ01000111.1, read on the forward strand.
CACGGCTACGGTTTCCTGCGGCAGCACTTCCAGCATCGCATCAATTTCAAAGCCGATACCGCCGCGTAAAGTGGTATCCACACGTTTGGTAAAGTAGCGCGCCCCGCGTGCCTGGAGCATCTGGGTGGCATTGCGCACGCGGCTTTGCGCTTCGGCTTTTGGTAATGGGCGGCTGTCGCTGCTGATCACCATGGCTTGCCATGTGGATTCACTGGCAGTAAAGGAGTCGGTATCGAAGAACGCCGCCGTTTTGATCCCGCTGCGCGCCAACACCACGCCAAGGGTGGTGGCTCCGGTCAGGTCATCCGCAACAATCCCCAACTGGCCCTCATGGCCACCTTCGCTGCACAAGTGAATGCCGGCTGGCGTAACGCCGGACACATAGATGTCTTCGCGAATATACATGGCCAACGGACCTGTCTTGCCCGTCGGATGCAGGTTGATGGTCGGAATGCCCCGCTTGGGGTAGAGACCGCAGCGCAGCGTTCCCCCGCAGTCAATCACCATCAAGCCAATTTCCTGCTCTGCGGGTTCGCCGTGTTTAAACACGTCCACAGATTCCCAACCGGTCAGTTCCATCAACCGGTCAACGACGGCGGGACGGATCCCTCCGGTGATATAGGCGATTTTTTTCCCTGGCACCACCTGCACTGCCAGAGGCCCGCCCCAGCCTCTACTCCCTCTGGTTACTTCGAGATAACGGTTCATTGGTTTATCCTTATCATGTCGAATGAGCTATGACTGGTGCTTCATTTTCCAGTAGCGGCTGGCAACCAGGGTCGATTCCAACATGCTGACGGTGCCCGCCTTGCCGGTGCCTGCAATATCGAAGGCGGTGCCGTGATCCACCGAGCTACGCATGAACGGCAGGCCGAAAGTAATAGTGATCGAACGTTCAAAATCGAGCGTTTTGCAGGCGATGTGCCCCTGATCGTGGTACAGCGAAAGAATGGCGTCGTAGGTACCCTGTTTGCCGATATGGAACACCGAGTCCGCCGGGATTGGTCCAATGGCGTTAATTCCCATTTCCTGAGCCGCTTTTACCGCCGGGATCAGGTTGTCTCTTTCTTCATGACCAAACAGACCGTTATCGGAAGCATGTGGGTTCAGCGCAGCGACCGCGATGCGTGGGTTTTTGATATTTAACGCGGTGAACTCATGGTGGATCTGTTGTACGCAGGCCAACACGCGCTCTTTGTTGGCGTAGTCGCAGGCATCTTTCAGCGCCATATGACGGCTGACGAAGAACACGCGGAGCTTTTGCACGTGGAACATGGTCAGGCCGTAATCGGAGCCGGTTTCAACCTGGAAAATCTCGGTATGCCCCGGCAGTTTGCAGCCGGCCAGCTTGATGGCTTCTTTATGGATTGGCGCGGTAGAGACCACATCCACCAGACCCGCCATACCCAACTCGATGGATTTCATCACGTAATCGAGTGACATCTGTCCGGCCAACTGCTGGATTTTGCCCCATTCGATGCTGTCACAGTCGTAGTCGCCAGTTTCCAGCACGTCCAACGTCCCAAAGGTAAATTTCGCCTCGCGAGGTGAGGTGATGACGTTGATCGCAAAGTCACAGTTTTTGATCGCCATGGCGCGCTTGATGATAGGCACCGAGCCGATCAGGAACGGATGACACTCTTCATACACGCCTTGGTCCATCATGGTGGCAATGGAGATTTCTGGGCCAACGCCAGCAGGATCGCCAATGGTCAGAGCAACAACGGGTTTTTTCACAATGGACATACGTTCACCTTTTGCTTGAATCGGATTATTTTGATGTTCAAAAGTTCAGTTGGTGATCTTTTGATGTGGTTGATGGTAAGCTTGTTACAGGAAAAAACTCCGATTTCGATCACATATACCGCAAAATTCCGATCTAAAAGCTGATGTCGTGATGTGATAGATGTTTTTTTCTATAATTATAAGTTTCGTTAATGAGCTTTTGTTACGCTGTTGTGAAAGCGCGCTAAGGCAACAAAGGAGAGCAAATGAAAAAGATCATGATCGGTACCAGTTGGAAGATGAACAAAACGCTGCAACAGGCCATAGACTACTGCGAGGTATTGGCGAGCCAACTGAACGACTCGGCAGGGCCATTTATTCAACCTTTTGTTATTCCGCCTTTCACCCTGATCAGGGAAGTCACCGAACGGTTGCAGCGGCAGGGCGTCGATTGCCTGACGGGCGCGCAAAATATACATTATGCCGATGCGGGTGCCTGGACGGGCGAAGTCTCGGCCGCCATGGTGGCTGATTGCGCAGCCACGCTGGTGGAGCTGGGCCATTCGGAGCGGCGTCACTTTTTTGCCGAGAATGATGCGGATATCAATAAAAAGGTGCACAGTGCATTGCGCCATAACCTGCGTCCCTTGGTGTGTGTGGGTGACAGCTTGCAGGAAAAAGAGTGGGGTGTTTCCAGTGAGAGCGTGATCCGCCAGATGAAGATCGCACTGGCCGGGCTGAGCACCTCGCAGGTAGCAAGCGTCATTATTGCCTATGAACCGGTATGGGCCATTGGCGAAGGCGGCACGCCAGCCTCGGCAGAGGAGGCCCAGGCAATCCATCATGCGCTACGCCAGGCCTTGGTCGCTCGCTATGGCAGCCAAATCGCGCAGAGCGTGACCTTGTTGTACGGCGGGAGTGTTAATCCACAAAATACCTGCCAACTGATCCGCTGTGCGGATATTGATGGACTGTTTATTGGCAGAGCCGCATGGCTTGCCGCAGACTTCTGCCAACTGATACAAAGTGTCTCGGCAATGTTGGACGAGCAGGGTGTGTTATCAACCGATCACGACAGAGCAATGAGTTAAATCATGAGAGAATCTGATTCAGACGGCGAACTCCTGACGGAGATCGCGGTGGCGTATTACGAAAATGAGCAGACCCAGGAGGAGATAGCCAGTCGGTTTGGCATCTCGCGGATTAAAGTGGGGCGGCTGCTCAAGCGGGCGCGGGCGGAAGGGATTGTCGAAATCAATGTGCGTTACCATCCGGTATTCAGTTCGCAGATAGAACAGCAGTTGATCAAAAGCTTTGGCATTAAACGAGCCCTGATCGCGCTGGATCACCCCGATGAAAACGAGCAGCGCCAGCAGGTGGCTTCTCTGGTTTCCACCTACCTGTCTGCCAGCCTGAAAAATGGCATGACCGTTGCCGTAGGACAAGGCCGTAACGTGGCCGCGGTGGCCAGCCATGTTGGCGTGTTCCCCGAGCGCGAGTGCAAATTTATCTGCGGCATTGGCGGCACCCGGCGTGAAGGCGAACTGATCGATGCCGATCACATCAGCCGTCATCTGGCGCGTAAATTCAATGCCAGCAGCGAAACGCTGTACGCCCCGGCCTATGTGGAAACTCCCGAGCTAAAATCGGCGTTTATGCAGAATCGGCTGATCGAGGAAACCATCGGGCGGGCCAGCAGGGCAGATATCGCGCTGGTGGGCCTGGGGGATATGAACGAAAACAGCTTTATGGTGCAGCTCGGTTGGTTTACCTCGCAGGAGATTATCACCGCGCGGCAGAAGCAGGGCGTGGTTGGTGATATCGCGGGTTATGCCTTCCTGGACATCCAGGGGAAGCCGGTGGATACCGTGATGAATGACCGGGTAATTGGTTTGGGTCTGGAGCAGTTGCGCCGCATCCCGATAGTGATTGCCATCGCGTCTGAAAATACCAAAGCCACGGCGATACTGGCCGCACTGCGCTCGGGCATTATTGATGTGATCGCCACCAGCGCCAGCAATGCCCATGCGGTTCTGAGCCTTAATCAGGCAAAGTGGTAAGCCATCTATCCCCTCACGCCAACCCTCTCCCACAGGGAGAGGGGACCGAACGTGCCACTTTGTAGTTACTGCATTCATCTTCCACATCAGAAAAAATTCTATACCTGACCCCAACTCCGGACTGCTCCCTCTCCTTTTTGGGGAAAGGGCTGGGGTTAGGTGGATCTGCAAGCACTCCCCATCACTTTCTTTATACCTCTAATTGGTTATTTTCCTGTAACTACAAAGAGTTAGTTCGAGTTTGCGCTACCTCGCAAAATTTAATCAACAACTTAACAACCCGGTAGAACTTGACCAAAGACAACATTTTTTGTGTGGTCTATGGTATCCCTACGCACGGTGTAATGTCGAAAATATGTTCTAACAAGAACTTAACTACTAATAAAAGCACTGCTCTCAAGCAGGCAAAATGGATGGGATGCTTATGAACAAGGTAAGCAAGTTATTGATGCTATTTCTGGCAGGGATGTACGCGGTATTTCTCTCTTTTTCGGCACAGGCGCAAGCGACACCTGCTGCCACGCCGCAGAAGGTTGAAGCCAAGAATGAAACCTTCTCTGCACCTCACCCTGACCAATATCAGTCCTGGAAGGCGACGTCCGAGCAGTCTGAACGGGTGGACGCCTTGGCCGGCGACCCGCGTCTGGTCATCCTCTGGGCCGGATACCCCTTCGCCAAGGATTACAACAAGCCACGTGGCCACGCCTATGCCATAACGGATATCCGTGAAACCTTGCGGACCGGCGCACCAAAAACCGCAGAAGACGGCCCGTTGCCGATGGCCTGCTGGAGCTGTAAAAGCCCGGACGTCGCCAGGGTGATCGCCGAACAGGGCGAAGCGAGCTATTTCCACGGTAAATGGGCGCGTGGCGGGCCGGAAATCGTCAACAATCTCGGCTGTGCGGATTGCCACAATACCGCTTCCGCCGATTTTGCCGCTGGCAAGCCTGCGCTGCACCTTTCCCGCCCTTACGCGGCTCGCGCCATGGAAACGATCGGTAAGCCGTTTGAGCAGGCTGGCCGCTTCGATCAGCAATCAATGGTGTGCGGGCAGTGCCACGTTGAATACTACTTTGATGGTAAAGACAAAGCGGTGAAGTTCCCTTGGGACAAGGGCACTACGGTCGATGATATGGAAGTCTATTACGACAAAATCGAGTTCTCTGACTGGACTAACCCACTGTCCAAAACACCACTGCTCAAGGCCCAGCACCCGGAATATGAAACCTGGAGCGCGGGTATCCACGGCAAGAACAACGTCACCTGTATCGACTGCCATATGCCGAAAGTGCAAAACGCCCAAGGCAAGATCTATACCGATCACAAGATTGGCAATCCGTTCGATAACTTCGATCAGACCTGCAAAAACTGCCACACCCAGGATAAAGCCAGCATGCAGGCGGTGGTTGAAAAACGTAAGCAGGATATCAACGAGATCAAGCTGAAGGTGGAAGACCAACTGGTTCACGCCCACTTCGAAGCGAAGGCGGCCTGGGATGCCGGTGCTACCGAAGCCGAGATGAAACCGATCCTGACCCACATCCGTCATGCGCAATGGCGTTGGGACTTTGCCATCGCTTCCCACGGTATTCATATGCATGCGCCAGAAGTTGCGTTGCGCATCCTGGGCACCGCACTCGATCAGGCAGCACAGGCTCGTACTCAGCTCATTCGCCTGTTGGCGACCAAGGGCATCACCCATGAAATCCAACTGCCAGACATTTCCACCAAGGAAAAGGCCCAGTTGGCGGTAGGTATGGATATGCCACAGTTGAATGCCGAAAAGCAGGAGTTCCTCAAGACGGTGGTACCGCAGTGGGATGAACAGGCACGTAAAGCCGGGCTGTTAGGCAAATAACCCCTCCGCCCCGTGCGCGGGGCGTAAACAAATGGAGTCAATATGAGCGTACTGCGTTCGTTATTAACTACCGGGGTGCTTGCTTGTAGCCTTTGGCTGACAGTATTACCGGTATCGGCCCAGACCGACAGCCCCGCGGTGCAGCAGCCATCGGCGGAAGTCACCTTGCAACGTAATCCGGATGAGGCCTGCTTGCGCTGCCATAAGCCGCAGCAGAATGCGATGCACGGCAAACATGCGGGAGCGGTTAACCCGAATAATAAATTACCGCTGACCTGTACCAACTGCCACGGTTCACCCTCGCTGCATCACCGTGAGGGCGTGAAGGACGTGATGCGTTTCAACGAGCCGATGTTCGGCGTGGAACAGCAAAACAGCGTTTGCATGTCCTGCCATTTGCCAGAGACGCTGCAAAAAGCCTTCTGGCCGCATGATGTGCATTTGGCCAAGGTCAGCTGTGCCAGTTGCCATACGCTGCACCCGCAGCAGGATAAGGTACAGGGGCTGAACGACAAAGGCCGGATCAAGCTCTGCGTCGACTGCCATCGTCAACAACAGGATGATCCCGCGTTTAATCCAGCGTCCGTAAGGCTGGATAAGGGGCAGCCATGAGCTGCTCACGGCGCCGTTTTATCGTAGGAATGGGCGTATTGGCCGCGGGTTCGAGCGTGGCGGAAAAGCTGTTGGCGCGCACCATGAACGTCAATGGCATCCGCTACGGCATGATCCACGATGAGTCGCGCTGCATCGGCTGTACCGCCTGTATGGATGCCTGCCGTGAAGTCAATCAGGTGCCGGTGGGCGTATCACGCCTGGAGATTATCCGTAGCGAACCGATAGGCCAATTTCCGGAGGTGAAATACCGGTTTTTCCGCCATTCGTGCCAGCACTGCGATGACGCTCCCTGTGTGCATGTCTGCCCGACGGGAGCCTCGTTTATCGATGCCGCCAGTGGCATTGTCGATGTGAACCCGGATCTGTGCGTTGGTTGCCAATACTGCATCGCCGCGTGCCCTTACCGGGTGCGCTTTATTCATCCGGTGAGTAAAACGGCGGATAAATGCGACTTTTGCCGCAAGACCAACCTGCGTCAGGGCAAGCAGCCAGCCTGTGTGCTGTCGTGTCCGACCAAGGCATTAACCTTTGGCAATCTGGATGACCCAAACAGTGATATCTCGCGCTTGTTGCAGCAAAAGACCACTTATCGCTACAAGATCGCGCTAGGGACCCGGCCAAAAATGTATCGCGTGCCGTTTAAATATGGGGAGACCAGCCAATGACTTCCGCATTTCATTTTGACTCTCTGGTCTGGGACTGGCCCATCGCGATCTACCTGTTTCTGATCGGCATCTCCGCCGGTTTGGTCACGCTGGCTATCCTGTTGCGCCGTTATCATCCAGAGGAGGGGACGGCAAGCAGCCGGGTGATGTTGACCACGCTGTTTGTCGCGCCAACCTCGGTGCTGCTTGGGCTGCTGATCCTGGTCTTCCACCTGACCCGCCCGTGGACCTTCTGGAAGCTGATGTTCCACTACAGCTTTACCTCGGTGATGTCGATGGGGGTGATGCTGTTTCAGGTCTACATGCTGGTACTGGTGGTCTGGCTGGCGCTGATCTTCCGTGACGAGGTGGCGGCACTGCAACAGCGCTGGCTGCCAAAGTTGGCAGTGATCCCACGCCTGTTGCAGCGCTTGCTGCCGCTGCTGCGGCCAATCGAAACGGTGATGCTGGTGCTGGCGGTGCTGTTGGGCGCTTATACCGGCTTCCTGCTCTCGGCGCTGAAGTCATACCCGATGCTGAATAACCCGCTGTTGCCGGTGCTGTTCCTGTTCTCTGGCGTTTCGTCCGGGATTGCGGTGGCATTGCTGGTGGCCGCCTGCGGGCCGAAAGGCCATCTGCACAGCCGGGAGGTGCATTTCCTGCATCGTTTGGAAACGCCGGTGGTGTGGTTGGAGATCTTCCTGCTGGCGGCATTTTTCATCGGTCTGGGGCTGGGGGATGATGGCAAACTACGTTCGCTGGCTGCCGCACTTGGCGGCGGATTCTGGGCCTGGTGGTTCTGGCTTGGCGTCGTCGGCTGTGGGCTGGTGATGCCATTGCTGCTGAAAGCCCTGGGCTGGGGGAAAGCGTATTTCCAGATCCTGGTGATCAGCGGCGCCAGCCTGTGTGGCGTGCTGTTGCTGCGTTATTTTATTCTGTATGCCGGGCAGATGACCGTTGCCTGAACGCTTACCCGTCGTCTTTCAAGCCGCAGCGTTGTTACCTGCACTTGCCCACCCCAGTCACTTACTAAAAGTAAGCTCCTGGGGATGAACAAGCTTGTCGCCTAGCTGCGACTTGAAATCCATAGGGTAGAGCAGGACAGATAGAAGAGAATAAGGCGGTAGATGTGTTGTGGTTACCCGAACTGGGATTTATGGCGTTACTGCTGGCCTGCGTGGCATCGCTCTCGCTGGCTGGCATCACGCTGTTGGCTTTGCTAAGCCGCCGTTGGCGTGGGCTATTACCAGTTCGTGGCTGGAGCCTGGCCATCTTTGTGCTCATCGCCCTGTCTTTCGCCATTCTGCTACAGCTGTTTTTGCGTAATGACTTCTCGGTCATGTACGTAGCGCAACATGGTCACAGCCAATTGCCACCGTTAATGAAAGCCGGGGCACTGTGGGGCGGACACGAAGGCTCGCTGCTGCTGTGGCTGCTGTGCCTGGCCGGTTGGTCTGCCTGCTTTGCGCTGTTCAGCCCCAAATCAATGCGTTCACTCCAGCCGCTCACTCTGGCCATTTTGGCGCTGATCGTCGGCTGTTTCCTGCTGTTCATCCTGTGCTTCTCCGATCCTTTTGTTCGCCTGTTTCCCGTTGCGGCACAAGGGCGCGATCTGAACCCGATGCTGCAACATATCGGCCTGATCCTGCATCCTCCGCTGCTCTATCTGGGTTATGCCGGGTTTGCCACCTGTTGCGCTCTGATGCTGGTCGCCTTGCTGCAAGGGGAATTCAACGCCCAGATTGCCGGGCAGTGTCTGCGCTGGGCCAAACCGGCCTGGTGTTTCCTCACTGCCGGGATCATTTTGGGTTCCTGGTGGGCTTACAGCGAGTTGGGCTGGGGGGGCTGGTGGTTCTGGGATCCGGTGGAGAATGCTTCGTTACTCCCTTGGCTGACCGCGACCGCCCTGTTACATAGCCTGGCGGTCGGACAGCGTACCGGCGGACTGCGCCATTGGTCGCTATTGCTGACGTTGGGCACCTTTGTCCTTAGCCTGTTGGGCACCCTGATTGTTCGTTCCGGTATCCTGGTTTCGGTGCACGCCTTTGCGCTGGATGAGCAACGTGCGTTGCCGCTGTTTATCCTGTTTGCGTTCCTTAGCGGCTCCTCATTTTTGATTTATGCGTTACGCGCCAACCGGGGGAAATCTGCCACGTCGCCGGTGAATCCTGCGTTACTCGGTGCGTTGTTACTCCTCAGTTCCGCTGCCTTGATTGTGCTGGTGGGCACCTTATACCCGATGTTTTACCGGATGATGGGCTGGGGGCAGATCTCGGTCGGCGCGCCTTATTTCAATCTGGTGCTGTTGCCGTTCGGGCTGTTGGGGCTGGTATTGATGTGTTACGGCGGCTTTAGACGGCGGCGCTATGCCCAGTGGATTGCCCATGCCGGGGTGTTGTTGACCGCGTTGGGCATCGCGAGTTCTGCGTTGCAGCGCCATGAGGTCAGCCTGAATGTCACCGTGGGCGAAACCGTCACTTTGGCGGGATACCAGTTTGCGTTGCGTTCGGTAGATTTACAGACCCAGGCGAATTTCACCAGCGAGCAAGCGGTGATTGAGGTCACCCGGCAAGGCAAACCCGTGGCGCAATTGACGCCGGAGCGACGGTTTTACACCGCCCGCCGTCAACAGATGTTTGAACCGGGGATCGACTGGAACGCCTTCCATGACTGGTATGTGGTAATGGGGGAAAAAAGTGGTGAACAGCGTTATGCCATGCGCTTTTATGTGCAGACCGGTATCCGTTGGATCTGGTGGGGCGGGGCGTTGATGATTATTGGCGTATTGTCCGCCGGTTGGCACAGGAGGCAAGAATGCGCTGGTTAACCGCTCTAGTGCTGTGGGGGAGTATCCAGTTACCGCTGGCGGCCCAGATCGTCGATACCTGGGCATTCTCCACGCCGGAAGTACAGGAACGGGCGCTGGCGGTGGCAGGTCAGATCCGCTGCCCGCAATGCCAGAATCAAAGTTTATTAGAGTCCAATGCCCCGGCGGCGGTAGCCATGCGTCACGAGGTGTTTGCCATGACCGAACAAGGTAAAACGCAGGCCGAAATCATTAATTTTATGACGGCACGCTACGGCAACTTTGTGCGTTATCAACCCGCGCTCGAGGTCTCGACGTTGCTACTTTGGGGGCTGCCACCGTTGATGCTGGGAGTGATCGGGTTGGTACTATGGAGGAGGAAAACGCAATGAAATCGCGTATCTATCATCTGCTGTGTATCGTACTGGTGCTGGGCCTCACCGCGGTTTGGTACGTGGCCAGTGGCCGCCCGGCCATGGTATTGGCCGAACAGCATAAGCGCAGTCTGCCTGTACCACCACTCACGCCTCAACAGCAGGCAGAAAGCGAGTTGCGGCAGTTACAGCAACAGATCGAGCAGTCACCGCAAGACAGCGTGTTGTGGGCACAGTTGGGGGAATATTATCTGTTTAACGATAATTTTGCCGATGCCCAGGCGGCTTACCAGCAGGCGTTGGCTCTGCGGGGGCCGAATGCGGAACTGTACTCGGCGCTGGCGACGGTACTGTATTATCAGGCCGGGCAGCGGATTACCCCGCAGGTGGAAAGCAATATACAACAGGCTTTGGCGCTGGATAAGGATGAGGTCTCGGCGCTGATGTTGCTGGCTGCCGATGCCTTTTTGCATACGGAATATGCCAAGGCGATCGGCTTGTGGCAACGTCTGTTGGATAGCCAGTCACCACGGGTAAATCGCCCACAGCTGATTGAGGCCATCAATATGGCCAAGCTGTTGCAGCGCCAAGATTAAATCACTCCGCGCGAATAAACGTCACCAATCTAGGCTGGGCAATTCGCTGATAATCCTCAGTGTTGAGCACCAGCGAGCGCTCCAGCGTCCCCGCGTTAAAGGCCAACTCGTCAAAGCGTTCAAATAGCAGTGGGTCGGCCACTAGCAACAGATCCGGGTGCAAGCTGAACGGTGGGATCGCACCAAACACGCAGTCAGTCAGTTGCTCGACTTCGACAGGGCTGGCCAGCGAGGCGCGGGTACCACCGATACCCTGCGCTAATGCACCGAGATCGGCCTGCCGATCGGCGGGCAAGATAGCCAGCACGTGCTGCTTGATGCCGTTGCCCTTCACGTGGCACACCAACGCTTTCGCCCCTTGCCCTAACTGGGTCCCACGTATCTTGGCGACTTCTTCGGATTTGCCTGCCGAGGGGTGATCGACCACGCGATAGCGCGCCTGTTGTTGGTCAAGAAGGGACGTTAAACGGCTAAAGGTTGCGGTAGACATGCCATGTTCTCCTGAGCTTTGATTTTCCAGCCCCTATCATAACGCGTTGTCACCACGGAAGGCTCAAGCAAATTGTTCGTTAAAGCACGGGCTATTTTTTTGTTTTGACGGATAATACGCAATTATGAAACGGGATTTTAATTTTTTGAAAGGGAAGGGGCGTGAAGACTAACGTGTCGTTGTTTACCCAGCCGAAATTTGTTTGGCTGTGTGCAGCTTTTTGCTGTCTGCTGTGGGGCAGTGCCTATCCGGCCATTAAAAATGGCTATGAAATCTTCCAGATTGCCACCGACGATCTCCCCGGCAAAATTGTGTTTGCCGGCTATCGTTTTGTGATCGCCGGGGGATTACTGCTGCCGTTCGCCATGTGGCAGGGGAAAGCCATCGGCCGTTTGACTCGGCGGCAGTATTCGCAGTTGGTCGTATTAGGCGGGACACAAACGGCACTGCAATACGTGTTTTTCTATATCGGTCTGGCCTACACCACCGGGGTTAAAGGGTCGATCATGAATGCCACCGGCACGTTCTTCAGCGTGCTGTTAGCGCACTTCATCTATCACAATGATCGCCTGAGCTTGAACAAGATCGTCGGCTGCGTACTGGGGTTCACTGGGGTGATGGTAGTTAACTTCAACAGCCAACTGATGGACTTTAGTTTTAGCTGGCTGGGGGATGGTTTTGTGGTGATTGCCGCGTTTATCCTGTCTGCCGCCACGCTATACGGCAAACGTATTTCGCAAACGGTCGATCCGACCATTATGACTGGCTGGCAGTTGGCCATTGGTGGCGTGATGCTGACGGTGGGCGGTTATTTGGCAGGGGGCAGGCTGACGTTCCACGGTTGGGAGTCAGTGGCAATCCTGAGCTACCTTGCGCTGCTGTCATCGGTCGCGTTCGCACTCTGGAGTTTGCTGCTGAAATATAACCGCGTGGGCATGATCGCGCCGTTCAATTTCCTGATACCCGTTTCCGGTGCGGTGCTGTCGGCCATTTTCTTACAGGAAAGCATCATGGAATGGCGTTATGCCCTGGCGTTGGTGCTGGTATGCTTTGGTATCTGGCGGGTCAACGTGGTTCGCAAAATGACGGCGTAGGGGCACAGCATGCTGCGCCCGCTAAAAGATCAATGGGTTATGCTTAAGCCTTGACGGCCAGCAGGACGGAAGAGGCCTTGATCAGTGCGATCACTCTGGAACCGCTGGCCAATGCCATCTCGCTCAGGCTTTCGTTGGTAATGACCGAAGTCAGCGTGAAGCCTGCATCCGTTTTAACATGCACGGTGGTGTTGACCGCACCTTTCTCAACCGCGCTGACCGCCCCGGCAAACTGATTGCGGGCAGAAAAACGCAGGCCACAATCTTCAGATGCCAGGATCACCCAAGGTGCCTTGATCAGGGCCACGGCTTCTTTACCGTTAACCAGGCCGAGAGACTGCTGGCTCTTGGCGGTCACGACCGCGACCAATTTTTCTCCGCCTGACAGAGTGATCTCCACTTCATCGTTGACTGCGCCATTAGCTACGGCGGATACGATACCTGAAAGTTGATTACGGGCTGATACAGACATAGCGACTCCTGAGTTGGACATGATAATGCCCGTAATCATACAGGATGGTGGAGGGTTGTAGCGTGACGAAATTGCGGATATGCCAGAGACCTCTCCCTCTCGTTGGCTTTTCCGTGATAAGTATGGGGAAAACGCGTTACGGCTCATTGGGAGAGCAAGGTGGAATTAAGGCAGTTACGTTATTTTGTGCGAACCGTTGAGCTAGGCAGCATGGGTCAGGCCGCGCTCGATCTGAATATGGGGGTCTCGGCCTTGAGCCAGCAAATCAGCCGGCTTGAAAGCGAACTGTCAGTTCGGTTATTGCAACGAACCTCGCGCGGTATTGTGGCCACCGATGCCGGTCTGGCATTTTTCTCTCAGGCCCAACTCACTTTACGCCATGCCGATGATGCCGTGCGTGCGGCTAAGCAGGCACGGCTCTCTGGGCACGTCAGCGTCGGAATGGCGCCAAGCACCGCTTCTGTTCTTGGGCTGCCGTTTATTCTGGCAATGCGGGAGCGCTATGCCGATATCCGTCTGCATGTGGTGGAGAGCCTGTCGGGTAATCTGGCTGCCATGATCAAAGCCCGCCAGTTGGATCTGGCTGTGGTATTCCAGAATAAAAAGTTACAGACCTGGAGTGCGATCCCGGTATTGGAAGAACGATTGTTCCTGATCGGCACACAGGAGATCGTCGGTCGTTTTCAGGACCAACCGATGACGCCTGAAGCCTTTGCCTCGCTGCCGTTAATTTTACCCAGTCAGACACATGGTTTGCGGGCGTTGTTGAATACCAGCTTTGCCCGTCAGCAGTTGGAATTAAATATTCTGGCAGAGATAGATGGGCTGGCGCTGTTGATGGATGCCGTGCGCCAAGGGCTTGGGGCCACCATTCAGCCCGGTGCGGCGATCTCACGTATTCTGGACGACAAACTCAAAGTGATAGAAATACACACCCCGGTGTTAAGCCGCCCCAATTTTCTGGTCAGTCTTTCCGATGATGAGCTTTCACCCGTTGGTCTGGCGGCAAGAGTCGTATTGCAAAGCGTGATCCGTCAATTGGTCACGCAGGGCCATTGGCCGGGAGCGACCCTTTACTAATCCTAAACCCCTGTTAAGCATTGCCCCGTAGCTGCCCTTGATGCCAGAGGTTACATTTTGATCACAAAAGGATAACACCTAGAGGGTGGCTATGTTTGACGTTGTGGTCATTGGTGGGGGCAATGCGGCTCTATGTGCCGCGCTAACGGCGCGGGAGAACGGAGCGTCAGTATTATTGCTGGAGGCTGCGCCAAAAGAATGGCGTGGTGGCAATTCTCAGCACACGCGCAATTTACGTTGTATGCATGATGCCCCACAGGATGTGTTGGTCGATAGCTATTCCGAAGAAGAGTTCTGGCAAGACTTGCTGAAAGTGACCGGTGGGTTGACCAATGAACCCTTGGCCAGAATGGTGATCCGAGCGTCATCGACCTGTCGGGAATGGATGAAAAAGCACGGTGTCCATTTTCAACCACCGCTTTCCGGTGCTCTGCACGTTGCCCGTACCAATGCCTTCTTTATGGGCGGCGGTAAGGCATTGGTTAATGCTTACTATCGCAGTGCCGAAAAAATGGGGGTGGTGATCCGCTACCACAGCCCGGTGGATGCTATCGAGCTACAAGACGGGCAGTTTGTTGCGGTACGGATTGGTGAGCAACGCATTGAGGCCCGTGCCTGCGTGTTAGCCGCTGGTGGGTTTGAATCCAACCGTGCTTGGTTGCGTAAAGCCTGGGGGCAAAATGCCGCAGGCGAATGGCCCGCGGACAACTTTCTGATCCGCGGTACCCGCTTCAATCAAGGTGTATTGCTCAAATTCATGATGGACGCCGGGGCCGATGTGATTGGCGATCCTTCACAATCCCATTGCGTGGCCATTGATGCCCGTGCCCCGTTGTATGACGGCGGGATATGCACCCGCGTCGACTGCGTTTCGCTGGGGGTCATGCTCAATCGCCTGTCCCAACGTTTTTACGATGAAGGGGAAGATTTCTGGCCTAAACGCTATGCGATCTGGGGCCGCTTAGTCGCCCAACAACCCGGCCAAATTGGTTATTCGATCATCGATAGCAAAGCCGTTGGGCGGTTTATGCCACCGGTTTTTCCCGGTGTAAAAGCCGATAACCTGGCGGATCTGGCTTTGCAACTCGGTCTGGAGCCTGGGCCGTTTGTGCAGACTATTGACGCCTACAACCGTGCCTGCCAATCAGGGACGTTCAATCATACGGTGTTGGACGATTGCCATACCCTAGGTCTGACCCCGGCGAAAACTCACTGGGCTTTACCGATCGACACCCCCCCTTTTTATGGCTACGCCCTGCGACCCGGGATCACCTTTACCTACCTGGGTTTAAAAGTGAATGAGCATGCCGCCGTCCATTTTAACGGCCAGCCTAGCCGCAATCTGTTTGTCGCTGGAGAAATGATGGCGGGGAATGTACTAGGCAAGGGGTATACCGCTGGCGTGGGAATGTCTATTGGCACGGCTTTTGGCCGTATTGCTGGTTATCAGGCGGCCCTGGCCGCAGTGCGGGAGGTTAGCCATGAAACAGCTTGAATTATTGATCCGTGAAGCACAATCCCTGACAGACAACGAGCAGGAAGTGGAGCGGGTGATGCAAATCTGCAATGCCTGCCGGTACTGCGAAGGATTTTGTGCCGTCTTCCCCGCCATGACCTACCGGCTGACGTTTGGCAAAGCTGATATCAACTACCTGGCGAATCTGTGCCATAACTGCGGTGCCTGCCTGCACGCCTGTCAGTACGCACCGCCTCATGAGTTCGGTGTCAATGTGCCGCAAGCGATGGCCAAAGTGCGGGTCGAAACCTATCAGGAGTATGCCTGGCCTGCCAGCTTCGGTGCCTGGTATAAGCGGGCAGGGATGGCGGTGGTGCTGGCGCTGGCTTTTGGTATTGGGCTGTTTTTGCTGTTGGTGATGGCCCTGGAAGGCACCTTGATTCATGCGCCGCTGGCCGGTGATTTTTATCAGATATTCCCGCACAACCTGTTAGCGGTGATGTTTGGCAGCGTGTTCCTGTTTTCTATCGGTTCATTGTTATTCAGTACCCGCAGATTCTGGCGAGAGATCTCATCGGAAGGGGGGAATCTATCCGCGGTGGCGGAAACCACCCGGAATATGTTGACCTTGACCTATCTGGATGGTGGTCATGGGGCAGGCTGTAACGATGAGGATGATGCCTTCACGTTGCGGCGTCGCCGTTTCCATCACTTCACGTTTTACGGTTTTATGCTGTGTTTTGCCGCAACGGTAGTCGCAACCGGTTATCACTTCTTGCTGGGGCTGGAAGCGCCGTATGACCTGCTGAGTGTGCCGGTGATATTGGGTACGCTGGGTGGCGTGGGGCTGATTATCGGCCCCGCAGGGTTATTGTGGCTGAATCTACGCCGTAATCCGGCCCACGGTGACGCGGCGCAAAAACCGATGGACCGTGGTTTTATCCTGCTATTGCTATTGGTGAGTATCACCGGTATCGCCTTATTGGCTGGCCGTGATACTTCGCTGATGGGAGCGCTACTGGCGGTGCATCTGGGAACGGTGATGGCCCTGTTTTTAACCCTGCCTTACGGTAAGTTTGCTCATGGTTTTTATCGTACCGCGGCACTGCTTAAGTGGGCGATAGAAAAAAGGCGCAAAGCCTGATTCAAATTTCAACGTGTTTAATAACTCTACCCTACCCTACATAACAATATAAATATGGCGACCAATGATTGCCATGGAGAATTTATACTATGGTTGAAAACACAGTTAAAACGGTAATGCCTCTAATTAGTTG
>NZ_AYMQ01000112.1 GCF_000633355.1 Serratia sp. H1w
GTTTTACATCGGTAGCGACACTCTACCAGAAGACGGAGTCTGGATTTAACGTATTAGACCTTGGACTTGCCACACTAGCGCATTATCGCGAAACCCCCTCCGGTACGGTCCGCATCAATGCCAGCCAGCACGCAATTGATAAATGTCTGCTGCCAAAGCTTGCGGTATTTAAACAGCGCTATCCTGATATCAGACTCGAACTCATGAACGAGAGTCGGTTCGTCGATATTATCGAGGAAAGATTCGATGCGGGCGTTCGCCTGGGACCCGAAGTAGGCCATGGCATGGTTGCAGTACGCATAACGCCCGATATGGAGATGGCCATTGTGGGGACCCCTGAGCATTTTCGTCGCTACGGTTTTCCGCAAACCCCTGCGGATTTAAACACGCATCCCTGTATCGCCTATCAGTTTGCCGATGGCAGCTTATACCAGTGGGAACTCAATCAGGATGATAAGAAAGTCACTCACCGACCTGAAGGGCAATGGGCCTTATCTGACAGCTATATGGAGGCAGAAGCCGCCCGGCTGGGCCTGGGGCTGGCCTATGTTCCTGTTGAGCTAGTTGCTGATGATTTAGAACGCGGGGTGCTTATCAGGGTGTTACAGCGTTACAGTTTGCGAATGGAAGGGTTGTTTCTTTATTACCCTCATCGCAACGTGTCCCCCGCCCTAAGAATGGTCATTGAGACACTCAAAATTTGATCATTAGTGATGAAATATCCTTCATGGCACCCAATTATGTTAAGTGGTATCTGGCTTTCAACCACCAAAGGCCGCTATGAGCGAAAAGCGCAGGACCAGCTTAGAGACTATAACTGCTCAGGTAATTTTTTAACCTAAGCATTGGTGCATACAGTCAATGAATGTTGCCATCGCCGGGCTAACCGTTCTGTCTGCATGATGGGCACAAAGCGCCGTAATCGTTAACGGCGTGGAGGAAAAGGGCAGCATTGTTAATTCGCCCGACTCCAGCTCTTGCAACACACTGAACAGTGGCAGAAACGAAACGCCCATATTGCTGGCCACGCATTTTTTTATGCTTTCAATGCTCCAGAGTTCAATCGTATTGTCTAACGTTATCTTTCTGTCACGGAGAGTCAATTCAAATATTTGCCTGAATACGCATTGAGGCTCATTGATAATGAAGCTTACCGGGATATGCTGGCCACTCTTGGTGAAATCAACATCCCTAAGTTGTGGGGAGGCAACCAACACCAATTCCTGCTGCCCAAAATATTCCATGTGCAGCGCATCATCATGGCCCACACGGTAAAACACCCCCAAGTCCGTATTATCGTTAAGCAGCGAATCTCGAATTGCATAGCAGTTGACCGACTGAAGGGAGAGGCGAACTTTTGGCGCTTTGGCCCTGAACAATTTAAGAACGTCCGGCATTTTATAAGCCAGTAAGGTTTCCCCAACCATCACCCGCAAGTCTCCGGCCACGTCTTCCTCAACGGCGGAAATCTGGCGAATCCCCTCAAGTACCTGTGTCAGCTCTCTCACTCTTGGCAGGAGTAACTTCCCGGCTGGCGTGAGCACCATTCGGCGTCCCACTTTCTCGAAAACCTTGTATGAAAGTTCCTGTTCCAGCTGTTGCAGCTGAAAAGTGACGGTGGATTGCGTACAGCAAAGCTTGCGCGCAGCCAGAGCAAATGAACCTTCTTCAACCACCGTTTTAAAGGTGATGAAACGACGTAAATCCATCCTGCCCCCACGCATAAAACATCGAAATATTGAAACTGTGGCATTCAAAACATTCGCTTTTTTGAATGTTTACCGGCGGCTACTATGCAGCAGGAACAAGGAGAATACAATTGACACCAACAATTATCAGTGGTTTTTTGACCTATACATTAATTACCGCCCTGACCCCGGGGCCCAACAATATCCTGGCGTTAAGTTCAGTCAATCAGTATGGTTTTCGCCGTAGTCTGCGCGTCCTGGCAGGTATGAGTGCTGGTTTTCTGGTCCTGATGCTGGCCTGCGGCATGTTTACCTATGCTCTGACCAGTGTTCTTCCGTCAGTAACCCGATGGCTGGCATGGATAGGCGCTGCGTATATACTCTGGCTTGCCTGGCGGATTGCAACCAGCCTCCCGGCAGCTGCAGATGCCACCGGGCGACCTCTGGGTTTTTGGATCAGCTTTTGGCTTCAATTTGCCAACGTCAAGATCATCCTTTACGGTATTACAGCCTTGTCTGCATTCGTTTTACCCTATACCCATGATATTTTATGGATAACCGCCATCAGCATTCTGTTGGCTGTTATTGGCTGCGTGGGAAATTTGCTCTGGGCGCTGGCTGGTCATCTTTTCCAGCCACTTTTTCGCCGGCATGGTCGGTGGGTTAATTTAATACTGGCTCTGTTACTGGTTTATTGTGCTGTCAGGATGTTTTTCTAACACTCAAAATAGAGAGTGCAACTAGCCGGTCCTATGCGATCCCCAGAGGTCTCAGTTAATTCAACAACGCTGAAAACGTGGGAGGACGATAGCTGGATAAAGTCCTCCCCTCTGCATGAAAGTGTTAACTACCACCGCAACGTATCGCCTGCCCCTGCTCATCAAACACCAGGATATTTTCGCAACGGGTACCGATGCTCACCTCTTCACCCGAAGCAAGCTTCAGCTGGTAAGGCACCTTCATTTGTAACGTGCCGTATTGCGCAGAGCCAAGCAATACCACCGTAGAGTCACCATGCATTTCAGTGAGCTCGTTCTTCACCTTCAGACAGAGCTCTGCACTGTCGGTCAAGGAAAAATGCTCCGGGCGGATGCCTAACGTCAAGGTAGAACCGGCTGCCAGTTCAGCATTCGCCAGATGTGAAATAAACACGCTTTGCCCATTAATATTTACCCGACCATGCTGTTCATAAACCACGTCAAACAGGTTTATTTTTGGCGCACCAATAAATCCGGCGACAAAAATATTGGCCGGACGGTTATAAACTTCCTCCGGCGTCCCAACCTGCTCGATTCTGCCCTGATTTAAAATGACGATCCGATCGGCCAGCGTCATGGCTTCCGTCTGATCATGAGTCACATAGACGGTGGTTTTACCCAGGTTTTTATGCAGCTTACCGATTTCCTGCCGCATCTGAATACGCAACGCCGCATCCAGGTTAGAAAGCGGTTCATCAAACAAAAATACGTTCGCACAACTGACGATCGATCGCCCAATCGCCACGCGCTGGCGCTGGCCGCCAGATAGGTGTTGCGGCAAACGCTCCAGATAATTATCCAGCTGCAAGATAGCTGCGGCATTGGCGATCCGAGCGGCGATTTCCGACTTCGGCGTCTTGATGTTTTTCAAGCCAAACGCCAGATTTTCCCGTACGGTCATATGGGGATACAGTGCATAAGACTGGAACACCATCGATACGCCGCGTTCTCCGGCATTCATATGGGTAACGTCCTGGTTACCGATCTTGATTTCACCGCCACTGACTTCTTCAAGACCCGCAATCATTCTTAACAGTGTGGATTTGCCACAGCCCGAAGGACCGACCAGTACGATAAACTCCTTGGAGGCAACTTCCAGGTTGACCTGATTAATGGTTTTAATATTGCCATAATATTTTTCGAGACCGGTAAGAGAAACGCTAGCCATTATCTGCTCCAACATTGTGCTGTCGACTATTCAAAATTTAATTAACTTTCATACCCGATGGCTATTTAGCTTGAATAAGCTCGGTCAACTGTGCGACTTTTTGTTCCAGTAATCGGAGGTCACCGCGGGTTTCAATATTTAAGCGTAACAAGGGTTCAGTATTTGAGGCACGCAGGTTAAAGCGCCAGTGCTCAAACGCCATACTCAGGCCGTCGGTTGCCGTGGTTTGCTGCACGCTATCCGCATAAAACTGTTTTATCTGCTGGATGCTGGCGTCTGGGTCCTCAACGGTAAAGTTAAGTTCGCCCGATACCGGGAATCTTGCCTTGCTGGCTTCAATCAGCGCAAATAGCGATGTCGCTTTGCGCGACAGTAATTCGATGATCAGCAGCCAAGGGATCATACCGCTGTCGCAGTAGCCAAAATTGCGAAAATAGTGGTGAGCACTCATTTCACCGCCATAAACGGCATCATGTTGGCGCATGGTGTCTTTAATAAACGCATGGCCCGTTTTGGCCTCGATCGCCGTGCCATCAAGTGCCTGTGCAATCGCCTGGGTATTCCATAACAAGCGTGGATCGTGGATGATTTTGCCACCCTGGTTGGCACGCAGGAACGTCTCTGCCAGTAACCCGACGATGTAATAACCTTCAATAAAATTACCCAGATGATCGAAGAAAAAGCAGCGATCAAAATCCCCATCCCAGGCAATGCCCAAATCCGCCTGGTGCTCCAGTACCGCCTGACGAGTGACGCCCTGGTTTTCGGACAACATCGGATTGGGGATACCGTTAGGGAAAGTGCTATCCGGCCGATGGTTAATTTTAATCAGACGAACCGGCACCTGGCGCTGCGCCAGCGCAGTTTCCAGCGCATCCAGCGTCGGCCCTGCAGCTCCGTTGCCTGCGTTAACCACAATTTTCATCGGCGTTAATGCGCCAAGATCAACATAGCTCAGCAAGTGCTCAATATAGTGTTCACGAATAGACCGAACGGCAAGCTGCCCCTGAATGGCAGACGGCGTAAATTGATTTACCTCCGCCAAGCGCTGGATGTCATACAGTCCGTTATCACCGCTGACTGGCCGCGAATCCTGCTTAACCAGCTTCATGCCATTATAATCTATCGGATTATGGCTGGCGGTAACCTGGTTCCCCCCGTCAACGCCATAAAAGCGGGTGGCGAAGTAAACCTCCTCGGTGCCCACCATGCCAATATCTAGCACATCGGCCCCGCCGTTCATCAACCCAGCTGCCAACGCGGCTTTCAGATCGACGCTGGTCGCGCGGGCATCGCCGCCTACCACCACGGTTTTTGGCTTTAGCCACTGACAGTAAGCGCGGCCAATCCGCCAGGCTATCTCTTCATTTAACTCCGAACCCAACTTGCCCCGAATATCGTAGGCTTTGAAACAGGTTAACTTTTCCATTTCCTTTCCATGTGGTTATGCCGAATCACGAATAATCAGTTCAAAATCCAGAAAGATATCCTCGGTCAACTGACCCGCGATCAACGCCCTGGCGGCATGATGCCCTTTGGCAACAATGGGTTGGCGGATGGTGGTCAGGGCAATCGGGGGATCCTGAATATCAATATCATCAAACCCGGTGATCGCCATCTGGCTGGGAACCGGGATATTGTGGCTTTGGCAGTAGTGATAAACGCCGAAAGCAAAACGATCGGACAGGCAGATGATGGCCGAAATGCCCGGCTCCCGCGCCAGTAGCACCTTGGCAGCCTCTTCGCCCCCCGCTTCGTCATGATGCTGTTCCGCGACGTGGCTGGTCGTTAAATCAATACCCGCGGCAGACAATGCCTTGATACAAGCGCTAACGCGGCCAAAAGCCACGCCGTTGTCAAATTCATCAGAGAATTCGGCCAACGATGACAGGACGCCGGCCTCCTTTTTCACCGGGAAGGCGACAATGCCGAATTTTTTATGGCCAGCTGCCAGCAGATGCTCGCAGATAGCCCGCATGGCGGCAGCATCATCAATAGACACACAGGTGAAGTCCTGCAATTTGATATCGGTAGTCACCACCGGCAACCCGCTGGTTAATGCGGCCTGGACAATTTCATCATTGCTATAGGTCGCATTTAAAATATAACCATCGACGACGGCACTCATCATGCGTTTTTTAAATTCGTTATTCACTTTTAGCGGCATCAACGCGATATTGATGCCATGTTTCTCGCACTCTTCGGCAATCCCACGCATCAGCGCAATATCATGACGATCGGAGAAAACATAGCTCAGATTGTCGTTAAAAATGACGCCAAGCGTGCCGCTTTTACCCGTGCGCAAGAATCGTCCTGCCCCCGTGGGGCCATGGTAATTAATGGCTTCGGCATAGGCCAAAATTTTCTCACGCAGCTCGGGTGAGACTTTTTCTGGGTGATTAAACACATTGGAGACGGTGGTATGCGTAACGTTTAACGCCTCGGCAATGGTTTTTAGTGTTTCGCGTTTTTTACCAGTGGTCATGTTAAAAGCTCCGGGAAGAAAAATGCACCAAATTGCCCCTACTATATCCCAATCTGCCTCATGCCATGATCGGTTCTCACCACCAGGAAAGGCATGTTACTTCAATTTTAACGTTAAAATTGCCACATACGTCACCATTTTAACGTTAAAATAAAAATAATGAGATGTGAGAACACTCACAGAATCCTGTTATCTTCACTGCTATTTTAACGTTAAAATCTGGCCTACCCGCCGCTCTTCCTACAGATGGATCGTTCATAGGAAATAAATTCATGCGCAAAAAAATCAATAACACCCTACTTTCTCTGGCTATCGCCGCCAGTTGCATAGCGTTTACAGGCTGTGATGACAGTAAGATTGCAACTAACAATGAGAAACAGGAAATAACCCTATGGATCGCCCCCAACAACGTCCAAGAGGCATTTTGGAGCGAAGTTGTAGGCGAATGGAATCAACAAACCGACAAAAAGAAAGTGGTATTTTCCACCATCCCGGCAGCCGGGAGTTCGGAAGAAGCGATCATGAACGCGATTGCCTCTGACCGTGCGCCGGATATTTCAGAGAATATCTTCACCGGTTTTGGTACGCAGTTGGCTGATTTGGGCCAGATCGTCGATCTCTCTTCACTCGAGGGTTATGAAGCATTAATTCAGACCCGTCAGATGAGCGATATCATGAACAACTGGGGCTATAACGGCAAAAATTACATTCTGCCGATTTACATGAACCCGGTGCTTTTCTGGTGGCGTAGCGATCTATTACAGCAGCAGGGTTTTAGCGGTATTCCGCAAACCTATGATGAGGTGTATGCCCTCAGTGAAAAATACACCATCGAGAACCAGCGATACGCGGTGCAAGCGACGTCTGGCCGCAACTGGTGGGATCGCTGGTTTGATTTTATTGCGCTCTATTATGCCCAGAACGGCGGTAAGCCTTATATCGCCAACCAACAAGCTACCTATGACAACCAGGCAGGCCGCGACGTCATTGGCTTTTTAAACACGCTGTTTGAAAAGAAATGGACCGTCTACGACTTCGGCCAGGATGACCCTCTGGTGACCGGCAAGGTGATGGGCGCGGTGCGTGGCCCTTGGGACATCAGCCGCTATCAGCAGCAGTATCCGGAAATCCTCAAACAAATCAAAATTGGCCCGATGCTGGTGAAAAATCAGCAGGACATGCCGCATACCTTCGCCGATGGCAAAGGATTGGTGCTGTTCAGCCATTCCAAGGTGCAACCCGAAGCGTGGGAGTTCATCCAGTGGGTGTTCAGCCAGCCAAAATTTGATAAGCGCTGGGTCGAGCTGACAGGCATGCCCCCCGCCAGAGCGGACTTACTGACCAACCCGCTGTTTACGCAATATTACCAGGATCACCCCTACGCCGCGGTCTACGCCAAATATGTCAACGTCGCCGTGCCGCCAGCGTCCAGCAGTGAAACGGTGGAAATTCAACGTAGCATGACGCAAATGCTCGAGAAAACCGCATTTAAAACCGTCACGCCGGATCAGGCACTGGAACAATCCGCGCAGGAAGTGAACGCGCTGTTAAAACCTTAGTCACCACAACTTATTGATTTTTCATTTGATGCTTCGCTGAAGGTGGCCGTTAGTTATGATTTCTTTCAAGCTTAAAGATAAACACGTCGGCGGCATTCTGGCGGCCTCCTATCTGGGATATACCAGCGTATTCTGGCTGTATCCCTTTATTTGGCTCGCAGTGTTGTCGCTGACCGAATGGCGCTTTGTCGGCATGCCTTCATTCAACGGCCTGCAAAACTTTGTTCTGGTGTTGCAAGACCCGCTGTTCTGGAAGTCGATGCTGAACGTCCTGCGTTTTTTAATGTACTACCTGCCGGTGGTGTTTATTGCTTCGCTGTTGTTTGCATTTGGCTTACAGAAATTGAAATACGGCAGAACCTTTGTGGGCCTGAGTTTCTTATTGGCCAACGTTTCCTCCGGCGTGGCCTACTCCATCGTGTTTTCCAAAATCTTCAGCCAGAACGGGCCATTGAACACCTTTCTGTATGACTGGTTTGGTTTTACTCTGCCCTGGTTAACCAGCCCGGACTTCGCCATGTTGTCTATCTCACTGGTAGTGACCTGGAAGTTCGTTGGTTACTACGGGCTGATACTGTTTTCTGGCCTGAACAGTATCCCCAAAGAAATTTACTCGGCGGCAGAGCTGGATAACACCCCGCCTATCAAGCGCCTGTTGCGTATCACATTACCGCTGATCAACCCACAGTTGATCATGGTGCTGGTATTAGCCATTACGGTCTCTTTTGCCATCTTTACCGAACCCTATCTGATCACCGGCGGTGGCCCCTTAAACAGCACCACCACGCCAATGGTCGTCATGTATGAAGCCGCATTTATGAAGATGCAACCGAGCTGGGCGGCCACCATGTCCATTTTTATCGCACTGATTAGCTTCACTCTGATCCTGACCGTCAGAAAGCTGCTGGAAAGAAAGGTGGAGATCGTTTAAATGAAAAAATCTGTCAGTAGTCTGATTATTCATCTGGTTATGTTCGTTTTGGCGTTGTCATGGCTGTACCCCTATATCTGGATGGTGCTTTCCTCCTTTAAACCTTCCGCCGAGGTTTACACCACCGGGCTGTTTGAAGGGAGCCATTCTTTCGATAACTACCGTTTTCTGTTTGAAAACACCGGCAGGGTAGAAAAACCCTTTTTAAAGACCCTGCTTAACTCGCTGTTTATCGCCACGACGGTCACCGTAGCGGTCACGCTCAGCTCCATGTTTATTGGTTTTGCGCTGGCTAAAATGCAGTTTGCTGGTCAGCGGTGGTTTAAAAACCTGCTGTTTTTACAAATGGTGTTTCCGGCCTTCATGTTCATCATTCCGCAGTTTGTCCTGGTGCGCGAGCTGGGGCTGTTAAATAGCTACAGCGCCATGATTTTGCCCTTCCTGATGAGTGCCTGGGGGATCTTTATGATTTCGCAAAGCTTCCAGAGCACGCCGAATGACTATATTCACGCGGCCAAGATCGATAACGCCAGCCTGTGGCAAATCATGATCTATCTGATGATGCCACTCAACAAAGCGATCATCGCCATCGTGGCGCTGTTCACCTTTGTTGGCACCTGGGACAACTTCCTGTGGCCACTGATTGTTATTCAGGATGAGAGCAAAATGCCGCTCTCGGTGCTGCTGGCTACCTTCAGCAAATCCTATGGCGTCTACGTTGGGCCGGTGATCGCCGGTGCCGTGCTCCAGACCATCCCGATCGTCGTGCTGTTTGTGTTATTCCGCAAATACTTTATGCAGGGCATGTCCCTGTCGCTGAAATAAGGAACGGCTGCAATGACTGAGCAAGCGTGGTGGCGTGAAACCGTGTTCTATCAGGTCTACCTGCCCAGTTTTCAGGACGGCAACGGCGATGGGGTCGGTGATTTTTATGGGCTGATAGATCGGTTGGACTACCTGCAAGCGCTGGGGATTGGCGGGCTGTGGATCACCCCTTTTTATCCTTCTCCTCTGGTAGATAACGGTTACGACATTAGCGATTACCTCAATATCGCCCCGCACTATGGCACGCTGGCGGTGTTCGAGCGGTTTATCGCCGAAGCCCATCAGCGCAATATCCGGGTGATTATTGATATGGTGCTTAACCACGTCTCTACCGAGCATCCGTGGTTCAAGGACGCCTTGAATAACCCACGCAGCCGCTATCGTGACTATTTTATCTTCACCCGTCAGCCTAATAACTGGCAGTCGTTCTTCGGTGGCACGGCCTGGGAGCCTGAAGCCAATGGCGGTGAATACTATTATCACAAGTTTGCCGTTGAGCAGGCCGATCTTAACTGGGCTAATCCCGCTGTCGCTGCGCAAGCCAAGGCCGTGCTGGATTTCTGGCAAGCCTTGGGGGTGGATGGCTTCCGGCTGGACGTGATCAATTTCCTGTCATGTAGCCCCCTTCGTACGGACAACCCAACGCTCGACAACGGCGAACAACAGCACCTTTATGATATTAACCAGCCGGGGATTGAGTCATGCCTCGCCGATTTAATCGCTCATGTACGAACCAAAGGCCCCTGCTTTATTGTCGGGGAAGTGGGTAGCGACAAGCTTGTCGAGCTGGCTCGTTATCAAGCTGACGGTCTATGCGATGTGGTTTTCAATTTTAATTTAGGCAGCCTGCCAACCTTTGATTTACCGCAGATGGTCCAACAACTGACGCTGATGAACGACCTGGCTGGCGGCGTGCCGACGCTGTTCTTCTCCAGCCATGATATGCCGCGGATGATTAGCCGCTTTGGCGAATTTGCTGGCGATACTGCCCGGGCGCAGGCGGTGGCTTGTCTGCAATTAATGGCCCGCGGTGTGCCTTTTATTTACTACGGTGAAGAGGTAGGCATGCAGGATTATGTCGCCAGCGAGCCGAATGCCATTTATGACATCCAGGGGCGGACGCACTATCAACAAAGATTGACCGCATGCGGTAACCCGGAGGAAGCGTTTCAGTATGCGTTGACCAAGAGCCGCGATAATTCCCGTTCGCCCATGCAGTGGTCTGCCGACTCCTTCGCCGGTTTTAGCACCCTGCCGCCATGGATGCCGATTAATGAGAACTATCGGGAGATCAATGCCGCTGCCGCGCAAGATGAACCCGACTCCCTTTGGCATGGCTATCAACAGCTCATTGCCCTGCGCGGCCGCTATCCCGTGTTTCATTACGGCGACTACGAACAGATCATTCAGGTACAAGACACCCTGATATTCAGCCGCCGTTATCGCCAACAACGTGCCACCGTCATGATTAATTTTGGGGAGGCCTGCCTCTTCGAGGTGCCCCCTCACGTCAGCATTTTATTTGATACCCGCCAAATACCTGGCCAATTGACCAACAACGATATCGTTATTTTTGTCGAGGATAGTAATGATTAGATTTTCCGGTAACCCATTAATCACCCCCCAGGACATTACGCCAAGTCGCCCGGGATTTAAGGTCGAATGCGCGTTCAATGCAGGCGTCACCCGCTTTGGTGATGAAACTATTATGTTGGTGCGCATTGCGGAAAGTGTGATACCCAGCCACCAAGGCACCACCGTGGTTCCCTGGTTAGCCGAAACCCCGGAAGGCTGGCAGGTTACCACCAGAGAGTTTTGGCATAACGACCCCGCTTACGATTTTAGCGACCCACGGCTGATCGTCGATAAGGCAGATCCGGCCATCGTCTATCTGACATCGCTCTCTCATCTTCGGGTGGCCAGAAGCAGCAATGGCGTCGACTTTGTGGTTGATGCACAGCCATTTATCTTCCCAGACAATAGCTATGAAGCCTTTGGTTGTGAGGATGCCCGCATCACTGAGATTGAGGGGGCCTTTTATATCAACTATTCCGCCGTCTCTTCCAAAGGGATCTGTACGGCGCTGGCGGTAACTCAGGACTTCACCAGCGTTGAACGCCTGGGATTAATATTCTGCCCGGATAACCGCGACGTTTGCCTGTTCCCGGAAAAGGTAGCAGGCAAATACATGGCTTTGCATCGCCCAGCACCAAAACACTTCGGTAAACCGGAGATTTGGCTGGCCAGTTCCAACGATTTGCTGCACTGGGGACAGCATCAGCATCTGCTGGGAACATCCCAAGATCCCTAGGATGCGTTAAAGCTGGGCGGTGGTGCCCCGATGCTGAAAACAGCCAAAGGCTGGCTGCAAATTTACCACGGGGTAGACGTGAACCAACGTTACGCCCTCGGTGCCATGCTGCTCAAGTTGGACGATCCCAGCCAAATCCTTGCCAAATCGGCGGTCCCCTTGCTGCAACCACAAGCACCTTATGAGCTTCACGGCTTCTTTAATAACGTCGTCTTTACCTGCGGCGCGTTAATTGAGAACGATACCCTTCGAGTCTACTACGGTGCCGCAGACGAAAGCATGTGCCTGGCTGAAATGCCGTTGAGCCAACTTTGGCAACACCTGTCGGTGTAATTAGGGAGAATACGCCATGCATCATCACTCTCCGGCCAGCGTGGCCGAACTGATCGCCGACTATCACCAGAGAACGTCGGGTATGACCTTCAACACTGCCCGGCTCGAATTCACCGGCGTAGGCGACAAGGATGTCTATAACATTACCGCACCCTTCACCTCTACCGGGCTACAGGTGATTGCCGGGCGCGTTGAAGCCAGGGACTCAGAGCGTTCAACGATTGTCTTCTTTCATGAGCAGCAAGGAAAATGGACGCGGGTTGCAGATGCACCCACCTTCCCGTTACAGGATCCCTTCTTTTGCTTTATCGCCGGTGAGCTGATAGTGGGCGGCGTCGAGGTTAACCCTCATCCCGAGCATCCGGAGCAACTTGTCTGGCACACCGTGTTTTATCGTGGGCGTGACATCATGTCACTCAACCGTTTTGCTCGTGGCCCGGCAGGCATGAAAGACATCCGCTTATGCCAGATCCAGCCAGGACGCATCGGGGTCTTTACCCGGCCACAGGGCGATATCGGCGGCAGAGGCACCATTGGATACGTTGAGATCGGCAGCCTGGAGGAGCTCACGCCAGAAACGATCGCCAGCGCGCAATTGCTCGATCGGCAGTTTAACAGCGACGAATGGGGCGGCGTCAACGAAACGCATTTACTCAGCAACGGTACTATCGGCGTACTGGCCCATATTGCCTGTTTTGATCAACAACAAAGGAGGCACTACTACCCGGGAGTCTTTATCTTCAACCCGGACACCAAAAACTACACGACAATAAAAATCATTGCAGCAAGATGTCATTTACTGCCAGGTGACGCTAAACGCCCTGACCTGGTCGATGTCATTTTCCCCGGTGGCCTTATCGCGTTAGGTGATAATCGCTGGCGATTATATGTCGGTGCCAGCGACGCACAAGCGCACTGGATTGATATAGAGGATCCTTTTATCGGCATGTAATTCGTAAGCAATCGATATTGCGCTTTTAACTGGCTTAATGGAAAAACTAATATTAATCATATTGGATGGCATTGCCATGGCCAAAAACCAGGTAATGCCACCAGTTTAGAAGGGATTATAATGAAATATTCTAAAATTTTTTCTCTGCTTTTGCTGGCTGGTCTCAGTTCTACTGCTTATGCAGAGAACGCCCCCAATAACACCAAAGCTTCAGGTGCTGAAAACCGACCTGTTTTCGCCGGTGACAAAATTAGAATAATTAAAGACAACGGTGAAATGGTGGATACGGTCATCGAACTCAGCGATGACAATATCGGTATTATTCGCCTGCCAAAGGATGAACGTTCTTACTTCCACGGTAACTGGTTGGCAGAGTATAAAATAGAGCATTTCCGCAATGAAGGGCGCAGCACCAACTCGCGTCCGGTGCATGAGATCGTGTTTGCCGATGGGCGTGTCAACTTCGGTGACAGCGGCTGGAACACCGGTTTCGTCCTCAAACAGGTGCACTTTACCAACGACTCTCGTAATGACAGCAAGCAGAAAACCGACTTCCGTATGATCGAGATGGAAATCCGCCCGGCATGGGCGAAAAGTATCGATAAACACTGGTTTATGCTGGAAGGGATCTACCTGGGTAAAACCGGTTATGAGAAAAACCGTACCACCGGCCACAATAATAACATTGGCGGAGATGGCTATGGCTTCCGTCCTTACTACCGTTATCAGGTATCGGACAACTTCAGCGTCAACACCGATATCAAAATGCTGGTAGAGGATAAGGATGCTCGTGGCGCCGATAGCGGACGCTTCCAATTTTATGAAGCGCTGGTGAATTTTAACTATCGCGTGGCAGATCGTGTCAACGTCGGTTTTGAAGTGTTCCGCAAAGAAGGCCAGGACTTCAACCATGATGGCGACAAAACGGCGAACGTGCTGGAACAGGAGTTTCGCCCCTGGGTTGCCTGGAGCATGGGGAAAAACAACTTCCTGTTGAAAATGGAGCCTCAATTACGCCGTATTGGTGGCCGTGACGGTTATAAGGAAACTTCCAGAAGCGAAAAATATATCTTTAACTACAGCTATCCGATTACCGACAGATTTTATGCGGTTGCCGAGTATTTTTACCGGGTCGAGCATGACAAAAAATTCTGGGATCACAACATCCGCGATCCCAATGCCTATAAAAATACCGAGACTAATTTCGGCAAGCTGGGCGTGAACTATGTTTTTTAAATTGAAATAAGTCACTCAATAACAACAAGGAAAAAAAATGAAACTATTACCTACCCTGGCTTGCATCATTGGGTTAGCCACGTTCTCGGCTTCCGCCACCGTGGTGAACCCCGCGTATCTGGATGCCCTTTACCAAAAGATCACACTGGCCGACAACACGGAATTGGGTCTGATCCATATCTATAGTGAATATCCTGATTATCGCTGGGTGAAAGATCCTATCGAAGGCGTATCGGCAATTGATGACGTCGCCAGGGCCGTAGTGTTTTATCAACGTCAGTACCAGCTAAACGGCTCTGCGACAGACTTGGCCAAGGTTAAGTCGTTGGTGCAGTTTATTCTCCATCAGCGAGCGGAGAACGGCTATTTTTATAACTTTATCTACCCGGATCACTCCATAAACAAAACGTACAAGACCAGCGTAGCGGAGCCCAACTGGTGGACATGGCGCGCCTTATGGGCCCTGACAGAGGCTTACCCTACTCTGGTAAAGACAGACGAAGCGCTGGCGAAAAAGGTACACGAAACCATTTTCGCCACCACGGCGGTTATTTATAAAGACTTTAACTTCAAGCAGACCCGTGGTGAAAAAGACGGTATTGCGATAGCCGAATGGTTACCGCAAACCGCAGGAGATCAGGCTGCGATATTGCTAATGGGTCTGAGCAATGCCTATAAGTTGGAGCCCAAGCCGGAAATTGAAAAAGTGATGCGTGCGCTGGCGGCAGGCATCATGCTGATGCAGGTGAAGGATAGCGCCTCCACGGTGAATGGCGCATTTTTAAGCTGGCAAAACATGTGGCACGGCTACGGCAACAGCCAGGCTTATGCTCTGCTGACGGCAGGTGAAACGCTGGGGGACAGGGAGATGATTAAAGCGGCGTTTAACGAGCTGGATCACTTCCAACCCGCGCTGATCAAAAATGGTTTGGCAAACTGGTTCACCGTGCAACAGCAGGATGAGAAAGTCACCGTGATCGAGGAACAGACGTTTGCTCAGATCGCCTACATCATCCGCCCAATGGTGTTTGCCAACGTCAAAGCCTGGCAGATATCCCGCGACACGGCTTATTTGCAGCAGGCCGTCGATTTAGCGTTGTGGTTGTTTAACAAGAACCCCGCACAAGCACAAATGTATTTTCCCGCCACAGGGATCGCTTTTGATGGCATCGATTCACCCACCAAGGTAAATAAAAACTCGGGAGCGGAATCCACCATTGAAGCCTTGCTGACGTTGCAAAGCAATGAGTCCGTCCCTGAGGCTAAACGTCTGCTGG
Organism: Serratia sp. H1w; assembly: GCF_000633355.1. GTDB lineage: Bacteria > Pseudomonadota > Gammaproteobacteria > Enterobacterales > Enterobacteriaceae > Chania. The sequence continues at coordinate 15,524 of NZ_AYMQ01000112.1, forward strand.
ATGCGGCGCTGGAAAAGCAGGATATTGAGCGGTAATCCCAACTGATTTACCCGATGCGGTGCCCCCTCACCCCAGCCCTCTCCCGATATAGAACCCTGGGATATTATACGCACAGCGATGGGGAGAGGGAGCGAGTCCGGAGCCGCAGGTAGGCACTGATGTCAATTTGTAGCACGTTCAGTCCCCTCTCCCTTTGGGAGAGGGTTAGGGTGAGGGGCATCGCAAACCGTATTATTCGCTTAACTGACAAGCATTACGCCCCTACAGTCGGACATGTTACCCAGTCAGCAGCATTGCTACTTTTTCACCCGGAAATACGGGATCGGCTACTAGCAAGATTTTCTATGTGGGCGTTTGATCACAGACAAACTTTAGCGTAAGTGATTGAATAGTAGCGCAGAGAGGAGGGTTTCCTCCTCAATGGCTTGCGAACTCGCCCCATACTGCCGCTACGGCATCTCTGCGCGAAACGCTTGCTATAGTGCCCCTGTTTGCGGCATGTTGACAATATCAGCCCCAGCCGAATGTTCCTGTGACCCTTAGAGCAACGCAATGATTAAATGGCCGTGGAAAGCAATTCAAGCGCAGGCGGAAACGTTTGCCGACTGGCAGGAAGCCCTGGACATCCCCCTGCTCTCACCGCTGGATGAACAAGAGCAGCGGCGTTTGGTGGTAGTCGCCAGCCAGATTTTGCAAAATAAACGTATCGTGCCGCTACAAGGGTTGGAACTGACCTCCCTGATGCAGGCGCGTATTGCCCTGCTGTTTGCGTTGCCAGTGATGGAGCTGGGTGCAGAATGCCTGGACGGCTTTAACGAGGTCCTGCTCTACCCAACCCCCTTTGTGGTAGAAGATGAATGGCAGGATGACATTGGTCTGGTACATTCCGGGCCGGTGGTGCAAGCAGGCCAAAGCTGGGAACAAGGGCCGATCGTACTTAACTGGCTAGACGTGCAAGACTCCTTCGACCTTTCCGGCTTCAACCTGGTGATCCACGAAGCGGTGCACAAACTGGACATGCGCAATGGCGGTACCGCCACCGGGGTGCCCCCCATCCCGCTGCGCGATATTGCCACCTGGGAATATGATTTACACGCCGCGATGGAAAACCTGCAGGACGAAATCGATATGGTGGGTGAAGAAGCTGCCAGTATGGATGCCTACGCCGCCAGCGATCCGGCGGAGTGCTTCGCCGTGCTTTCAGAGTATTTCTTTAGCGCCCCAGAGCTGCTGTCTAACCGCTTCCCCGCGTTGTATGACCATTTCTGCCGCTTCTACAAACAGAATCCGCTGGCCCGTTTACAGCGCTGGCATGCAGACAGCGAGCCGCAACGCCTGTGAGTTTGCTCATATCATGAGCAGTCGCGCGGCCACAACCAATTTTGCGTTGACACGATCTGCACGGCTGGATATGATGCGCCCCGTTCAGACGATTCCTCTGTAGTTCAGTCGGTAGAACGGCGGACTGTTAATCCGTATGTCACTGGTTCGAGTCCAGTCAGAGGAGCCATATTTAGAGAAGCCCGCTTAGGAAACTAAGCGGGCTTTTTGCTGTTTGCCATTCAATCGTCGCAGGGTTCACCGAGCATGGGCATCAAGCGGCTGACCCAGGCAAAGAAGGCTGTCGCCTGCCAATCATTCGAAAAACCAACCCCACGATAAACCTTTCAAGTTGGCCAATAGCGCCTGCCTGTGTCTGCGGATTTAACCCCCCCATCAAGACTGAGCTACTGTCCCCAAAAATACTTCTGAGTTGACCTAAATATTACGCCATCTTGATAGGCGCAGCTCGATAGTTAATAGCCGATAACAACGCCATGAAGTGAATAGATGTTTCCTCCGCAGGCCAACAACCGCTGGAGCCAAGACGGCGAAATGTTTCCCCAGCAGCCAAGGCAATCTTGTTCGGTAACTGACAATCACTCAGCATCTGTGCCAATGCCTCCATCTCTTCCGCCCTGCGCGTAATATGGTCTGGATAGGTTGGGACCAGTTTTCGTAAATCAGACAATGTACCTCCCAAATGGTACTCGATCAGTTTGAACAGAGGATCGGTGACATCAAAGGCATTGGCGGTATTAGCCGTTTCAAACAGGGCAGCAGTAACCGCCTTGTTAAAACCTGCAAAAGCCATTTTGAAAATTGATGCCTGAACAACCTCATCGCCAAGCCGAATCACTGGCAATATATTTTTAAATAATTCCTCTAATGGCATGGTGTCTGGACCGCTGACATAAATTCGTCCTTCTTTACCTAAATGCGAGGCGCGCCCGATAATACAGGCATTGCAAAAAGGCAACGAAGCCTGGTCGAAAGCCCTGCTCAAATACTCTGCATCCGTTGGAGTTTTTGCATTCAGATCGATAAAGACGGGCATAACACTCTTTTCACGGCAGGCACTAATTGCTTGATGTGCCACATCTACAACTGCCGATGGGGGAACCAGTGACAAAATCAGGTCACTCTCAACCACAGCATCTATCATGCTGTCACGTATGCCGATCCCGATCTCCCTTGCTGATTTTTGGGTTTTCTCGCTACGGCAACCCACCGGACTGACCGTTTCATGACCAGCCGCCAATAGCAATGCTGCAAAAGCGCCGCCCATCTGGCCCGGATAGAGAATAGTGACCGTCGACATGATATTACCTCCAGTACAGGTTTAAAGGTTCGGTGTCATTCGCGGGACAATGCTGGCTCCAAGAAGAGCCAAGCCACCGAAAACGGCAATCGCCGCATAAATCTCAAAGGCGACAACATAGCTACCCGTGATATCGAACAACAGCGCCGCCAATAACGGTCCACCGATACCTGAGATCATGACCAGAGGCGTAACGATCCCCATGATAACGCCTTGGTTCTTGCGCCCGAACAACGAAGCGAGCAGGAAAGGCATCATCATGATCAGCCCTCCGGCAGACAAACCGCTCAAGACACCATAGCCTAACTGCAGTTGCCAAATACTCCCCGCGCTGATGAACAGGATGAGTCCTATCGCCTGCAATATTGAGAGGCTAAGAACGACCCACTTCGTTGAGACTTGTTCCACAATAAAGCCCGTTAATAACTTGCCCAAAATGGCAAAAGCGCCATAGGTCAAGATAACACTACCTGCCTCGGCGGTTGTGAAACCAAGCGACTGAGCCGCTGGAACCTTATGTAACAAGGCACCTTTCAAGACAAAATCGCTGAGATTCCAACCAACCATTAGAAACCAGAATCCTGGTGAACGAATGACTTCTGTCAATGTAAGGTCAGGGCAGGTTTCCCCGTTTTGTGCTGGAGAAAATTCGCAGCCTTGTTCCTCGCCAAACGGCAGAAGGTTCATATCTGCTGGCTCGCGACGCATAACAAAGATAGCAAGTGGCACCAAGATGAGAATTGGCAGGAAACCAAGAAAGAACCAGGTAGAGCGCCAGTCGGAAATAGACAACAACCAAATGATGACTGGCGACAATAATATACCGCCGAGGTTGGCACCGGATGATACCAAACCGGTTGCACGCCCACGCTGAGTTGAAAACCATTTGGCAATTAGAGGAAACACTAAGGCATTAGACAGACCTGCAACGCCGATACCGCCAATTACACCAAAAATCAAAGCGAACTGCCAGAAAGTTTGTGTGAAAGAGACCACGCTGAGCGACAGACCAACAAGAATAGCGCCAACCAGCATAATAATTCTTGGTCCCCGTCGATCAACCAACCAGCCGACAAGAGGTGCAACAATCCCTGCGATCAATTCCCTGAATGCAATTACCCCTGTAATTTGAGTATTGGACCATCCAAGTTCTTCACGAGCCGGGTTGATGATGAAACCCATGGTCTGGAAACCGATACCCGCACGGATGGACGATATAGCCAAACAGGCTAAAGCAATATACCAAGCATAGTGAATACGCGTTAATCTACTCATGCATATCATGGCCTTATAAGTTGGGCTTCGTTTGGATAGATTATGTGGCGATTAATGCCAAAATCGGCCATCACGCCTTCATCTGTACCGGCGACGTTCGTTTTCACAACAGCGGAGAACAACAAAAATAACCGAAAAAATACTGGGAATTATTTACAAAATCGTTTTACTCCCATACCCCCTTCGCTTTGTAGATGAGCAAAAACTGACTGCAAATAAAGCAATACACGTAGTTAACAATAAAAAACCTTAAACACTATGAAGAAAATATGAAGATAACGTCAAGAAATGTTAACCCAACGCTCGGTATTGCTGAGCAAGATCAGCGTTCCCTTTCCGATCCGCAATAATCCCTGAGCATGCCAGCCATAGAGAATTATTCAAGTACTATTCCATCAACAATGAATAAAAGTTAACTTTACCATTACAAGCAATTATTATAATAACCAGACATTATTTATTAAACTTAAAATACTCTCAAATAAATTAAACACATAAAATAAGACACCTATCTATAACGAAATATTGTAGTATGTTTTATTAGAAATCACAGACCTTACCACATTAAATAAATATGAGACACCAATCATATAGGTTTAACGCCACGTAGTTAAAATCGATAGTCAAAATAATGGCATCTCTCCAGATGAAATGTATATCCCTTTGTCGAAGAACTGGAGTCGGGTTCCGGCCATTGATTGGAGAATGTGAAAACTTATCGTCGTTTTGCGGCACGGCCCTCCTAAGCGTCAGGAAGGTGATACCGGGTAAAAAGTGACTTTAATCGCAATGCGCTTCGCCATTTTCGAAAGTCGTCAGTGAAACCAACCTCGCACTTGACTTATTTTGTCTAATTTGTATTTTAAGGACATGCACACCTTTCTGATTATCGTCCCCGAAGGGGGCATGTTATTCGAGCCTACGGGCATTGCCGATATCCTGATGCAGGCCAACCGCTTGCAGCCAGCGGATCCCGCACATCCACCGTATCAGGTGTCGATCGCCACGACCCAGGCGCATCGCGTGATCCGGGGGATGTCGGGGCTAAACCTGCTGGCCGACCACCGCCTTGCTGACCTTGACCCCACACTACCGCGTGACACCATCATGATCACTGGCAGAGGCATGAGCATTGAGGAAGGCGATATCGTCGTCAATTGGCTGCGTCAGGCTGCACCACATTCACGGCGGGTCGTTTCGATTTGCGGCGGCGCGTGGTTATTGGCTCAGGCCAGTCTTCTGGATGGTCGCCGAACCACTACGCACTGGCGTCTGCTGGAAGCGATGCAAGCCCAATTCCCCAAGGTTCTCGTAGAGAAAGGCCCAATTTATTTGCAGGACGGCAATATCTGGACCTCCGCCGGCGTCAGCTCTGGCTTCGACCTTACGTTGGCTTTGGTGGAAGACGATCACAGCTTCACGTTAGCGCGCGATGTTGCCCAAGACTTGGTGATGTTCCTGCGTCGCCCCGGCGGGCAATCGCAGTTCAGCCGTTTTCTACTCAGCCAGGCCAATTCCCCTGGCCCAATCCGCGATCTGCAAACGTGGATACTGCACAATCTGTCCGGCGATTTATCCGTTGAAAGACTGGCGGAACATGTTGCCATGAGCCCAAGGAACTTTACCCGCGTTTTCACCCGTGAAACCGGGGTCAGCCCCGCCAAGTATGTGGAGGAAGTCCGCCTCGACGTTGCACGGCAACATCTGGAACAGAGCTCAGACAAACTCGAGCAAATTGCCGCTGCCACGGGCTTTGGCAATAGCCTCAACCTGCGTCGCGTGTTTGAAAGAAATTTACAACTGACACCGTCGGATTATCGAGAACGCTTTCACGCCCGCACCTTGTCCTAAATTGATTGTTATTTGTCATTTACGCCAAACCAGCCACGTACTATTTTGGAACCAGATAACTCACCGAGGAGCACGTCATGGTCAAAATAGGCATTAATGGGTTTGGTCGAATTGGCAGAAATGTATTGCGCGCCGCACTGGGGCGTAATGACTTTCAGGTGGTCGCCATCAATGACCTGACCGACAGCAAAACCCTGGCTCATCTGCTGAAATACGACTCGCTGCAAGGCACATTGGCCGCCAGTGTCGAAGCCTCTGAAGGCCAGTTACTGGTAGATGGCAACACCATCCACGTATTCTCCGAGCGCGATCCCGGCGCAATTGCGTGGAGCAGCGTGGGGGTGGATATCGTTATCGAAGCCACCGGATTCTTCACCGACAAGGCCAAAGCCGAAGTTCACATCACCAAGGGCGGCGCAAAACGCGTGATTTTATCTGCGCCCGGTAAAGACGATGACATCACGGTCGTGATGGGCGTCAACCACCAGAAATACGATCCCGCATTACATAAAGTGGTCAGCAACGGCAGTTGTACGACTAACGGCCTGGCACCGGCAGCACAGGTCTTGCACCAAAGCTTCGGCATTGAACATGGGCTGATGAATACCACACATGCCTACACCAACAGCCAAGCCTTGCATGACCAACCGGAGAAAGACCTGCGCGGAGCCCGCGCCGCTGCGCTTTCTATAGTGCCTTATTCTAGCGGTGCGGCTAAGGCGCTGGGCAAAGTGATCCCGGAATTGGATGGACGCCTGACCGGCTACTCACTGCGCGTACCGGTGCCAGTGGTGTCTATTGTTGATCTGACCGTCACGCTCAAACGGGATGTCACAGCCGAAGAAGTGAACGCGGCGTTTCGCCAAGCGGCAGCCTCAGGACCGTTGAAAGATATCTTGGGCTACAGCGATGAACCTTTGGTATCGAGCGACTATCAGGGGGACCCGCGCTCATCCATTATCGACGGGCTGTCTACGCTGGTGATTGGTGGCAACCTGGTGAAGATCCTCGCCTGGTATGACAACGAATGGGCGTTCTCTAACCGCCTGGTTGACCTGGCCGTGCTGATGGATCAACGTGGTTTGTAATTGTTTATCTTCTCTTGAGCGGGCGCGGCACATGCTGCGCCCGTCAGGATAGTCAATAAGTGAGCTTGGGACGACCCTGTGCGCCCCCTCCCCGTTCAGCAACATTAATCTGAAGTGCGCTTATTTTAAAGCCGGGAGTTTTAACACCTGACGCAATTCCTGTTGCGCCTGCTGATATTGCTGCTGAAAATCCTGCTGTTGAGCTATCTGTTGACTGATAACACTACCGGCAATGCGCCCAGCCTCGATATCTGACGGATAGTGGATGCCCGCCACCACACGGTGATCGCCATATTGCCAGGCGCGAGCCATGATCTCTGCACGCTTTTCCGGCACCATATTGGCCAACGTGATCCCCATCAGTGTGCCCAATGTGGTATGGCCTGAAGGCCATGAACCGGAAGTGGAGAGTTTGACGATCGGTTTGATGCGGCTATCCAGCATATGTGGGCGTGGACGCTTCCAGAAATCCTTGGCAGGATCGACAACGGCCGCTTCAGTGGCAACAATCCGCTCAAAAAAGGCGTTGGTTAATGGTAAGGCTTTGCTGTTAAATTCTGGCCCCATCACATCGCTGTAAACCCAGATATTTTCTTCTGCATCGGCTTTGGCCTTAGCCGCCATTTCTGGCGTTCTCTTCTCCTGAATATCCACCACTTCCTGCAACTCGCGCTTGGTTTGTGCTGAATCATTGGCCGGTGGTGGCGGCAGGATTTTGGTTAAATCAACCTGTTGCGCAGTGGTAAAAGGCCGAGCTTCTTCAGCGGCAAAAACGTTGAAAGCGGGTGCAACTCCCGCAATAAACAAGCAAAGCGACAAAGTGGTTGTTGAGTGTCAATACCGATTGAATTC
>NZ_AYMQ01000113.1 GCF_000633355.1 Serratia sp. H1w
GTCCCCGGTCTGTACACTCCCATAGGGAGAGGGGACTATATGTGCTACCGTTGATTCCCGAATCTGACCTTGGCACGGGCGCAGCATGCAGCGCCCCTACGCAGAGCCCCCTCGCCCCTTGGGAGAGGGTTGGGGTGAGGGGGAACAGCGATTACCGAGTCATAGGCAAAGCGCCGCCCCCGCGAAACTACTTGGTTGCAGATGGCGTAGTTTTAGCGGGCTTGATTAGCCCATCGGCACGGAACATCGCCTTGATGCCCCGCACCGCCTGGCGGATACGATCCTGATTTTCAATCAAGGCAAAACGCACATGGGTATCGCCATAATCACCAAAGCCGATCCCCGGGGATACGCACACTTTCGCCTCCGCCAACAAACGCTTGGCGAACTCCAACGAGCCCAGATGTGCGTAAGGCTCAGGAATTTTCGCCCATACATACATCGATGCTTTCGGATTCTCTACCATCCAGCCCGCTTCATGCAGCCCTTTCACCAGTACGTTACGGCGTTGGCGATACTGCTCGGCAATATCCAGCACGCACTGCTGGTCACCTTCCAATGCGGCAATGGCTGCCACCTGGAGCGGAGTAAAGGTACCGTAATCGTGGTAGCTCTTGATCCGAGCCAATGCGTTAACCAACTCAGGGTTACCCACCATAAAGCCAATACGCCAACCGGCCATATTGTAGCTTTTCGACAGGGTGAAAAATTCGACCGCAATGTCTTTGGCTCCCGGCACCTGCATAATCGAAGGCGCTTTCCAGCCGTCGTACACGATATCGGCATAGGCCAGATCGTGGATCACCAGCACGTCGTACTGTTTCGCCAACGCCACTACCCGCTCAAAGAAATCCAGTTCCACGCATTGCGCGGTCGGGTTGGACGGGAAGCCCAGGATCATCATTTTTGGCCGCGGAATGGTTTCACGAATGGCGCGCTCCAGCTCACCAAAGAAATCCACGCCGTCCACCAGCGGCACGGAACGCACCTGCGCACCGGCGATCACCGCACCATAAATGTGGGTCGGGTAACTTGGGTTCGGCACCAGCACCGTATCCCCGTGATCGAGCGTTGCCAACATCAGGTGCGCCAGGCCTTCTTTCGAGCCGATGGTGACAATGGCTTCGCTTTCCGGATCGATATCGACCTGATAGCGTTCCTGATACCAGTGCGAAATAGCCCGGCGTAAACGCGGAATTCCGCGTGAGGTCGAGTAGCCATGCGTATCGTCACGCTGGGCCACGGTACAGAGTTTCTCTACGATATGCGGCGGCGTCGGGCCGTCCGGGTTACCCATGCTGAAATCGATAATATCTTCACCGCGACGGCGTGCGGCCATCTTCAGTTCGGAGGTGATATTAAAAACATAAGGGGGCAGGCGTTCGATGCGCGTAAAACGGCGCGGGTTGTTATCAGACATAGATACCTCGAAGAGACGTTAGCGCCCGGACCATCCGAGCGACGCTGGCCACAGAATGGCCGAACATCGAACATAACTCAGCCTTATCGGGCTGTCGAGTCCCCCCGATAACATTTTTTTTACCGATTGGCCGCCGCGAACTCCGCAGCCAGCAGCCCCAGTTGCCAGTCATTACACCACCGGCCCCCCATGCGGAAATTATCGCGCAACGTCCCTTCCAGTTGGAAGCCGCTGCTCTCCAGCAGGCCCCGTGAAGCCAGATTTCCTTCCGTCACCATGGCATACATTTTGTGAAACCCGCAGGCATTGAAGGCAAAGTCCAACACCACCCGCAGCGACTCTCTGCCATACCCTTTTCTTTGCCCTTCCGGCAGGCTGCCAAAGCCCACTTCGGCCTGCTGGCAAGGCGACCATTCAGGACGAAACCCGGTCATGCCCACCGCTTGGCCAGTGCTTTTTTTCCTCATCACCAGGCACAACCAGCGGTCACAATGCTTATCCCATGGGAGCAAACGCGCTTCGAAACGTTCACGGATCTCATGTTCCGGCAACGGGTCGGCAATGTAGCGGATCACCTGCGGATCCTGGAACAGGCGCAGGAATAACGGCCAGTCATCCGCCGTTAGCGACGTCAGCAGCAAGCGAGGTGTTTCCAATTTCATCAGCTAAATCTCCGAAAAACGAAAAAGAGGAAGTTACGAATGAAAGATATCCCTTTATTTTCCCCTATTAAATCCAGATAATCATTAACGAGATTACAACAAAACAGCAACTCTATAACGCAACCCTACTCACGACCATCCTCGCCCACCGGCGGGCACAGGAGAACACCATGGCTTCATTACTCATCGATGATATTCCTGCCGCAATAAAACGCGTCAAGCAGCAGTTACGCCAAGCCCTGCCCAACTATCGCGAAGTCTTCCTGGCGCTGGAAGGCAATATTCGCCAACAGGTGGAGCAAATCCGTCAGGAACTGGCCAACGGCCAGGATCCGGTGCCGCAGGTGGATGCCGAAGATATTCTGCAACAACGCGTCAGCGAGCAACAAAAATCGCTGATTAAACAGCGCGGCGTATGTGCGATCCGAGGCGTATTCCCACGCAGCAAGGCCGAGGCCTGGAACCAGGAGATCGGCAATTATCTCGAACGTAACAACTTCGTCGAACGCCTGAAAAACGCCGCCGAAGATAACTACTTTGGCAAACTGGCTGCCAGCAAGCCACAGATTTACGGCATTTACTGGTCTAAACCTCAGGTCGAGGCGCGTCAGGATCAGCGCATGCACGCGGTGCAGGTGTTCCTCAACAGCCTGTGGGCAACCGAGAGCAACGGCAAGCAGCACTTTGATCCGACGCGCGTCGCTACCTATGCCGATCGGACCCGCCGCCGCCCACCAAACTCCTCTTCGCTGGGCCTTTCCCCCCATGTGGACAGCGGCACCATCGAACGCTGGCTGGACGAGAATTTCCGCTATGTCTATCGCCACGTCTTCTCCGGCAACTGGCAGCAATACGATCCCTTTGCCGCCGATGGCCGTACCGAAGTGCGCGAGATCGCCTCACCGGCGGTGTGCTCCATGTTCCGTACCTTCCAGGGCTGGACAGCGCTGACGCCACAACGTACCCACGCCGGTACGCTGAATGTGGTGCCGATCGCCAACGCCATGGCCTACATCCTGCTGCGCGCCCTGCAAGACGATGTGGCAGATGACGATCTGTGCGGGGCCGCCCCTGGCCGGGCGCTGTCGATCTCGGAACAATGGCATCCCCTTTTATTAAGTGGGTTATCCCCTATTCCCGATTTGGAGCCAGGCGATACGGTATTCTGGCACTGTGATGTGATCCATTCGGTAGAGAACGAGCATAACGGCGAGTTCGATAGCAACGTGATGTACATCGCCGCCGCGCCGGGTTGCGACAAGAACGATGCCTATCTGCAACGACAGTTGCCAAGCTTCCTATCGGGGAAAAGCCCGGTGGATTTTGCTGCGGATGATTTCGAAGTCGATTTCATTGGCCGCGCCACCGTGGAGCTGCTGACGCCGCTCGGCAAGGAACAACTGGGTATCAAATAACCCTGATGACCGCGGTGTGTTCCGGCCACCGCGGTCATTGCCGGGCTGTGATATACTCGGTGCTCCCGTTCGTCGCAGTGAGCCGCCGTTGTGCACCCTGTTTTTGAAATGTTGTTAGCGGTCTTCGACCGTGCCGCCCTGATGTTGATCTGCCTGTTTTTCCTCACCCGCACCCGGCTGTTTCGCCAGCTGTTGCAGAAGGAAGATCACACTCCGCTGGAGCTGGCCGCAGTCACGGCCATCTTCTCGCTGTTCGCCCTGTTCAGTACCTATTCTGGCATTAACGTCGAAGGCTCCCTGGTTAACGTGCGGGTGATCGCCATCATGGCCGGTGGCATTCTGTTTGGCCCTTGGGTCGGCATCATTACCGGTATCATTGCCGGATTGCACCGCTATCTGATCGATATCGACGGCATTACCTCGGTTCCTTGCCTGATCACCAGCATCATTGCCGGGATGAGCGCCGGTTATATCAACCTGAAGGTGAAGAAAAGCCAGCGTTGGCGCGCCGGGATCCTCGGAGGCATGCTGTGCGAATCGCTCACCATGCTGCTCATCGTGATCTGGGCCAAACCCACCGAGCTCGGGCTGGATATCGTGTCTAAAATTGCCCTGCCGATGATCCTCGGCACGGTGTGTATCGGCCTGATCGTGCTGCTGGTACAAAGCGTTGAAGACGAAAAAGAGGTGATTGCGGCACGGCAAGCTAAGCTGGCGCTGGATATCGCCCGTAAAACGCTGCCCTATTTCCGTAACATCAACAGCGAATCGCTCACCACCATTTGCGAAATCATCCGCCACGATATCAATGCCGACGCGGTCGCCATTACCGATACTCATCATGTATTGGCCTATGTTGGCGTGGGAGCAGAGCATTACCCACTCGGCCGAGCGGGGCTGAGCAGCGTCACGATGGAAAGCATTCAGCAGGGCAAGATCATCATCAAGAACAACCTCGAGAACCAGACCGCACCGCAGATCCATTCTCAACTGGTGATCCCGCTGTGGGAAAAGGGCGAGGTGACCGGGGCACTGAAGATTTACTACTGTCACGCCCATCAGATCACCAATACGCTGAAGGTGATGGCGGTTGGCCTGTCGCAGATTATCTCGACACAGATGGAAGTGTCGCGCATCGAACATCTGCGCCAAATGGCAGATAAGGCCGAAATGCGCGCGCTACAAAGCAAAATCAACCCGCACTTCCTGTTTAATGCGCTCAACGCCATTTCATCTTCGATCCGGCTGAATCAGGATACCGCCCGCCAGTTGATCATCAACCTGTCACGCTACCTGCGCTATAACCTGGAACTGAACGACGAGCTGATCGATATCCGTAAAGAACTACATCAGATCCAGGACTATATCGCCATCGAACAGGCCCGTTTCGGCAGCAAACTGACGGTGATTTATGATATCGACGACGATATTGCCGTGCGCATTCCCAGCCTGCTGATCCAGCCACTGGTGGAGAATGCCATCGTGCATGGCATTCAGCCCTGCAAAGGCAAAGGCGTGGTGGTGATCGCGGTAAAAGATCGGGGCGATCGCGTCAAGATTTCGGTGAAAGATACCGGCCACGGCATCGATCCGCTGGTGATCGAACGCGTTGAACGTAATGAAATGCCAGGCCACAATATCGGCCTGCTCAACGTGCATCATCGGGTTTCACTGCTGTACGGCGAGGGGTTACGCATCCGTCGGCTGGAACCGGGCACGGAAATCGCCTTCTATGTCACCAAGAATGGCAATAAACTGCATGCGGAAAACAGCCTATTGCCTGTGGGGGAAAAGCCATGAAAGCCATTATTGTGGAAGATGAGTTTCTCGCCCAGCAAGAGCTGACTTATCTGATCAACAAGCACAGTAATATCACCATCGAAGCCACCTTTGAAGATGGCCTGGACGTGCTGAAATACCTGCAAAACCATCAGGTCGACGCCATTTTCCTCGATATCAATATTCCGTCGTTAGACGGCGTATTGCTGGCGCAGAACATCAGCAAGTTTGCCCACCGTCCGTCGATCGTGTTTATCACCGCCTATAAAGAGCATGCGGTGGAGGCCTTTGAGATCGAGGCGTTCGACTACATTCTCAAGCCGTATCATGAAGCCCGCATCATCACCATGCTGCAAAAGCTGGAGGCATTGCATAACCGGCCGGTGCCGTCGCAAGAGCCTAGCGCACCGGCGAATCGCACCAGCCACAGCATTAACCTGATCAAAGACGAGCGCATCATCGTCACAGACATCAACGACATCTATTACGCCGCCGCCGATGAGAAGGTCACGCGGGTGTATACCCGGCGCGAAGAGTTTGTGATGCCGATGAATATCACCGAGTTTTACCAACGGCTGCCGGAGGAGTTTTTCTTCCGCTGCCACCGTTCGTATTGCGTCAACCTCTCCAAGATCAGGGAAATCGTGCCGTGGTTCAACAACACCTATATTCTGCGGCTGAGCGATCTGGATTTTGAAGTCCCGGTCAGCCGCAGCAAGGTGAAAGCGTTTCGCCAGTTGATGCGGTTATAGTTACCAGCGGCCCCGCGGGCCGTGATCTCGTTGATAATAGCCTGGCGGTGGCGGAGGCGGCATACGGTAATAACGTGGCCCACCGCGCCATTCACGCAGCGGTGGCCCGTAATACACCACCCTTGGCGGGCCATAGTACTCGCGTGGACCGTAATATTCCCGCGGGCCATAATGCTCGTGCCACCAGCGCGGTTCACGCCAACGGCCGCCATCCCAGTAATGGCCACGATCATCACGATCGCCGATATGCAGCGACATTCCAGGCACGTTGATGCCGAGTGAAACATCCGCATGGCTCACCGCTGGCAGTGACAGCGGCAATAACGCGGCCAATAACAACAGTACTTTTTTCATTGGGTAACTCCCACAAAGCGGAACCAGTCCATCTACCCATCACAGTAGTTGCGCCGCGGTTTGCACTCTATAGGACGAAAGCCCAATTACGCCTTTCAGGCATATCCTTCACAATTACCACACAGTTGCCACGGCAGCCCGGCCCTATTTCTGGCATAACTTTGATGTAGATCACGCCCGGCAGGCCGCATTCCAGCGGCTTTTTAGCCGTTATTCGGCAACTCATGCGGCGATAATGGCATTTCATTCCTCGCCAGCGGCAGTTCATTCCCGATCCGCCATTGGCCACTCCTGCCCCCTTTATAATAGGCCCATACCGCAGGGCTCTGGTTGCCTTGCTAATTTTGCCAATGGGCAATGCCAATACAGGAAGGAGACCGGCCATGAACAGCAAACCGGCAAATCGCAGCTTAATCGTTCTCGGCACCATCATCTGTCAGATGGGCCTCGGCACTATCTATACCTGGAGCCTGTTCAACCAGCCACTGGTGGACAAGTTTCACTGGGGCCTTGGCGATGTCGCTACCACCTTCTCAATCACCAGTTTCTTCCTGGCCTTCGCTACGCTGTTCGCCGGTAAGCTGCAAGAACGTTTCGGTATTCGCAATCTGACGCTGGTCTCTGGCGTGCTGGTCGGCCTGGGGTTGATTGCCAGCGCCCACGTGCAATCGCTGGACATGATTTATCTGCTGGCGGGCGTGGTGGTCGGTTTTGCGGTAGGTATCGCTTATATCTCGACCCTGTCCAACCTGATCAAATGGTTCCCGGACAACAAGGGGCTGATTTCCGGCATCTCCGTCGGGGCATTCGGTAGCGGCAGCCTGTTGTTCAAATACGTTAACGCTGCGCTGATTAGCGGTGCTGGTGTCTCTGCTGCTTTCTTCTACTGGGGCGTAATTGTTATGGCGCTGATTGTGCTGGGTTCCCTGCTGCTGAAAGAGCCTGTACAGGTTAACCAAACCGCCAACCATCACGTGCTGAGCAACGATTACACCGTACGCCAGATGCTGGCCAGCAAAGAGGCCTACATGCTGTTCGTGATTTTCTTCGCGGCCTGTATGAGTGGTCTGTATCTGATCGGTATCGTTAAAGACATGGGCGTACAACTGGCCGGGATGGATTTGGCCACCGCCGCCAATACCGTCTCCGCCGTGGCAATCTTCAATACCGCAGGCCGCATCATTTTGGGTACCCTATCCGATAAAGTGGGCCGTATGCGTGTCATCAGCTTCACCATGCTGGTCACCATTCTGGCAATTGCCGCACTGAGCTTCCTGACGCTGAGCCATACGCTGTTCTTTATCTGCGTCGGCGCGGTTGCCTTTTGCTTCGGCGGCAACATTACCGTGTTCCCAGCGATTGTCGGTGACTTCTTCGGTCTGAAAAACCACAGCAAAAACTACGGTATCATCTATCAGGGCTTTGGTCTGGGCGCGCTGGCCGGGTCGTTTGTTGCCAACCATTTCGGCGGCTTCCACGCGACCTTTATGGTGATGGGTACGCTGTCGGTGATTTCACTGTTGATTACGCTGTTTATCAAGGCACCGAAAGCGGTTGAGCAGGAAGAAGAGGCTCACGCACAGCCGGTGTTGGCGAAGGTCAACGGCTAATATCCCCCTCCCCTTAACCCTCTCCCACAGGGAGAGGGGACCGAACGTGCCACCAATAACTCCAGCATCTGACCTCAACACGGGCGCAGCATGCAGCGCCCCTACGGACGCCGGACAGTACCCTCGCCCTGTGGGAGAGGGTTGGGGTGAGAGGTAATTACAGATGTATCCCCAGAGTCTGACGCAGATGGGCACCTGCCCCCAACAGCCCCGGTTGGGAATGGGTGATCATAAACACCGGAATTTCACGCACGTAGTCCTTAAACCGGCCCTTGTCTTCAAAAGCAGCGCGGAACCCGGAAGCCTTGAAGAACTCCATAAAGCGCGGCACGATGCCCCCGGCAATGTATACACCGCCAAACGTCCCCAGATTTAACGCCAGGTTGCCACCAAAACGGCCCATAATCACGCAGAACAGCGACAAGGCACGGCGGCAATCGGTACAGCTATCCGCCAACGCACGCTCGGTAATGTCTTTTGGCGCATACTTCTCTGGCAGCCGCTTGTCCGCCTTGACGATGGCACGGTACAGATTCACCAGCCCAGGGCCAGACAGCACTCGCTCCGCAGACACGTGGCCTACTTCGCCGCGCAACACTTCCAGGATGATGTCCTCTTCTTCACTGTTCGGCGCAAAGTCTACGTGGCCACCCTCGCCGGGCAGACTTACCCAGCGACGGTTTACGTGCACCAAGTGCGCCACCCCAAGGCCTGTTCCCGCACCGTAAACGGCTATCGGTTTATCTTTTTGCGCTTTACCCCCGCCAAACTGCAAGACGTCGTCTTCAGACAGCATTGGGATCGCCATCGACACCGCGGTAAAATCGTTAATCACTTCCAGGTGTTTTAAGCCCAGGCTCTCTTTCATCGCCTTGATGGAGAAGGCCCAGGTGTGGTTGGTCATGGCGACCCAATCCTCCGTTACCGGGCAGGCGATGGCGATGCAGGCATCCTCAACTTCCATCTGTAGCTCGGCCAGGTATTGGCGGATCACCGCTTCCAGGCTAGCAAACTCCAGACCAGAATAGGTTTTCGCCTGGGCGATCTCGCCCGTCTCGACAGTGCACAGCGCCAGGCGGGCATTGGTGCCGCCAACATCACCTACGAGGGCATAGGTCATCGGTGTTTCTCCCTAAAATGAATAATACGAAATTGCCTACACTGTAAAATCACGCCGCCCAAACAACAATCAGCATTCTGCTAACCACTGCTCAATAGCGATCCAGATCACAAAAATCGTTTCAGCCAGCACACTTTTCACCGATTTATACCGGCGGTTACAGATTGGCGCAAAAAACGTAAGATAAAACTGCTAGCCCGCGACCAGGCATTAGCGAAATCGCTGCGTTGGAGCTATATACTAAGCAAATCATTTTTTCAGAAGCCTGGCGATCCTGCTGGCTTTACTATTTGTTTTCCCTGCCAATCAGGGATGTTGCAACAAGGGATCCCGCATGCTGCATCCGCGCGCCAATGCTATGTTGGCTTTCGCTCTGCCCGCGATCGTTATTGGCTCCGCCTCCAGCCTGATACTCATCCTGCTGATGGAAAGTGCCAGCGTGTTGCAGAATTTGCTGTGGAGTCGCCTCCCGGATCTGCTCAATATCGATACCCATTCCCCCTGGTGGACCATCGGTATACTTACGTTGACAGGTATCGCCGTTGGGCTGATCGTGCGTTTCGTACCGGGCCATGCCGGGCCAGATCCAGCGACCGAATCGCTGATTGGCATGCCCTTGCCGCTGGGCGCGGTGCCAGGACTCGCATTAGCCTTGATGGTCGGCCTGGCGGGTGGCGTCAGCCTGGGGCCGGAAAACCCCATCACCGCCATCAATATTGCCCTGGTGGTCGCACTTGGGGCCAGGCTATTGCCCAAAGTGCCAAGAATGGATTGGATCATCCTCGCCGCCGCTGGCACCATTGGTGCGATGTTTGGCACGCCGGTTGCCGCCGCCCTGCTTTTCTCGCAAATGTTGGGAGGAAATAACGAAGTCCCACTATGGGATCGGCTGTTCGCACCGCTGATGGCCGCCGCTGCCGGGGCAGTCACTACCGATATGTTCTTTACCCCGGACTTTACCTTGCAGCTAGACCCTTACACGGTGACCCGGCTGCGCGATATCTTCAGCGGCTCTATCGTCGCGCTGATCGCCATTGCCCTCGGAATGGTGGCAGTGTGGTGCTTCCCACGTATTCACCGTATGTTCCATTCGCTAAAAAACCCGGTATTGATGCTCGGGCTAGGCGGTCTCCTGCTGGGCACTCTTGGCGTGATTGGGGGTAACGTCACCTTGTTCAAAGGGTTGGACGAGATGAAACTGTTAGTGGTCGACGGCAGTTTCACCACAGGCCAATTGCTGGTGATTACCCTGACCAAGATGGCAGCGCTGGTGGTAGCGGCGGCGTGCGGATTCCGTGGCGGTCGTATTTTCCCAGCGGTGTTTATCGGCGTCGCTCTGGGGTTGATGCTACATCAGCATGTTCCGGCGGTCCCGGCAGCCATCACCGTTTCCTGCTCCATTATGGGGCTGGTGTTGGTGGTCACTCGCGATGGCTGGTTAAGTTTGTTTATGGCCGTGGCGGTAGTGCCAGAGCTGCATCTGTTGCCGGTGCTGTGTATTGTGATGTTGCCCGCCTGGTTGGTACTGGCGGGCAAACCCTTGATGCTGGTAGTCAAAAATCAACCACCGCATGAAGATTAGGCTAATGCGTACTCGGCGGCGGCGTGCGCATGAATAACCGTGGTGTCGAACACCGGCACCGTGGCATCTTGGGCACTCACCAGCAGACCAATTTCGGTGCAGCCAAAGATAATTCCCTCTGCCCCCTGCTGTTCTAGCTTGGCGATGATTCGGCGATATTGGTCGCGTGAAGCATCGTCGATCTTGCCCAGACACAGCTCTTCATAAATGATGCGATGGACAATATCGCGATCGGCGGCATCTGGCGTAACCACGTCGATAGCAAATTTATCCTGCAAACGCCCACGGTAAAAATCCTGCTCCATGGTAAAGCGCGTGCCGAGCAAACCGATGCGGCGGATATTTTGTTGCTGTACCTGCAATGCCGTAGCATCGGCAATGTGGATCAACGGCAGGCCACTGGCTTGTTCTACCGCATCCGCCACCTTATGCATGGTGTTGGTACAAATCACGATGGCCTCGGCACCGGCGGCACGCAGAGCAGCAGCAGCCCCTGCCAGCAAACGACCGGCACCTTCCCAATCCCCTTGGTGCTGCAAACGTTCCACCTCATGAAAATCCACGCTGTAGAGCACGATTTTGGCCGAATGCAGGCCACCTAAACGCTGTTTCACCTGCTCGTTGATCATTCGGTAGTAGGGGATGGTGGATTCCCAACTCATGCCGCCCAATAATCCCAACACTTTCATTCGGTTCTCCTTGGCTTTGACAGTCTATCCACCAGACATTACCCGAGAACCCTCAGACTGGCGACGCAATTATTTGCTGCTTGATCTGCTGGCCTGGGCCTGGCGCGGAGCAAACCAACGCTGGCGCAGGGTATCGTAGACCCAGTTATACGCCATGGTATAAGGCAGGAAGAACAGGAAGAAACCGATCTCCAACACAAAGGCCTGCCACAGAGAAATATTGAGCATCCACGCCGCGATCGGCAAACCAATCAACACGAACCCGGCCTCAAAGCCAAAGGCGTGACCAATGCGCACTTTCAGCGTTTTGGCCACACGGCTCACCGGCCACAGTCGATCAAAGATCGCGTTATAGACGATGTTCCACAACATGGCGACGGTAGACAGCATGATCGCCAACGTACCGACCTGCGCCATCGAACGGTTAAGCAGCCATGAGCCCAAAGGGGCACAGATCATCACGGCGATAGCTTCGAACCCTACGGCATGAACGATACGTTCAGCCAACGACTTGTTTTGTAATTGCATACTTCACCTGCTTGATAAGCATTATTGAAAAAGTTGGGTGATTATCATCGTTTTTTTACGTAGATTAAAAATAGGTTCCATCGATAAAGTAGATACATCATGCGTTATTCCCCGGAAGCTCTGCTGGCCTTTGTTGAAGCTGCCGCGCTAGGCTCGTTTTCTGCTGCGGCACGCAAGTTGCGCAAAAGCCAGTCCACCATCAGTACCGCGATTGCCAACCTGGAGGCCGATCTCGGGCTGACGTTGTTCGATCGGCAGGCACGCCAACCGGTGCTGACGGAAGCTGGCCGCAAGGTGCTGGGCCACGTACAGGAAATTCTCGCGGCCAGCGAGCGCCTCGATGCGCTGAGTATCCGCTTGGGGGACAATATTGAGCCGCGGCTGACCATCGTCTTTTCCGATACCTATCAGCCCAACCATCACGACAACCTGCTGAAACATTTCGAGCGGCGTTATCAGGATATTGAGCTGGAATGTATGATCGCCGAAGGGGAGGATGTGCTGGATCTGTTACAGACTGGCCGTGCTCACCTGGGCATGCTGGCGGTACAACCCACCTATCCCCCAGAGATCGCCGTCGCCAGGCTGCCGGAACAGACCGAAATGGGGCTGTTTGTCGCCCACGATCACCCGCTGACCGCGATACCGGTGCTCACCCAGGCACACCTTGCCAGCAGCCGCCAACTTTACTTAAACACCTATACCAGCAACAACGCGCTCAAGCCGCTCGGGCGAGCGTGGTCGGCTCCCAGCTATCTGATGCTGTTGGAGATGGCGGAACAGGGGGCGGGTTGGGCGATACTGCCGCATTGGCTGGTCAAACAGTATGGACATCAACGTCTGACAGAACTGAAAATGCGTGGTTGGCCGCAAACCATCTCGGTGGATGCCGTCTGGTCCAAGCTAACCCCGCCGGGACCGGCGGGGTTGTGGTTATTGGATCGTCTGTTGGAAAATGCCGCCGATCAAGCCGCCGCATTACGCGACTGAATGGCCCGTGATACGCTATCGAGCAGTTCAGGAATATCCATTTTCGGCAGCACTACCTCGATAAATGCCAGTTGCTCGCTGCCGCCAACCTCCCCCAGCGCCGCACGCAGTTGCTCAGGCTCGGTAACCCGCAGGCATTTCACCGGTTGATCGAGCGATAATGCCTGCGGTAACCGCGTCCAGCTCCACTGTGCGATGTCGTTATAACGTTGTTCAGGCCCGTGGATGGCCCGTTCTACGCTATAGCCGTCATTATTCAGCAGGAAGATCACCGGTTTTTGTCCATCGCGCAACATGCTACCCAACTCCTGCACGGTAAGCTGAGCGGCCCCATCACCAATCAGTAATACCACCCGGCGATGAGGTTCCGCAGTCTGGGCTCCAAACGCCGCCGGTAAGGTATAACCAATCGATCCCCACAATGACTGCACGATAAACCGGCAACCCTGTGGCAGCGTCAGCGATGCCGCACCAAAGCAGGCGGTGCCCTGCTCCGCAATCAGGATATCCCCCGGCTGCAAGAAGTCCTGGATCTGCTGCCAGAAAGCATGCTGATCCAGATTGTTGGCATCGGGAGCCGGCAGCGATGGCCGTTTGAACGCCGGTAATTGCCATTTATCGGCTAACGATAACGTCAGTTGGTGCAAGGCCTTCACCGCATCGCGCATCGGGATCTGGCTGAATACCTGCTTACCCACCCGCGCCTCGAACGGTTGGATATCGATACATTTATCCACGGGCAAGTTGTGACTAAAACCGGCGGTGATGGTATCGGTGAAACGTACCCCGACGTTAATCACCACGTCGGCACCTTCAATCTGCTGCTTGATCTGTGGATCACTGGCGGCGGCAGCATAAGTCCCGGTGAAGCAGGCATGAGTTTCATCCAACACGCTTTTGCCTAACAGCAGCGTTGAGTGGGGAATATTGACCTCATTCATCCAGTGTTCCAGCACCGGTTCGGCACCAAAGCGCTCGGCCAGAAAATCTGCCAGCAAGGAAACTCGCTGTGCGGACTGCAATTTATCACGCGCGGCGGCAATAAATGCCTGTAGGGAAACGTCAGAGAGGTTAGGCTGGCGCAACACCAAAGGTGCCGGGCGCGAGGTCAGCGGCGCTTCGGCAACGTCACTTGGCAACAGCAGATACACCGGGCGGCGCTCATACAATGCGGTCGTCAGCAAGCGATCGATTTCCGCCTCGGCATTGCTGGCCGTCAGGCTGGCCTGCGCGATGGTGACCTCCTTCGCCATACGGGCGAAATGTCCGAAATCGCCATCCCCTAAAGAGTGATGCAGTAAATCCCCGGCACGCTGGGCGCGTAAAGCCGGAGCACCAACAATGTGGATCACCGGCAGGTATTCGGCGTAGCTGCCAGCAATCCCGTTTACCGCGCTTAGCTCACCCACGCCAAAAGTGGTCAACAAGGCCGCTGCCGGTTTGCAGCGCGCATAGCCATCGGCGGCATAGGCTGCGTTCAGCTCGTTGGCGCAGCCGACCCAGGTGATCTGTTGATGATCGATGACATGATCGAGAAATTGCAGATTGTAATCGCCGGGGACGCCGAAGAAATGTCGAATGCCAATCTGGGCTAGCCGATCGAGAAGGTAATCTGCCACCGTATAGTTCTTGTTCATGATCATGATCATCACCTATGCAACGGTAGAATTGTTAGCATTAAGTATTAGAGATGTTGGAAAAATTTCGAATTTTATCGGCAGCAGGCACTGGCAACCCCACGTTACATCTGTGCACCAACGGCAGGCAGTAGAGGCAAATCATCAGCAGCTTGAATAAATGACTGACAATTTGCGTGATCGGGCACTCTGACAGACCAAGTGGAAACGCATACACTGAACGTTATTTCCCGCCGTCGATGAGGATCTTATGGTTTATCAAGCTGAGCCTGCCCGCTACCAGAATATGGAATATCGCCCCTGCGGCCGCAGTGGGCTGCAACTTCCGGCCGTGTCACTCGGTCTGTGGCACAACTTTGGCGATAGCACGCTGTATGACAATGCGCGCAGTCTGGTGCATCGCGCCTTCGATCTTGGCATTACCCACTTCGATCTGGCCAATAACTACGGGCCACCGCCGGGGTCTGCCGAGGAGAATTTCGGCCGCATTTTGCATCAGGATCTCCTGCCTTATCGCGATGAGCTGATCATCTCCTCCAAGGCGGGTTACACCATGTGGCCTGGCCCGTACGGTGACTGGGGCTCGAAGAAATACCTGGTCGCCAGCCTGAACCAAAGCCTGCAACGCATGCGGCTCGACTATGTGGATATTTTTTACCATCACCGTCCCGATCCGGATACGCCGCTGGAAGAAACCATGGGGGCGCTGGATTTGTTGGTTCGCCAGGGGAAAGCGCTGTATGTCGGATTATCGAATTACCCGGCCGAGCGAGCACGCCAGGCCTTTGCCATCCTGCAGCAGCTCGGCACCCCTTGCGTGATCCACCAGCCGAAATACTCGATGTTTGAACGCTGGGTAGAACCCGAGTTGCTGGATACGCTGGAAGAGCATGGCGTGGGCTCCATCGCCTTTTCACCGCTGGCCGGTGGCATGTTGACCGATCGCTATCTGCAAGGCATTCCACCGGACTCCCGTGCTGCCAGCGGCAGTCGTTCACTCACCCCAGAGCAGATTACCGAAGCGAAACTGCAAAAGGTTCGTCTGCTGAACTCACTGGCAGAACAGCGCGGGCAGAAACTCTCTCAGATGGCGTTGGCCTGGGTATTGCGTAACGATCGCGTCACTTCCGTACTGATCGGTGCCAGTAAAACCAGCCAAATCGAAGATGCGGTGGGCATGCTGGCCAACCGTAAGTTCAGTACAGAAGAGATCGCCAAGATTGAGCAGATCCTGATGTAATCGCTTATAGACCGCCGGTAGCTAACCGGCGGTTTTTTCACCTTCCGCTTCAGATAACTCCCAATCCCCCATGCTCCCCGTGGCTTTCAGAATTTCCCCAAAGGCGCGAAGGCCCTACGCCGCCACTATCCCCGGATAAATACCTCATGGATTTGACGCATAGCGTTAAACAACGAGGAATAACCATTATTTTGCATGGCCAGAACCTATACCGATGAACGTGCTTCATTATCGGTACCCGGCCAAGGAGTCTGCATGTTTAAACCTCTGTTTACCACAGCCCTTCTGGCGGCGCTTCTCATGCCCATCGCCCCCATTGTCCATGCCAGCAGCGTGAATATCGATTTGCTGCCGGGCGTCTCGTTACAGATTGGCGATCAGGACAAACGCGGCAACTACTGGGACGGTTACGACTGGCGCGACCGCGACTGGTGGCATGGTCATCAGGGGCGTGATTTAGGAGAGCGCAGCCGCCGTGGCTACTATTGGGATGGCTATCGCTGGCGTGACCGGGATTACTGGCATAAAAATTACTACTACCATGATGGCCGCTATCGCAAGGCCGATAAATACTATTACAAACAGTATAAAAAACAGCATCATAAAAACAAACACCATCACAAGAATCATCATCACGATGATTAACGGGTGCAGCATGCAGCGCCCCTACGTAGTGAGGCCGCTGACAAAGAGGCGATATTGCTGAATTTGTAGGGGTCGAACATGTTCGACCCTATCTAAGACCAGTGTGGTATTTAATTAAACGGGCGTAGCATGAAGAACCTGGGTTAGAACAAGCTGCTGACCAACAGATAGCCATTTAGCCCAACGACCACCAACACAATCAGTTTGCCAAGATTCTGGATCAGGCGGCTGTTGACCATCTCCCCCATCAGTTCTCGGTTGCCAGTAAACGCCAGCAGGGGCACCAACGCCAGAGCAATACCAAAGCTCAGCAACACCTGGCTCAATACCAGAATGCGCGTCGCATCCATCCCCAGCATAATGACAATAAACGACGGCATCATGGTGACCACCCGCCGTACCCAGATGGGAATATAGAAGCGGACAAACCCTTGCATCACCACCTGCCCTGCCAAAGTGCCCACCACGGTAGAAGAGAGGCCCGCAGCTACCAGGCTCAGGCCAAAGATGGTGGCCGCCGCATTGCCAAGTAAAGGCTGCAACGTCAGATAGGCCTGGTCGAGATCGGTAATACCGCTATGGCCGTTAAAATGAAACGCCGCTGCGGCGGTGGCCATCATCGCCAGGTTAACAAAACCGGCAATGGTCATAGCGATCGCGACGTCCAGCTTGGTGGCCGAATAACGTTCAGCTTTGGAGTCTTTGCCGCCGGTCTGCGTCAGCGAGGAGTGCAGATAGATCACATGAGGCATGATGGTTGCCCCCAACACCCCCGCAGCGAGAAATACCGCATCGCCATTCGGTAAGTCCGGGATCGCCATCCCTCTGAGCAAGCCGCTCAGCTGCGGCTGGGAAAAGACCAGTTCCACAATATAGGCCATCGCCACAAACAGCAGCAGGCCGCCAATCATCAATTCCAGTGGCTTCTCACCACGCTTTTGCAGCATCAGGATCAGGAAGGTGGCAATACCGGTGAGGACCGCGCCTTCCAGCAGCGTAACGCCCAGCAGCAGTTTGAAACCGATCGCGGCACCGATAAATTCGGCCAGGTCGGTAGCCATTGCGATAATCTCCGCCTGTACCCAATAGGCCCAGACGGCCGGTCGCGGGAAGCGATCGCGGATATGTTCGGCGAGGTTTTTACCGGTAGCAATGCCGAGTTTGGCAGACAACAGTTGGATCAGCATCGCCATGACGTTGGCCCACACCACCACCCACAGCAGCGTATAACCAAAAGAAGCGCCAGCTTGAATATTAGTGGCGAAATTACCGGGGTCGATGTAGCCGATAGCCGCGATAAACGCAGGGCCCATCAGAGAAAGTTTGATCTTTCTGGACGGGCGGCTGGAGGTAGAATTGTTGACCGCGCGACTGTTCAGCATAGCGAAAACCCTTACTAATTTTGAGCTCACCTTCATATTCACTTAAATGATAATGATTATCAAGTGCATTTGCAGCGATAATGGTTATCTCTGCGATAGCCAAAAACGAAGGTTTTATCGAACAGATCGCATGAAATCCTAGCGTTTCCATCTACTCTAGATCACAAGGCGCAAAGCAGATCACGCTTGATAATAAAATTAGCACAAAAATGCCACGATTACGCATTTTTATTAACATCTTGATCTTTGGTGCTTTGCCGTCATAGTTTAGGACTATCTCCACTATGATTTTCCATATTTGCAATGAATGTCTCGTTTTTAAACTTGGCGTTACATAAAATGACAACCGAAATTCAGCCTGCCTCAAATTTGGAGCAAACATGTCCCATATTGCGCACTTTGCGTTAGCGTTAGTGGTGGTTGCGATCCTGGCCCTGTTAGTGTGCCGCGATCGTAAAAGCATCCGCATCCGCTATGTTATTCAGTTGTTGGTTATTGAAGTGTTACTGGCCTACTTCTTCCTGAACTCGGAAGCAGGTTTAGGCTTTGTAAAAGGCTTTGCAGCAATGTTCGACAAGTTGCTCGGGTTTGCGGGGCAAGGGACTGATTTTGTGTTCGGCGGGATGGGTGACAAAGGTCTGGCCTTCTTCTTCCTGAAGGTACTGTGCCCAATCGTGTTCATCTCTGCTCTGATCGGTATTCTGCAATACATCAAAGTGCTGCCGTTTATCATCCGCATCATCGGGACAGTGCTGTCTAAAGTGAACGGTATGGGCAAACTGGAATCCTTCAACGCCGTCAGTTCGTTGATCCTGGGCCAGTCTGAGAACTTCATTGCCTATAAAGATGTGCTGGGCAAGATGTCAGAAAAACGCATGTACACCATGGCTGCTACCGCGATGTCGACAGTTTCCATGTCCATCGTTGGCGCATACATGACCATGCTGGATGCCAAATATGTGGTGGCGGCGCTGGTACTGAACATGTTCAGCACCTTTATCGTCCTGTCACTGGTCAACCCTTACGACACCAGTAAAGAAGAAGAGCTGCACCTCGGCAATCTGCACGAAGGCCAAAGCTTCTTTGAAATGCTGGGCGAATACATCCTGGCCGGCTTCAAGGTGGCGATTATCGTTGCCGCCATGCTGATTGGCTTTATCGCTCTGATTGCCGCGCTTAACGGCCTGTTCAGCGCCGTCCTCGGCCTGAGCTTCCAGGATCTGCTGGGCTACTTCTTCTATCCGTTTGCCTGGATCCTGGGCGTTCCGAAGCACGAAGCGTTGCAGGTGGGCAGCATCATGGCGACCAAACTGGTTTCCAACGAATTCGTGGCCATGATGGAACTGCAGAAAATCGGTGCTGAACTGTCTCCACGCAGCATGGGTATTCTGTCCGTGTTCCTGGTGTCCTTCGCCAACTTCTCTTCTATCGGTATCGTAGCCGGTGCGATTAAAGGGTTGAACGAGCATCAAGGCAACGTGGTTTCACGCTTCGGCCTGAAACTGGTTTACGGCTCTACCCTGGTCAGCCTGCTGTCAGCAGCCATCGCAGGCCTGGTTCTGGGCTAACCGCTTTGGGATCGACAGGCTTTAGTCTTAAGACGCCCGATGAAGTTATCGGGCGTTTTTTATTGGCGGCCCCGTCGTCCTTGCCCACGTAATCGCCATAAAAACACTGGAATTTCATTAGTATATGCTGTGTAATGGCCTAGCCCGATTGCCGTTGATGATCCTGGACTTGCTGAGATAAAAATGGATACATTGCATAAACCTACCGAGCGTGTTTTGTTGATATTGGAAACTCTGGCGAACGAAGAGGGAATGACACTCTCCGCGTTAGCGTCTAAAACCGGCATTTCCAAAGGGACCATCTTCCCGATTCTAAAATCGCTCCTCTCACGCAAATATATTAATCATAACGAAAAAACCGGGTTATATACGCTAGGGATCTCCTGCGCAGTCCTGGCCAGCGCCACCTTCGAAAAAGAGTATTGGCTCCGGATGATCAACGCAGAAATGCGCAACGTCGTGAGCGCCTGCAATGAAGTTTGCCAGATGGGCGTGCTGGATGGGGCCCATGTGCTTTATATCGATAAAATCCAGGGTGATCAGACCGTGCAACTGGTCTCCAAGATAGGGACCCGGCTGCCAGCCATTTTTTCCGCGCTGGGCAAGGCGATGCTGTCCCAGAGCACGGATGAAGAGATTATGGCGCTGTATCCGCATGGGTTTACCCCTGTCACGTCACGCAGCGTGCCAAACGCGCAGAAATTGCGTGAGCAGCTCAATGATGTCGTTATCAAAGGCTATGCCATGGACGACAGGGAAATTAACGAGGACACGGTGTGTTTTGCCGTCCCGCTGATGCAAAGAGGGCGGATGTTGGCAGCGATCAGCGTTTCTCTGCCTTACTTTAGAGCCACTGAGGAAAAGAATGAGCAAGTTTTAGCGTCCCTGATGCAGGCACGACAAAAAATAGAAAACACCTTGGATAAATTACCCGAGATAAGCAATTTCTGAGTTACCCCCAAGCATTCCCGCCGCCAAAAGCGTCATGAAACTTGTGATGCTGCACACAATATACGCATTTAATCATCGATAAATACCCGGACACTGGGTTTAAAAACCGCATATCCAACTGATATTAAATAAAAAAACCAGAAAACAGAGTTAATTGACATCTTTTTAATCACATGCTTTTCTATGTCAAATTCGTAAATAAGAAAATCGTTTGTATATACGAACATCAAGGAGACCTATGAAAAGCAGTTACCTTACCCCAGTAGTGACGGTATTTGACGATCGCGGGCGGCTCGATCCTGAGCAAAACCTGCGTCTGTACAGTTTCATCAAAGGTTATGTCACCGGATTTGTGGTGATGGGCAGCACCGGCGAATTTTTCTCGCTGGATATGAAGCTCTCCAGGCAGCTCATTCAGCTGGCATCCGAGTTTGATCGTGGCAGCATGAAGGCTTATGCCGGAGCGAGCAGAATGGCGATTGCCGAATCCGTCGAGCTAGCCAACTATGCTGAGGAGTGTGGCCTGGACGGCGTCATGATTATCAGCCCCTATTACTTCCGACTTTCCGATGAGAGTATTTACGCCTATTACAGCGAGATAGCCCGCCAGACGACGGCCAAGATATTCATTTATAATTTCCCCGATCGGACGGGATACTCGGTAACGCCTGAAGTCTGTCTATAGTGGCACACTGATACT
>NZ_AYMQ01000114.1 GCF_000633355.1 Serratia sp. H1w
ACACATTGAATACTTGACCGATGTTTTTGTATAAATCAGTGGATTGGTCGCATGAAGAAGAAGTAAGGGTTGTGAGAAATATAACAAGAGGATACGAAAAAGAATATGGTCAGGAAATTATTGCTATAGATAAAAACAGTATAAAGAAAATATATATAGGTAGCATTCACAGTTTTCCACTGGAAAGCGCAAACTTTATACTTAGTGAAATAAAAAAGAACTTACCAAATTGTGAGGTTTTACTCTGCAACACGAATGGTAAAGGTTGGAATATAAACGCGAAGCCATTCAGTAATCAATCTTAAAATTTAGATGGCACCTAATACAGCAGTCTGTTATTCGCTCAAAGCCGACTGTCAGATAAGATTGTGCCTATCTGCAGAAACTGTCAGTTCAGGCCTGAGCTAATCCCTCAGCGGCAAGATTGTTGCTGACAACCTTCAGTAAGGGGAGAAAGCCTGAAGATGTCAGTCAAAATGGCTATTACTCCACTTTTTGTTTTACAGCTCGATTTAAGTAGCTAGATGTTCCTGTAGTTGGCGTTCGCCACATGTCACGCTTTAAACCCGATATAGGACTAATCCAACAGACATGGGATAAAAACGTTGATTTCCAAGCCTATCAACTGGTTGTAATTTGACCGAGCCAAGTATCACTTCCCTGCATTGGTATACAATTAGGTATACACAACAAATCTTAACTCAAATTTTATCAGCAAATACAACAAATTAATAGATAAATTCAGATTCCCCCAGCCGATAGACCCGGCGACAATAACGAAAAAGCCCGCAATTCACGTTGCGGGCTTTTTTGTGCCTGAATCCAGAGCAAACAGACACTCACTTACCAACGTTAGCCCCTGCCCCCTCGCTCGCCAGTGCTCGACAGAATCATGATGGAAAGCATGCATTGCTTGTTCGCAACATCTGTTCATCGGTGACGCATATCAACACTCGAAATTAGCCAAGACCATTCTGAGCCTCATTTAATCCGCAGAAATTCTGCTATAGCAAGAACTGGCCTGCCCAAAAAAATCTGATCAGAAAGTAGAATTTATGGAGCATCAGTTCGGAACAAACAGCTGTTCACTTACGGCATCGCAGCGACCATCATATTTCTTTTGTTTAAGGAGAGAAAAATGGAAAAGTTGTTTACACCATTTAAAATCGGGGATACCCAACTTGTAAACCGCATAGTGATGGCTCCGATGACACGTTCACGGGCCACCGTGGGCGATAGTGCAGACGAACTGACGGCAAAATACTACCAGCAGCGTGCATCGGCAGGGTTGATTATAACTGAAGGGGCGCAGATCTCTGTGCAGGGACAGGGTTATCTCTTCACACCCGGCATTTATAACAATGAGCAAGTTAAAGGTTGGCAGCTGACGACAAAAGCCGTTCACGACGCGGGTGGCAAAATTTACATCCAGCTCTGGCATGTTGGCCGTATTTCACACCAGAGTCTGCAAATCGACGGACAGGCTCCTGTCAGTTCAGTCGCAGTACAGGCTAAAAACTCAACCTGCTACGCCCGTAATGAAGACGGTCAACCAGGCCCTGTGCCGGTTTCTGAGCCACGTGCATTGTCAGTGGCTGAGATCAAGGATGTGGTCTGCGATTACGTCCAGGCTGCAAAAAACGCCATGCGAGCAGGTTTCGATGGCGTTGAAATCCACGCCGCTAATGGATATCTGCTTGAGCAGTTTATCAATGGAGGGTTAAACACCCGTCAGGACCAATACGGTGGTACAGATCCTGAAAATCGGCTTCGTTTTGTGCTCGAAGTGACTGATGCCATCTCACAGGCAATTGGTGCAGGAAAAACCGGGATTCGCCTGGCACCATTCGGGCGTCTCTTTGATATGCATCCCTTTGAGGGAGAGGAAGAAACCTGGCTACTGCTGGCAAAACAACTCAGCAAACGCTCACTCTCCTATGTGCACCTGAGTGACCAGCAAACGCTGGGCGAACAGGCTATTCCCGCCGGATTTATTGAGAAGTTTCGCGCTGCGTATGACGGCCCGCTGATTATTGCCGGAGGCTTTGACAAACAACGCGCCGAACAGTATCTCCAGCAAGGAAAAGCCGATCTGATAGGCTTTGGGCGTCCTTATATTGCGAACCCGGACCTGGCCGAACGTATGGCCAATGACTGGCCTCTGAACGAGGTCAATCGGGCGACCATGTACGGTGGGGATGAAAAAGGATATACCGACTATCCTTTCTGGTCCGCTACCCAAGCATAATCAGTCGAGGAGGCCGTCTTCTGCTGCCTTAACCAATGTGTCCACAACGTGGCGTATTTTAGGCAGCAATTGACGGCTTTTCGGCCATAGCGCACTGATAGGCATTTCCCCACCAGAATGCCCAGGAAGAACCTCCCGCAGCTCACCACTCTCAAGATGTTTACCCACCAGCCACAGTGGCAACTGTGATAACCCGCATCCCGCCAGCGTGGCAGCAAGCATGGCGTCACCATCACCAAATTCATATGTCGCCGGTGGCGCAAAGCGGCTGATTTGGCCGTCATTCTCCTTCAGCAACCAGGAAATAGGTTGACTGCGACGGAGTCCGACAACGCACTGGTGCTGGCTCAGTTCATCCGGGCAGATAGGTTCTCCCTGCTTAAGCAGGTAGTCCGGTGATGCGCAGATAACCAGTTTTTGCGTCGTCAGCCTCCTGGCAACCAGACCGCTGCTATCCGCCAGTTCTCCGATACGGATGACAAGGTCAATACCCTCTTCGATAAGGTCAACAAACCGCTCACTGAATGTGACAGTCAGTGCCAGCTCAGGATAACGCCGGGTAATATCGAGGAGGATGGGCAGTATACGCTGTCGCCCGAATGCGGCGGGCAAATCAACCCGGAGCCGTCCCGAAGGCTGGAAGATATGGGAAGTCAGCTCCGCTTCGGCTTGTTCGAGGATGTCTATTGCGCTCTGACAACTGGCAAGAAATCGCTCGCCATCTGGTGTCAGGCTGAGCCGTCGTGTCGAACGCTGAAACAGCTTTAGCCCGAGGCGCTCCTCAAGGCGACCAACGCTTTTCCCGACGGCAGATTTGGTCAATCCCAGTTTTTCAGCCGCGGCAGTAAAACTGCCCTGCTGAGCCGTGGTGACAAAAGCAGTGATACCGCCGAGATGATCTGTTCTTCGCATAAGTGTCCGTCCGGGCCAGGTTCCGAGCCTCTAGTTGTGCAGAGGCTGCAAGAGAACGTGTCAGGTAAGTGCTCGCCGTAATTTCGTCATGACTTTGCATCACCTTCGCGCTTATTGTTGAATCTATGTCCGCATTATAGAGAATTAAGCCCGGTTTATCATGTAATAGAAAACAATCATACTGATCTCCTCTAGAACAGATCCGCCTCTGGATGGCGGTCTGAATGAGCAGTTTTCTCATCACTTTTTAAACACGCGGCTTAACGCTTAGGAGAAATGATGTCATCAGCAACAGGTTTTAAGCATGTGGGCTTTCTTACCCGCAAAAAGGGTCAAAGCTTTGAGGATTTTGTAAAGCATTGGGAAGAGGTTCATACCGCAATCACACTCAAACTCCCAGGCTTAAGAGGCTATGTTCTCAATCCTGTCGACCGTGAAAGATACCCGGATTCACCCGTTGATGGTTTCTCTGAGCTATGGTTTGACTCCATAGAGGACGCGGTTGCGGCTTTTGACTCCCCCGTCGGCAAAGCAGCCTATGAGGACGTTCCCAATTTCATTGAGCATGCCGCTATCACCTATATCACCGAAATCAGAAAGCTGTAGTTTCTTCTGGCCTGGCGGGTTTAATTGCAGGCTCGGCTCATTGATTATCCAAACGGGCGCAACATGCAGCATCCAGCCAAGAGAGATTCGTCAGCAGTCTGAATTACGTGCTTTTTTTGGACCTGCAATAAGGCGGGCCTTGCTTACCATCTATAGCGATTTCAAGCCCCGCCTGCTAACGTTAAGCAACCCATTCAACCAGTGAGCACACTCGGATGACCAACGAATTTTCCGGCGGATGCCTGTGCGGAGCCATACGCTTTAAGGCAATCAGCCCCAAGAACCCACATACCTGCTCATGTGATATTTGCCAAAAGCACACCGGTTCGCAATCCGCAGTGTGGGTTGAGTTTTCGGCCCCCAATGTGCAATGGACCGGGGAAGGTGGTAAACCCGCTACCTATCGTTCTTCAGCAGCCTCAAGCCGCGCCTTTTGCCCCCAATGTGGCAGTTCTATTGGTGTCATCGATGACGGCCCCGCTATCGCCTTACTCAGTGGGATATTTGATAACCCAAACGATCCTGCGCTGATACCGGAGTACCATTCTTTTGAGGATATGAAACCGGAGTGGTGGCAGAAACTATTTCCCAATTGCTCAACTTGACAGCACTCGGCATTTGTTCGATCTTAGGGCAGTCGTGACACCCGCTTGAGGAAGATATTATGGTGATTTACAGCTTTTTCGTGAAGGGCGAGCAGATTGTGGTACAGGACAACTCTGAGCCTGATTTCGCAGACAATCAGCAACAACTGCTGGATGAAGGCTATACCAAGCAATTTGAGGAGTTGCAAGCAGCCTCTCCGCAAGCGGCCCTTGCCAGATTTAAAGATATCAAGGGTGAGGAATACAAAACAGCGCATGCCTTTACCACTGGCGGCGTGTTTACCTCACTGATTGGTGCTTTATTGCCGAAAGGCTGATAGCTAATTTCCACCTTAGGCGAGTAACTTATAATGTCCTACTCGCCTATCAGAGATCGTTCCAATCAGGCAGTTTGTTCACCCGCTTTCGCCAATAGTGAAAAAGAGCCATAAAGAAGCCAAACAACACCCCAGCCAGCAAACTGGACTGCAACGCCATCAATACGCTGTAACCTTCATTAGCCCAGGTTGTTAGCCACATAAACAGGCCCCACACCGTGCCGAAAAAAACGCCGAAGCTAAGCATATTCAACCAAAACGACATAAACGGCGGCGGTGGGATTTGAACCCCTAACTTCCATAACAGACGCATGAGCGGCGGCGCATAGTTGCTGCGCCACATCTTCTTTTCTGCCATTAGTGCCAAGGCTCGTTGTTTCTTCTCAGCAAAAGTCATCGTCGAATTCCTTATCCTACAGCGGCCAATGAATAAAAAGCGTTTTTAAAACAATTCACTATACTGCAGATATTGCATTTATCTTTGGGGAATTAATCATGCAGAGCAAACTTGACCTCAACCTTGCCCGCATACTCTGCGAGGTTATCGATGCCGGTTCCGTTTCTGCCGCTGCGATGAACCTGCAAACGCTCACCCTCATATGCTACGCCACGCCTGCGGTTACTCGCTGGCAGACAAGGTGAAAGATACGCGACTGATACAGGATTACCTCGGGCACCGTAATATACAGCACACCGTGCTGTATACGGCAACCAATATGGCGCGTTTTAACAGCATTACCTTCGACGTTGAGCAGCAGGATAGGGTTTAGCCTGATAATCCCGCAATAGAGTTAGCGGTAATGCCTCTAATTAGTTG
>NZ_AYMQ01000115.1 GCF_000633355.1 Serratia sp. H1w
CACTGTTAACCGGTTCCCGACCTCGTCATAACATTTGCCTGGCCGACCTTGTAATACGAAGTCAGTCTCGCGAGAGAAAGCTTCAGGATACTCTTCGGCATGGGCAATGAGGCGGGAGCCACTCTACGGCACGAAGTCAGCGCGAGCACTGCTTCCAGGGGCGCGCGGCTTCCCGGTTGCCAGATGAGTACAGTACAAGGACAGTATTCATCCGGCCCTCTAAACATACAAGGGGCGCGACATGCTGCGCCCCTTCAGTGCCACTACACGGCGAGCTGACTGGAAGCTAGCTGGATATTGTTGCGGCCGCTGTTTTTGGCCCGATACAGCGCGGCGTCGGCGGCACAGATCGCCGAGTCGATATCCAGCTTGTCCAGCGCAGAGATACCGGCGCTTAACGTGACTTTGCTTGTCTCCTGCGCGTGGAAACGGTGAGAGATCGTTAATGCCTGTACGCATTGGCGCACCTCTTCAGCCAAATAAGCCGCGTAGTCTTCACCGACGTTGGTCAGCAGAACCAAAAACTCTTCCCCACCGTAACGTACCACTATATCCCGTGAGCGCACCGCATCCCGGATGGTCGCTGCCACCTGGACCAATGCCTGATCGCCCAGGGTGTGGCCGTAGCGATCGTTATAGGCCTTGAAGTGGTCGATATCGAGCAGCAATACAAAGTGTTGGCCCGAGGTAGGGATCTGCAACTGATTCAGTTTGCTCTCCAGCCCACGGCGGTTATACAGGCCGGTGAGCGGATCGATCATGCTCAGATCGCTGAATTTATCCCGTTCGTGATACAGGTTGGCGACCAGATGTTGGGTAAACATTTCGCTGCGCTTTAACAGCAAATGATGCACCGAGAAAGCAATGATCGGCAGCAGGGTGGTGAACAGGATCCGCATGGTGTTATGCATACCGTCCAACCACAGGATAATCAACGCCGAGGGGACGGCGTGCAGGCAGAAGGCGAGCAGGTTATCCGTCAGCGAGATGGCGCTGATAAAGAAAATACTGAACAGGCTGATCAGCAAAAAGCTGTGGTTATCGCTGGCGATCAGCTGGCTCTTGCTAAAGATGTGCGCCGCCCACAGCAGACCAAGGGTAACGGCGAGCAGGTTGAGCCTTTGGACAAAGTGGCGGGGGGAATACAGCGCATAGAGCATTGCCGCCAGGCAAAGCGGCGGAATGCAGATTAACGGTAGCGTATAGGCCGGGGTCTCTTTAAAGGGCACGAATAAAGTAAAAATGGCAGAGGCTGCATTCATCAACAAGAAAAGAAACAGGGATAAACGCTGTTTGCTGGTTTGTAATTGCTGATAAGAACGCGAGTTCATAGGGGGATCACTCTTTAACAATTAGGGCGGTCTAAGAAGAAAGGCTGGAAAATACCTATTGAATAATTTTAATAAGTTATTATTAATATGCTATAGATGTTAGGAATTTTCTTATGTGAAATTAACATTTTTACTGCAGCCTGTCATCCGCGTTCAGCCGGATATTGAAAAGAGTGCGCGGCCAAAAAAAGTGTTATATGATATTGGTTATCATTATCACTTGTAAAGGTGGGGGTTATCATGTTAGCTGCCATGGTTACCGCTTGTGGATTGTGGGGTATCAGTTGGTGCCTGGGGAATCGGCTTGCCAGCGCCTGGGGGGTGTTGTTGCCCTGCGCTCTGATGCCATTTCTGGCGCTGATCGACCTGGATATGATGCAACTGCGCACTCTGATCGTGGTTGCCATGCTAGCCACGCTGGTGATGCTGTTTAACAGCCGCTGGCGTCATTACCTGCTGCTCCCTTCCTGTATGGCTTTGGCCGGTGGCTTGGCCGCAATCAGCCTGCATTTCAGCTTTAGCTGAAACGACAAAATCACGCATTAGCGTGTGGATGTTTTACAGTGGATTTTTATGCAGGAACAGCTGGAAGAGAACTCATCAAGTGGTGCGAAGAGAGGGACTTGAACCCTCACGTCCGTAAGAACACTAACACCTGAAGCTAGCGCGTCTACCAATTCCGCCACCTTCGCACAGTTTGATGTGTCTTTGATTGCGATTTATATCACCAGCTTGGTGCGAAGAGAGGGACTTGAACCCTCACGTCCGTAAGAACACTAACACCTGAAGCTAGCGCGTCTACCAATTCCGCCACCTTCGCATTCGATGCTGTGTAATATAAATCATGTGGTTATTTGGTGCGAAGAGAGGGACTTGAACCCTCACGTCCGTAAGGACACTAACACCTGAAGCTAGCGCGTCTACCAATTCCGCCACCTTCGCTCACCAGATACGCTACCGAAGTAACGCTACCACGGAGGCGAATTCTAGAGATTTTGCAGGGTACGTCAATAGTTATTTACCTGTTTAGCGGCGTTTGCTGGAAAAAACGGCATATCAGCGGTTTTTATGTGGCTCAAACAACGTAATCAGCCAATCAATCAATACCCTGACGCGTGGCGCGAGGAAACGGCCAGGTGGGTACATGATATAGATTGGCATCGGCGGCGGTGGCGTATCGGCCAGCACTTCCACCAGTTCCCCCCTTTGTAGCCAGGGGGTGAGTACATAACGTGCCGCCTGGATCAGCCCCATACCTGCAACACAGGCACTGGTATAGGCATCGGCCCCGCTAACGCTCAATTTGCCGGGGAGTTCTCGCAGCTCAAGGCGGCCATCACGGCAAAATTCCAGCGGATAGTTGCGGTTACTCACCAGCGAGAAATAGCCCACCGCCCGATGATGTTGCAGCTCATCTAACGACTGCGGGGTGCCAAATGTCCGCAAATAGCCGGGAGAGGCACAGGTAACCTGTGGAAACTGTGCAATGCGCCTGGCTACTAGCGTATCGTCTTCGGTTTCCCAGGCTCGCAGTACGCAGTCCACGCCTTCGCGCAGCAGATCGACATGCGTGTCGTTAGCTCCCAGCGCAATCTCTATCTCAGGATAAAGCTGATAGAACTCATCCAGCGCCGGGATGACGATTTCCCGCGCCAGCGAATGGGGCATATCGATCCGTACTTTACCGGTGGGTTGCAGCTTGTGGTGGCTGAACAGGGTGTCAGCTTCTTCCAGTGCGTCCAGTAAGTGCAGGCAACGCTGGTAGTACAGCGTCCCTTCGGCGGTCACCTGAACCTGACGCGTAGTGCGCACCAATAATCTGACGCCAAGCCGCTGCTCCAGGCGTTTGAGCACGTTGCTTACCGTGGCACGCGGCAGTTGCAACCGTTCGGCCGCGCGGCTGAAGCTGCCTAGTTCCACGATCCGGGTAAAGATCCGCATAGCCTGAACCTGATCCATCTTGCCGCCCGTATTGTTGGTGATTTATGAACAGTGATGTGCAATCTGCATTATTTATCTTTGTGGCATAAACAACCAGACTTTGTTTCGACACCCACGTTTAAAGGACAACACAATGCAACAGCGCAAATTAGGCACTAATGGCCCCCTCGTCTCTGCCCTGGGTTTAGGTTGCATGGGGATGAGCGATTTCTACTCCACCGGTCATGATGAGCAAGAAGCGATCGCCACGCTGCATCGGGCGTTGGAGTTGGGAGTGACCCTGCTGGACACCGCAGATATGTATGGCCCACACACCAACGAACAGCTGGTTGGCAAGGCGATCAAAGGCAAGCGCGACCAGGTGTTTCTGGCCACCAAGTTCGGCATCGTGCGCGATCCGGCGGATCCCACTGCACGGGGCGTGAGCAGTAAACCGGACTATATCCGTCGTTCGGTAGAAGGCAGCTTGCAACGGCTGGGCGTAGAAACCATCGATCTTTACTACCAGCATCGTGTCGATCCTTTGGTGCCGATCGAAGAGGTGGTTGGCACCCTGGCGGATTTGATCGTCGAGGGCAAGATCCGCCATATCGGCCTGAGCGAAGCCTCCGTGACGACCGTGGAGCGAGCCCATAAGGTGCATCCGATCACTGCGTTACAGACCGAATACTCCCTGTGGAGCAGGGATGCCGAGCAGGGGCAATTGGCGGTTTGCCAACGCTTGGGGATTGGCTTTGTGGCCTATAGCCCGTTAGGACGCGGTTTCCTGACCGGGGCGATCCAGCGTATCGAGGATCTGGCGGCAGATGATTTCCGCCGTGACAACCCGCGTTTTCAGGGGGAGAACTTCGCTCGCAACCTGGAACTGGTCGCCAA
Source organism: Serratia sp. H1w (assembly GCF_000633355.1). Classification (GTDB taxonomy): domain Bacteria; phylum Pseudomonadota; class Gammaproteobacteria; order Enterobacterales; family Enterobacteriaceae; genus Chania. The sequence goes on from NZ_AYMQ01000115.1 coordinate 4,149, forward strand.
AGTCAGCGAACTGGCCAGGCAAAAAGGCGTTGCTCCGTCGCAGTTGGCGCTGGCCTGGGTGATGGCGCAGGATGAACATATCGTCCCTATTCCTGGAACCAAGCGTCGGCGTTATCTGGAAGAGAACGTGGCGGCAGCGGAGATTACGCTGACTGCACAGGAGCTGGCAGCGATTGAGGCGGTATTCCCGCTTGCTGAGGTAGCCGGTGCGCGTTATACCCCGGTGGGCATGGAACTTGTTAACGGTTAAATACGGTATTTGCTAATGCCGTTCTCGGCATTAGCAACCCTCTAAAAAACCAATCTCTTATTAAATACCCAGCGTTCCTTCACACTTTAGAATAAAAAGCGTGATGTCATTAAATATCCAGTAAATTCATATCAATAGATGATATACGATCCGTGTTTTTATCAATTACAAATTGGCACGATGGTTTTACTTATGTCGTAAAAATGAGCTTGTTATGATCGGTTGAAATATCCCTCCAAGGCACCTGCGTTAACTTGTTTTAAGGTGAATATCAATGGCCCAAGAAACGCTTTACGACAAACTGGTTAATTCCCATCTGATACGTCAGTTAGATGATAAAGGCAGCGTACTGCTGTATATCGATCGGTCGATATTAAATGAATACACCAGCCCGCAGGCTTTTAGCGGGTTGCGGGAAGCAAACCGAAAGGTGTGGAAACCGGCATCCATTCTGCTGAATGTCGATCACGTCAATCCGACGCGGCCTGAAAGAACGCCAGATATGACCGACCCGGGTGGCGAGTTGCAGGTTAACTACTTCAGAGACAACAGCCGCGACTTTGCCATCGAACTTTTCGACGTGATGGATAAACGCCAGGGGATTGAACACGTTGTCGCTCATGAACAGGGGTTGGTGATGCCGGGCATGGTGATCGCCGCGGGTGATAGCCATACCACCACTTACGGTGCTTTTGGCGCATTGGGATTTGGCATCGGCACCTCAGAGATTGAACACCTGCTGGCGACCCAAACGCTGGTGTATAAAAAGCTCAAAACCCTGCGGGTTACCGTGCAGGGGCAGCTACCGGCGTTCAGCGTGGCCAAAGATATCATTATGGCGTTGATTGAACGTATCGGCGCAGACGGTGCCACCGGTTATGCCATTGAGTTTGCGGGGGAAACCATCGACAGCCTCAGCGTTGAGGGCCGCATGACCCTCTGTAATATGGCGGTTGAGGCCGGGGCCAGGGGGGCGTTTATGGCCCCGGATGAGAAAGTCTTCAGCTATCTGCAAGGTGCACCGCGCATGCCGCAGGGAGCCTTGTGGGAGCAGGCGGTTGCGCATTGGAAAGCCTTGAAGAGCGACGAGGATGCGGTGTTTGATAGTGAGATCCTGCTCAATTGCCGTGAGCTGACGCCCAAGATCACCTGGGGGATCAGTCCCGATCAGGCGGGTAATATTACCGATCGGGTACCAGACCCCGCCGATGAGCCCAACCCGGCCAAGCGGCGTGAAATGGCAATGGCGCTGCGCTATATGGATCTTCAACCTGGTACACCGTTCGAGCAGATAGCCATTACCCATGCCTTTATCGGTTCCTGTACCAATGGCCGCATCGAGGATCTGCGGGCCGTCGCCAGCGTGCTAAAAGGCCGAAGGATCGCTGACCATGTGCGCGGAATGATTGTGCCAGGTTCAACGCAGGTCAGGGAGCGGGCCGAAAAGGAAGGCCTGGCTAAAATCTTTATCGACGCTGGCTTTGAATGGCGTCAATCCGGGTGCTCCATGTGTCTGGCAATGAATGAAGATGTTTTGGCCCTGGGAGATCGTTGTGCGTCGAGTACCAACCGGAACTTTGCAGGCCGCCAGGGAGCGGGAGCCAGAACGCATCTGATGAGCCCAGCCATGGTGGCGGCAGCGGCTGTCGCTGGTCACTTGACCGATATCCGTCAATTTATGCAGCAGGGGGACTGATTATGGAATCTTTTAACCTCGTCAGTGGCGTTGTGGCGCCGATGATGGCAGCGAATGTCGATACCGATGTGATTATGCCAAAGCAGTTCCTCAAGGGGATCGATCGTCAGGGGTTGGATAAAGGCGTGTTTTACGATCTGCGCTTCCAGGCGGATGGTCAATTAAACCCCCACTTTGTGCTCAATCAAACCGGTTGGGAAAACGCCACCTTCTTGCTGGTCGGGCCCAATTTTGGCTGTGGTTCCAGCCGTGAACATGCGGTTTGGGGACTGAAACAGCTGGGCATTCGGGCGCTGATCGGCAGCAGTTTTGCCGGTATTTTTAATGATAATTGCCAGCGCAATGGTGTGCTGACCATTGAGCTGGATGAATTATCCCTGCGTCAGATCGAAATCATTGCCACTGACCCGCAGCGCAATACCCTGACGGTTAACCTGGAACAACAGTGGATCGGCTGTGGTGAGGAAAAGTTTACTTTCAGCATCAACGATCTAAAAAGAAAAATGCTGTTGGAAGGGCTGGATGCGATTGCCTATACGCTGCAATACCAGAATGACATTCGCCGTTTTGAAACCGACCATTTCGCGGCTCAACCTTGGCTGCAATGCTAGTTGACACTGAGGCTAAAAAATGAAGAACACCATGAGGGTCTTGAGTGAGTCGCCCTTTATTCCGGGGTTCACGCTGCAAGACGTCACTTTATCGAATGGTATCACGATGCGTGTCGCAATCGGTGGGCAAGGTGCCCCGTTGGTGTTATTACATGGACACCCACAAAACCACGTAACCTGGCGCAAGATTGCCCCTGCGTTAGCGAAGGAATTTACCGTGATCATGCCCGATTTGCGCGGCTACGGTGATAGTAGTAAGCCGCCAAGCGATCCGGCTCATCGCAACTATTCGAAAAAAGTGATGGCGCAAGACATCATCCTGCTGATGGATTTGTTGGGCCATGACGGTTTCAGCTTCGCCGGACACGATCGTGGCGGAAGGGTGGGGCACCGTTTGGCGTTAGACTACCCGCAACGGGTCAAGCGCTGCGTGTTTATCGACATCGCCCCAACGGCAACCATGTATGCATTAACGGACAAGAACTTCGCTACCCGTTACTTCTGGTGGTTCTTCCTGATACAGCCAGCGCCGCTACCGGAAAAACTGATCGCCTCGGATCCTGAGTTCTTTCTCCAGCGGCATATCGATGGCCAAATCAAGATCCCCGGTTCAACCGGGCCCGATATTTTCGCCGAGTATTTACGTTGTTATCGCGACCCTGAAATGCTGCGGGCAGTATGTGAAGACTATCGGGCGGCGGCGACGATCGATCTCGAAGACGATGCGGCCGACAGTGAGCAAAGGATCGTCTGCCCATTACAACTGTTATGGGGGGAAAAGGGCACCGTGGGGCAACTGTATGATGTGATCGCGACCTGGCAGGATAAGGCCAATCACGTTGAGGGAACCGCCTTGCCATGCGGCCATGCGCCCCATGAAGAGGTACCCGAGAAAATGTTGGCGGTCATGCTACCTTTCCTGAGGGGATGAAGGTAACCTGTCCCACTCTTACTGCGCATAAGTGAAAATATGAACATGCAAGAGAGTAAAATCAATCAGTGGCCGTTGCTCGAAGATCTGCATGTTTTTTTAACCATCGCCAGAAATGAAAACTTTTCCCGTGCGGCGTCTGAGTTGGGGCTCTCTCCCTCTTATATCAGCAAGCGGATTAATATCCTGGAAAAACGGTTGGATACGCGGCTGTTTTTCCGTAATAACCGCACCATGCGATTAACGTCGGAGGGGGAAAAAGCGCTCTCTGGCGCCATGAATGTTATTGGCAGTATGGATCAGTTTGTTTCTGAACTGGCCGCCTGGCGTGAATCCATCGTTGGCGTGGTGAATATCAGTTGCTCCTTTGGTTTTGGCCTGTCGCATATTTCCCAGGCTATTTCAGAGTTAGCCAAAGCCTACCCTGATTTGCATATCAAACTGACGTTGTCCGACCAGGAAGTGGATCTGGTTGAGGAAGATGTTGATATTGAAATCCGTATTGGCGACGACATCAAAGATTTTTATATCGCCAAGCGGCTGTTTGAGAATCGGCGGGTGCTCTGTGCCTCGCCGGAATATATTGAACATTTCGGTCTGCCGGGCACCATCGATGAGTTAAAAAAGCACAAGTGTCTGTTTATTCAGGAGCGCAACGCGTCATTTGGCATTTGGTCATTAACCAATGGCAGCGATATTGCTCAGGTGCATGTCAATAACCAACTCTCTTCCAACAGCGGTGGCGTGGTGCTGAATTGGGCCTTGAAAGGTCATGGCATCGTATTGCGTTCAATGTGGGATGTGAAAAAGTATATCGACTCGGGTGAACTGATCCATGTGCTGCCGCAGTGGTATCAAAATGCCAATATCTGGGCGGTGTACCCAACCCGGCCATCGGGTTCGGCCAGGCTGAAGGTATGCATCGACTTTCTGGTTAACTATTTCGCTGACAACCCGCCTTTGCAGGTTTAGTCGAGAGTAGATTGCAGGCGTTAAAGCGTGGCACGGACAGTTCCCTCTCCCTATGGGAGAGGGTTAGGGACTTATCTTTTCTTCTTCGCATCGCGTGGCTGGCGGGCTACGGTAGCTTTATAGACCTTGAACCGGCCGTTCTGTGCCAATACTTCATGGCTGCCGAAAGTCGCATCCAGAATATCTGGATAAGGCAGGAAGGCGTTGGCGACGATACGCAGTTGGCCGCCGATTGGCAGGTGTTTTAACGCTCCACGGATCAGCGTTTCGGCGGCGGTCAGGCTGGTAGCCAAGCCGTCGTGGAACGGTGGGTTGGAGATGATCAGATCAAAGCGGCCGGTAATGTCGGAGTAGACGTTACTGACGATCACTTCCCCTTCGATACCGTTGGCAGCCAGCGTTGCACGGCTGGATTCCACCGCGGCGGCGTTAACGTCGCTGAGGGTCAGCTTCATCTTCGGTGACAGCTTGGACAGCACCGAAGCCATCACGCCAGCACCACAGCCCACGTCCAGCACTTTGCCTTTCATGTGTTTTTCCAGCGTGGAGAGCAGCAATGAACTGCCAACGTCCAGACCGTCACGGCTGAACACGCCCGGCAGTGTCTTCACTTCCAGATCGTGCAGTTGATAGCTTTCCCACCAGTCAGCCAGGTCAAACTGGGTCTGCGCATCGATGCGGCCATGATATAAGCCACAGCGGCGGGCGCTGTCGATTTTGGCCAGCGTGGCGTGACCTTCCAGGGTTTGCTCCGCGCTGCGTACGCCGCTGCGGTTTTCACCGACGACAAATATTTCTGCGCCAACCGGCAGCAGGGCCAGGATATTGCACAGTTGGAACTGCGCTTCCTGCTTGCTCTTCGGCCAGTAATACACCAGCGTATCGCACTCGGCGACGAACGCAGGAGCGACCGTCAGACCGAACTGTGCATTCTCTCCCATCGCCCGGTTCAGTAACTGCCAGTGATGGTATTGCTGGGTGTGGACACGCACATCCGCGGCCTCGAATTGGGCCGGCAGGGTATCCTGCACATCGCCGGCAAACAGCACGCGGCGTTCAATAAATTCATCACTGTGGCGCAGCATGACTTCACTGGCGGGGGTTAATGCAGACATCAGTTTTCGGCTCCTCAAGATTTAGCCGTGGATTATAGAGGTTTGTGGCGAGATGTTCGACGGGTTTGTTGGCGCAGGCTGCGCGGGTTTGTTAGCATAGCGCGGCATAGGGCAGGTAGGGCGCGCAACACACGGGGATTGGCATGGCATCAAAACGCGACTGGTTGTTACAGCAACTGGGGATTACGCAGTGGACATTACGCCGCCCTGGCGTGTTGCAGGGGGAGGTGGCAGTAAGCGTGCCCCCGAACGTGCGCTTGCTGGTGGTGGCGCAGGCATTGCCCGATCCGCAGGACCCGCTATTTTGCGACGTGCTGCGCAGCCTCGGGCTGACACCGGCACAAACCTATGGCCTGACACCGGATCAGGTAGCGATGCTACCGGAGGATACCGAGTGCAACAGTTGGCGGTTGGGCGTTACGGAGCCGCTTGCGGTGGCCGGCGCGCAGCTACATAGCCCGGCGCTGGCCGAGCTTTCTCAAGATGCGGGTGCAAAACGTGCACTCTGGCAGCAGATTTGTCACCATGAACAGCATTTCTACCCTGACAGCGGCCGATCTGGCCACAGCCTTCAAGATTGAACAAGCCAGCCACGCCTTTCCCTGGACGGAGGCGACATTAGCCAGCAATCAGGGCGAACGTTACCTTAACCTGAAACTGGAAGCCGATGGGCAGATGGCGGGTTTTGCCATCACCCAGATTGTGCTGGATGAAGCCACGTTGTTTAACATCGCCATCCATCCAAGCTGGCAGCGCCGGGGCTTTGGCCGTACGCTGTTGACTGCCGTGATCGAGCAGTTGGAAACGCGCGGTGTGGTCACTTTATGGCTGGAAGTTCGTGCTTCAAATCGCGGTGCGATAGCCCTCTACGAAGACCTTGGCTTCAACGAAGTCACGGTACGCCGTAACTATTACCCCGTAGCCAATGGCCGCGAAGACGCCATCGTAATGGCGCTACCGCTGGGGTAGTGCGGTTATATCCAGCCCTTGATAATTGCCTTGCTGCTTTTATCTTCTCTGCCGAAGAAACCATTGATTGTCACCGGTTGGCAAATCAGCGAAAATACTCGGCTACTATCTTTTTATTACCGCTTTGCCTGGCGCCGCGATCGGAGCGTTGTGATGATGAGCAGGGCGGACTAACCATAGAAACGTGAAAAACATGTCTCCTAGTGAATTCGCCCGCGAAGTTGCGAAAAGAAGAACTTTCGCCATTATCTCGCACCCAAATAATACCCCTCCTATAAAGTATTAAAACCCCCGAAAACCTCCCACAAAATACCCAAGAAAAACCCCCATAAAACAGTCTTTCCGCTTCGAATTGCACGTTATTTGTGCAAATTACAGTAAACAACAAAAGACTATTTTACATTCCTCGCAATAAAAATATGTACAACCAGATGTACATAACCTTAATCTCTAAGCCTCTCCTGGTGAAATATGTACACAATGAGGCTTCACAATGGCTCTTTCTGATACCTGGTTGCGCTCCACGCTTGGTAAGGAACAAGAGAAGATACTCGTCAAAACCGATCGGGATGGCTTGTCCGTTCGCGTGTCGCTGAAAGGAAAGATCACGTTTCAGTATCGTTATCGATGGGGCGCGAAGTCCGAACGTGTTGACGTTGGTACATACCCGGCGATGAGCCTCAAAGATGCCCGCGATGCTGCTATACGCCTGCGCGGTGAAGTAGAGAACAACCGCAACCCCCGAATCGTAAAAGCCACTGAGCGGATCAGGGCTGTGGGGGCGCTAACTGTCCAGCAGGTGATCGAGCAGTGGTATGAAGCCTATTGCGAGAAGAACAAGAAAAACGCCGGGGAGATAAAGCGATCTTTCGAATTGCATGTGTTTCCGAAGATCGGCGCGATGCCGCATGAGAGCGCTAATTTTCATGTGTGGCTATCGCTGCTCGAGCCGCTCGTAAGCAAATGGCCCAGCATCGCCGACCGGATCCTGGTCAATGCCAAGCAGGCCCATCGATGGGCAATGCGCCGCCAACTGGTGACAAATAACCCGTTAACAGAATTCACGTCAAAAGAGCTGGGAGTTGAGATCGGTACCGGCGAGCGGGTGCTATCTCACGATGAAATAGCGTTGCTTTGGCGGTGTATGGAAGAAAGCCGGATGACGCGGAAAAACGAACTATTCATCAAGCTTTGTCTGCTGTTTGGCTGCCGTGGCGGCGAGCTTCGGTTGGCCAAGATCAGTGATTTTGACATGGAAAAGAAGGTATGGACGGTGCCGCCGGAGAATCACAAGATGGGTGCCAAGACGGGCAAGCCACTTTTGCGGCCTATCATACCGGCTGCGGAGGAGATGATCGAAGAATGCAAACGGCACAATGCCGGTACTCAGTGGCTTTTTGTTAATACGGGAAAGAAAACTATGATGGGGAAAACTGTCGCCCTGTCGCTGCCGTATAACGTCATGCAGTTTGCCAGGCGTAAGTTTGGTATTGAGATGCCGCACTGGTCGATCCATGACCTGCGCAGAACAATGAGGACGAACCTGTCAGACCTCACGGAGCCACACATAGCCGAGATAATGCTAGGCCATAAGTTGCCGGGGGTCTGGCAGGTTTATGATAAGAGCGATTACCTTGACGAACAGCGCAAGGCATACGCGAAGTGGTGGGCGAGGGTTGAATCTATCGTGTGCGGTGATGGGAAGGTGGTCGAATTTACTCACATGAGGTCTGCTGGTAAGTAACGATATCCGAACGGCGGTATTTGTTCGGGCAGCTCTTTATTGCTGGCGATGGGAAACTGGGTTTTTTCTTTCGCCAGTTCAGAACAGTTTGTTCGCTAACTTCAAAAAGTTCAGCAACTTCTTGAGTTGTCATGTAAAAGCTCTCGGACATGGGGTTACCTCTCTGTAAACCGCCCATTCAGCATGCCGATCGTGTAGAGGAACCTGGCCAGGCTAACGCCGTGCGGCTGTATCTGCGCGAAATGGCTCATGATGATAGGGCGGGATAATTTATCGAATGGGGTTTTGGGGTTTTCTTCTATGGCGCGGTGTAGTTCATCGTTACAACGTTTTGCGACGGAGCGGAGAGCGTTTTGCTGAACGTTTCCGGCGTCAAGGCTATGTTGCTTTGCGGGCATTCATTCCCCCAATGATCCCAGCCAGGCACATCGCAGCGGCTGAATAGTTCGATTCGTGACACATCGCCATACAGCCGCTCAAGCCGCTGACGGGCTTCCCAAGGTTTCGTGCTGTGCTGGCTAATTGGCGCATAGATGATTTGTTTTACTGCAGCGTCGGCGCGTTCCAGGCCTGCCCCACGCACTGCGCCGTATAGCATGCTGTTGGCGTTTTTCGTGCCATCAGTGCAGGTACGGTTAACTTCCAGCGTTAGGCCGTCATCGAAATGCCGCGCTATGGGGCGTCCGGCCATCGCTACACCAACCAATTCACCGGCATCATTGCGTAGCCCTACGCTAAACTTATGCCCGCGTGGCGGCTTGTTGTGCCGATGTAGCTGTTGGACGAAATCACACGCGGCACGAAAAGAAATTGGCGTCACCTTCACTCTCTCTCCCCCTGTGTGTGCTGCCCTGTGCTCATAATTTTGTTGAGCCTTGCAAGCACATTTTTACCTGATACCTTTTTCCATGAGGTGCTAGTCACATAATTCAACCAGCGCCTAGGCCGAAGATAAATCAACAACTCCCAGTCCCAACCAGGCAAGCGTCGATAGGTTTTCCCCTCTGTTTTTATGCGTACCTCGCCATCTTCGAAAGTTTCAGTTGTTGGCTCATCATTACTCTTCATGATGGGCCTCGCTGTCACTGACTCGCGCTGTTGTCCACGAAACTGAATGCTCCGCCGTCAGCGTGAATACGTTCCCGCACTCGTCGCACTCCATGCTTTCTTCATCAGCGTCGTATTTTTCATCAGTACATATCTCTGCATTGCAGTACGGGCATTTGGCTTCGCTTTCATGCCAATAATCACTCTCGCTGTACTCATCATCTGGAACTATGCGAGCCAATGCAGCCTGGCGCCTTTCGTGTTCCCTCTGCTCATGGCATGGGTGGCAAGTCCAACCCCACACATTATTAGCGTCACATGATCCCCACATAGCACCATCGGGGGTTGCAACGGCCTCTTTTCGTTTAACTCCACAACCTTGGCAGCGGTCATGCTCTTCGCAGACCACGTAAGTCATTTTTTCGCCATTTTGATTGCAGTGGCCGCAACCGTTAACCCACATCCACACGCCGTTAATTTCCAGCGCATAGAAGTGTTTTTCCGGTGGCTCGATTGAGAAATCGCAGTCCTGAACAAGCTTCCCTCTGCTTACAATGCGTTCGCCAAACAATTGCGTTTTGCCGCTTCGAGTACGCGGCATTCCTGGAACAAGGCGAGCGTCATCAATCTTGCTGATTATCAGCTCACCTTTTTCTGTTCTCTTCAGTTCGCTATTAGTTGCCATCGCTGGGCCTCCCAATGAATAAATCACCTTGTTGCATGTATTGATGCGCAGGCGCACCGCTTAGATTGTGAAAGCGGTTAATCCATGTATGCGGGGTTGGTGGGGTCACCTTTTCAATGGCCCCTTTTAAAATTGCGCATCTACCGGCCAATATCGCGGCCTTTAGTTCTTGTTTAGAAAGGTGCATGGCGTAATCCGCCTCTTTAATTGCCCGGGTAAGTTCGGGGTATTTGTTGTTAAATTTCGGAACGTTACAGGCTAGATTTGTTGAATCGGCAGACGCTAAGGGGTAATTGCCCAACACCCGACCGTCGAGCATGCGCAGCCCGTGAATCATCGTTGTAAAATTATTGCGGTAGTAAATCGCCTCAAAGGCTTCTTCCATGCGCTGGTGCCATTCTTTCGTGCGAATAACGGCATATTTGCCAGATGAACCAAAACACACCCGAGGCCATTCGCGACAAAGCTCTATCAAGCGATCAATGCTTTCGTGCAGGTGCCATACGGGTGCGGCTTTGTCGCGAAACATTGAAGGCAATTTGCGGATAAGATCGTCGTTGTCAGCTTCACCCCCTTCTACAACATCGGGAACGACGAAAAACTCTAGTTTTTCATGAAAGTAATGAGCCATAAGCCAGCGATAGAACTCTATCCAGTCAATTTTCAAGCCGCGTTTCCAGGCTGAAAATGCTCCGTTGTCGATGCTTACTTTTGAGGCATGCTGGAATGATTGCCGGAGCTGGTCGGGGCGAGCGTAGGAAACAAATGCACCGGCACCGGTTACGGCTATTCGATGCACATCACCACGGTTGCCCCATATTGGGGTGCCGTGGTAATGAATCATCCCCGGCCCTCCTTCAACTCGACAGCAAATGCTCGCGCCATCAGTGCATTTTCTGCAGATGACTTTTCCCCGTAACAGCCAGGGGATAGCTTGCTGTAATCAGCAGCTAACTTTTCTTGCTGCTCAGCGAACTTCTCTACTCCGCGCGCTTCGGCATCGGCCAGCTTTCGAACTAAATAAGCCGCTAGAGACTCGTTTACTTTAATGTCGCCGGGGATGGCCTTGCCCAGCAGGACGCCTTGCATTTCAAATACTGTCATGACTAGTTCCCCGCAGTTGCTTAGCGAAATCATTCAGTACACCAACTATTGTGATGGCATCCGGCGTAGGGCTGATTGCGCAATGCAGGTGTTCGATTGCCTTCTCAACGCCTATTGCTTGCTGATTAGCCAGAGTGGCGTCGGTGGACTTGGCCTCAGTAATCCACTGCTCAATTTGCTCTTGCGGGGAGAGGGTGTAGTCCCAGAAATAATTGGCATCGCCGTGGCTTGATTCGATAGGCAGGAAGCCAGCGGTGTAAATCGCCCTCATGGCTTCGATGAGTTTGTCATTTTTCACATTCAGCGCCATCACTTCGCGCTCTCTCGATTCAAGCTGCTGCTTGAGTTGCTCGTAAGTCAGTACGTTCATGGGGTTATCCTTATGCCGCTACAAATTCAGACTTGAAGCGGGGCCAGCTAGGCTCTCCGCATCTCATGCCGTCTTCGCGCTGGTAAATGATGTTGACCGGCTGGCCGTTGGTTAGCTTCACTGACTCGATGGTGATAAGCATTCCACTGGCTTTGCATCGGTATTCATCGTTAGCCGCGGGGATGGGTGTTTGCGCTTGCGGTGGCTTATCACGGAGCCAAACAAAGCCGGTTGAGTCGATATCAGTGCGTAGCGTGTAGCGAGTGCCGCCGATAGTCTCGTTGCCCCAGCGTTCCTCGTTGAGGTATTGCTTGATAGGCCAGATATCGGCGTAGTGGAGATAAATGGCTGAGCTGGTCATTGAGTTGGCCCAGCCCTCAAAAAACGGTTCGTGCAAGTTAAGCGTCATCCCCGCAGTAGCTCCTCCAGACAATACGCGGCCCTCACCACCCGTTGAACCGAGGTTGCGGTGAAAGGCCGTGATGTGATTGCGAGAGTCTTTGCGAAGATGCGCCAGGATTAAGTCTGGTCGCATCGTTGGTTACCTGCGCGGAGGGGGGGTTACTTAGCTACTCAGAAAGGAGGTTCATCGCTCCAGCCCGATTGATTGCTTTGCTGATTCGAGTGCTGACCGGAGCTTTGTTGCGGCTTCCCCTGGTTAACACCAGAATGTGCAAAGCCGATCCGCGCGTTCTGCAATTCAAGCGTGATGGTCTGGCCGTTTTGCCCGTCGTACACTTCAACTCGAATGCTTTCGCCGCTTACTTCAACGATTGCACCCTCAACTAACACGCTGCGATAGTAATCAGCCTGCGGGCCGGGTTTGGCAAACACAGCGGCGCTGTAGTTCGTCCATTCCTTCTGCCTCTTCTGCCGATCGTAATATTGAACCCCGGCGCGGATGTTAAAGCCGGTACTGTCACCGGCTTGGAATTCGCGGGCCGCTTTGTTGAGTCGTACTGTGATGCTGTGCATTATGCTGCTTGCTCCAATTCAGATTTTCGTGTGTCGTATACTTCTTTTGCCTTCGCTTGCTGCTCGCTGCCTCTGAGTGATTTCCACGCCTCTTCGAATGCAGGTTTAAGGTCGTCAATCGATGTTGAGTTTTGAGCAAGTTCCACGAAATGCTTTAGAGCCTCGTCAAGTGGGTTAACACCAGACTCAAGCCACGCCAATAGTTTCTTGCCGGTTTCTTCGGATAGTTTTTCAGGGTCTGAGTTGGAGAACAGCTTGGTACGGTCTTTCGTGGCGTTGGCGTGGTGCGTTTCGTGGACGATGTCGAGCACGGTAGTGAACTCGTATTCCACTCCGTCTCGCTGCTCTGACTTCATACCTAGCTTGGCAACCTTCTTGCGTCCGTTCTCTTCAACTTGCGCCGTTTCGGTCTTGCTTCGCATCGTTGCGATGATGTGCATCGGCGATCGGAGAATGGAATCAAGAAACAGGCGGTGCCGCGGGTTAATGTCGCTCCACGCTGACCAGGAGTTTCCGCGATATTTGTTTTTGGCGATGGTATCTACAAGCTCTAGACAGCCACCAACGCCGCCCCATTCGTGGGTAATACTATCAATCACCAGCGTGTCATAACCGGCTTGTTCGGCTGCCTGGATAGCCTCAATAAAGCGTTCAGGTGAAAATGGTGGTTCCAGTTCCAAAACGTCAAACTCTGCGATATCAGAGTAGAGCGAGGCGCTACCTTTTTCGGTATCAACAACGGCTATCTTGCCGCCGATCCCCTTAGCAATCAGAAGGGCGCTGTATGTTTTGCCTGAACCGCTCGGCCCGGTAAGTGCCAGCCGTAGCTTGGCTTTCTTTCTCATGGCTTTTTCAAATTTCATAACTGCCTCTTAGTTGAAGTTACCTGCAAACTCACTCCATGTGAGTGACGGGCTTTCATGTTGCGCACCGTGCCAGCGAACTTCCTTTTCCGCTTGTGACTCTATTAACTGTTGTTGCAATTCGCTCTGCATGTGAGAGACGAACAGATCATCATTAGCGAGTAGCTCCTGACTCATGCTACCGCCTTAACTTCAGTGACTGAGTAACCACGTTCGGCGAGATACGCGAACACCACTGATTCATCCATAACAGCCAGCATTTCGCGCTGAGCGGCTTCGTCAGGCGTTTCTATCTGCGCCCCTATCAGATTTACCTTCATTTCACCGGAGCGGATGCCGGGGGTGCTGCTTACTCTGTTGCAGGTGATTTCGATGTTCATTTCGCCCTCCGATAGAAAAGGTTGTAGGCAACTTGGAATAGGTCGTTATTGCCAACTCGACGTGCATCGCTGGCTAACAGTTGAAGTGCGCGGGCAACGTTCATTAGGGCTCACCTCTCTGGTTCAGCGTGGCTTTAAGCCAGCGCCCGATAACGCGCATCCGGCGAGTGATAATGTCGAGTAGTGATTCCTGAGCGACGCCCATGAGGGTGCCGCCCGCGATGGCATACATCATGGGGGTGCTCCTGATTAAGATTTATTAGTAGGTGATGCGGATGGCGGTTACTTCGCCTTTTGCAATGGCTTTACTCGACCTCTACGAATTCACCAGCTTCATTCACCGAATAAGCCGTGTTGGCCTTAATGCCGTTCTCGCCGACGTAAGCAATAGCGAAGCGGGTGCGCGTTCCGTCATTGTAAGGAACCGCTGCGCAGCCACCTTCACCCAACACAATGCGCGAAACTGATCCGGCTGCCGCCACAACAACGTCTTTACCAGTAGCATCGATTCGTGCGTAGTTGCCGGAGCTGCCAATTCGTACGTAGTTGCCGGAGCTGCCAATTCGTGCGTAGTTGCCGGAGCTGCCAATTCGTGCGTCGTCGCCGGAGTTGCCGATTTGTGCGTAGTAGCCGGAGCTGCCGATTCGT
>NZ_AYMQ01000116.1 GCF_000633355.1 Serratia sp. H1w
TTGAGGTTTATTGGGTATATAACAATTAAAATTATTAATTTCACATTAAATCATAGTGTTACATTTTCACTCCATAACCAGGCTGGTTTTTCCCCACTTCTTTTTGTGTAAGTGAAAATGACTGCTTAATTCTTTATTCTGTGATCGGACAGGAGATATCATAGAACTTTTTGATTTTGGTCAGACCAAAACCATATAAAGGAGAGAGGATATTATTCACAACACCAAGGCCGAAAATGCCAAAGCCGGTTTTGGAGCCACAGACACCAGTGGCAGCCCATATGCCGGTCGATGGGCTGTCCCCCCTCCCACAGACGGATACAACGCTAGCTACAATCAGTATTGATAATAAGGGCCGTGTATAGCTCAACGATAAGCAGGTCAACGCAAAAAACCGATGGTGTACTGCTGGTATTCAGCAATTACCCTGTCATTTATACCATTGAAGGAGCCCGTATCCTCAGAGGGGAAGATGTGTGGACGAATAATGAAGCAGGCGCCAAAGGAGTGACTAACGTCAAATAAAGGGGAATGGCCGAACTATTTTCAGCCGACAAGCGGATTTCAGGCACAAAAAAACCGCCTCTCGGCGGTACGACATTACTACATATTGCTTTGATTATTCTTAGTTTATTTTCCTGGTACCCGGGGCGGGACTTGAACCCGCACAGCCATAAGCCGAGGGATTTTAAATCCCTTGTGTCTACCGATTTCACCACCCGGGCTCGGGAAAATTGGAGGCGCGTTCCGGAGTCGAACCGGACTAGACGGATTTGCAATCCGCTACATAACCGCTTTGTTAACGCGCCTTAATTTTGTTTGCCTTTGCAGGCTAAAGCTCGCAATCACCAGCTTTACTAAATTTGGAGCGGGAAACGAGACTCGAACTCGCGACCCCGACCTTGGCAAGGTCGTGCTCTACCAACTGAGCTATTCCCGCAGTAATCAGAACTTGCTGATTTTTTTCAATCTTTTTGCAACTCATCGCTGCCGTCCGATGCGATGCATTCTACTTATCTGGCGTGATGAGTCAATAAAATTGTTGTCTCATCGGGTTCGTTTGACGATTTTTACATCGCTTCGATCAAGGTTCCAGCAAATCGCGGCGTGCAGCGTTCAAATATTGGAACATTGACCAGAAAGTCAGCACGGCAGCGATGTACAGCAGACCGAACGACAGATACTCCACCGTACGCTCTGGACGCCACAGCAAGCCAACCAATGACATCATCTGTGCCATGGTTTTCACTTTACCAATCCATGATACGGCCACGCTGCTGCGCTTGCCGATTTCCGCCATCCATTCGCGCAGCGACGAGATGATGATCTCGCGAGCGATCATGGTGGCAGCAGGCAGAGTGATCCACCAGGTGTGATAATGCTCTGCCACCAGCACCAGGGCCACCGCCACCATCACCTTATCGGCAACCGGGTCGAGGAACGCACCAAAGCGGGTAGTCTGCTTCCAACGGCGGGCCAAAAAGCCGTCAAACCAATCGGTTACAGCAGCAAATACAAAAATGACCGCACAGAGCATCGGTGCCCAGACGAACGGCAGATAAAATGCCAGAACGAAGAATGGGATCAGAACTACGCGGAACAGGGTAAGCCAAGTCGGTATATTCAATTGCATAATGCTGGTAACTATCTGGCTGGAGTGGAAATTAAGAGTATGTTGCTACATTGCCCTCAGTGTTTCAATGCATTGTAGATCTTTTCTGCCAATGCTTGTGAAATACCCGGCACTTTTGCAATTTCCTCAACGCTGGCGTTCAATAATGGTTGAAGTCCACCCATATACTTCAACAGCACCTGACGCCGTTTTGGCCCAACGCCGTCGATCAGTTCCAAGGCGCTGGTGTTTTTGACTTTCGCCCGTTTCTGACGATGGCCGGTGATCGCATGGTTGTGGGAGTCATCACGAATATGCTGGATCACGTGTAATGCCGGTGAGTCCGAAGGCAGTGAAATCCCCTCCCCCTCTGGCACGAAGAACAGCGTCTCCAGGCCGGCTTTGCGATCGGTTCCTTTCGCGATGCCAATCAGCAACGGTTTATGCTTGTCCCAGGTGACGTTCAACGCATTGAACACGTCGATCGCCATACCCAGTTGCCCCTTTCCCCCATCAATAAAGATGACGTCCGGGATTTTGCTCTCTTCCAATGCTTTACCATAGCGCCGTTTCAGCACTTGCGCCATGGCGGCGTAGTCATCGCCCGGCGTGATACCGGTAATGTTGTAGCGCCGATACTCCGAACGCAACGGGCCGTTGCTGTCGAATACCACGCAGGAGGCGACGGTCTGCTCCCCCATCGTATGGCTGATATCGAAACACTCCATCCGGTTAATTTCGGTCAGATTCAGCGTTTTGGCCAGTTCTGCCAGCCGCTGATGGATGGTCGATTGCTGAGAAAGCTTAGTGACCAGCGCCGTAGAGGCATTGGTACGCGCCAGTTTTAAATAGCGGGCACGATCGCCACGCGGCTTGCTCTGGATTTGGATCTTGCGGCCAGCCAATTCGCTGAGCGAGCTAGCCAGCAGATCTTTTTCCGGTAGCGTAAAGTCCAGCAAGATCTCAGACGGCAAGGTGCGAGCCTGGCTACCTTGCAAGTAGAACTGACCCACGAAGGTTTGCACCACTTCACTCAGCTCGGTACCGCCCGGCACTTTCGGGAAGTAGCTGCGACTGCCCAATACCTTGCCCTGACGAATAAAGAGCACGTGTACGCAAGCCATGCCAGCATCGAAGGCTACGCCGATCACGTCGAGATCGTCGCTGTCTCCTGAGACAAACTGCTTCTCCGTTACCCGCCGTACCGCCTGGATCTGATCGCGGATACGCGCCGCCTCTTCAAAATTAAGCAGCTTGCTGGCGTTTTCCATCCGCGCAATCAACTGGTGCAGCACCTGCTGATCCTTACCGGATAAAAACAGACGTACATAATCCACTTGCTGGCGGTAATCTTCCTCACTCACCAAACCGGCAACGCATGGCCCCAGACAGCGGCCAATCTGATATTGCAGGCAAGGACGGGAGCGATTGCGGTAAACGCTGTTATCGCACTGACGCACGGGGAACAGCTTTTGCAACAGCGCTAGCGTTTCACGTACGGCGTAAGAATTGGGAAATGGGCCAAAGTATTCACCTTTGGCATGCTTGGCACCACGGTGCACCGTCAGCCGTGGATGGCTATCGGCACTTAAAAATATCAGCGGATAGGATTTATCATCGCGCAGCAGAACATTATATCGCGGCTGATACAGCTTGATATAATTATGCTCCAGTAATAACGCCTCAGTTTCCGTATGTGTAACGGTAACGTCAATTTGTGCAATATTTTTGACTAGCGTTTCCGTCTTGCTGCTACTGACCTGTGTGCGAAAATAGCTCGCGAGACGTTTTTTCAGATCCTTGGCTTTACCGACATAGATCACCGTTCCCGTCAGATCATACATACGGTAAACGCCAGGCTGGCTGGTTACGGTTTTAAGAAATGCTTGAGCATCAAAACGATCATTCACTGCTTAACAATGTCTCCGTGCTGAACAACCCATGTCTGATCGCCAAGTGGGTCAATTCAACATCCCCGCTAATATTCAGCTTGCTGAACATACGATAACGATAACTATTCACCGTTTTAGGGCTGAGATTCAGTTGCTCCGAGATCTCATTCACTTTCTTCCCTTTAGTGATCATCAACATAATTTGTAGCTCGCGCTCAGACAAGGTGCTGAACGGGTTTTCCGCCTGCGGTTCCAACTGGCTTAACGCCATTTGCTGCGCGATGTCCGAAGCGATGTAACGCTGGCCCGCATGCACCGAACGAATAGCGTTAATCACTTCTTGCGGTGCGGCGCCTTTGCTCAGATAGCCAGCCGCACCCGCCTGCATCACCTTGGCAGGCAACGGATTCTCAGTATGAATGGTCAACATGATGACCTTGATGTCGGGCGTATAACGGACAATCTTACGGGTGGCTTCCAGTCCACCGATACCCGGCATATTCATATCCATCAAAACGATATCGGCAGAGTTGCCGCGGCACCATTTGACGGCATCTTCGCCGCATTGTGCTTCGCCAACAACTTTAATGCCTTTGATGTCTTCCAGAATGCGTCGTATCCCTGCGCGCACCAGTTCGTGGTCATCAACAAGAAGAACGCTAATCAAGGAAAATTCTCCAAAATAGGGGAGTAACGCAATCAATCAGCCTCTGTCATCGAAACAGATATTACTTGGTTTTCAGCAAAGAATGAATACAGATTAATACTTACTCTCGGTTAACTCTGGCCAGCTTTGCAGAACCCTGCTCCACCCTGGTTACGATTAATCCACTGGTTGGCGGATAAAAAACCATCAAAACTATTAGACTCAATACAATAACACTATGATACGCCATTTTACGCCATCTGGCGGGAAAATTAATCGCTGTTTTCTCTAAGCCAGATAATAACCGCGCGACCAAATATCACTCGTAACCATATGAATTACAAAAAAATAACAAACTTACGTCATTTTTAATCACGTACAAACCGCTGTAGGGAAACCCATATTCAGAATACATAACCGGTGTTTGCACTGAAAAGGGTGCCATTTCCAACGAAAATAACCGACTTAAATGTCAATAGCTTGCAGATAAAATAGTTATTCATCGCGTCGAATAAAACCAGTAATAGTTTATAAAAGTCGTCATGCCCTGGAGCACATATCTCACCGCTAACTATAAATGAGTATACAAAGGAATTACACCTCTAGTCGCAAAAAATGCCTTCTCTTCCCCTTCTGACAGGCTTAACCCCTCTGCCACGGGGCCTCACGCGATACGAACCGCCAATGCTATGCTATACTCCGCGCCCTAAATGAGGCTCGGGAGTTGGTCTGGATAGGTCGGCAACCGCTAGTTGAGCATCAAACCACATTTCATTTCAGGCTTACGCCTTAAAAATCAGGAGATAAAATGAGCAACGTTGACTTCACTACGTCTGCAAACCCGGAAGCGCTGGCCACCGAAGTTGCCTGCCTTAAAGCAACTTTAACGCTGATCTTAAAGGCAATTGGCCAGGCCGATGCCGGTAAAGTGATCATTAATCTGGAGCGCTTTGCCGCGCAGGTGGATGACCCGGATCAGGCTGAAATTTTCAAAAACAGCATTCAGCAGATCAAACACGCCTACCGCCAATAGTCCGTGTGCTATTAGGCCGCCAGTCTGGGGCCTGATAGCAATTTGGCCGTCCCCCCTAACGGCTAAATGATAAGTTTTGTAAAAGAATATTCCAGTTATTGCCTAAATCAACATTCCTTCTGACTTGCCAAGCCACCAATAAATAAGCAGCAATAGGATTTGTCCCAATTTAACATTAAAAATATTGTGGGATTTTTATTACCCAATATTGTTCGCGTCGCGAATAAATAGCCCAGCAGACTAGGAGTTATCTGGCAAACGGCAGCTAATCGGCCGAGTATCGACGCCAGCATAAGCCACGCAGTGATTTTATTTGGGGTAATCGGCCCGCAGGACGCAGGCCGGGTTTGATGAAAACGCTAGCGAGCCATTATCTGACAACCATCACCGAGATTTTGGCGTGACGGACAATGGCGGCCGCATTCGAGCCAAGCAGGTAGGTTTTGACGCTAGGGCGGCGGGAACCAATCACGATCAGGTCGGCTTCGATTTCCTCGGCAAGTTGCAGCACCTCGTCACGTGGCGAACCGAAGCTGATGGTATAAGAAAGACGCTCCAACGGCAGGTCGATCTCCGCCATGATCTTCTTCAGCCCCTCGATGGCTTTCACTTCCGCCTGATTTTCAAACTCTTTGATGCCAAACGAATAGGCGGTCACAAACGCCGAAGCATCCGGCAGGGCATGGAAGAAATGCACCTTGGCCCCAGACATCTTGGCCAGATACACCACATGCTCGAGCGCATGTTCAGTCAATACGTCTTCGGCGATATCTACCGGTACTAAAATGGTCTTGTACATATTCCATCCCTTCTCTGGTTACCGTGATAAGCATAGCTTACCGCTTGCCACCGGGTGCGAGTACCAGTTTATGGTGCTTTTGTGATCGGCAGATGTTCCCGGCGGTTAACTCGCCATTTGCTCAACCAATGATTTTTACTTTTGTGATTTGAACCGCAAAACTAGCGAAATGTGCGCGACGCCCCCGGTGATCCACCGCCAAGCCACGCCAGCCGCTGCCATAAACTGATTAGAACTCAACTGCTCCACGCGCCCACGCCGATTATCTCTCCCTGACTCCCGTCTTACCGTCAGGATTAGTTAAATCGCCTTTTAGCATTAGTTTTTCTCATGCGAGTTTTATAACGCCCTGTTTAATCAATAAGATAACGACTGGCGGCACTGTTCATTTGCCCCGGTAAAGAGTAATCTTCCGCCCCCTGAACGTCCGATTTGCCTCCCCTGAGTAAAGAATAATCGGCTTTAATCCCACCGAATTATGTTGTAAATATGTTGCACAAAGGTGGTGATATTGAGTTACCTTAACTTTTGTCGGAAAAACCGGCCCATACAGATAAAACAGAGCCACATCAGAGCTCGCCATTCCACTCATGACAGGTAAAAACAGGACAGCATACGATGGTAGATCATTCTAAAATAGCAGTGGACGCCACGCCCGGATCAGAAGATCACCTAAGGCGAAACCTCTCAAACCGACATATCCAACTGATCGCTATCGGCGGTGCCATTGGTACAGGTTTGTTTATGGGTTCCGGTAAGACCATCAGCCTGGCCGGGCCTTCCATCATCTTCGTGTACATGATCATCGGATTTATGCTGTTCTTCGTGATGCGCGCGATGGGCGAGTTGTTGCTCTCAAATTTGCAGTACAAATCTTTCAGCGACTTTGCCGCCGATCTGCTCGGCCCCTGGGCAGGGTTCTTCACCGGTTGGACTTACTGGTTCTGTTGGGTGGTCACCGGCATTGCCGACGTGGTGGCCATTACCGCCTATGCGCAGTTCTGGTTCCCCGATCTGTCCCAATGGATTGCTTCACTGCTGTGCGTGCTGTTGTTACTCAGCCTGAACCTGGCAACGGTGAAAATGTTCGGTGAGATGGAGTTCTGGTTTGCGATGATCAAAATCGTCGCGATTGTCGGCCTGATCATCGCCGGTCTGGTGATGGTGGCGATGCACTTCGAATCCCCAACCGGCAGCGTAGCCTCCTTCTCCCATTTATGGAATGACGGCGGCATGTTCCCGAAAGGCATCAGCGGCTTCTTCGCTGGTTTCCAGATTGCGGTGTTCGCCTTTGTCGGCATCGAGCTGGTGGGAACCACCGCCGCCGAAACCAAAGATCCGGAAAAAGTGCTGCCGCGCGCGATCAACTCCATCCCAATCCGCATCATCATGTTCTATGTGTTTGCGCTGATCGTGATCATGTCGGTAACGCCGTGGAGTTCAGTGGTAGCCGATAAGAGCCCGTTCGTAGAACTGTTCGTGCTGATCGGTCTGCCAGCCGCAGCCAGCGTGATCAACTTCGTGGTACTGACCTCTGCCGCTTCTTCTGCCAACAGCGGCGTGTTCTCCACCAGCCGTATGCTGTTCGGGCTGGCGCAGGAAGGCGATGCGCCTAAATCCTTTGCCAACCTGTCCAAGCGCGCGGTACCGGCGAACGGCCTGACCTTCTCCTGCATCTGCCTGCTGGGCGGCGTGGTGCTGATCTACCTGATCCCGAACGTCATGACGGTATTCACGCTGGTAACCACCGTGTCGGCCATTCTGTTCATGTTCGTCTGGACCATCATTCTGTGCTCGTATCTGGTCTACCGTAAGCAACGCCCGGCGCTGCACCAGAAATCGATCTACAAGATGCCTGCCGGTAAGTTGATGTGCTGGGTATGTATGGCATTCTTCGCGTTCGTGCTGGTGTTATTGACGCTGCGCGAAGATACACGGCAGGCGCTGATCGTCACGCCACTGTGGTTTGTCATTCTGGGGATCGGTTATCAGTTTGTCCGCCGTAAAAAGGCAGCCTAACCAGATTATTGCAACGCCGCGTTTCTACGCGGCGTTTTTTTTCACGTCAATTCTGCTGGCTTTGGTTTACGCCGGATACGTATCTCACTGACAATCACCCCCAGCACAATCAATCCCGCACCAATCAGGGCCAACCCCGGCAGGCGCTCACCGGCAATACGGCCGACAATCCCGGCCCAGACCGGTTCACCGGCATAAATGACCGTTGCACGTGTCGGCGAAACGCTGCGCTGCGCCCAGTTCATCGTCAGTTGGATCACCGCACTGGCTATCCCCAACCCTATCGCGCTGTACAGCAGATAGCTGGAAAATGCCGGCACCGACTCCCCGGTGGGGACCATCATCACAAACGATAACAACGACGCCGTCGCCAGCTGTACGATGGTCACCCGCCGCACGTTGACCTTGCCCGCAAAAGCGCCGATCAAAATCACCTCGATGGCGATCGCCAACGCACTGATCAGGGTCAGGAACTCCCCGCCGCTGAATGCCAGGCTGGAACTGCTCGGCCCGCTCAACAGCATCAGCCCGATAAAGGCCAGCAAAATGCCAATCCAGGACATAATCCCCGGCATACGGCCCAGCACCAGCCACTGCAATAGCGGCACAATCGGCACGTACATGGCGGTAATAAACGCCGACTGGCTGCTGGTGATGGTTTGCAGCCCCATGGTTTGCAGGCCGTAGCCGACCATGATTGAGGTGCCGATAAACACCCCGGCCTTGATTTCGTACCAGGTCATCCCGCGTAGTGAACGCAGGGAAAACAGCACCAGCGCCAACGTTGCGGTACCAAAACGCAGCCCGACAAAAAAGAATGGCCCGCTGACCAGCATCGCCTGATGTACGGCCAGAAAGGTGCCGCCCCAGATCATGGTGATCAGGACCAGCACGGCTTCCTGGGGTTTGATTTTCAAAAACAGCGTGGGAATAGAGTTTTTCTTGACCGTTGACACTGACTTGCCCTTCCTGCTGGGTACAATAAAATGCACAATTTCTACCAGTATGGGGGAAAAGGTCAGCAGTCGGCAACAGTATGCCGAAGCGGCGGTAGGAAACGCCGCCCGATGCCAAGGGGGGCAGCCTACACCCCGGGGCCTTGCTAGTCTTCCTGCGCAGGCACTTCCGGCAGTTTTTCCAACGGTGGCTGGATCCCCTCAGAAATATAATCCCTGGCGGCCAGAGTTCGCTCGTTGCCCATAGCATCTTCCACCACCACATGTTTGATAGCGCCATCAGAAAGTATCACTCGCTTAATGCCACGTTCAGGTTCCATATCTCCTCCCTGTGTTGATATCTGCTCCTCAAGTTTAGCCTGTATGACGCCAGACAGGTTAAGGTCTGAGCGTTTATCTGGATGCCATTCGCATTATTTATCCCCTCCCCGGCCAGCAGAACTCCGTGCCCGTTTAGGTTCCTCACAACTCATCACAGCCAGTTATACATAGAAGCTAAATCATCCATCATCCCTATCTTGTTTGCGGCCCCCCGGCAGGGTTAAAATGCCGCTCAACCTACCGCACATCTGCTGAACGTCCGGTCGATTCATGCTGTGTCCGCCTGGCTGCCAACCAAAGCCAGGCGTTCTGTTTTTTGCGTATTGCAAAGGGAAATAAGTCAGTGTCTAAAGATTTTGATGAACTAATAAGAGACATGGATCTTATTATTGAAAATGTAGACAGTTTCAAGGCTATGGCCCCACGCATGCCGCCACCGGCGGTAGAAGCGGCGCCAGCAGCCCACTCCTACGATTCATTCTGCGAAAATATTGCGCTGAAAGTGGTGTTGAAGGTACTGCTGTCATCGGTAGACAAGATCGTCAAGGTGCAGATCGCAAATCGGGTTGAGCAAGAAATCGCTCAGATCGAGCAACAGGTGGTGTTAGCTGGCGGTGGTCCAGTGGCTCCCGAAGACTTGGCACAAATGACCCACTATGTACGCCGTACCGTTCACGACTTGCTCAACTGAGTGACTGTTCCGCAGCGGGTGCGGGTAGTTTGGCATCGAATGGGAAGGTTTGGTGGGGACGGCGCCAGGCACCGGATAATCAACGAGCAACTCTCCCCCTCTCAGGCGTACTCCAGGCGTTTCGGCAGCATACCCGGCGTTTGGAGTTTCGTCACCTTGACGGCTTTCGCCGGATCGCCCGCCACAAATTCCAGCGTGGGCGAGTAGTAAAAAGGCAACCACGCTTCGAAACTGTCTTCCCACTCCCATTTGACCGGGCAGGGCCACAGAATATCTTCGTGCAGAATGTAATAGATCCACCGTCCATGCGGGCGGCGCGGCTTAAGTGTTTTCATAATGCCATCAATACTTGCTCACCTGTTGCGAACTGGCCGCGAATTCGGTCGTTCAGCCATAATACCCCAGTGGAGCCACTTGAGGCGAGGAACAGCACCAAATGCGGTGATTAGCAGGTAATTATACAATATCGGCGCGGATTGTGCGGCAAAGCAGCGGAATTCAGTCCGCTACTTTGCGCAGGTGATAACTACGAGGTGATGATAAGACTTACTACATATTGATGAGGCATAATGCTGTTGGCAAGTTAGCTTGCTCTAGTCACTATCCTCTGCCCTAAAGGGCGTTCCCTGGTGAAGCACAATATTTTCTATTCGGTATACTGTTGAGAAAGGTCAATTATTCCCGTCTCTAGGCACAACATACCCATTTTTTGCCACCGGGGAAACAGGTGAGAAACACCCTTGTAATCATTATCAATAAATGTTAACTAAATCTAATCAATACCAACACCTTAATGACAGCTTGAATTATTAGCATGAAAAGGAACGATTAGCCATGAAGATTAACGTTACGGACACCCCTAATCCACAGGACGAAGAGTTCGTGATTGACAGCCTCTGGGCGCACAACCACCAGTATGATGCGGTCGATATTCATCCGCTATTTCTGACCGTCACCGATGATGACGGGCAGATTGTCGCCGGATTAGTCGCCAGAACCTGGTGGGGTGGATTAGAAGTGCAGTATCTCTGGGTGGGTGACGAATATCGCAAAAAAGGCTATGGTCGTGACCTGATGCTGCAAGCGGAACAGGAAGCCGTGAAGCGCGGCTGCCATATGGCCTATGTCGATACCTTCAGTTTCCAGGCACAGGCGTTTTACGAAAAACTGGGGTACCAACCCTACGGCAACTTGGCTGGCTATGCGCATCGTCATACCCGTATCTATTTAGCAAAAAACATCTGATAGCGCCGAGGCTAAGAGGTTCACATGGATTCATTTTGGCAGAGTAATGAATTATATTTAAAAGGTCTCATCACCATGATGGGGCATTTAAATGAGCCTTGGGGCATTAAAGATTTATCCTCGCGCCATATTTATATGAACAAGGCGGCCTACCTTTATACCAATACGCCTCTCAATTTCGATATTGCCGGCAAGCTGGATGCCGAGTTCCCCGCCGACTGGGCGGAGTTCTCTCCAGACTTCCAGGAGCACGATCGCAAAACCGAAGGGACGCGGGATCGCGTAGCGGTTATCGAAACCCATTTCTGGTATGGCAGCGACAGTCTGGTCCCTTATGTCAGCGAAAAACTGCCTATTTATAATGACAAGGAAGAACTGGTTGGCACCATGTGGAACGCCCGTCCGCTGGACAGTCTTTCACCGCTTAAATATATCAACCAGCAAAAACCCAGCGTCTTGACCACCGAAGTCAGCATCCAGACCTTTACCCAATCGGAGCTGGATATCATCTTTTTGATGTTGCAACGCTACACCAACAAAGAGATTGCCAGGTTATATAACGTCAGTAATAAAACCATAGAAAACCGCATCTACAACATCTACCAAAAAGCCGATGTGCATACGCTCCAACAGTTCGAAGAGTATTGCAAACTGGTGCATTTGGACAGCTACATTCCAGTACGCCTGATTGAAAAAGGCATCCAATTTATTTAAACGTCAACGAGAGATTATCGTGATTAAAATTGAAGACTACCCATTGAGCCGGGTACCACAGGATAAGCGGGTATCCTTTCTCAGCGTCGCCATTGTGCATATGGGTATGCTAACGGCCCTGGATCAGTTTATGTTGGGGGCCGTCCTGGGCAACTCAATGACCCTGACCGATGCCTTTATCGCCATCTTTATCGGCAGCCTGATCTTTGGGGTCGTCACCTTCGGGCTAGGCCTGGCGGGAATGAGAGAAGGGATTTCCGGCAGCCTGCTGGCTCGCTGGTGTGGTTTTGGCCGCATAGGTTCGGTGCTGATTGGCCTGGTGGTGGCCGTCAGCCTGTTGGGCTGGTTTGGCATTCAGAATGCCATCTTTGCCAAGTCGCTTAACTTTGCCCTCGGCGATCGCCTGGGCTTCCCATTGGCAGCGTCGCTGTCGGGCCTGTTTTTGACGGTGTTGGTCGCGTTCGGATTTAAAGCGCTGCGCATCACCGCACGTATCGCGGTGCCGCTGTTTATCCTGCTGGTGTTCTTTATCTCGTATAACGTTCTTTCCGGGCAGAAACTGCACGAAGCCATTCTGCTGGCCCCAATGGGCGATGCAATGACCATCAGCGCGGGTATTACTATCGTGGTCGGCGGTGCCATCGTTGCCAGCCTGATGACCCCAGACCTGACCCGCTATTCCAAAAACAAGCGTCACGTATTTGGCATTACGCTGCTGACCATCATTGCCGGTGAGTTCGTGGTTAACGGCCTGGCGATTTTTATCGCCAAAACGCTCGGCACCGCAGACGTGGTGACGATCATGGCCCAGAGCGCGGGCGGTATCGGTTTGCTGGTGGTGGTGTTCTCCACCCTGCGCGTTAACGACCTGAACCTCTATTCGTCGTCGTTGGGGGTGGTGAATGCGGTTGAAGGTATTACCGGCAAAAAACTGAAATATACCGCGACTACGGTGGTTATCGGTCTGTTGGGGACTCTGCTTTCGGTATTGGGGATTCTGGATCGGTTCGTGGATTTCCTGACCATTCTGGGTGTGGTCTTCCCGCCAATCCTCGGCGTGATGCTGGTGGATTATTTTGTGCTGCGCAGCCACCGGGATGCGCTGGATGCCAGCCGTCAGCTTGGGCAGCTACCGCAGCAGACGCCGCTGATCGGCTGGGCCGCGATTGTCGCCAGTATCGTCGGCAGCGTGATCGGTCTGGTGACCGAATGGGGCGTGCCGACCATTAACTCACTGCTGGCAGCCAGCGTGATTTACTGGCTGTTCAAACGCCTGTTCAACCGGGCAACCCGTTTGCAAACTGCGTAATTCATAACCTGAACGGGCGCTGCTAATCGGGCGCAGCATGCGGCGCCCGTTCGGTTAGTTCGCGCTGCCAGGAATAACGATATTACTGTCCGCCAACGATCCCATCTGGCTATACATCACGCAGGCCGCATCCACAATATGCATGGCGATGGCGGCACCGCTGCCCTCCCCCAGCCGCATATCCAAATGCAAATAAGGCGCTAATTGCAGATGCTCAAGTGCCGCCGCCGCGCCTTTCTCCGCAGAGAAATGAGATGGCAACAGATAGTCGCGAGCCAGCGGGGCAATGCCGCAGACCGCCAGCGCAGAGGCATAAGACAGGAAACCATCGAGGATCACCGGTAAACCGGCGGCCGCAGCCCCCAACATCACGCCAGCCATTCCCACCAGATCGTAGCCTCCGAGCTTAGCCAACACATCCAACGCATCTTCGGCATCCGGCTGGTTGACCTCAATGGCCCGGCGTACCACGTCCACCTTGTGGTGCAAACGATCGCTGGGGAAATTGGCACCGATGCCCACCACCTCTTGCGGGTCGCGGCCGGTAAACACGCTGACTAACGCTGCGGCCGGGGTGGTATTGGCCATTCCCAATTCCCCAACGCCAAACAGTTTCACCCCAAGCGCTGCCTGCTCCAGCGTCAGCTGAGCCGTGGCTACCAGCAATTCCTCCGCCTGCTGGCGTGTCATTGCCGCCCCGCGAGCAATGTTGCCGCTGCCGCGCGCGACTTTCATGTTGATCAGGCCCGGCAGTGGTTCGCTGTCGATCCCCACATCCACCAGCTTTACCTCGGCACCGGCATTGGCTGCCAATACGCAGACACCGGTATTGCCTTTCACCATATTCAGCGCCTGGATCACCGTCACTTCACGCGGTGACACAGCGACCCCTTCGTCATAAACACCGTGATCGGCCATCATGACGATAATCTGCTTGCGGCTGGCAGTCATGCCACTGAACCCGCGCATCCCGGCTAACTGCGTTGCCAACTGTTCCAGGCGGCCAAGGCTGCCCGGTGGCTTCAGCAAGCCATCGATCCTTGCCGCCGCCTGTTGCATGGCGGCCGCGTCCAACGGCTTGGTCAGGTCGATTAACGATGACAATGTTTGCATAACTTTATTCTCTGGTTGCAGGCTGCCAATGAGCCTGGCTGTTAAATACTTTTAGTGTGACAAAGCCCTGGTCGATATCCAGCACGCTGTAGGCCCCCTGAGTAAAAGGGAAGTGCCACATTCCGGCGGCGGGCAACTTTAGCAATCCGGCCAGCAGCAAGCTTAGGGAGCCTTGGTGCGCCACCAGCAGACGGTCGCCATCGCCCTGTTCACTCAACAGACGTTGGGCCTGTTGGCTAATTCGCTGTGAAAACAGCGGAAAAGACTCGCCCGCTGGCGGACAGGCCTGTTGCCAATCTGCCACCCAGTCTGCCCAGGCTGCCGTATCCTGCTGTTGCAAATCCTGATGATGGCGCATTTCCCAGTCGCCAAAATTCATTTCGTTAAAGCCGCCATCGGGCTGGATCGCCAGTTCCCGCTGCCCAAGCACCAACTCGGCGGTATGCCGGGCGCGCAGTAACTCACTGCTAATCGCCTGGGTAAAAGGCACCTCGGCCAACCAAAGTGCCACCTGCCGTGCCTGCTGCTCACCTTGTTCAGTCAACGGTAAGTCGGTCATGCCGCAAAATACGCCCTGCCGATTCGCCACCGTTTGCCCGTGTCTTACCAAAAATAGCCGCATCACGCTCACTCACAGCAGTGCCAATAAGAAGACCAGTTCAGCAATTTCTATCGCCGCCCCCAGAGTGTCACCGGTTTGCCCACCCAGGCGGCGGCGCAGATAGGTGCGCAGTATCAGTATGGCGATCAGCGCACAGCCAAGCGCAAACAGCCCCTGGCCATGCCCCAACAGGACGACCAACGCCGCCCCCAGCGCCAGGGTGAACAGCGTTTGCCCACCGCTAATTTTGCCGATATACAGATTGCCCAGCCCATTACCTTCACGGGCATAGGGCTGGCGGTACATCATGATAGCCACCAGGCTCCGGCATGCCACGCCAGCTGCCGCCAGCGTGGCCAACATCGGCACTCCGCGCAGCGCCAGTTCGCTGATCACCAACACCTTCGCCACCACGATAAAGATCAGCGCTAGCCCGCCATTGGTGCCAAGGCGGCTGTCGCGCATGATCTCCAGCATTTTTTCCCGGCTGCGGGCCGAGAATACGCCATCACAGGTATCGGCCAAGCCGTCCAGGTGAAAAGCTCCGGTCACCAGCGCCAACGCCAGCACATAACCCAACGCCGCTAGCGGCACCCCACACCAGGGAGCCAGCAGAGTAAACACCACGCCACCGATCGCACCGACAATCAGGCCAATCAAAGGAAAACCGACGATGCCGCGCTGGTAGTTATCCATCGCCAACCCCTGCGTCCAACTGGCGGGCAGCGGGATACGCGTCATCAATTGCAGGGTGGCCCAAAACAGTCGCAAACTCATTTAATCTTGACCTCAATACCCGAAACGACCAAAAACACCGACTCGGCGGCGGCGGCCAGACGCTGGTTGACTCGCCCGGCAATATCACGGAAGTGTCGTGCCAAGCGATTTTCCGGCACGATGCCCATTCCCAATTCGTTGGTGACCAGATAGATCGTTGCCGGGCTACGGGCGCAGGCGGCCAGCAGTTCATCGATTTGCCGTTGGATCGCCGTTTCTACCGTGGCGAAGTCGATGGTTTCCACCGGCGTTTCCCCGGTCAATGCAAACATCAGGTTGGCGATCAGCGTAGTGATACACTCCAGGATGACCGCCTCGCCCGCCACCGCCTGTTGGTCGATCACGCTAGCCAACTGCTGGCTTCCTTCCCAGGTACGCCAGTGCGCAGGCCGGGCCTGACGATGCAGCCTGACCCGCTCAGCCATTTCCTCATCGGTCACCTCCGAGGTGGCCATATACAACACCCGGTCGCTGACGCCAGACGCCAGCCTTTCGGCCAGCGAACTTTTGCCGCTGCGTGCCCCGCCGGTGATCAGGATCATGGGGCCACCGTCTGCTGGTGTTCGGTCATCAAGCGGTAAATTTTTTCCATATCAATATGTTCCCGCATTTTATCGGCCAGGATATCAAACTGTTGCTGCTTGTAATCGGCATAGTCGAAAGCCGGGCCGTCGTAAATCGGCAGCCCTTTACGCTGACGCAGTCCGTTCAGTAGCGCGCGGCAAAAGGGCGCACTATCGAATAAGCCATGAATATAGCTGCCCAGCACGTTACCGGCGGAGTTCACCGCCCCGTCAAAGGCGCTGTCCGGCTGGCCGTTGCGCAGGGAAAGACGGGCAAAAGGCGCGGCATCTGGGCCAAGCTGGGTGGTCCCCATATGGATTTCATAGCCAACCACGCCCTGCTCGCCACAACCAGACCACAGGCCGGGCAGCGTTGGCTGGCATTGCGCGGCCACCTGCGTAGTGACTTTTTGCGGCGCAAACCGGGTGGTGACATCCAGTAATCCCAGGCCCGCCATCTGATCCACGCCAGATTCCACACCATCAACAATGTGCTTGCCCAGCATCTGATAGCCACCGCAGATACCCACAATCGGCACCCCGGCCCGATGCTGATCCTGCAACGCCGCCGCCAGCCCGCTTTGTTGCAGCCATTGCAGATCGCTCAAGGTATTTTTGCTACCCGGCAGGATAATCAGATCGGCACCGGCCAGCGCCGCCGGATGCGTAACATAGCGCAGTCCTACGTCCGGTTGCGCGGCCAGAGCATTAAAATCGGTAAAGTTGGACATATAGGGCAGTTGCAACACCGCAATATCCAGCTCAAGGCGGGTACCTGCCGGGGCATATTTGCCATTTTGCAGCGCCACGCCGTCTTCATCTTCCAGATCGATATTCAGCCAGGGCATCACGCCCAGTATCGGTACGCCGGTCAGGGCTTCGATCTGCTCCAGCCCCGAATAGAGCAAGGCAATATCACCACGGAATTTGTTGATGATCACCCCTTTCACCCGCGCTTTCTCTTCAGGTTCTAACAGTGCCAGCGTGCCATAAATGGCGGCAAACACCCCGCCGCGATCGATATCGGCCACCAGCAATACCGGTGCATCGGCAATCGCTGCCATCCCCATATTGACGATGTCTCGATCGCGCAGGTTGATTTCCGCCGGGCTACCAGCCCCTTCCAGCACCATGATGTCGTAACCGCTAGCCAGGCTGTGGTACACCTCGCTGATCTGTTGCTGCAACTGCGGTTTGTACTCGTGATAGCTGACCGCGTCCATATTGCAGGCCACCTTACCCATCAATACCACCTGCGCCTTGCAGTCGCTGGTGGGTTTCAGCAGGATCGGATTCATCCGCACATCGGGGGCGATGCCTGCGGCCTCGGCCTGAAAAATCTGCGCCCGCCCCATCTCTTCACCACGGGCGGTGATGCCAGAGTTGAGCGCCATATTCTGCGACTTGAACGGCGCACAGCGATAACCATCCTGCATGAAGATCCGGCACAAACCGGCAACCAGCACGCTTTTACCAACATCGGATGCTGTTCCCTGCACCATGACACACCGTTTCATCACATCTTCTCCGCGTCGCGCTTGAGCCGCGCAAACAGCTGTTGTTCCGTCTTGCACAGCGGCAAACCGAGTTCGCCGTGTAATTTCACCAGCCAGGGTTGCACCAACCCGGCGGCCGCTATCTGTTCCTGTTGCATAAACACCTGAGCAGGCTCCCCTGAGCAGACCAGCCGCCCATGGGAAAGCACGTACAGGTGATCGCAGATCGAGTAAATCAAATCGATATCGTGGCTGGAGATAATCACCCGCTTCCCCTCGGCCACGATGCGCTCGATAATGGCGATCATCTGTTGCCTGCCAGACGGATCCAGCCCGGCGGTCGGTTCATCCAGCAGCAGATATTCCGCCTCCATCACCAGCGCACCGGCAATCGCCACCCGTTTTTTCTGGCCGTGGCTTAAATGCTGGATGGATTTATGCCGGAACCCCTGCGCATCCACCAGCGTTAATGCCCGATCGACCCGTTGAGCAATCAATTGCTTATCCAGGCCGAGATTATGCAGACTGAACGCGATATCGCTATCGATATCGGTATAAAATATTTGCTGCTCCGGATCCTGAAACACGGTGGCGACCCGCTGGCGCAGTGCCCGCAGGCTGCCTTTATCGTAGCGCAGCGGCTCCCCTTGCCATAATACCGCCCCCTGCTGCGGGCGCAGTATACCGGTCAGATTCATCAACAGCGTCGATTTACCGCAGCCGTTGGCCCCCAGCAGCCCGGTTACGGCATGCTGGCTAAAATCCAGGGTCAGATCCTGTAGCACCGCTTCATTCTGATAGCTGAAGCTCAATTGTCGGGTCGTCAGCATTACAGGTGGAATTCCCCTTGATAGAGTTTGCTGTCGAGCGCTATCACCATTTGCTGATAGCGGATCATCACGCGGGTAAACAGCATGCTCACCAGCAGCGCCGTAGAGCGGTAGCTGCTCGCCAGCGAAATATAGCCAAATCGCAGCGACTGGGCGCGATGGATCGCTGCCGCCTCTTCGGCAAAGATAAAAATAAACCGCCAGGTCAGCAGGATCTGTTCGGTCAACAGCCGTGGTACATGGCAGCGTTTCAGCAGTTGAATCAGCTGTGGGAACGGCGTGTTCATCATAAACCAGAAAGTGGCAGCCAAGGCGGCCAGGCTGCGCCACAGCGTCTGATTGGCGGTGTGCAGCCCAAGCCTGTCGATACCCAACCACCAGTTTCCCAACTGCACTCCCCACCACAGGCTATCCGGCTGACGGGAGAGCGAAACCATAATGGTCAGTATGCCAATCAGCAGAAACGACAGCGGGATCGCCAGCCAGCGCAGATAGCGCAGCGGGCCGATGCGCAGCAGGTAGCAGGTTGATGCCGCGATCAGTAGCAATAACAACGCCTGATAAAGCGGCGGCAACACCATGGCCAACAGTAACAACAGGCCGTAGAGCCGCAGTTTTACCATCGGATCGCGCTGCCGCCAGCGGCTTTGCTCGCTGAGCCGATCAATCCCCAGCAGGCTCACGGCGTTTGCCCCGGTAGTAACCCAAAATGTAGAAGATCACCGCCGTCCCCAACGAACCTTGCAGGGTGAACAACAGGCTTTCGATCTCACCGCTGGCCGGTTCATACAGCGGAGTAAACCACGGCGTATAGTCCGGGGCGGTTTGTTGGATCAGGGCTTCAGCCTCACCATCGGAGCCGCCATACTCACCACCGTGATTGATAAAGAACGGCAGAATAACCAGAGCGATCACCATCGCCAACAGGATCAGGGTCTTTTTCATCTTAATGCCCCTCAGCCGGAATGATCCGGCGTTTGGTTAACTGGTCATAGATCATGACCGTCAACAAGCCTTCCGCAATGGCGATCGGGATCTGCGTCAGGCAGAACACTCCCATAAATTTCACGCTGGAGCCGAAGACGCCAAACTGCGGGTCAGGGAAAGCCATCCCCAGTTGGATCGAGGTGACAAAGTAGGTCGCCAGATCGGCAACAGCCGCACACAGGAACACGGCCACGTCCCGCCGCACCCCGGATTTACACGCCAACTGCCAGACCAGATAGCCCACCACCGGCCCAATCACCGCCATCGACATGCCGTTAGCCCCCAGCGTGGTCAACCCACCATGGGCCAACAACAGCGCCTGAAACAGCAGCACAATCGCCCCCAGCACCGCCACCACGCCTGGACCGAACAGGATCACCGCCAGCCCGACGCCGGTTGGGTGTGAACAACTGCCGGTGACCGAGGGGATCTTTAGCGCCGAGAGCACAAAAATAAACGCCGCGCACAGCGCCAGTAGCACCTTCTGATTGCTATCGTCGCTGACGATCTGCTTGAGCCGCCGTATGCCGATATACAGGCAAGGCAAAAACAGCAGCCACCAGGCCATCGCCCAGAGCGGCGGTAAAAAACCTTCCATGATATGCATGGCAAACGCGTCTTGTGGCAACGCCATCATCAGCAGCGCACAGGCCAGGCCCAGCAGCGAAAGCTTCCCGGTTGGTGTTTCCATCAGTTACTCCTTGGTGAGCCAGTGTTTGTTCACCACAACGGTTGAGAAATAGGGTAAGATCTGGTCAGCAGGCACCTGATCCAGCCGCCGCCAGCACTGTTCCCCAGGCAAAGAGGCTTCTGCCATCAGCACCGCGTGCTCGAACAGATCCAGCCGAGCCAGCAGCGACTGCACCAGCGGCAGGCGGCCATACACTTTCATCAGCACCACGCTGTCGTGAGTCAGCAGCGCCTGCTCCAGCTCAGCCTCGGGGGCAGTACAGGACATCACGGCCAATGACTGTGATTCCATGGCTAATGGCAGCGCCGCACGGGCCGCAATCGCCGCAAATGAGGTGACGCCCGGCACTATCTCCAACCATTCCGGACGGCCAAGGCGCGCCAACAGAAATACCCAGGTGCTGAACAACATCGTGTCGCCCAGGCTGATAAATCCCACCTGTTTCCCTTGGCCCACCTCTGCTTGAAGCTGCTGGGCAACCTCATCCCATACCGCCAGCTTTTCGCCGTCATTGGCGCTCATCGGGAAATGGCAGGTGCGGATTTCGGTGTGTGGCAGCAGATATTCCCGTACGATCGACAACGCCAAACTGTCGCCCCCTTTCTTGCCTGCTGGCGCATACAACACGTCCAGCGTTCCCAGCAGCCGGGCGGCACGTACCGTGATCAGATCGCTGGCCCCTGGGCCGACACCCATGGCATACAGTTTTCCGCTCATGCCACCCCCTCCAACTCACTCTGGTTCAGCGCGGCGGCAAGATGATCGACAAACATCTGGCGGATCAGCGGGTTCTCCCCCAGTCCTTGCAGCCAACTTTGTGTCTCAATTCCGGCCGCCGTGATTTGTGAGCTCCAGGAGTCCGGTTCCTCCGAGGCCATATCATTAATCGCATGATCGCCAGCCACCAGCATCAGCGGCATCAGGTGAACCTTACGCACCCGCTGCTGCTGCAAACGTGCAATCACCCCGTCCACTTCCGGGTAGCTTTCAACTGCCCCCACCAGGGCCGGGAAGTTCTGTGACGTCATCAGGTGGTCAAGGCAGGCATAGGCGGCAAACGAGTGATGGCTGGCTCCGTGCCCCATAAATACCACGCGCTCATCGGCGGCCAACGGCGGCATCTGTCCGCGTAATGCCTGCAACAATTGCTGATAGTCTTCATAGCCGGTAAGCAACGGCTTACCCAGCACCAGGCGATGGAAAAGGTGGCCACAAGCCCGCACCTGGCTCGCCACTTTTTCATACTCATCGCCGTTAATGATGTGCAGCGACTGGACGGCAACGTCCTGATAGCCCGCCGCCGCCAGACGATGCAGCGCCTGTTGCGGGTTGTCGATCGACAAACCATCACGCTGGCGTAGCTTGCGAATAATCATTTCGGAGGTGAAGGCACGAAACAGCTGGCGATCGCCGTGGTCGGCGGCCAACTGCTGCTCACAGGCTTCGATGTTTTTTTGCCGGGTACCCGGATAACTGGTGCCAAAACTGATCACCAACAGCGCTTTGTTCATTCGGTTTCTCCTTGTGATAGTTGCCAGCCAGACAGCAACTGGGCAAAGGCTGGCAGTGAGTCCACCTGCTCATCCCAGGCTTCACTGGCTAACGGCTGCGGGCGGCGCACGACAATGCAGGGAATATTCAAGGCCAGGCTCGGCTCGACCTTCTGCAGATACCCCCCTTGATTGCCGGACTCTTTGGTGATCACCACGTCCGGTTGGCAAAACTCATACAGCGCACGATTAAATTCGGCGCTAAATGGGCCGCGCAGGGCAATAATGTTGTCTACCCCCAGACCCAATGCTTCGCATTGCGCCAATACCTCTGCGGTGGGCAACACCCGCACCAGCAACACTTTTTCTGGCAGCCCATGCCGATACTCTGCCAGCTGTTTGCTACCGGTGGTCAACAGCACCCGTGGCCCTAACGTCTGGGCCAAACGGCAGGCCTGGGCGACATCATCAACCTTGTGCAGCAGCGGATGGGATAGACGATCGATATCGCTGGGCCGCTGATAGCGGGTTAACCGCACACCTTGCCGTTGGCAGGCCGCCAGCACGTTGTCGCTCAGCGCCGTGGCGTAAGGGTGGGAGGCATCAATCACCCAACGGATAGCGTGCTGTTGCAGGTAGGTGGCGATCTCGTCGCAATCCATCCGCCCGACCACCACCTCGCCAAGAATGCTGCCCGCCAATTGCCGCCCCGCGTCGCTAGCTACCGACAGGCTGTAGCGTTCCCCTGCCTCATCGAGCAACTGGCAGATGACGCGCGCATCGCTGGTGCCGCCAAAAATATGGATCACAGGACATAGCCTCTGGGGGTGATCATCAGCCCGTTACGGCAATAGGTGGTATGGTTACCCACGATCACCAGGCTGGTCATATCCACCGGGGTGAAGTCCATCTCGCCCAACGTCGTTAGCCATTTCTCCTGCTTTTTGCGCCCCGCCGCCTTGACCACGCCAACCGGCGTCTCCAGGGATTTATGCGGCTTCATCAGTTCGAACGCGCGGGCCAGATGCCCTTCCCGGCCACGGCTGCGCGGGTTATAGAAGCAGATCACAAAGTCGGCCTGTGCCGCGGCAATGATGCGCTTTTCGATCACCGGCCACGGGGTCAGCAGATCGCTCAGGCTGATATGGCAGAAATCATGCATCAGCGGTGCGCCCAGCAAAGAGGCCGCAGCGATGCTCGCCGTGATCCCTGCCACCAGCTTGACCTCCAGATCCAGTTGCTGCTGACCGACCAGTTCCAGCACCAGCCCGGCCATGCCGTAGATACCGGCATCACCGCTGCTGATCAGGGCGACTTTATGGCCCGCCATGGCCAGATCGATCGCCGTCTGGCAGCGCTCAATCTCCTTGCACATGCCGGTTTTGATCACCTGTTTATCCCCGGTCAGGGACTTCACCAGATGGGTGTAGGTTTTGTAGCCAACGACAATTTCCGCTGCACGGATCGCCTCAATGGCGTCCTGAGTCATCATCGTTTCACTGCCCGGCCCAATCCCGATTACGCTTAACATCACTCTGACACTCCCAATGTCATGGTGATCCCTTGCTCACGCAGGGTGTCACCTACCAGTTTTCCTGCGCTCATCAGCCAGGCGACCGGCTGTGAAACGCTACCGACGCCAACCGTGGCACGCACAAACTCGGAGGCCGGAAAGCGCTGTTCGTGCTGGCGTAGCTCATCGCTACTGAACAGCTCGAACGGTACCCGCCACGCTTGCGCCAACTGCTGCAAGGCGGGTTCATCTTGTTTGAACGTGACGCTGCCGATGGCCCGCAGCGCCAAAGGATCGAAATGGTTGGCTGTCAGCTGCTGTTCTAGCAGCTGATTCAGCAGCGCAAATGACGTCCCCCGGCGGCAACCGATACCCACGACGATCCGACGCGGCACCAGCTTGTAGACCGGCAACGGCAGTTCAGGCAAGCAATTGCGCAGACTGACGCAGACCAACGCATCCAGCTCAGGCAACG
Organism: Serratia sp. H1w; assembly: GCF_000633355.1. Taxonomy (GTDB): domain Bacteria; phylum Pseudomonadota; class Gammaproteobacteria; order Enterobacterales; family Enterobacteriaceae; genus Chania. The sequence continues at coordinate 23,774 of NZ_AYMQ01000116.1, forward strand.
TCCCAAGATCGGTAACGTCAACAAAACCCCGGGTATCGCAATGCGCCTGCTCATGGCGCAAAGGTTCGTCCCACCACAGCCCAACCCGTTGCCCACTGACCAACTGCTGATTAATGGTTTTCACCGCCAGGCGAAAATCCCGCATCCCGGCGTCCAACTGCGCCGCCAGCGTATCCAGCGCCGCCAGCTGATTCACATCGGTAGCGGTGGTGATCACTGGGTCGGCACCCAACAACCCGGCCAGCCGTAGCGTTAAGGCATTTGCCCCGCCTACGTGACCAGACAGCAGGCTGATCGCATGCTGCCCACGCTCGTCGATCACCACGACCGCCGGATCGGTCAGCTTGTCCTGGATCAGCGGCGCAATGACCCGCACCGTCAGGCCGGTCGAACCAATCACCACCAGCGCCGAATAGCGCTTGAACGCCTCACACAGCGTCTGTGCAAAGCTGCCGTTGAACGGGATAAAACCGGGGGCCAGCAGTTTTTCACTGGTAAAGCAACTGAGTTGCAGTTGCGCCTGTAAGCGTTGCGCCAAGCGCACGCCGTTCGGCGTCAAGCAAAACAGTGCAATGGATTCAGGCTTGGCGGTATTCATGGCTGAACCCTGCGTCGTAGAGGCGGGAATAGTGATATTCCTCCCCCAGAAAAGCCCCCACCAGGATCAACGCCGTTTTGCGGATGGCGGCATCCCGTACCTGCTGTGCAATATCCGTCAGCGTACCGCGCACCGTCTGGCTCTCTTGCCAGGTGGCCTTATAGACCACCGCAACCGGCGTCTGCGGGGGATAACCGCCCGCGAGCAGCTGTTCCACCACCCGATCCATTTCCTGCACGGAAAGGAAAATCGCCATCGAGGTCTGGTGCGCGGCAAAGGACGCCAACTGCTCAAGCGGCGGCATCGGCGTACGCCCCTCGATACGGGTGATGATCAGACTTTGCGCCACCTCGGGAACGGTATACTCCACCCCCAATTGGGCCGCCGCGCCCAGGAAGGCGCTCACACCAGGCACCGAGACAAAGCCGATGCCGTGCTCACCCAGCTTCTCGCCCTGCTCACGGATCGAGCCATATAGCGAAAGGTCACCGGTTTGCAGCCGCACCACCAGTTTGCCCGCACGCACGCCATCCACCATCAGCGTGATGATTTGCTCCAGCGTCAGCCCCGCGCTGTCGTGCAGTTCGCCCTGAGGCGGGCAATACTCCAACAGTTCGGGATTAATCAGCGATCCGGCGTAGATCACCACCTGGGCCTGTTGCAGCAGCCGGTAACCTTTGAGGGTGATCAATTCGCGATCCCCCGGCCCTGCGCCGACAAACCAGACTTTCCGCGTGTCCCACAGAGGTTGCTCAGACATCGTTATCTTCCTTGTAGCAAGAGATGAGATAAGTCGGATTGTTGGGCTTGAAGAAGTGACCGCTGCCCAACGGCGTCAGGGCCGAATATTGGATCTGCTCCCCGGCAAGCGCGGTCACACCACGCGTTTGCAGGCAGGCCAACGCTTCACTGAGGTTGTTGAGCAAGATGAACGTCAGCACCAGACGGCCGCCCGGATGTAACCGCGCCAACGCCCAATCGATCAGCTCCGTCAATTGCCCACCGCTGCCCCCGATAAACACGGCGTCGGCCTTGGCCTCCAAAGGCATCGGCGCCGTACCGGCCACCACGGTGACGTTTTCAACGCCCAGCCGCTGGCAGTTTTCTGCAATCAGTTCCAACGCAGCCGGATTGCGTTCAATCGCGGTGACCTGCAAGCCGGGGAAACGCAGCGCCGCCTCCAAAGCGACACTGCCAGTACCGGCACCAACGTCGATCAAGTGCTGCGCCGTGCTCAGTTCCAACCGTTCTAATGCCAGGATCCGTACCGCCTCTTTGGTCATCGGCACCCGCTGGCCACGTAAAAAAACGTCATCTTTCATTGAGGATCACCACTACGTTGATGTCATAGCGCTGCGCTACTGCTTCCGGTGGCAGGCGATAAATGCGTTCGGCAGGCAACGAGAGGTTTTCACCGATAATCAGTTGGCGTAGCAAGCCGCGCTGCAAGATGGCATCGGCGATAGCTCGTGGCCCGGTGATGGCATCGGTCACCATCGCCACCTTGTCGTGCTGCAACAACCAGTCAAAATCCGGCGTGCGGCCGTGGCTGCTGGTGAGATAGATATCGTTCATGTCCAAAGGGATTTGCGCGCACAGATACTGGATGGCGCTGATGCCGGGAATAATGCGCAGCTCGGCAGGAGGGAAATGCGCCGCCAACCACTTGCCAATGCCGTACAGCAGCGGATCGCCCGAAGCCAGCACAACAACGCGCCGCTGTGCCATTGAGTGGCGGAGCCAAACTGACAAACCATCCAGGTCAGCATCCAGGCGCCGGGTGCTGTGCTGTGCAGTCGCAAAGGTGTCCAGATGACGAGCGCCCCCGACCAGCACTTCGGCGGCAGCAATAGCCGTCTGCGCCTCTAAGGTCAGGAAGTGGCTCTCGCCGGGGCCAACGCCCACTACGGTGATCATCGCATCGCCTCCACGATGTCCTGCAATGGCCGGTTGCAACCCAGGATCTGTTGGTCAAACGAGAACAGGATGGCGTCGCTGCCGGGAGGGGTGGTGCTAAAACGCAACATCTCCTGCACCCGCTGGCAGATACGTTGGGCAATACGCGGGAACACGTCCTGCCACCCCTGTTCACAAATCAATTCCAGAGCCGCCTCGGTGGTTGTGCATTGTTCCACCTGCCGCAGCAGTTCAACCGGCGCACCCATTAACGCCAAATGAGCGATCAGGGTTTCCATCCGCCCATCGGCAATATGGCTGTGAGTGTGAAAGATCCCTGCCGCGACCTTAATCAGCTTGCCTGGGTGGCCAACCAGCAATACCTGGCGGAATCCCAGCCGCACCGTTTCCTGCAACATGTAGCCGACAAAATTACTCATGGTCACCACCAGTTGCCCGTCCAACCCCAGTTGCTCACGCACGAAGCGTTCACCGTGGTTGCCTGGCACCAGGATCACCCGGTCTTGCCCCGCCGCCCGTTTCATCTCCAGTTCAAGCGCCAGCGAACGCTTCCAGCTCTCTTCCGACATCGGGGTGACTATCCCGGTAGTGCCGATGATTGAAATGCCCCCCAGAATACCTAAGCGCCCGTTATAGGTTTTAGCTGCGCGCTCGACACCCTCCGGAGCAAATATTTCAACCACTGCGCCCCGCTGCGGGCCGATGGCTTCCCGCACGGCTGCCTCAATGGTTTGGCGCGGAGTGCGGTTGATGGCCGCGCTGCCTATCGGCAGGCCAATGCCTTTACGGGTGACAGTGCCAACGCCTTCCCCTCCCTGTAGCAGGATCTGTTGATGCTCTTCAGTCAGGCTGACGCGGGCGCAGATCAACATGCCGTGCGTCGCATCCACGTCGTCACCGCCGTCTTTGCGGATCGCCGCCGTGGCTTGCTGCCCTTCAATCAATGGCTGCTCCACGTTCAGATTGAGCGTCACGCCGGAGGGCGTCACGATCGACACCTGGTGGATAACCTGTTGGCGTAGCACCATCAGCGCCGCAACCTTCGCTGCCGCCGTGGCGCAAGAGCCGGTGGTATAACCTTTGCGATAGCGCTTGCCGTGATGCCAAACGCTGTCTTGCAGACCTACCTCGCTCATATCCCCCCCCGCAGGTGATACAGCGTGGCATTGATAATCGCAGCGGCCACGTTACTGCCGCCCTTGCGCCCACAGGCCACAATGCTGGGCAGGCCGCTACTTTTCAGCGCCGCTTTGGATTCTGCCGCGCCAACAAACCCCACCGGCACGCCGATCACCGCCGTCGGATTGGCCTGTTGTTCCAGTAGCTGGAACAGCGCGGTTGGCGCATTGCCAAACACAAACAGTTTCTCGCCGCTTTCCGCCAGCGCGATATCCACGGCAGCCATGGAACGCGTAATGCCCTGAGCTTTGGCCGCCGCAACCACTCGCGGATCGCTGATATAGCAACGGCACTCGCATCCCAACTGTTGCAGCAGAGTTTTATTGATGCCGGATAGCGCCATCGTGGTGTCGGTATAGAGCGTGCAGCCACGGCGCAGCCCATCGATCAGCGCGCGCATCACCCCTGGCGAAAACCAGAGAATATCCAGCCAGTCAAAATCGGCGGTGGTGTGGATCACCCGCTTGATCACCGCTTCCTGCCAGGCGTCGCTAAAGCGGTAGTCTGGCCGTTCGTTGGCAATGATCTCAGCGATGATCTGGAAACTTTGTTGCTCGATACGTTGGGGTTGTTTGAGGTAGTCCATGATTATCCCTTTCAAGCGCCAAGCCACAGCAGGCGCAACGCTGCAAACAGCAGCAGTGCCAACAGCGAAGCCGTCATCATCAGGTGCGTGCTGCGGGGAATATCAGCCAAAGCGATCTCCCGGCGCGCCTCACCGATCCACGGTTTTTCGACCCGCTGCCCAAAGTAGTCGTTGGGCCCGCCCAGCCGCACTCCCAACGCTCCGGCCACCGTGGCTTCTGACCACGCACAGTTGGGGCTGGTATGCTGATAGCGATCGCGCCAGCCAATGCGCAACGCCTGGCGATAGTCCAGCCCATGCAGCCACGCCGCACAACTCAGCAGTAGCCAACTGAGCCTGGCCGGTATCCAGTTGGCGAAGTCATCCATCCGCGCCGAGACATAGCCGATAGCGCGGTACTTCGGCGTTTTGTAGCCCACCATCGAGTCGAGGGTATTGACCGCCTTATACGCCATTGCTAACGGTGCACCGCCAATCAGCAAAAAGAACAGCGGTGCAATCACGCCATCCACGCTGTTTTCCGCCACCGTTTCCACCACTGCCCGGGTAATTTGCGGCTCGGTCAGTTGCGAGGTATCTCGCCCGACAATCCACGACAGTTTGCGGCGGCTCTCCGCCAAATCGGCACTTTGCAACGCTCGATGCACCTCCATCGCCGCCTGTTGCAAACAGCGTCCGGCGAGCAAGGTGTAAATCAGCCAGACTTCCGCCAGCCAACCCAACCACGGATGGATATGTCCCATCAGCGTTAACAAGCCCCAACTGGCCAACCAGACCAGCCCCACCACGGCCAGCCACAGCACTCCGCCGCCAAGCTTGAGCGCTCCCTCGCTATGGCATACCCGGCGGATAGCCCGTTGCAACACCGTGATCAGGTTGCCGATCCAGCGCACCGGATGGGGCCAATGCGGCGGATCGCCGAGCAGTTTGTCGAGCAGAAAAGCGATGAACCAGGCCAGCAGCGTCATAGCACACGCCTCGCGGCTGCCAACCAGCCATCGAGCAGGCCGGGGCGCTGGGCGAAGTGAACGTGTAAATAGCTGGCCTGAGTCTGCTCAAGCTGGTATCCCCCTTGCCAACGCTGAACGGCCACCCCATCGCGCCATTTGGCACAGTCGAACGCCGGAGTCAGTGCGGTGGTAAAGCCGGAATAGTGAAACTCATGGCCGAGCAGCATTTCGCCACGGGCCGCCAGCAGGGTGTCGGTGCGCGCTTGCCATTGGCAATAGCCGAAACGGGTCAGGCGAGTGCCCATATGGCTTTCCCCTGGCAGGACACCGCTCATCCGGTGGCGTACTCCGGCGCGGTCGGTCAAGCCGTTGCCGAGGTACATCAGGCCGCCGCACTCGGCATACAGTGGGATTTTCTGACGGTGGGCACGTTGCAACGCGCTGTGCATGGCAACGTTCGCCGCCAGCCGGGCCGCATGGACTTCGGGATAGCCGCCGCCCAGATAAATCATCTGGCAATCTGGCAAACGCTGGTCGTGCAGAGGACTGAAACGTTGGATGCGCACGCCCGCCTGCTCCAGCAGGTCGAGATTATCCGGGTAGTAGAAATTGAAGGCTTCATCTTCGGCCAGTGCCAGGGTGAGTCCCTGCGCTAATGCGGGATCGGGTAACTGCGGTGGCTCGCCGACCGGTGGCGATGCACAGGCGCTCAGCGCCAACAGGCGATCGATATCGATAAACGCCTCAACCTGCTGTGCCAACCGTTGCCAACGCAGATCGTCCAGCCGATTTTCCTGGGCAGGTACCAATCCCAGATGCCGGGATGGCAAGACGACCTCGTCCAGCACCGGCAAGCGGCCCAATACCGGCACCCCGCAATAGCGCTCAATGGCTTGGCGGATCAGTTGATAATGCGTCTCTGAGTTGACCCGGTTGACGACAACGCCAGCCAGTTTCAAGGCGGGATCAAATTGACGGAAACCTAGCACGGTAGCGGCCAGTGAGGTCGAGACGGCCTTGCCATCCACCAGCAGGATCACCGGGCAATCCAGCTGCTTGGCCATCGCCGCACTACTGCAGTAGTTCGGATCGCTGCCGTAGCCGTCGTACAGCCCCATCACGCCCTCAATGACCGCCACATCGGCGTGACGCCGATGCTGGTTATACAGACCGTTGAGCGTAGCGGTCGGCAGCATAAAGGCATCCAGATTGCGGGAGGTCACGCCGCAAACCGCGCTATGCCAGCCAGTATCCAGATAATCGGGGCCGACCTTGAAGGGTTGCACCCGCAGGCCACGTTGCTGTAACGCACGCAGCAGGCCCAGCGTCAGCGTGGTCTTGCCACAGCCGCTACCGGTGCCCGCGATAAGAAATGCCTTGTTGCCCGTCGGTTGCATAAAAAAATCCCGGCCTGTCGGTCGGGATTTTGGGCGTCAAAAAGATACGGCCGTGCAGCGCCAATGGCCGCACGTATCCTATGACAACCTCTTCCCACCGAAGGAGTTGAATGTTCCAACCAACTGGCCGGTCTTCTGGCTTAGCGTCATCCTCATTCACGCCTTCCCAATCCGTAGATCAGTGGTCACAGTGAACTCGTCGGCATCACAGCAGCGGGGGCTGCGGGGGAGTTACACCCCCTTCCCAACCACAACCCGAAACTGTTCGGGTGATGGTGTTATCCAGTTGGCAATAATCGTTTTAATGAGGCTGCTGACAAACCTGCGCCGGTCTCACCGCGTAGGGGCGCTGCATGCTGCGCCCGTCTGAATAGACCGAACATGTTCGGCCCCTACGAATTCAGCAACAGTGCCACTTTGTCATCAATCTGAATGCTTTTAGCAATATGCCGAATATACGCCAGTTGATTGATAAAAAAAGGCCCAGTTTATTCATCCCCGGGAAAAGCGTGCCATTCCAGAGAGTTCATTGATCTCAGACAATTAGCCTGGCCTTTATTACACGGTTCGCTTGCGTAGGTTCATATTTCTGACAAAAAAGGGTTCTCAGAATCCGGCCGGAAAATTGACACGAATAGACTGGGTAACCGCCATTCCCTCGGCAATGTTATCCTGTGCGCAGACTTGTCAGGGGGAAGAGTAAAAGCGTGAGTGAACATGGTGGTAACGTACTGGAAATGGCGTTGAAAACCGGCTTGGATCCGGCCGAGATTATTGATTTCAGCGCCAATATCAATCCATTGGGCATGCCCGCCAGCCTGAAGGCGGCAATTATTGAGCAACTGACCAGCGCCGAATGCTATCCCGATGTCGAATACCGGCGTCTGCATGCGGCGTTGGCACGGGCTCATCATTGCCCAGCGGAAAATATCATGGCGGGTAACGGGGCCACCGAACTGATTTACGCTATCGTCCATCGGCTACACCCCCGCACGGCGTTGCTGCTGACACCGGGGTTCGCCGAGTATCGCCGGGCCTTGCAGCGAATTGACTGCCAGATTGATGACTATCCGTTGGATGAAGCCGATGGCTTTCAACCCGATGAGCGGCTGTTGCAGGTGTTGGCCGAACGCCAGCCAGACTGCCTGTTCCTGGCCACCCCCAACAATCCCACCGGGCTGATGCCAGACCCTGCGCTGTTGCAGGCCATTTTAACCTGCTGCCGCCAGCACGATATTGCGTTGATTATTGATGAGGCCTTTATCGATTTTCTGCCGGATACGCCGGGGCTGATCCCGCAAATGGCGGAGTATTCCCGGCTGTATATCCTGCGTTCATTGACCAAGTTCTTCGCCATTCCCGGACTACGGCTCGGCTATCTGGTCAGCAGCGACCGCGAGTCTTTACAGCAGATGAAACAGCTGCGCGAACCCTGGACCATCAATGCCTACGCAGCACTGGCGGGTGAAGTGATCCTCGAGGACCACGGTTACATCCAGCAGACCCATCAATGGTTGGCGGCACAGCGCTCATGGCTGTTTGACGCACTGAACGCTCTGCCGCATTTACGCGTCTGGCCCGGGGCAGCGAACTATATTTTGCTACGCTGCCTGCGGCCCGGCGTCGATCTGCAACAGGCGTTATTGCAGCACCGCATCCTGATCCGCCACTGTGCCAACTACCCAGGCCTTTCCGCCGACTACTACCGGGTGGCGATCAAGAGCGAAGAAGCCAACCGCAAACTGATCGCCGCGCTGCAACAGGTGTTGGTGGATGGCTGAGGCGAAATGCCCCGCGTCCTGCGGTGAATTGATCCAGGGGTGGATCCTGGGTGGCGAAAAGCTGGTGTCCTGCCCGGTCAACTGGTTTAGCCACGTCAGCGTGGGCGACGGAGTGCCGGGCAAGCATGAGCGTCCGCTGATGCGCCAGATGCTGATCAATGTGCTGCAACAGCTTGGCATTGCCGCCGAGGCAGCCAAGGGGCTGCGCATCGATTTTGACTCCAGCATTCCGCTGGCGAAAGGCATGGCCAGCAGCACCGCCGATATTGCTGCCACCGCCCAGGCCACGGCGCGCCATTTCGGCCGCAATCTGGACGAAAGCACGTTAGCCACGCTCTGCGTAAAGCTGGAACCCACCGACAGCACGCTGTTTCGCCAATTGACGTTATTCGATCATCAGACGGCGGCCACCCAAGTCCCTAATGAATGGTTACCCAACATGGATATCCTGCTGTTGGAAAGCCCGCAACGTCTGAATACCGCCGATTACCACCGCCGCGATCGCCGTCATAGCCTGTTAGAGCAGGCTGCCACCCTGTCCCAATCCTGGGCGCTATTTTCTCAGGCAATGCAGGAACACGACCATCACCAGTTGGGCGCAGCCACCACGCTCAGCGCCTGCGCCAGCCAGCAGTTGCTGCCTAAACCCAGGTTCGACGAGCTACTGACGATCGTCAAACACAGCGGGATTTATGGCCTTAACGTGGCGCACAGCGGCAGCGTGGTCGGGCTGCTGTTTGACGCCGCTCGGCACGATGTCGAGCAACTTTGCTGGCTGCTGCAACAGCGGCGTATAGCCGACGATTACCCGCAACAGCATCGCCTGCGGTTGATCCACGGCGGCGTACGCTAAAACTGGCGATTATGGCGGCGTGGCTGTTTCATACACCAGACCGTCGCCATTACCCAATTTCGGGTAATTATAATCGTGGGTGGGGAAGCGGAACAGGCGGTTACGCCAGCGGTCAAACTGCACGCGATAGTCATAGCTATCAGGCAGTTTTTTCATTCTGAACCAATGCTGGCCGTCATCGGTAGACACGGTCATATGCAGCGGGTCGTTGAACTCTTTATTCATCATCAGCAGATGATTGCCCGCATAGAGCGTACCCAAGGTTTTTTTGCCGGTTTCCAACAGCGGTTGCAGCGTACCGTTTTCCTGCCAGCGATTCAGGCTATACAACTGCCGTGGGAGCTGGCGCAAAATTAAGTCAACCTCCCCCTGCGGGCTGATGTCGGCCGCAATAATCTCACCGTTGACCCACTGGCTGGCCTGAACTCGCGCAGACCTCAGATTGAAATCGAGCAGTAGTGAACCGGTTAACGATTCCTCTCCCCCAGTATTTTGGGGTTGGTTACTGACAATCACCCGATCGCCGCCGTTATAATACCAATTGGCCGCATAGAGGGCAGGATCGATCCCGCGCTCTGTTAACAACCTTGGCAGATCGAATAGCGGTTGCCAATGCTGGCCGAGATCGTCTGATCGGTAGAGTTTTCCCTGTTGCACCAACAGCACGCTCTGCGCCCCAACAAGGCCCAGGAGTTGAGATGTTTGATAATCCTCGGGTTCTCGCCATTGTGATAACCAGCGCCAGTGGCGTCCACCATCGGCCGAATAAAATACGGCATCTTTGCTATATGAGCGGGTGCCGAACACAATCAGGCAATGCCCTTGCGCATCACACTGCTGCTCTGCCACGTACCCCAAAAAACGGGCGCTAACGCGCAGTTGGCCATTCTCTTCGATAATGACCTGGCTGACTGGGATCGTGGCACGCTCATCATAGCTCCGATTGCGGATGGTTCCACGGCCAACCTTGGCCTCCAGTATCAAGCGAAGCAGGGTGGTATCAGGAGAGATCTGCAGGTTTAACAAGGGAGGCCCATGCTCAGCCAGCAAATCGATCTGCACCGTATTGTCGTAGTGATAGATCAACGCATTCTGATCGCGCTCAATTTTGGTGTACTCGGTATGGATCGCATCGCTAGCGCCCGTGATAAGCACTCCCTGCTGAAAACTGCTCAGGCGCTGATTGTTCACCACCACCGCCGGAACCTCCGCCTGATAGGCTTGCCGCCACTGCCAATCGGGGGCAAGCCCGGCGAAGCCGTCGAAATAAAACAGCATCCAGGAAGCAATGACTCCCAAGGTCAGCAGAGTAATGCGCGTTTGGCTTTTACTGAACATTAGGGCACTTCCTGAATATAGGGCTTTACACCGGTGCGTTGTTTAAACAGCACCAGCAACTGGCGGGCAAAGACAAACCGTGCCGCGCCAAGCGAGTTCCTGCGCGTAACCCAACAGCTGATTTCCATCACCAGCATCAGCACACAGAAGATCATGATGCTCATCAAACCAAAGTCATAGAACATACCTGCGACATACTGCCAATCCCAGCGATCCGGCATGTCGCCCTGCTCCCACCAGTCATGGAGAGTGATAAACACCATCATCACCATGGGCAACGAGCAGCAGCCAAGGATCACTTTATACATCAGCTTGAGCTGGTGAAAAGAGACGGCCAGGCCGCCAAGTTTCAGATAGGCGCTACCATCCCTTTCGTTACACATACCCAGCACCGCATTATCTTGCTGATTGACCACCAGCATCACCGGGTCTTCGGCCGCCAGGAAAAAAGGATGCTGCCGATAGAACAACGGATCCAGACCTTCGGTCATCGAGTTAAACCCGCTGCGAAACAGGTATTTCACACCGTTACAGCTAAACTGGTATTCAACAAAATCCCGGCGGCTTTTGCCGCTGCCGGTAAAATCGCGGTGTGCACTGACATTGGCCGCCTCTCCGCTCACACTGGTCAGAGTCACCTTATCGGCCAGCAGAAAATCGCTCGGCTGGAGCGTATCGAGATCGTTATCCCGCTCATTGCTGGCTTGTAGTGAAGGTGCACCGCTCCCCGGCCCGGTTAACAACGCTGTGGCGGTGCGGCACATTGAGGTATCGCCTTGTTTGACGCTCTCCAGCCCTTGCAACAGCCTGCGCGTGTTACAGCTGATGCCAACCAGTAACCGATGAAACGACGCCACGAACCACCAGCAGCCGAAGGTGAACACCAAGAACATCAACAGCATGAACCAGATATTCGGCAACTGAAAATAGCCCAACGCCGAGAGCACCAACACCAAGGTTGCGCCGGTCAGTTTCATCAGCGCGGCCGGTTTATCGATGTCGGCCAATGTCGGTTGCAGGTTGCCCTTTTCCGGTGACACCAGCCAGTGCAGCCAGTAACTGCCGTCGACCAGTTGATGGGCGCCGATAAATACCCGGTCCCCCGCTACCAGGCGGTTTAATACCTTGGCATCGGTAAACTGTTTACTGTAGGTATAGAACACCTTGTCCCCGGCCAAAATACGCCGCAACGTGCCTTCACTCGGCGCATTTTGATCGTGGCGAACAAAGGGCAGATCGTAGAAGCAGATTTTTTTCATGACGGCTACGGATTAAAAACGGTGATCGAGCAGCTTATCCTGTGCCACCGGATAAGCCTTACCATCGAACTTGAGCTCGACGCGGGTTTTGGCAACGACTTTGCTGTTTTCCACGCAGTCCGCCCCTTTTTTGCTCGCTCCCTTGTGCGTCGCCAGGGTCTGTATCTGCAGATCCTGGAAACCATTATGCACCTGCTTACCAAGCGCCAATGCGCGATTGGTCAAGACAAAATCCCCCGCACACTGGCCATCCCACTCACCGCTATATTCATTCATGGTGAGATTATTGAGCACCAGCGATAATTGCTGCTCTTGCAGGGTATAGAGGTTAAGCCGTTCGATGTTGATGGGATTGACCGATGAAGATCCCCGGTGGTTAAAGCGCACCCCAAAAGCACGTAATTCTGGAGACAACTGGTAGCGCGCAGTGTCGATACTCACGCTACTGGTATAGATGGCATCATCCATAATCGCTCTGGAATGATATTTGCTGGCCAGCACCTTGCCGCTCTGGCTATCGACCACGTAGACGGCAACGTCATAGTCGGTAAAATCGGGCTCGGCCTGTTCTTTAGCTTCCAGCATCAGTACCGCAATGGTTTTTTCCGGGGCGTAAGGCCACACCTTGCAGGTGGACAGCTCGGTATTCAAGGTAGTTTTGGCGGCGAAAGGCTTGGCCAATTCGCTCAGCAGCGGCTGACAATCTGCCAGCGCAGTGCAAGAAACCAAACCTAACCCCAATACAGCTATTACTCTTTTCATCACTCGATTCCCTGTCTGCAATTGCATTAATTTTTTTGTGTGTCCTGTGGATGAGGGCTCAGGTCACATCCTGTAAATAGGCCTGCTTGCCACCGCGGCGTTTGAACAGCGCCAGTTTTTGCCGCGCCAAGACAAAACCCGCCGCGTCCAATGAGTCTCGGCGGGCTAACCACCCCGCCACCTCCAATAACAGCATCAGGCCGCAACAAAACATCACGCCCAGCACACCAAGGGTTCCCAGCGTATCGGCAGCAGCGAGCCAGTCCCATTTATCCGGCACACCACCCTGATGCCACCAATCATTCAAGGTGAAACAGATCAGCAGCAGCATGAATAACAGCCAGCAAACGGCCAAGGTTTTATACAGCCATTCCAGGCGTTGCAGCGACACGGCCAAACCACTCGGCCGGTTGAGATAGGTACTGCCGTCGCGTCGATTGTAAATGCCGATCACGGCGTTGCTCGGGCGGGCAATCAACAGCGTCAACGGATCGTTGGCTGCCAGGAAAAAAGGGTGCTCCCGCAGCAGCAGCGGGTTAAGGTTTTCCTGCATGGGGTTCACGGCGGTGCGAAACGTTAACCTCCCGGCGCGACAGCTAAATTGATAGTCGATCACCTCACGCTGGTATTCACCTCTGCCAATAATCTCGCGTCTGGCACTCACGCGAGTCGCCATACTTGATACGTAAGCAAGGAGGGGGTCATCAGGCATCGGTTCATCATCGAACCGATCGGGAGGCGGTGTGCCAGAGGTTTGACAGAGGGTTACATCGCCATGCATGACTTGCTCAAACCCTTGTAGCGACTGGCGCGTCCTACGGGTAGCGTTCGTCGTCAATTGGCAGAATGCGCTAAAACAGCCCCATCCACCAAAGCATAACAGTAACGCCAGAATAGCCGCCATCCAGAGGCTGGAGAACCAGGAAAAACCATAGAGAGCCAGCGCAGACAACACAACGGAACCCACCATCTGCAAGATCAGCATGGAAGGATGACGTTCATCAGCCGCTTGCGGTTGCAGAGTGCCTTTTTGCTCACTCACCAGCCAGTGCAGCCAGTAGCTGTCGTCGTTCAACTGATGCGCACCAATATAGACACGATCCCCCGATACCAATTTTTCCAGCACGCTGGCATCGGCAAACTGATCGCTGTAGGTGTAGAACACCTTATCCCCGGCCAGAATGCGCCGTAGCAGGCTTTCGCCAGTGGCGTTTTTATCGTGGTGAAGAAACAACAGATCGTGGCAGCCCATTCTTTTCATGGCTGATCATCGGGAGGACGCGAAGAGAAACAAACAAAACCACTGGTTACTTTTTTCATTGCCACAATCCCTGTTAGCACCTGCATTAACCGCCAATGGAATTTAACCAAAAAGCGCGCGTCAATCCAGCCGTTAACAGGAATTATGCTGACATTGCCAACCTCTTGGTCAGCAATTTGCCGTCGTTAGCACCAGGCTATCAAAGGATACCGCTGAGCAGGCCGATACCCAGCAGCGATGAGCCACCGCCAATCACTCGCGCCCAACCGCTGTGCGTGGATGAAGACGCCAGCAGATAACCGATACCCAAACCAATCAGGTGCAGCATCGCCGTAGCGATCACCATACCGGAAAGCGCCGCCACCGAATGGGAAAGCTCCGCACCGTGGGCCAAACCGTGGAAAATGGCGAAAGCGCCAATAATCAACGCCCCCATCACCGCCGACAATTTCAACTGTAAGGCCACCATCACCCCAATGCCCAGCAGTGAGGCAGCAACGATGATCTCAGTACCAGGCACGGTCACACCAGCCATGCCAACCAGCGCGCCGGTCAGCAGCAAACCGGCAAATGCCAGCGGCGCCAGCCACCATTGCCTGGTGTTCATGGCGCTCCAGATCCCCACCAGGACCATGGCGACCAGGTGGTCCATCCCGGTCAGCGGGTGGATAAAACCTTCGGTAAAGCTTATTACGTGATGCGCGCCACCGTCATTGCCCACATGAGCAAAGGCCAACATGGGGAACAGCGCCAGCAGGGATACAGCCACAATTTTGACATTAATACGCATAATGAATACCTAAATTTTCTAGTGAATGAAGGTGTTTTTTACTCTTTAAAACAGTGAATTACGTTATAAACTCATCCTTGTGTATACCTTGATTAAATCGGTTGGCGGCGATCAACGCCTGCCCCAACGCCAGACCGCCATCGCCTGCCGGTAGGCTTGATGGCAACAGCACCCGTGATCCTTCGAGCTGCTGCAACAGCAATTGCCGCAACAGCGCGTTATGCAATACCCCGCCAGACAAGGCGACGGTATTGATAGCGTATTGCTGCATAGCTTTGCGGGCCAATGCAGCAAATCCCTGGGCTAATGCCACATGAAACGCATAGGCCCGCTGCGCTGGGGTAGCCTGATAGGCCAGCCATTGCCGCCAGAAGGTGGCCAGATCCAACTGGTTACCGAGCAGCGGCAGTGAAACCGGAGGCTGATGAGCTGCACTTTGCCACGCCAGTGCTTCCAGTTGGCAGGCAGCCTCACCCTCCCAGGAAAGTTGTGGCGGCACGATCTGCAACGCTGCGGCCACCGCATCAAACAAGCGCCCGGTGGAAGAGGCCAACGGCGAGTTGATTTGCCGTTCCATCGCCCGCAGTAAGATCGTCGCCTGTGGTTGTGGGATCGCGGCAGCCTCAGGCAAAGATGGCCAATCAGGGACAAAACGCTGCAACTGTGCCAACAGATTGCGCCATGGCTGGCGAGAGGCAACATCGCCCCCCGGCAATGCCACTGCTGGCAACCCGCCAAAATGCTGGCAATGCTGATAATCCACCAGCAAACATTCTCCGCCCCACAGCTGCCCGCCAAGGCCATACCCCAGACCGTCCAGCGCCAATCCAATCACCTTGCCCCCGTTACGTGGCCAGGCATGCTCTGCTAGGCAGGCGACCAGATGGGCATGATGATGCAGCGTGGTGACACAGGGGATCGCCAGTTCATGAGCCAAGGCTTGACCCTGTTGGTGGCTGAGATAGCCAGGGTGGGCGTCAATGGCAATCGCCTGCGGCGTCACGCCATAGATTTCGCCAAACAACGACATCAATTGCTGCTGTTGCTGCCGGGTGGTCTCATCCTCCAGCGAGCCAAGATGCTGGCTGACGACCGCTTTGTCCCCCCACAGCAGGCAGAAGGTATTCTTGCTGTCAGCCCCCAGCGCCAGAATGGCCGGTTGAGCAGTAAAATCAGGGGGGAGAGCCATAGCATCCGGAACATAGCCACGCGCCCGGCGCAGCATCTCGCTGCCCTGCCCGGTCAAACGCACTAGCGAGTCATCGGCCCGCTGGACGATCTCGCGGTTATGCAGCAGCCAAACGTCGGCCACGCCAGCCAATTCGGCCAGTGCCTGTTGATTGCTCAATGCGGGAGGTTTACCTGACGGATTGCCGGAAGTCATCACCAGAGGCCGCGCGACCTGTTGCAACAACAGATGTTGCAGCGGATTCGCTGGTAACATCACCCCAATCTCATTGAGCCCCGGCGCAATCGCGTTGCACAACGGGCTTGGCGAACGAGCAGGCACCAATACTATCGGTGCCGCCGGGCTACGTAGCAGGCTTAACAGTGCCGTCGGTTCCGCGTCTTGAATGCACTTTTGCAGCCAGTGGATATCCGGCATCATCACCGCCAGAGGCTTGGACGGGCGATGTTTGCGCGCACGCAGGCGCTGTACCGCAGCCAGATTGGTGGCGTCACAGGCCAAATGAAAACCGCCGATCCCCTTCACCGCCACGATCTGCCCGGCGAGCAGCGCCTGAGCGGCCTGTTGCAATGCATCATCGCCGCTGGCGGTGGTTTGGCCTGCAGCATCGCTGAGCCACAGGTACGGGCCACACTCTGGGCAGGCGGTAGGCTGTGCATGGAAACGACGGTCGGCGGGATCCTGATACTCCGCCAGGCACTGTGGACACAGCGGGAAAGGCTGCATTGAGGTATTGGGCCGATCGTAAGGCATCCGGCGGATAATGGTAAAACGCGGGCCGCAATGGGTGCAGTTGATAAATGGATAGTGATAGCGCCGGTTATGCGATGAGTTCAGCTCTGCCAGACAGGCATCGCAGGTGGCCGCATCCGCCACGATATGGGTATCCACTTGCCCCGCGCCGCTGCTGGCAATGGTGAAACTCGCTGGACGTTGCGGCCAGTGAAAAGGTGCAGAGGTGACGCTGTCGATCCGTGCCAAGGGTGGGCACTCTTGCGGCAGTATCCGCAAGAAATCCGTTATGGCGGGCGATTGCCACAGTTGGACGGTCACCCCGGCACCGTCATTGCTGACCTCACCGCACAGGTTAAAACGCCGCGCCAGCAGCCAGACATAAGGGCGAAACCCCACCCCTTGCACTTTGCCCTTGATCCGCAGGCGAAGGCCGTTGCTGCTGGCAATGTTCTCCGGCTCAAATTCTGCCATCTTGTCTCGATCCTTCTGTTGCCCTCACCCCAACCCTCTCCCACAGGGAGAGGGAGCTGATTTGGTGTCGTTGGCTAGTACTGTTATCCCTCACCATCGACCGTGTTCAGGTGATTATCTGTTACTAATCACGAACTCGATCGGTCCCCTCTCCCTATGGGAGAGGGTTAGGGTGAGGGGCTAGCAGATGCGCGGCAAAGGCTCATCCAGCGGCAGATCCAGGCGGCGGGAAACCCCGAACAGCCCAGTGAGGCTCACCTGCTGTCGCTCGGTAGTATGGCCAATCACCGCCGCATCGCGCCCCAGCGGATGCTGATGCAACGCCGCCAGCACCTCCGCCTCAGCCTCGGGTGCCACTACCAGCACCAGCTTGCCTTCGTTGGCAAAGTTGAGCGCATCCAGCCCCAGCAGTTCACAAATTCCCCGCACCGCAGGTTTCAGCGGCAACGCCGCCTCGGAAATCGCCATGCCACAGCCGCTGGTCGCCGCAAACTCATGCAGCACCGCGGTCACGCCACCGCGAGTGGCATCGCGCAAGGCGCGAACCCCAGCAATCGCCAGTAACGGAGCGATTAGCGGAGCCAACAACGCACAATCGCTGCTCAATTCACTTTCCAGTCCCAGCCCTTCACGCAGGTTCAAAATGGTCGCGCCATGATCGCCCAAGGTCCCGCTGACGATAATGCAGTCCCCTTGACGGATGTTAGCCGCTCCCCAGTGAACACCTGCCGGGATGGTTCCTAAGCCGGTGGTATTGATAAATATTTTGTCTGCCGCACCACGGGGCACCACTTTGGTATCACCGGTGACAATCTGAATACCGGCCTGCTGTGCCGTACCGGCCATCGATTGGACGATGCGTTCCAGCGTGGCATACGGCAGCCCTTCCTCCAGGATCATGGCGCAGCTCAGATAACGCGGCTGTGCGCCACTGACGGCAACGTCGTTAGCGGTACCACACACCGCCAGTTTGCCAATGTCGCCGCCGGGGAAGAAAATGGGGTCAATGACATAACTGTCGGTCGACACCGCTAGGCGATCGCCCGAAGTGACAAGCTCATCCAATCCAATACGTGCCTGATCTTCGCGCGCATTTAACGCTGGATTGGTAAAGGCGGGCAGAATAAGTTCTTCAATCAGGGACTGCATGGCGCGGCCACCGCTGCCATGGGCCAGGGTAATTTCCCGCCCGTTGTTCTGTTCACGCATTATGCAGTCTCCCTGCGATACTGATAGTAAGCCGAGCAGGCCCCTTCCGAGGACACCATCAGGGCTCCAAAAGCATTCTCTGGCGTACATTGCTTGCCAAACAGCGGGCAGGCATCCGGCTTGCAACGCCCGGTCAACACCTCGCCACAGCGCGAACGCGGATCGTCCGCCACCCGCTGCGCCTGCGGCTTGAAGCGCAGTTCGGCGTCAAAATCCGCATACTCGGGTTTGAGCTGCACGCCGGAGTGGGCGATCTCACCCAAACCACGCCATTCGCTACTCTCTTTCAGGCAAAACACCGCTTCCATCGCCCGCTGGGCCAGCAGATTGCCCTGTTCCGGCACGATACGTCGGTATTGGTTTTCTACTGCACGGCGTCCATCACGCAATTGTTCCAACAGCATCACCAGGCCTTGCAAAATGTCCAACGGCTCAAAGCCAGTCACCACCAGCGGTTTGTGATAATCCGCAGCGATAAATTGATAAGGCGCGTTGCCGATCACCATGCTGACGTGGCCCGGTGCCAGGAAGCCGTCGATGCGGACATCGGGCTGCTGCAACAGGCTGCGTAAGGTGGGGATCAGGGTGATATGCTGGCAAAACAGAGTGAAATTACGTAGCTGGCGCAGACGAGCCTGCTGCAAGGTCAAAGCACTGGCGGGCATGGTGGTTTCAAAGCCCAGACCAAAGAACACCACTTCGCGCTGTGGGTTATCGGCGGCCAGCTGTAGCGCATCCAGCGGCGAATATACCACCCGGATATCGGCACCACGGCGGCGGGCATCCAGCAACGACCCATTGCGGCCGGGAACACGCATCGCATCACCGTAGGTGCAGAAAATCACCTCTGGGTGAGCGGCAATCTCCAGGCAGCTATCGATGCGCCCCATCGGCAATACGCAAACCGGGCAGCCGGGGCCGTGGACAAACTCCAGGCTGTCCGGCAGCAGTTGATCAATACCGAATTTGAAAATGGCGTGGGTGTGTCCACCACAGACCTCCATCACCTGTAGCGGCATGCGCTGCGACTGGGGGATAGCCAACATCAGCGCTTCAATGCGCCTTAACAGCGCTTGGCACAGCACCGGATCGCGGAATTCATCAACGTAGCGCATCAAAATCCTCTTCATCCCGAGCCAGCCCGACGGCACGCATATGCTGCAATGCCGCCAGCGTTACCAGCGCTTCCTGTTCGTCGAGCAGGCTCATGGCAAACCCGACGTGCACCAACACCCACTGGCCTATCAACTCCTGCGGCGAGCCTTCACAGACCAGCGCAATATTGATCCTGACCGCTACACCGCACACGTCTGCCCAGGCCAGTTGATGGATATCTTCCCCAACCTCAGTCACTTTACCGGGAACGCCAAGGCACATTATTGCGCCTCCAGCCAGTTCAGCCAGAGATCCATTCCCTCACCGCTGGTGGCCGACAGCGCGATCACCTGGATTGACGGATTAACCTGACGGGCATACTCAATGCATTTTTCCACCGAGAAGTTCACGTACGGCAGCAGGTCGATCTTGTTGATAATCATCAGGGTGGCGGCGGCAAACATGTGAGGATACTTCAGCGGCTTGTCTTCTCCTTCCGTCACCGACAAGACAGCCACCTTGTGTCGTTCCCCAAGATCAAAGCTGGCTGGGCAGACCAGATTACCCACGTTCTCGATGAACAGCAGGCTGTGATCCTGCAATTCCAGGCGGTGTGCCGCGTCATGCACCATCTGCGCATCCAGATGACAGCCCTTGCCGGTATTAACCTGAATGGCCGGTACGCCGGTAGCACGAATACGTTCCGCATCGTTGCTGGTTTGCTGATCGCCTTCAATGACCGCGCAGGGCATTTTGCCTGCCAACCGTTGCAGCGTGGCCGTCAGCAAGGTGGTTTTGCCCGAACCGGGGCTGGAAACCAGATTCAGCACCAGGATCTGCTGCGCGGAAAAATGTTCGCGGTTGTGGCCTGCCAGATGGTTGTTCTTGCTCAGCACGTCCTGTTCAATCTGCACCAAGCGGCGTTGCCCGATCCCCGGCGCATGGCTCCCCGCTTCGCCGTGTCCATAGTGCAGGTCCTGCGAGTGAGGTTGCACGTCTGGCGTAAAGCGTTCCGCCTGCGCGATACCCGCATAATGATGATGCACATCGCCTTGGTGGTAATAGTGATGATGGTGATGGATCACTACGGCCGATTGTTCGCCGTGGTGGTGATGATCAGGATGATGATGGTGAGCATCATGATGGTCGTGGTGATGGTGGTCGTCGTGATGATGATGATCGTCACCCTCGATGGTTTTTTCGCCGCTAGCGCAGCCGCAAGTCGTACACATCGTTATTCACTCCTCAAAATTATTCCACTTCCAACTGCTTTAGCCGCAGGCTGTCACCGCTCTCGACACGCAGCTGGTGGCCGCCGCACTGTGGACAGCCTTCATCATGTTTTTCAATCAGCACGCTCATGCTGCAGGTCCAGCACCAGGCGCGGGCCGGTAGGTATTCAATTTCCAATTGGCAGCCTTCCGCCAACGTATGGTGAGCGGCCGAGGCAAAGCTGAAACGCAGCGCATGCTCCTCAATGCAGGAGAGCGCCCCAATTTCCAGCCACACCGCCGTCACCCGTTTGGCACCGTGCTGCCGAGCCTGCTGCTCAATCAATTCCATCGCACTCAGGCACAGGCTGATTTCATGCATCTACGCCGTTCCCTGCGGCAGGCGGAATAGCGCCCTGCGCCCCGGGTTGCTGGGGATGTTGCCATCCACCACCGGTAACGAAAGTGCCATCCGCGCGCTCTGTTGTGCCAACGCCAGCGCCTGTTCGGCTCCCAGATGTCGATCCAATGGTGACATCAGTGAACAGGCCAGATATTGCCCGCAGCCCTCAACCTCACCGACGATAAACCGTACGCTGCCGCAAGGCAGGCTCAACGCCAGTTTGTCCCCCACGGCGCGAGGTTCCCATTGCTGTTCAGGGCCGGGTAACACCAGCAGGCTGAGCATCCACGGCGTGAGCAAAGTGCCAACCCACTGCTGTTCAAACAGTTGAAAGCCGCAGGCGCGCACTGGGATTTGCGGTTGGGAAAACGGCAAGTCCTGCATCCCTCCGTCGGCGACCGCCTGAAAGGCGGCTTCCAACAATGCGCAGGGATTGAGCGCAAAACCGTTAGCCACAGTCTGCATTGGCCACCTCTTTTCGCTCCGCCACCACACCGCTCTCTTGCAGCGCTAGCAAGATCTGAGCCAATGCGGGCTCAATCGCTTGACTGACCACTGTTGTCAAACCAATGCCGGGCTCCAACGACTCTGGCACCACGCCCACCAGGGTGAGCCGACGAGGAAACTCGTCCGTCAGCCGCAGCGCCATCAGCACATCGGAAAGCCCCAGTTGATGGGGCGACACCTTACGGGTGAACAGCGCCGGGATTTCCTCGTCGTACAACACGGCAATGCTGCCTGGTGCAGCACCGGTCAGCACCGCGTCCGCAACTATCAAGTGATCGCGATCGGCCATGATTTCCATCAGCTCCATCCCCGAGGTACCACCGTCCAGCACCTCGACATGGGCTGGCAAGCGATAGCGCTGTTCGAGGGCTTCGACGATGCGCACACCCACCGCCTCATCGCCCAACAACAGATTACCTATGCCTAATATCAAAATTCGCATTACAACACCTTGACCCTGGTCACTTCATTGCCAGTGGTATCCACAATATGTACCGCACAGGACATGCACGGGTCGAACGAGTGGATGGTGCGCACCACTTCAAGCGGCTTGCTGGGATCGGCCACCGGTGTGCCAACCAGCGAACGCTCGTATGGGCCGGGTTCATCGTTAAAGTTGCGTGGCCCGGCGTTCCAGGTTGAAGGCACTACCGCCTGATAGTTGGCGATCTTGCCGTCTTTGATCACGATCCAGTGCGACAATGCGCCGCGCGGAGCTTCGATAAAGCCCACACCGCGGATCTCACCGGTCAGCGGGATATTCGGTGGAATAAAGGTTTCATGGTCGCCGCTGCCGATGTTGCTCACCAGCGCCTGCCACTGTTGGCCCAGGGTTTCATGCAGCACACAGGCATGCACCGTACGCCCGACAATACGGCCTAAGGTAGATGGCAGTTGATCGGCGGTTAATGCTTTGCCGGTCAGGGCCTGGTAGTAACTGTTGGCCTTGGCAAAATATTTCTGGGTAGGTGGATGCTCGGCTTGCAGGGTACACATCAGCCAGGCCAACGGCCCCATTTCTACCGCCTTGCCGTAAAAGGTAGGTGCCTTCACCCAGGAGTATTTGCCATCTTCCTGCCAGCCGGTGTATTTGGGCCGGGTCAGCCCTTCCCACGGTGCCAGTGGTTCATCGTCCTGATACCAGGCGTGCTTGCCGCTCTCCTGAATGCCCTTGATCAGATATTCATCGCGCTGGTTGGCAATCGGTCTGAACTTGCCGTTTTCTAGGTAACCCCCCGGCATCAGGAACTGGTCACCTTTACGGTCGATGGGTAACTCCGGCACGCAGAGATAGCAGTCCGCACCTTTACCGATGGTTAGCCACTCCGGGTAATGCGCTGCGATCACCGCGCTGTCCACCAGATAAACCTGTTCAATAAAGTCACCCAGGCGATCGATAAAGGTTTTCAGATACATCAGCCGTTCGAGGTTCAATACGCTAGGCGCATCGAGGTTGATCGGGTTAGCTACCCCGCCCACCGCCAGGTTCTGGATATGCGGCGTTTTGCCACCCAGTATCGCCACCACCCGGTTGGCATCACGCTGGCATTCCAGCGCCTGCAAATAGTGGGCGACGGCGATCAGGTTAATCTCCGGCGGTAACGCCATTGCCGGATGCCCCCAGTAGCCATTGGCGAAGATCCCCAGTTGGCCGCTGGCGACCAGATCCTTGATTTTCTGCTGAACTCGGCTGAACTCGGCAGCGCTATTTAGCGGCCAACTGGACAGGCCACTCAGCAAATCGGCAGCCTTCTGCGGATCCGCTTTCAGGGCCGAGGTGACGTCCACCCAGTCCAGTGCTGAGAGCTGATAAAAATGCACGATATGGTCGTGGATGCTGTGAGCGGCGGCAATGATATTGCGGATGTACTGGGCATTGACCGGTATCTCCATCCCCAATGCATTTTCCACCGTCCGCACCGAAGCCAGTGCGTGAATGGTGGTGCACACGCCGCAGATCCGCTGGACGATCATCCACGCATCCCGCGGGTCGTTACCTTGCAAAATCTCTTCCATACCGCGCCACATGGTGCCGGATGACCAGGCTTTCACCACCTTGCCGTCTTCGATTTCACAGTCGATACGCAGGTGGCCCTCAATACGGGTGACGGGATCAATGGTGATGCGTTGGCTCATGCTCTACCTCTAACTGGTTGTTTTCATTCTTATGTTGATGCGCAGGCAGCACCGGTAACAACCGGATCAACAGGATGTACGCACAAACTTCAATTGCCACAAAACCGATGGAGATCAGCAGTTCGCTGGCCGTCGGGAAATAGTGGTAGCCATTGCCTGGGTCGTAGGCCAGCAACGCGTAATTCAACCGCCAGAACGACGCTCCGCACACCATGCTCAGCGCGCCGAGGAACAGCAGGCGTGAGTTGCGGCGGTTACGCTTCCAGCGGAACATCAGCAGCGGTACCAGCATCAGCAATATTTCCACCCAGAACGAGATGGCAAAGCGATCGAGATGCCACAGATAGGCCGTTTTGCCGCGCCAGATCAGTTCCCCGAAGCGCAACACGATAAACAGCAGCAAAAACACGTCGATGATGTAGGTCATGCGGGCAAACAGCGGCGTTTCTTCCGGCCCTTTGCCCCGTAACCCGGCCTGCACCAGCGAACCTTCGAAAATCACAATCGAGAAGCCCAGAATGCCCGCGGTCAACAGGGAGAACAGCGGTAGCATTTCGTAACTTTGCCACAGCGGATGGATTTTGATCCCCGCAGCAATCATCAGCGACCCCATGGAGGACTGGTGCATCGTTGGCAGTAATGCACCCAGTGCGATCACCAGGAACATCACTTTATTGAGCCGTTTGAGCGATACCTTCCAGCCCAGCCGCTCCAGCAGCGCCGGGGCGAACTCCAGCGCCACTATGCCAACGTAGATCGTCATACAGACCGCGGTTTCAAACAGCACCGAGGAGGTGTTGAAATGGCCGGGAATATAGAAGTAAGGCAGGTTCCAGTAACGACCGACGTCGATGGTGATCGACAGCCCACCCAGCGAATAGCCGAACAGGCTGGCTAACAGCGCTGGCCGCACCAGCGGATGGTACTCCCCCCGGTTGAACACGTACACCGCCCAGGCTAACGCCCAGCCACCGCAGGCCAAACCGGTGCCCACCAGCAGATCGAAAGCGATCCAGATCCCCCAGGGATAGCCGCCGTTCAGATCGGAAACATCGCCTAACCCCATCACCAAGCGTTTGAGGATCAGCAACAGGCACAGCACCACAAAAGGTGCCAACAGCATGACCGGCCAGCTCACCAACCGCCCGCCGAGTGGCTGCGTTTTATGCGTCGTCATGTTCATCTTCCTTCTTGTCCTGACGCTCGTTACGCTGATTGCGCTGCACCAGGAAAGTGATCCCGGCCAACGCGGCAAACGGTAACACCATGCCTTTATACAGCGTGTGCTGGATATGCTCGGAGCGCGCACCGGTAGACAACTCCTCCAGCGCTGGCAAGTCGAGATTTTCGAAAGGCACGCCGGTCAGCACCAGCACTTGCGTTCCGCCGCCCTCATGCTCGCCATACAGGTGCGGTTGGTAATGTGGCACCGGGTGTTCGTAACGGTCGTTTCCTTGCAGGGTTTGGCGTGGGTAACGGTAATTTTCACCTGGCTTGCTTGCCAGACGCTGTTTGGCCTCGGCCATTAACTGCTCGCGGGTGCCAAAGATCACCGCTCCGGTTGGGCAGACCTCAACACAGCCTGGCAACCCCCCCTGATCCAGTCGAGCAACCCCTTTTTGATTACAGAGTTCGCATTTGTGGATCTTGCCGAACGGGTTGTCGTAGTCGTATTTCGGTACGTTGAACGGGCAACCCACCATGCAATAGCGGCAACCGGTACAGACATCCGGGTTGTAATGCACGATGCCGGTTTTGGCATCTTTATGCAGCGCCTGCACCGGGCAGACGGAAACGCAGTTGGGATCGACACAGTGCATGCACTGCTTTTTAATATAGGCGTAGCCGTTGTCCACCTGATCTTTGTGTTTGCCGTCTCCGCTGGTCCACACCTGGATAATATTGTTGGTGTAGGGGCTGAGCTTGTCGTTGTTCGACCAGGTCGCTTCGGTACCCGCATAGGCATAGGTTTCCCCATGCGGTTCATCGGTATGGTTGATACGCTGGCACTGGCTGACGCAGGCCTGACAACCTACACATAACGTCGAGTCATACAGCATGCCTAGCGAATTGGGGATTGGCGGCTTGTTCTCCGCCCCGGCCTGCGCCGCAGGAGCAACCCCTGCCAGCATCGCGCCGCCGCAAGTCAGTTTGATAAAGTTACGTCGATTCACGGCTCACTCCTTGCTTGGCGGCTGCTCGTCATCTTTACGCTGCGTTTTCTGCTGCCGCCCCAGCTCTTTCACCGCCATCAGGCTGACACCGGCGACCAGGCCGACCACGCCGCCAAGCAATCCCATCGCCGTTGGGCTGACGTGCCCACCTTCAGCGCTAAGCACCTCGGGTTTGGCGTTGCGCGGGGTAGGATTTTCGACGCTGGCCAACTGGGCGATCCCTTTGCTAAAGCCGACGCCCTGCTCGTTGCAGCCGTAGCAAGGGTGGCCGATCCCGACCGGCCAGATGCCACCGCCCACGTCACAGAACTCCAGCGTTGAGCAGTTACCGTAGGTTTCCGGCCCTTTGCAGCCAAGGTGATACAGGCACCACCCCTGCCGATGGCCGTCATCACCAAACTGTTTGGCGAAGCGCCCGGCGTCAAAATGCGGGCGACGCTCGCAGTTTTCATGGATCAGGCGGGCGTAGGCAAAGTCAGGTCGATTTTTGGCATCCAGCTTCGGTGGCCGTTGATAGGTGATGATGTGGGCCACCGTCGCCAGGAAGTTGTGCGGGTTTGGCGGGCAGCCGGGGATATTGATCACGGTTTTGCCTGGCAAAATCTCTTGCAGGCTGACCGCACCGGTCGGATTTGGACCGCTGGCGGCAACACCGCCCCAGGCGGCGCAAGAACCGATGGCGATCACCGCAGCGGCGTGTTCCGCCGCATTACGGATATGCTCAACGATCGGCTTACCGGCCACCATGCAGTAAACGCCGCCATCCTTCATCGGAATGGACCCGTCGACCACCAGCACGTATTTGCCCTTGTACTGCTCAATCGCACGGTGCTTGTTCTCTTCTGCCTGTTCCCCGAACGCGGCAGAGAGGACTTCGTGGTATTCCATCGAAACCACATCCAGCAACAGATTCTCGATCGTGGGATGAGTGGCCCGCAACAAGGACTCCGTGCAACCGGTACATTCCTGAGCACCGATCCAGATAACCGGTGGCCGCTGTGGCGAGCCTACCGAGTGGGCTATTTCGGCGGCGGCCTTGGTGCTAAGCCCCATCGTGGCGGCCAGTGCCGCACATAGCTTCATAAAATCGCGGCGGTTCACGCCTTCCCGGAAAAATGTTTGATTTTCCCTTATCATTATTATGTTTCCCCTGTTGATAACCGACATGCAAGCCCGTAAACACAGTGTGCGGGTGGTTAATATATTGTTATTTTTAGGCTACCCGGAGTTGATCTTCATCAACCTTTAGTGAGGTAAGGATTAATATTTCCGTAACATGAGAAAAATCGCTTCAGCAAAAAATATTTTTCTTGCATATTTTCCTGGCAAGCCTTATTTACGCCCGTATTTAAATAACAATAAATCTCATTATCCTTTAAATATTAAAATACCAATCTTCCTACCAATGATTAATATCTTTTAATCATTACCTAGCGAAAGAGGATCAGTGTTTTACCTATTCCTGCCAAGCGATTTAAGTTGATGAGTGCATTGGTGATCAACACTCCAGCTATAACTCCCTGCCATCAATCGCAACATTATCTATCAAGCTGTCTGCCGGATGGCGTGTTTTTATGTAACCAAACACCAAACCTTGACCTTAAACA
Source organism: Serratia sp. H1w (assembly GCF_000633355.1). Lineage (GTDB taxonomy): Bacteria > Pseudomonadota > Gammaproteobacteria > Enterobacterales > Enterobacteriaceae > Chania. The sequence continues at coordinate 51,182 of NZ_AYMQ01000116.1, forward strand.
AATTTCACCCGCTATAGAGCAAAATACACTCACTGATATTAAAGCTTCATTTAGCGGCTAAAAAAAACAAGACAAACAGCAAGCTTAATAAGATGATAGTCCTCGCTATTTTGTAACCATTAATGATTACCCTCCAGGACTCCTGCATGCAGGCCTTGCCTGGGCTGGACCTCGGCAACAAGTATAGGAAAGGCTGGGGTAGGAAAACACGTAATATACCGTTTTAGTTTATAATTTTGTTGCTGAATAATAGGCTGGGGCCGTTGCTGATACAGTGGTTGTAACATGTCGCTCTTTTGCCACATTGTTGGCCCACCTTTCACTGCTGGCGGGGTTTCGGTAGCAGGTAATCCCGCGGGAGTTAATCAATAAAATACTTTGCTAATACCTGTGTCGCTGGCTAAACAGGGGGTTTATTTTGCATGAGGACATAACAATATTGTATCAAAGCTGGATTTAATTCACCGGCATACCCTAATCTTGCCAACCAAATATGCTATAGATCGCTACCTCTGTCCGATCACCTCGCTTCCTGCCGCTGATAAAGGGAAACAAGCCGCTTTATTATCTGCCGCCAAGCTAAAACTTGACCTCAAGCAAACTCTCTCGGTCCTGCGCACGCGTATACTCATTAAGGGTTAATCAAAAAATCAGGCTGCGAGCTGAACAAATTACCCGCAGCTAAAGCCGGATGGCTTATATCAACGCCAAATTGATTAAGGCAGCCGTTTTTATTCGCTACAGGTTAGCGCTATTAATACATCATTGCTTACTGGCCAATTAACCACCCAACGTATCAGGCAGTATCGGTTGGCCAGCACAGGGAGCATTATCATGAACGATAACAACAACCCGGATTTGCTTCATTACCCATTCAGCCGTCGTAAGCTCATCAAGACCGGCTCGGCTACCGGCTGTTTATTAGCTGCCACCTCAGGGCTGGTTTTGCCCTTCCGTAAAACCGCTGCCGCCGAGACGCAGGCCAACACCCAACAGCAGGCAGACAAAGTGGTCTGGAGTTCCTGCACCGTTAACTGCGGTAGCCGCTGCGCGCTGCGCCTGCACGTGCGGGATGACGAAGTTTACTGGGTTGAAACCGACAATACCGGCAGCGACCAATATGGCAATCATCAGGTGCGGGCCTGCCTGCGCGGCCGCTCGATCCGCCGCCGCATGAACCACCCGGATCGCCTGAAATACCCGATGAAACGCGTCGGCAAACGTGGCGAAGGCAAATTCAAACGCATCAGTTGGGAAGAAGCGCTGGACACTATCAGCGGTCAACTGAAGAACACTCTGGCGGAATACGGTAATGAAGCGGTACACGTGCTGTACGGCACCGGAGTCGACGGCGGCAACATCACCAACTCCAACGTCCCTTACCGCCTGATGAACTCCTGCGGCGGCTTCCTCAGCCGTTATGGCAGTTACAGCACCGCGCAGATCACCGCCGCTATGCCTTATCTGTACGGCGCACAACAGGGCAACAGCCCGGATGATATCGCCAACAGCAAGCTGGTCGTCCTGTTCGGCAATAACCCGGCAGAAACCCGTATGAGCGGTGGTGGCGTCACCTATTATCTGGAACAGGCTCGGGCCATCTCCAACGCCCGAATGATTGTCATCGATCCGCGCTATACCGATACCGCCGGTGGCCGGGAAGATCAGTGGGTGCCAATCCGCCCAGGCACCGATGCAGCTTTGGTGGCAGGTATCGCCCACGTGTTGATCAGCGAAAACCTGGTGGATCAGCCGTTCCTGGATAAATACTGCGTGGGCTATGATGAAACCACTCTGCCCAGCAGCGCACCGAAAAACGGCCATTACAAAGCCTATATCCTTGGCCAGGGTGATGATGGCATCGCAAAAACGCCTGAATGGGCGGCACGCATCACCGGCATTCCGGTCAACACCATTATCCAACTGGCCCGCGAAATCGGTATGACCAAACCGGCCTATATCTGCCAGGGCTGGGGGCCGCAGCGTCACGCCAACGGTGAACAAACGACCAGAGCCATCGCCATGTTACCGATCCTGACCGGCAACGTCGGCATCAACGGCGGTAACACCGGCTGCCGCGAAGGCAGTTTCGATCTGGGCGTAGAATGGTTCGACATGCTGACCAACCCGGTACAGGCCAAGATTTCGGTGTTTACCTGGACCGATGCCATCATACGTGGCCCAGAGATGACCGCCAAGCGTGACGGCATTCGTGGCAAGGACAAGCTGGACGTGCCGATCAAGTTTATCTGGTGCTACGCCAGTAATACCCTGATCAACCAGCATGGCGATATCAGCCGCACCCATCAGATCCTGCAAGATGACAGCAAGTGTGAAATGATCGTTGGCATCGAGCACTTTATGACTTCGTCGGCCAAATACTGCGATATTCTGCTGCCCGATCTAATGCCGACCGAGCAGGAAGACCTGATCTCCCATGAGTCCGCTGGCAATATGGGTTATGTGATCCTGGGCCAGCCCGCTACCACTCGCAAGTTTGAACGCCGCCCGATTTACGAAATCCTTTCCGAGGTCGCCAAACGGGTTGGGCCACAGGCCGAAGCGACCTTCACCGAGGGCCGCAACCAGCAGCAGTGGATCGAATATCTGTGCGAGAAAACCCGTGAACGCAACCCGGAGATGCCAAGCTATCAAGAAATGAAAAGCGCCGGCATCTATAAGCGCAAATGCCCGGAAGAACACGTGGTGGCCTTCAAGGAGTTCAGAGAAGATCCGCAGGCTAATCCGTTAAAAACGCCATCGGGCAAGATTGAGATTTACTCCGAGCGGCTGGCAGAGATCGCGGCTAGCTGGGAGTTGGCTAAAGAAGACGTCATCCACCCGTTGCCGGTGTATGCCGCGGGGTTTGAAGGTTGGGAAGATCCGCTGAGCAGCCAATACCCGCTGCAACTGTTTGGCTATCACTACAAGGCCAGAACCCATTCCAGCTACGGCAATATCGATGTGTTGCAGCAGGCCTGCCCGCAGGAGGTGTGGATCAACACGCTGGATGCCCAGGCGCGCGGCATCATGAACGGCGATCGGGTTAAAGTATTTAACGGCAGGGGCGAAACGCAGCTTCAGGCGAAAGTCACCCCACGCATCATGCCGGGCGTCACGGCGATGGGCCAAGGTGCCTGGCTGGCGGCGGATATGTTTGGCGATAAGGTCGATCACGGCGGCAGCGTAAATATTCTGACCAACCACCGCCCTTCCCCGTTGGCCAAGGGTAATCCGCAACATACCAATCTGGTGCAGATTGTGAAGCTGTAGGGCGTTTGGGGCGGTCAGGAGCAGTGATCGCCCCTCACCCCAACCCTCTCCCACAGGGCGAGGGAGCAGATACGGTGCTATGTTCAGACTCAGAGATAGATCTGCCAGAGGGTGAATGCTGCAATCAAATTGTGGCACGTTCGGTCCCCTCTCCTTTTGGGAGAGGGCTAGGGTGAGGGAAACAGACGACTCCAACCCCAAAAAACATCTAACAACACCACATCAGCCGTTCACGTAAACCGAGCGTCTCTTCCGCTAAACCCGCCAGCACCGCTTTATAGCGCGGAGCATCCTGCGGATAACCGCGAATCGATTGCAGCAACAGCCGCAGCGCGCTATCCCAGACAATGCCCTGCAAATCGCTATACGGCCAAAGTTCCGGATCGGCAATAAACGGCACCAGATAATCGATCCCCAGCTTGACACTCCTGCCGTCCCGCACCTCGTTCCAACGGTCAAATTCCACGTGTTCGGCATAGCGGTTAAGCAACAGGTGGGCCTCCAGGTTGAACAGTGAATAATGGAACGGCACCGGCCGTTCCAGCTCCATGGTCTGTTTGCCGTCCTGGTCGATCTGCGCCGCCATCCGCTGGGTGATACCCTGCTGGATAATCCGCGCCACCAGCCCCTTATCACCATAAAATAGCGCATTCACCGTGCGCTGCGCGTCATACCAGGTACCATGGTTGTTGTGCCACACGTACTCGGAATGGCCGACCTCGCTGTGATACATCCAGTGGTTAAAATCCCGGAACCACTGATGCAACCCGATGATATCGTCAGTATCCAGCACGCCCGCCGGGCTGATCAAACCAATGGTGTCGATCACCATCCACATCAACCGCGTGTCGATAAGGCCAGTACCCCGCCCGGAAACAATCCCCGGTATCGCCTGGCCGTAGTTCAGATGCGGGTTCATCAGGGTTTCGCCATTGAGGAACCAGCAGCGGATCTGCTCTGCAGCGGCCAACGCATAATTGCGCTGACCGGTAAAGAACCAAGCCAAGCCCAACGTCAGGCAACGCTCACACATACGGATAATCCGCGTGGTGTCGGTATCGTTGTTCTGACACTGTGGATTGGTATGCCCGTCACGCCGAATATAGGGTAATCCGTTGGGTCGCCGTGGGTTCGGCCACCAATAAGTACCCAGGCTGTAATAGTCATGGGGATCGCCACTGACCGGGCGCAGCTTTTTATTGACCACCGTCTCCAACGGTTGCCTGCGCAGTTTGTCGGCATCGCTCACCAGTTGGCTCAGCGCAGACTGTAGCGGCGAAAAAGGCTGCTGTAGCCGCCGTTGAGATCGCTCCAGGCTGGCAATGTCCAGGGTATACAGCTTCATCTTTCCCTCTCTTTATCCGGCACGATAAGGCACGCGCAGTCCACTTGCGGCATCAAAAATATGGATCCCGGCCAGCTTCGGCTGTAGCCACACCGTTTCCCCTTCCTGCACATCAAGGCGCTGCTTGAATACCGAAGTGAACGCCCCGCCGCCGGTATTACAGAACAACTGCATATCTGAACCGGTATTTTCGATAGCGGTAATCGTGGCTTGCAGCGCCCCATGCTGTTCATTTTCACCCACCACGTTGACCTGTTCCGGACGAATGGCATACACCACTTTTTGCCCCGCCTGCACCTGCAACCCCGCAGGCAGACGCAGCTGCGAATCATCCGCCAGACGCAGCAGAGTTTCATCGCCCGCGATCACAATTTCACCCTTTAACTGATTGATTTCCGGCGAGCCGATAAAACCGGCTACGAACAGGTTGGCCGGGCGATCGTATAGCTCCAACGGCGTGCCAACCTGTTCAATACGCCCATCCCGCAGCACTACAATCATCTGCCCCATAGTCATGGCTTCGATCTGATCGTGGGTAACGTAGACCGAGGTGGTTTTCAGGCGGCGGTGCAACTCGCGGATCTCACCACGTACCTGGGTACGCAGTTTGGCATCCAGGTTGGAGAGTGGTTCGTCGAACAGGAACACCTGCGGATTACGCACTATCGCCCGCCCCATAGCCACCCGCTGGCGCTGACCGCCGGAGAGATCTTTCGGCAGCCGATCCAGCAGCACGCCTAACCCCAGCAGATCCGCCGCATCTTCCACCTTGCGCTTAATCTCCGCCTTCGGCAACTTGGCCATTTTCAGCGCAAAGCCCATGTTTTCCCGCACCGACATTTGCGGATAGAGCGCGTAGCTCTGGAACACCATCGCGATATCTCGCAGCTTGGGTTCTACGTCGGTGACGTCTTTTTCGTTAATCGCTACCTTACCGCCGGTGATTTCCTCCAGCCCGGCAATCATCCGTAGCAGCGTCGATTTTCCGCAGCCGCTGGGGCCAACCAACACGCAAAACTCACCCTCCGGAATAGTCAGAGAGACATCTTTGATGACGTGCACATCGCCATAAGACTTACAGACATTATTCAGTACCACGGAACCCATAGGTCACTCCTTATCCTTTGACCGCGCCGGACATAATCCCGCGGTTGAAATGTTTTTGCAGGCCGAGATAAACGATGATGCTAGGCAGCATCGCCAGTAAGGTGATGGCAATAAAGATGTTCGGGGTGATGCTTTCGTCGGTACGCAGCGTGCCGAGGATCACCGGGATGGTGTTCAGGCTGTCGCGGTTAATCACGATCAGCGGCAATAGGTACTGGTCCCAGATCATGATGAAGCCGAAGGTCACCACCGTGCCCAGCGCCGGTTTCACCAACGGTAAAATGACGTGGAAGAAAATCTGCCATTCGTTGGCCCCGTCGATACGCGCCGCCTCTTCCAGCTCTTTGGGAATGGCAGCCATAAACTCGCTGAGCACAAAGATGGAGAACGCCCAGCCCACTACCGGCATGATCATGCCGAGATAGGTGTTATAGAGCGAAGCGTCGATCAGCGGCAGCTTCCAGTTGATGATCATATACAGCGGGATGGCGATCACTTCTTCCGGCAGCATCATGGTGGAGAGGATCACCAGGCTGACCAGCGAAACGCCAACGAACTTCTTGCGTGCCAGCGCATAGGCCGCCAACGCGCTGACTGACACTTGCAGCACGGTGCCGAAGAACACCACCACCATCGAGTTCAGCAGGTATTGCCAAACGCCGATGTCATTCCAGGCGAAGATACAGTTTTCCAGCGAGAACTGGTTCGGCCACGCCAGCAGTTCCCCCGGTTTGACCGGTGCACCGCTGAACGCGGTGGCCACAATGCCCCAGAACGGGCCGACAAATACCACCAGCAGCAAGGCATAAATCATCCAGCGGCCAAAGGTATCCCAACGTTTACCTAACATGAGCGGCTCCTTAATAACGTGCGATGCGTTTTTTCAGCGTGAGATGACAAATGGTCAACAGCACGGTGAAGGCGAATAACAGGAACGACACCGCCGAGGCATAGCCGTAGTCAAACTGCTCAAACCCGAGTTTGTAGATGTGCGTCATGATCATTTCGGTGGCGTTGGAAGGCCCCCCCCCCGTAGTGGCATACACTTCGGCAAACACGCGGAAACCACGGATAAACGAGAGCATCAACACCACGGAAAGCGCCGGGATCATGCCGGGCAGGGTCACGTAGCGCAGGCGATTCCACCAGTTGGCACCGTCAACATTGGAGGCGTCATACAGATCGCGGCTGATGCCAGCCAGCCCGGCGATGAAGATCACCATGTTGTAGGGGATCGCCTTCCAGATATGCAGCAGCATAATCACCCACAGCGCCTGATCGGAACTCGCCAGGAAGCCTTGATCCGCCACGCCAAACCAGCTCAACACCTGGTTCATCACGCCATTGGGCGTCGGGTTGAACAGGATGCGCCACATTTCGGCGACGATCGCGGCACTGGTGACCGCTGGTAGGAAGATGGCGGTACGAATAAAACGCAAGTGGCGTGCCGGGCCTTCAAGCAGCATTGCCAGGAAGAAAGCCAGCACCGCCGCCACCACCATGGTGACGATGACGTACAGGAAGGTATTGAACACCGCCGCATGCAGTTCGGCATCCGCAAAGGCGCGGGAGAAGTTGGCAAACCCGACCCACTCGTTCTGTTGATTGAAATTCACCTTGTAGAAACTCATCACCAGGCCTTGCAGCATCGGGATGAATTTAAACCAGGTAAAAATGACCAAGGCCGGGGCCAGGAAAATCCACGGCACCAGGTTCCGTTTCTGGCGGGAAGTTAACATCGTTATCATCGCTCTAAAGGAGTAACAAGACGCCGCACAGCTGCGGCGCCCAGGAGGATCACTCGGCCAGCATCTGCTGTTTGGCCAGTTCGGCGTTGACCTTGCCGTTGCTGGCCTTCAACTCGGCGGCGATATCGCTATTGCAGTCCGCAAGGATGCGGTTAAAGCCATCGGCGGTGATCTGGCGGATTGGCGTCCAGTTCGGTACCTGCGGCACATAGCGGCCCTGTTCGGTATACAGCTTGGCGAAGGTGGCCCAGCGCGGATCGTCGTAAACAGACTGGATATCGACCTGCTGATTTACCGGCAGACGCACCACTGGCATATTTTTGCTGCCTTTGCCCATGCCGATCTCTTGCCCTTCCTTCGAAATCATAAATTCGATGAACTGCCGGGCGGCCTCTTTCTTCTGGCTGCTCTTCATCAGGAACACCGTGGTCCCTTCCGCCAGCGTGGCCCCACTCTTCGGCCCCTGCAGGGCGACCACTTCGAAGTTATCCTTGCCCGGATCTTTATCAAACAGCGCGATATGGTAAGGCCCGGTAAAGAACATACCGGTCTGGCCGGAACGGAATGACGGGATCACATCGGCAGTCGTGGCATTAATGGCACCAGGCTGCACCACTTTTTCGCACAGCATGTTGCGCATAAATTGCAGAGTTTCTGCCGCCGCAGGCTCATCGAGCGAGGCTTTAAATTTGCCCGGTGCCGATTCGCGGATAAAGTCACCACCGGCCTGCCAGAGGAATGCGCTCATAAACCAACTGGCATAGCCACGGGTGGTGGATGCCGGCAGCAGAAAACCGTAGGTATCGTGTTTGCCGTTGCCGTCCGGATCTTGCGTGGTGAAGGCTTTGGCCAGCGCAGCCACGTCCTGCCAGGTTTTAGGTTCAGGCAGCCCCAGTTTTTCACGCCAGTCTTTACGTACAAACAGGGCAAAGGTCTGGGCAGAGGTAGGCACACCGTAATATTTGCCATCGGTATAGCGGGTACTTTCCCAGGCGATGGGGTAGAGATTGTCATGCCCGGCAATGCTCTTCGGCTCAATCTCTTCAACGATACCGAGCTGGATAAACTGCCCAATAGCGACCGCATCGTTGAAGATCAAATCCGGCAAGGCATTCCCCGCCGCAGCGCGGGCCAGGCGTTGTTCGAAATCGGTGGTGGCGTTGAAATACTCAATTTTGATGCCGGTTTTCTTCTCGAAGGTTTCGGCCTCTTTGGCATAAATGTTTTTTGAATCGTTACTGGCACGGATCCAAATATTAAGCGTTTCTGCTGCATAAGCCGGTGTCGCTCCCAGGCCAAGCACAGATAGCAACAATAATGATTTAATTTTGCTAACGGACATTTTATTCACATCCTTTTTTTAAGAGGTTTGATAATCACGAAAATGGAGTGAACCAGGGTAGAGATATTTTTAAATGAATGCCCAGCCATTAAATCGAATGCCCTTTTTAAATACAACGCCATAAAATAGAAATCGTGTTTCAAAATTAAAAACTTTGCTGTTGGTCACACCGATAAGTGAGCGAAAAACGCAAAAATTAAATTATTACATTAAAAACAGCACGTTAAAAAATTCAACTTATTGCATTAAGAATAAAAATTATTTGATAAAGCCGGTTTTTCGTGATCGAAAGCCGATTTTTGACGTCAATTCTCATCGCAAAGGTTAAATTTGATGTATATCACAAAAAATTATCACTCTTCTCTTAAACTGCGTCACCAGCACCTTGAAACATTATTTCAATTTAAACATAAATAGCAGAAATAACGTTTAAAAAGCATAAGCGTTGTTCCGGGCTTGTCGCCTGGAAATATTAATCACCTACAATTAATAACACTATCCTCTGAGAGACGGAGAAAATCATGCTGCCGATAAAAATGGCTTTATTACCCCGTTTACCTTTGCTGGCATTGACCATAGCGGCATTATTCCATGCAGGCGGAACCTTTGCCGCCGAGGCGCACCCGCAGATCGTCAAGCTGGATGACTTGCAGTACAGCCAGCAACAGCTGGCGGCGAAAACCCCCGCGTTTGTCGGTGCCTATAACAAGCTGATCTCTTCCGCCGATCGCGCCCTCAAGCAGCCGCTGTACTCCGTCATGGACAAAAGCCTGACCGCCGCCAGTGGCGACAAACACGACTATTACAGCTTCCCTCCTTATTGGTGGCCAGACCCAACGAAAAAGGATGGCCTGCCCTATATTCGCAAGGACGGGGAAACCAATCCGGACGCCAACAGCGATGCTACCGACAAAAAACGGCTGATTGGCATGAGCAATGACGTCTCCAACTTGGCATTAGCCTGGTACTTCAGCCAAAACCCGGCCTATGCACAGAAGGCACGCGATCAGCTGCTGAACTGGTTTATCAACCCACAAACCCGCATGAATCCGAACCTGCAATATGCGCAGGCGATCCCAGGGATTAATGACGGCCGTGGTATCGGCCTGATTGACAGCCGCGCGTTGGTGGACGTGATCGACGCCATCGAACTGCTACGCCCGGCCAACGTTATCAGCGAGCACGAATACCAACAACTCAAACAGTGGTACGGCGATTTCTACCACTGGATGACCACCAGCCAGAACGGCTTTGAGGAAGATAATTGGCATAACAACCACGGCACCTACTTTGACTTACAGGCCGCCTCTTTTGCCCTGTTCAGCGGCCAAACCGACGCCGCCAAGCAACGACTGCAAATCACCCAGCTAAGGCGCATTGCCAACCAGTTTGATAATCAAGGCCGCCAGATGGCCGAGCTGGAACGTACCCGACCTTGGCACTACAGCAACTTCAACCTTGAAGCCTACAACAAGTTGGGACGTCTGGGGGAAGTGGCGGGCGTCGACGTGTGGAACTTCAGCCTGGACGATCACAGCCTGCGCAAGGGCTACAGCTACGTTGCCGGGTTTGTTAATAGCGACACACCGTGGCCGTGGAAAGATATCGACAAAATGGATGACAAGAAAGCCTTGGTCAATATCGTCAGCGCCGCCCGCGCCTGGCCAGAGAACCCACTGTTCCGTGAAAAAGCACAGTGGCTGATGGCCAGCTACCCCGACGATATCACCACGCTGATCGCCCCATTGAAACCTTAGGCTCCGGGAAGAAGGATTTATCGCAATGAAGCAGTTCACCACGCAACAACTTATTGCGTTGCGAGATCGGGCGGCCAGACAACCTTCGGTGCTGGAACAGCTGCTGGCGGATAACGCCGTAGTGCTCAACACCCCGTTGCAGGTGCCAGCAACCGCCGTCGCCACCTGGAATCTGTATTATTTCTGCCCGGATCATGGCGTGCGGTTGGTCTGGCAACACGACTCGCCCAAAGCACATTGCTGCCCGATAGACGGGCGGCGCTTTAGCGGCGAGCCTTATGACGGTGCCTGGTGGCGGGAGATGAACGGCCTGAACGCCAAGGCCTGCCGCCAGTTGGGGCTGCTATGGCAACTCACTGGTGAACAGCGCTATCTGGATAAGGTGCGCGATATTTTACTGCGTTACGCGCACTACTACCCAGACTATCAGGAGCATGGCGGCATCCCTTATAACGGGCCAGGCAAAATGAATGCCCAAACCCTGTGCGAAGCCAACTGCCTGCTCGACTTTACCCTGGGCTATGACTTTATCTGCGAGGCGTTAACACAGGCACAGCGGGATGCTATTGAACAACGTTTGCTACGTTGCGGCGCAGAATTCCTGATGGCACACCGCACACCACAGTTACATAACCACGAGGTGAAGATCGGTAGCGCCATCGGCGTGCTGGGCTTTATTTTGCAAGACGATGCGCTGCTGGAGTTTGCCGTTAATCAACCCTATGGATTGCGCTATCAGTTAGAGCACGGGTTGTTCGACGAGGGGCTATGGTTCGAGGGATCGATTCATTACCACTTTTATGCGCTGCAAGGGTTTCTGGCGTTCGAAAAGCTGGCGCAGGGCAGCCGTTGGAGCCTGCTTGCCGCGCCTTACTACCGCAAGATGCTCAGTTTCCCACTGCAACTGCTAATGCCGGACGGCAGCTTCCCACGGATTAATGACTGCATTTATGGCCAGGAACGGCTCGATCACAGCGATGTCTACGAATTTGCCTGGGCCTGCTATCAACAACCGGAGTATGCCGCAGCGCTACAGGCCATCTACCGCGACACGCCACGGGCCAATATTGATGCACTGCTCTACGGGGCAGAGTTGCCTACGCAGACGCTGAATGTGATCCCCCAACAGCATCTGCACGCACCTGATTGCGGCATCACCATTTGGCGCAAGCCAGAACAACGACGTGCGCTGTTGGTGAAACATACGCCTTACGGCGGTGAGCATGACCATTACGATCGCCTGAACCTGATTTTGTTCGACCAGGGTAAAGAGATCCTGCCCGATCTCGGCACCACCGGTTATGGCGCACGGATGCACTACGCCTACTACAAAAACAGCGCCACCCATAACACGCTGACGGTCAATCAGGCGAATCAACCGCCCGCGATCCCGCAGGTACAACGTTATCACCAAGATGAGGAGTTCTGCTGGCTGGATGTTGAAGTTGATTGGCAGCAAAACCCACCGCCGCTGGATAGCCATACGAGGATCGAATGGGATAGCCAGGCCTATCGTGATATCCGTTTCCGCCGCCGCTTGCTGTGGATGCCTGGCGCGTTGATCGATATCAGCCATATCGACAATCCGCATTGCCAGCAGTTGGATTGGACGTTGCATCTGCAAGGTAAAGCGCTGGATGCGGTAGGTGAAGCTGCCCACTTCAGCCCACAAGGGCCACTGACTGTCATGCATGATGCCCTGGTGTCGCAGCTTAACAACTGCCAACCGCGCCACTTTGCCACCTCGCGTAAAGGACAGGCTTTGTGGCTACATGGCGAGGCGATGCTATGGCAAGGCTATGCGCCAGCCAATCCGGCGGTGACGGATCTAAGTTATCTGACACTGCGTAGCCATCAGTCACGGGCGGAGTTTATTGGCGTCTGGGATTTTGACGATCGGCAACCGATAACCGATATGTATGTCAGCCGGGATAACGGTGGCTTGCGTATTCAACTGCGACGCGGTGAGTTGGTGCTGACGGTAGAAGTGGGTGACGACTGCGAGCAGCTTCCGCAATTACATACCACACAAGGTGCAGTGTGATGGCGATTCAACTCGCCAGAAAACGATAATGAACCAGGCCCCAGACTGCTAACTGTTTGGGGCTAGCTGAATTAGGCTAGCGATCCGTTTGACTCCCTGCTTACAGGATGCCGAATACGGTTATGAGGTTTATTTTTTGCAGTAAATCGACATATCCTGATCGTTGGCGATTAGAAAAGACTTGCCAGATATCGGATAGATGTTCAACTTGGCACTGACATCACTGGCAATAAAATAGGCCGGAATAAGATTTTTTAAAATAGCGTCACTGGCCGTGTTGCCGAGCAATTCGGAAACCGAATAGTTGGTGAGATAGAGATCATCACCATGCTGCTTGACACGAACCGACGTCATACGGCTGACGATTTTCGCCCCCTCGGTTTGATTAGTTACTTTGCCATCAACGGAAAACTGTCCTATATCGCCGGATAGCGTTAGTGAAAATAGCGCGTTGACGCTATCGTTTCCATTGACGACTACGGCAACGCCTTGGCAGTGAAAGTGGGTCCTTTGGTAATGCGTCTTATAGAGGTAAGCGTTGATAACGACCAAGAGAGAAAGCACCATAGCCAGTAAAGTGAACCAATAGGCCTTCTTCATTTTTGTGCCCCTCTCAGCAGATTATATACCTGACAGTTTGGCGTAATTTTATCCTCTAACGCGCGATCACAAGACAGGATTGAAGTATTCATGCTGTATTGAAAGTCAGAGATATAGAGGTGCATTTTCTTTACGCAATCGATATTGCTGCTGGCAATCATCTTTTCAGCCTCCGCCCTCCCCCTGCTATCGTTATTGGTATATACCCGACAGTTAGATATAGTCCATTGGTATTGATATTGCGCAGAGTAATTTTCGGGGGATTGATATCCCCATTTCAGAAATTGGAACACTGCCAAACCGAACAGGATAAGGTTACTCACGCATAGCAGCCATATTCGCCTTCTTTTCACTAATGGTTGTTCCCTCACCATTGGCGCAGACTCGGGCTGCGATACCTCCGGCGAAACATCTCCCTGTTGAACAATAATATCCTTGCTGGCTCTCTGGGACGGAACAAACCCCAACTCTTCCGCTTCTTCAGTTATCTCCTGAACGTCAACGTCCGGTGCCAGGGAAAACCCCCTGCTTCGGTACCGTCGTAATCATCTTTTCGCCGCTGGTTACAAAAGCCTTTAGCGCCTTACGCAGCAGCGCAATATTCTGGTATAGCGTGCTGACAGGTATCGATGAGCCCATCTCCCCCCAGACATAGGGGTAAAACTCTTGCTGTGGCACCAAGGTATAGCGGCGTTCAATCAATAGCTGCAGGCAGCGGCTGACGGGAGCATTGAGCACTATTGACAGATTTTGGCTGCCATAGGCGACTAGCTGGTGTTCCACAGGATAAAACTCAATGCAGGCATTTAAAAGATAGCGTTTTGGCATAGTTTACTACCTTGATCAGGGTATCGATATCATGCTTAATTTCAATATGTTAGCGATCTAAACCAGATGACTACATTTAGTATAGCGTTCTCCTGATAAGATCAGGAGCTGAAAGCCCTTGGTAAAGATCTAAATCAGATCGGAAAAAGTGATTTACCGCATTGAAATTTAACGATTTTCATCAAAAACAGAAAGATATTGGCCAACGGAACAGAACATTTCACCACTCTCCGCCTCACAGAAAAATCTACCGTTAGATTTAGCCCCTAAATATAAGCATTACACTTTGCAGGGGGATGTCTCCACGTTAGTCTTTTCCTCAACAACCTCATGGCATAAGGCTTCGCGAAAAGAAGCCAGCAGTATAGGGACAACGGTAATAACGTTCAGCCGTAATCCAACTGGGATAAACAGCGAGATACACTGGAAGAATAGCTGAATAGATAGATAAAAATTGAGTGTTTATTTTTACTCAAAACCTTGACGCTTGATCAATTTTTGCAACATACTTAATGCCTTATGTTGATAAAGTCACACAATACAGCATTAAATGCTAACAACAAGGTAAAAGCATTATTAATTAGTTGATTGAATCGATTTTACACTACTCATTTGCCAACCAACGGCTATCAGGTAAGAATATCCTTAGTCGGTAGGGCTTCAACATACGTTCCTGCAGCTACGACCGGGCAACAGAATGCTAAGAGACTAAAAATGGAAAAAATCATCTTCGGGTATTACATCGGTACCGATGTACACTTTGATCTAAATAAAAAGACACTCGTCAATGTTAATATTAACCCACGTTCTCATCAGAGGATGCAGGTTATGCTCAGAGACACAATGTTCCGTCTTTTTGTCTTCTTGATAGAGCATGCTAACGGCTCAATCATCCACAACTCCGAGATTCTATTGAACGTCTGGGACAAACACGGGCTAAGTTCATCAAACCAACGCCTATGGCAAGTGATGCAAGCACTAAAATTTAAATTGAATTTAGTGGGTGTACCCGATGATTTTATCATGCGTGTAGAGTCCAAAGGATACTATGTTAAAGAGCATATTCTTACTGTGTTATACAGTGAAAAAATGAGCTCGCAATTTCTGGAAAAAAATCATGATCTACGCCATTTCTGAAGACAATTTTTTCACTATAGGCCTGTTATCTACATTATACGCAGTTAATATTGAAGTAAAGCATATTAACATATGTGACTTTCACAATATCATCGTAAATAATGATGACATAATTTTACTCTGTACCCATAGCTTAATACATAATCGGATACTAAACCAGATTGTGGATAACACCATAAGCAGAGTGATTTACTTTGTAGACGCTGATATATACAAACATAATTTTACTTTACATTGCAGGGGTGTTATATCTAAAAAATTAGCGCAGCATGAGTTAATTAACTTTCTAAATATCCTGTTGAATAATGAACGTTCAATTACTTCCATCTCACTATCCAAAAGTGAAGTTAGGATAATGAACATGCTTGCACAGGAAAAGGATGCACATATGATCGGCAGACTATTGAAAATTTCGGCAAAAACGGTGTTCACCCACAAGTTAAATGCATTGCATAAAATGGGATTTCACCATCTTAACTCACGTGGAGTGCTTCTTTATGAGAGTATTTTCCAAACCAGAGTCAGTCGTAGTAGTAGCAGATAATATATCACATATTGAAAAGGCAGAAACTTGCAGTCAATAAAAAATCCATAAAATCGCTCTAACGAGGAGTGCATTATTACATAAATGCATCAACCCCATTAATTCCTCAAGAATAAACCTGCATTTTTACCTATAAAAACATAGGGAAACCAAATGAAAAAACTAAAGCAAAAAATAAGATTTCAAGCAAATTATCACCCTTAATGGAAGTAAGAAATTAACTATCCTGAATACAATATATCGGTGAGTCTGGAGTGCCGGACAGTAGGCCTGGGTGGTCGCCAGTGAATTTGCGTCGGTCAAAGGCGGTAAGGGAGGGCTGTAGCGATTAATCATTACAACCCTCTATTCATCATAGCCAACCTGAAATAATGAAAAACCAGGCTGACTATCATTTTCCTTTCGACATTCTGGCCACTACTTTACGCACCGCGTTGTAAACCAGATCGATCAAACGGTAGCAACCTAAAGGTATGACGAATACAAGAATGGACTTAGTAAGCCATAAAGGTAACTGAATAACAGAAACAGGTAAAATCCCAACGCAATTAAGCAGAGGATTAACAATGAACAACATAAGAACAAAAATCCATATAGAATATAAAAAATTTGATTTAATCATCATTGTGTAACCCTCTTTTTAGATGGTGCGATATGTAACAGGCTGGTATTAGTCTTAGCACTAAGTATCATTACCGGTTGCAGCTGCCACCTGCGTTACCATCGCCACAGTTACTATTGCTACCCGTTCCACCACCACCGTTCCCCGTGTTAATACAAGCGCTAGTTCCACTAATCGCGCCGCCAATCGCCCCCCGCACACCGCCATAGTTAGTGGACGCACCTCTTCCCTTATTGTTATTACGTCCTCCGTTATCGGTACGGTCACCCCCCATTATTCCCACGGCCACCGGCAATTTGACTAAGCATAGATTTATCAAGTTCAATCATAAACAGCTCCTTGGTTAAACAATATAAGTCAACTTCGTCCGAAGTCATTATTAACCCAAAGGAATTCAACGTGCAATACATTATTTATTACTGTTTCCATTAAGCCATATCAATATAAAACAGCCCACCAGAGACATATCCATATGATTTATCTTGCTTTTAATTTTACCTTTCAACTTTGGTAAAAGAATTTTATCTTTAAAATAAATTAAAACTCCCAAAGGATATTATATAGACTTCTTATTTATTCCTTTAAATTAAAATAATAATTTTTTCGGCAACAGCCTGGTCTTCGTCGGCGGTTGTTCTGCATACTCCACCATCCTGCCACCAACACGTTGTACTCACGTCAAAACCGATTTGGGGTCCTCGTCATTTCTTCGTCTATACTTGGCATCAGGGAGTTTGCAATCGAAACCTCTCACCTGAAGATG
The DNA here is from genome assembly GCF_000633355.1 of Serratia sp. H1w. Taxonomy (GTDB): domain Bacteria; phylum Pseudomonadota; class Gammaproteobacteria; order Enterobacterales; family Enterobacteriaceae; genus Chania. Next base: position 68,292 of record NZ_AYMQ01000116.1, read on the forward strand.
ACCTTTAGCCGTTGTTTTAGCCTGAGCATAACCACTTCTAATCCCTCGCATGAATGCGGTTTTACTTGACTATCATGCACTCAACTAGCCACAAGGAAACAAGCTATGAAGAAATTGATACTGGCTCTTTTCGCAAGCACACTCGCTTTCAGTAGCGTCGCAGCAGAATTGATGGCAAAAGTGGATTTCGAAAAGGTGAAAGATCACTATGTTAAAGTCGGTAGTATTTCCACCTCTGGTGAAACCTCTCAATCTGATGCAAAAGATGAGCTGGCCAAAAAAGCGGATGAAAAAGGTGGCGATATCTATGTGTTAACCTCAGCTAACACGGATAACAAAGTTCATGGAACGGCAGACGTTTACAAGAAAAAGTAGCCCTGCCATTAAGTTAGCTTTCGCCATCCCGAATTGCCCTGACCTATTCAAGGGCAATTTTTTTGTCCCCATTCTGCTACCCCTCTTCGAGAGAGGTCTGGTTTTGAGCCCGCCAGTATCAACCTGATAATCTTATCCTTATCGATATGATAAATTATCGTTGTGCCTAGTCCTTGCTATATCAACATTGCAGCGCCCCGCCCCTCTTTGATCAGCAAAAATTGTCACGCTACCGCAATAAAGCAGATTCAACTCACAAAACCCACATCCATCTGATTAATCAACTCATTATGGCCTGCAAGTTGCTGCGGTTACCCATCGCGACTTTTTCTCTCAGCGAGGAGACCAGGATGCCTGTAGGAACGTCACCCGAACGCGTCGATGCACAAGCCAAAGTCACCGGCCGAGCCAGATATACCGACGATATGAGCATGCCCGGCATGCGCCATGCCAAATATGTTCGCAGCCCGATCGCCCATGGGCTGGTTACGCGAATCGACACCAGTAAAGCTCTGCAACTGCCCGGGGTGGAAGCCATATTCACCTATCAGGATGTACCGCAACACGGCTTCCCAACGGCGGGTCATGCCTGGTCGTTGGATGCTAACAAGCGTGACGTGGCCGATAAACAACTGCTGACCCAGCACGTACGGCATCACGGCGATGGCGTGGCGATCGTGGTCGCCAATGATGCGTTAACCGCAGAAAAAGCCGCCATGCTGGTTGAGGTGGAATATCAGGAACTCCCGGTGATGACTAGCGCAGAAACGGCGCTGGCGGCCGACGCGCCTTTGTTACATGGGGGCAAAAGCAACCTGCTGAAGCAACACCAACTCAGCGGTGGCGATCCCGAAGCGGCACTGGATGCTTCGGAGGTGGTGATCGAAGGCAGCTACCGCACGCAGGTAGTTCAACACTGCCATCTGGAAGGGGTGACCTCCTACGCCTACATGGATGAAATGGAGCGAATTGTGATCGTCTCCAGCACCCAAATCCCCCATCTGGTACGCCGCGTAGTGGGTCAGGCGCTGGATCGCCCGTGGTCATCGATCCGGGTTATCAAGCCCTACATTGGCGGTGGGTTCGGCAATAAGCAGGACGTGCTGGAAGAACCGATGGCCGCATTCCTGACCTGGAAACTCGGCGGCGTGCCGGTCAAGGTTGAACTGAGCCGCGAGGAGTGCTTTTTAGCGTCACGCACCCGCCACTCGTTCGCCATCAAGGGCAAGATGGGCATTAACCGCGACGGCATACTGCAAACCTATAGCCTGGATGTCCTCTCCAATACCGGGGGCTATGCTTCCCACGGCCATTCCATTGCCTCCGCCGGGGCCAATAAAATTGCCTATTTATACCCGCGAATTGCCTTCGGCTATCAGGCCACGACCTTCTACTCCAACCTGCCGAATGCAGGAGCTATGCGCGGCTATGGCGCACCGCAGGTGACCTTTGCCCTGGAATGCATGATCGACGAGGCCGCCGCGCAACTGGGGATGGATCCTCTGGAACTGCGGCTTAAAAACGTCGCTCGCTTAGGGGATATCAACCCGCTCAATCATAAAGAGATCAAAAGCGCCGGTATTATCGACTGCTTGCTCAAAGGCCGGGAGATGTTTGAGTGGGATACCCGCCGTGCCGCCTGCCTGAACCAGAGTGGCCCAATCCGTCGCGGCGTTGGTGTAGCTTGCCTAAGCTATGCCTCCAATACCTATCCGGTCGGCGTCGAGATCGCCAGTGCCCGGCTGTTACTGAATCAGGATGGCACCATCCATCTGCAAATCGGGGCGACGGAAATTGGTCAGGGATCGGATACCGTCTTTGCGCAAATGGCGGCGCAAACCATCGGCGTGCCCTTCTCCTCCATCTATGTTATCTCCACCCAGGATACCGATATTACCGCCTACGATCCTGGAGCCTTCGCCTCGCGGCAAAGCTATGTCGCCGCGCCCGCCATCCGTCAGGCTGCCGAGGAGCTGCGGGGCAAAATCCTCACCCATGCAGCCTATATGTGCAGCCAGCCCGAATGGGCTCTCGATGTGATCAACGGCGAGGTGGTGTTGAAGGAGATGCCGGAAAAAGTGTTGTTCTCGGTGCAAGAGGTCTCGATGAGCGCCCATTACGATCAGGAGGTCGGCGGGCAGATCATGGCCGAGGTTTCCTGCAAAACCCGCAGCAACCCGCCAGCCTTTGGCTGCACCTTTGTTGACCTCACCGTCGATATCGAACTCTGTAAGGTCACCATCAACAAGATCCTCAACCTGCACGACTCCGGCCAGATCCTTAACCCACTATTGGCCGAGGGCCAGGTACATGGCGGGATGGGAATGGGCATCGGCTGGACGCTATTCGAAGAGATGATCATCGACGAGCACAGCGGCATCGTGCGCAACAACAATCTGCTGGATTACAAGTTCCCCACCATTCTCGACCTGCCAGAGTTGGATTGTGCGTTTGTCACAACCTATGAGCCACAGTCCGCCTATGGACACAAAGCGCTGGGCGAACCGCCGCTGATCTCTCCCGCTCCGGCGATCCGTAACGCCATCTGGATGGCAACCGGCGTGAAAATAGATGAGCTACCGCTGACGCCTAAAACGCTGTACCGCTATTTCGCGCAGGCAGACCTGATCGAGTAACTGGAGAAACCTATGTACGATATTGCACACTATTATCGGGCATCCAGCATAGACGATGCCGTGCGGCAGTTGGCCGCCGATCCGCAGGCCAGGCTGATTGCTGGCGGTACCGACGTGCTGATCCAACTTCATCATATGAACGGCAAATACCGCCATCTGGTGGATATTCACGGTCTGGCCGAGTTAAACGGTATCGACCTGCTGCCAGATGGCACGCTATGCATCGGCAGTGGCACCACCTTTAGCCAGATTATCGATTCGTCGTTGGTGCAATGCCATATCCCGATCCTGGCAGAGGCCGCCGCCACCATCGCGGGGCCACAGGTGCGTAACATGGCCACGCTGGGCGGGAATATCTGCAACGGTGCCACTAGCGCAGATTCTGCCTCGCCTTGCGTAGTGATGGAAGCCGAGCTGGAAATCGCCACTCCCACAGGGTTGCGCCGCACGCCGATCCAGGGGTTCCACACTGGCCCGGGCAAAGTCGCTTTGGGGCAAAACGAGCTGGCCGTGGCGTTGCTGTTCAGGCCACAGCACTATCAAAACTTTGGTGCCAGTTATTATAAATACGCCATGCGCGGCGCGATGGATATCGCCACCATCGGCTGCGCTGCGGCCTGCAAAATCGAAGACGGCCGCTTTAGCGCGGTGAAAATTGCCTTTGGCGTGGCAGCCCCAACGCCGATCCGTGCCCCACATGCCGAGGCCGCCGCCCTGGGTCAGCCGTTCAATGCCCAAACGCTCGCCGCTGTACGTGAGGCGGTAGTTCGTGATGTGCTGCCGCGCTCATCCTGGCGCGCCAGCAAAGAATTCCGCATGCAAATCATCCGTACGTTGGCAGAGCGCGTGCTGGCCCAGGCGGCCCAACGCGCAGGAGGAGAATTATCATGTTGATTAATTGCACTATCAATGGCCGCCCGTATCGGTTTGAAGTCGATCCCCGTTTATCGCTGATGGAGCTACTGCGCCAGCAAGGGCTTAATAGTGTCAAACAAGGGTGCAGCGTAGGGGAATGCGGTGCCTGTACCGTGCTGATCGACAATGTCGCTACCGACACCTGTATTTATCTGGCGATCTGGGCCGACGGTAAAGCCCTCCGCACCACAGAGGGCGAAGTAAAACAGGGCAAACTGTCTGCCGTACAGCAGGCTTATGTTAATGTCGGCGCGGTGCAGTGTGGTTTCTGCACGCCGGGTCTGGTGATGACCAGCACCTCTATGGTGGAACGCTTTCGCGGCCACCGCCTCACCGAACAGGAGATCCGCCGCGGCCTGGCTGGGAATTTATGCCGCTGCACCGGCTATACCTCGATCGTTAAAGCAGTAGCGCAGGCGCAACTGTTAGATGAGGAAATGTCGCGGTGAGAAACGGTGGCTAAACGTTATTGATGGATTTGCGCCAGTTCTTCTTCTGAAAGGCCAGTCAGTTGCTTTATTACTGCGGGATCGAACTCCCTGGCCAGCATGGAGCGAGCGATTTCCAAGGATGCCTCGTGTTTACCTTCCTGCCGCCCTTCCTCTCGCCCTTTCTGCTCGAGATATTCTGCAATAGTCATCAATTCCTCCTCATGCCTTGGCGCGCGCCTTGCCAATTCACGGATCAGCCTCTCCGGCTTGGTCGTACTCCCCGCCTGCAGCAGATAGTGGGCGCAGCATGCAGCGCCCCTACTTTTAGCATCGGGTGCAAGTTGGTCAGTAATCTGCTCAGCTATGCCATCAAATGGCCCAGCCACCGGCATAGAATGCCACCAGCGCCACCGCAATAATCACCGTACCAATATTCAGTTTGCGCCACTCGTTAGAGAACACGCGGCCAATTACCAGCGTACTGAACCCCAGCATAATGCCGGTAACAATGTTACAGGTCAGCACGATAAATACCGCGCAGACCAAACCGGACATGGCATCGACAAAATCGTCAAAATCCAGCTTGGCAACGTTGCTCAGCATCAGCAGGCCCACATACATCAGCGCCGGTGCCGTCGCATAGCCAGGGACCAGATAAGACAGCGGTGACAGGAACAGGATCAACAAGAACAGTATCCCCACGACCGCCGCCGTCATGCCGGTTTTTCCTCCGGCCGCCGTCCCCGCAGCGGACTCGATATACACCGCAGCCGGTGAGGCACAGACCAGCGCAGAGAACATGCTGCTCATGGAGTCGGCGGTTAACGCCCGGCCTCCGTTGATAATTTGCCCGTCCTTGTCCAGCAAATTGGCCTGTCCGGCTACCGCCCGGATGGTGCCGGTGGCGTCAAATACCGCCGTCATGACCAACGCCAATACGCTTGGCAGTACCGCCGGGTTCAACGCCCCTTTGATATCCAGGCTGAAAATCAGCGAGCTGCCGTCCGGCCCGGACAGACTTGGTAATGCAAACAGCCCCTGATATCTCACATTCGGGTCAAAAATCAGGCCGACCAGGGAAATACCGATGATCACCAATAAGATCCCGCCAGGGACCCGTAACTTCTCCAGCCCAAGGATCATCGCCAGGCCGAGTAACGACATCATTACCGGGAAAGAGACAAACGACCCAAGAGCCACCGGCAAGCCGTCCAGCGGATTCTTGATCACCATACCGACGCCGTTGGCAGCAATCAGCAGCAGGAACAGACCGATACCAATCCCGGTGCCATGCGCAATACCCATCGGCAGGTTACGCAGGATCCATGAGCGTACCCCGGTCACCGAAATAGCGGTAAATATCAGGCCCATCAGGAAGATCGCCCCCAGGGCAACAGGTATACTGATGTGCTGGCCAAGTACCAGGCTGAAGGCGGTAAACGCCGTCAATGAGATGGCACAGCCAATGGCCATCGGCAAGTTCGCCCACAGGCCCATCGCCAGCGATCCCACACCGGCAACCAGGCAAGTCGCGACAAACACCGCCGCAGGGGGGAAACCCGCCTTGCCCAGCATGCCTGGCACCACGATCACCGAATACACCATCGCCAAAAAGGTGGTCAAGCCGGCCAGCACTTCTTGACGTACGCTGCTGCCCCGCTCGCTGATCTTGAAATAGTGATCTAGCGAACTTATAGTGGCACACTGATACTG
>NZ_AYMQ01000117.1 GCF_000633355.1 Serratia sp. H1w
CTTCAATGATCACGGGTATAGTAGCTGCCAGTACCCGAGGTATTTTTCCAATTATTACCGTTCAAACTGAACTGCAGATCGGCCGCAGCAGCTGCCGATTCCAGTGCCGCATGGTTGATTGATGGGAAAATATGGATGGAGGTGTTGCTGACGCTGCCATCGGTTTGCAGATCGTAGCTGACCATTTTGCACATGATGCCGCTGCGGGCACCAATGGTCTGGTTCTTGCAGTCCGCATTACCTTCGCCGATGATCGGTATCCCATCACTGTTAACAAACACTTCCGATACCGCATTGGTATTAATAAAGCGCAGGTGGGCCGCCTTGCTGTGTGTCACATTACGCCGATACCAGGTACCACGAGCCTGATCCTGGCAACGCTCACCATTGCTGGCACTGTAAACAACGTTGGTTTGGCAACCGTTAATCTGCATGCTGAATGAATTGCCAGTGCCCATCTGCTTAAGGTACTGGTAAAAACTTGGGGACATCATCCCGTGCATCCATTTGGCACCACCGGAAGTGACCACCGCACCGTAGAACCCCTTCTCATCGGTCGTTTCTGGCAAAATCAGGCTGGTATCCATGTCACAACCGGCATACCAGTTAATACAGCGCAGGCCAAGGAACGGATTTTTAATCGGCGCATTTTCCAGCCACATATCAAAGCGGTTGTTAGCTGTCAGCCCATAGTTATAGCCATTATCGACGTAGCCCAGGCTCTGTTGGTAAATGGTACCCGAGCCGCCATATTTCAGCCCGGTCCATTTATTGGCACCGGTCATACGCGGATCAAGTCCCCCAGCCGGGGTAACAAAGAAGTCATCGTCCGCATTGTTCTCAACAAAGACAAACTTCATCGCCGCAGCATCGCCAAGATTGGTCGGGTTAACCGCCAGCGCCGAGCAACTGATCGTCAGCCCACCAATCAAGAGTGCCAAACCTGCGCATTTATCCTTCATTAGCCATTTCTCCTGTTTGATCGCGGTTGGCATAAGATTTCAGGCCGCGGCACACTACGTCACCAACCCAGACGGCACCTTGTGCCTTACTCAAATCCAGCGCTACCTCACAGGTTTTGTTCATGCTGTAGCTAAAATCGATCACCGGGAATTTCTTATCGACATCCATCACAAACTCTCCCTTGGCATCCGTGCGGGTTCGCCCGATGTGGTTGTTAATATTGGCGTGGGCCAACAACGTGCCATCCTCCGCCTTGATGCGGCCAAATACCGTCACCATCTGTTTGATTTGCGGTTCGATTACGGCCACGTTGCCAGGGTATAGCGTCAGGTTGCTTTTGCGTTTGGTGACGATATCGAAGCTTTCCGCCGAGTTCTTGTTGTTCATGAGTTCAACCACGTACTGGCCATACGGCGACAACGGCAGGTAGTTCTTGTCACCGGTCAGTTTGACGACGCGGCCATCCACGCGGGCAGTCAGCATGCCGTCGTTTTCCAGACCGGTATTGATAATAATTCCCGAGTTGCCTTCACTACGCCCGCTCGCCGCGATGTGCCGTCCCTGCCAGCCGACGCTGCCGTTGGCGGTCAGGCTGGTATTCACGTAACCATCTGCGGAACTGCTCACGTTGACCGTACCGGTGGAGTATTTAGTGTCAAAACGGGCATAAGCACCGCCATTAAAGCTGTTATCCCCGTTAGTATCTCCAGAGATGGCTCGTGACAGGTTGGCACCTACGGTACGGATCGGCCCATCGGCGATCTCTTTACGTGCCGCAATATTGGCCGTGGTATAGCCATTCTGATTGGAAACCCCGGCGCTGAACCAGTTGCCCAGCGGCAACGAGAAGTCGAGTGCGACATACTTACCGGTGTTGCCCCCAGAATTGCCATTGTTATAGCGCTGTACCCCGGCGCGTATTCCCAAGGTGCCGTAACGGCCAGTAAACAGGCTTTGGTAGTAATCGACGTTGTAATAATGACTGTCGTTTCTCTTGTCATCGTTGTAGCTCATGCTGAGTGTGCCGAGTTTGGGCACGATAGCGCCCAGATTCAACGAGCCGCCGATGGCCCGATTATGGGCATCGTTCTGACGTAACCGGCTACCAATCACCGTTTTTTCTTCGTTAGCCCATATCGTGCTGAAGCCGCCGGGCAGTGACGCACTCACGGTCGTGACCAGGCTCCAGGAGCTGTCTGTCGCCCCCATACTCTGCGTACTCACCTGGATAGTTTCGGTAATCGGTATGCTTAAGCGACCTTCCGCGACCGAAGTCCCGTCCAGCGAATAGCCGGACAACGCCCAGTTCAAACGAGATAAATTGCCCGCGGCAGAAGCCCCCAGCAAATAAGCGTCTTTAGCCTCACGGCGGCGTTGATTGTCACCACGCCACTCCTCCATACGTACCATACCGCCCCAGTATTGCCAGAACAGTGGCGCACCAGCGGCGTGAACCGGACTGTAGAGTTTATTCACGCGCTGGGTACGGCGATTAATCACCTGCCCATTAACCACCACCTCAACCTGCACATCGTAAATACCAAAGGGCAGATTGCCGGTATCCACCTCATGGTTACCCATGGCGAAATTCTGCACGCTGAGTAAGCGGCCATCGCGCGACAGGTGAACCTCACCGGCCGACGGGAAGAAGGCAACAATGGGAGTGAGCGATTGTGTGTTATCAAACACCGTCGAACTGGCCCGGTTACCATAAGACAGACCGTAGATTTTACTGGAGTTGATGGTAGTCACTGGCCCCAGCGACTGAAGGTTCCAACTGTCAAGCATGCCTGCGGCAAAGCGTCGCCCTGAAAAATCACGCTCATACATCAATTTATATAACGTGGAATCCTGGTTGCTGCTGCCAATGCCATAGATAGAGCCGTTCACTTCCACGTGATGCTCACGCAGAGAAGTGACGTTATTCAACGATAGGTAGCTGGAGGTGAAACCTTCACTGGCTTTGCTACGGTTGTCATAGACGCCCAGGTTATAGGTCAGAGTACTGCTGATGGCATCAACGCTCGACGCACCAATATCGCTGGAGCGCTCACGGAATACCGTGCCCATGGCCGATTCTTTCACCACTAATTGCAGGTTTAACTGGCGAAAGTCCAATGCCAGCCAGGCGTCATCCGACAACGCGATCTTCTGCTTGTCATCAAAATCAACGTTCTTGAGCGCATCGAGCTGCTTGGCGATCGCTGCCGTCAACTGTGCTCCACCGTCATTCTCTTCCAAAGTAATGTTACTGATTTTCAATTGGTTATTTTCGAGCAGTAATAACGCATGGCCAATTCGCTGATCGTCTTTCAGGCCGCTGTTCTTTTCAAAGTGCAGTAATAGCGGGATACTCATCCCCTCACGCAACGCCATGCTGAAAGTTTGCGGGATCAGCACACCGTCAACCTGGGTCAACCCGGCGGCGACGGCAGTCTGTCCAGGGATCATAACGGCAGGAATAACGCTCATTCCCACGGCTATCGAAATCTTGAGTAATGCACTATCCCGTGCTAGTTTCACGTCGAACTCCTTGAACTCTTATGCATCCCTTTACTGCAACATCCCGTAGCAGCCCAGCAGTGTCCTATTTGACTTGAATAAACTGCTCTCCATACCAAAGCGCTACGTGGCTTTTCTTATCGTTAATATCCACTTTGGACAGGCCACGATCCTTGCCTGGCATGACAAAGTAATTTTCCTTACAGTTGCTGCCTTCCTGTTTGTTTTTACACACGCCATAGGCCACCATTTTGAACGTGGCATTGCCGGTATTAGTGACTTTGTTATTGGCAAACTGATGGTTAAAATTAACCTGGCGCGGCGTCACCACCAAAATGGTGCCAATGCGTGCCGAGGTTGTGGCAACGCCATTGCGTTTAGCCGTATTCTGCCCCGCCTCCGTTAATGCCTGATCCAACCAGACAATACGGTAATAACGCTCTTGGTTATCTTCTGGCCCCTTGTAGTAAAAGCGGATCACATCCCGGGCGTTGGCTGGCATCATCAGGCTGGCAGGCGACAATAACATCTCATCTTTCGACCCCATCGGGATCACGGTGCCTGATTCTGTCGGGTTAGAAATCCGTTCTACTTTTATATTCACCAGACGGCCGTTATCCGTAGTATTTTTAATTTCTTTACTCAACGTCGCGGCATTGCTGGGCATAAAGGAACTGACTGCACCAACATCCAACGCAAAAGCGCTTGGGCACAAAGACAGCAACAGGGGAATAGAAAAATAGAAACGATTCATAGCGGTATTCCACAATCCATGGCAGACAAAAACAGGGGGTTTCCCCCCTGCTAGACGCATTACTCTGGAGAAACGATTATGCGGTAGTCCAGGTAGCGTTGAACTCTACGCTCACGTCACCGCTCCAGATACCTTCAGGCAGGGTGCTGAAGTCAGTCACAGCGGTGGTGCCATCGGTAGTTGCGCCGATGATGCTGAAGTTGAACTGGTCTTGCGCGCTGGTGCGGGCTGAGGTGTTATAAGCGCTAGACAATGCGCTCAGGTTTCCGCCCAAAACGCCAGCAGCGACGTCGATCATGGTAGTTTCAGTGGTTTTATCTACGACAGCACCATTGTAGCTAACACCCACGTCCAGGGTAGAACCTGAAGTGTCCAACTGAGTCAGCGTATTGGAAACCAGTTTAGAGGTCAGTTTAAAATCGGTTGCGGTTCCTTCGCCCTCGATAGTCACGTCGAACAGCCCTTTCTGGCTGTTGAAGCCTTTGATACCTTCAGCATACTGGAAAGACAGGCTGCCGATTGGCGTCACAACCAACTTGCTGGTGGTATCTTTCTTCGCGGTTGCAGACCAGGTAGCCATCGCTTGTGCGGTGACTTCAGCTGCCTGAGCGGTGCCTACTACTGCGAATGCAGAAACGATTGCCAGAGCCAGTGTGATTTTTTTCATGGTAAAACTCCCTAAGTTATAGATTTCTATAATTGTCCGTTAAATGTGCCGAGCGTCGTCATCCCCACTCACTCCGGTAACGCCAGTTGCTAGCGGGATAACATCAAGAACCGCCAGGTAACGAGAAGGTTCCCGTCGCCCTACTTGACGAGAAAAATCCCAACTCAAATTATCAGGAAAATAATCATTAACTAGTAAATGTGGAATGTTTAGTTTTAAATTCTATTTTTAATCTTTTTAAAAGCAATTTAAGGATATAAACTCCGGTTACATAAAGGTGTTAGCAGAATAGTCCTAGAGTGATTTGCGCTAAAATTAACCGCCATACCCCCAATATTATTCAGCCGCGTTTTGGCTATTGAAAAATTGCCATATGCTTGCCATATCGACCCTCACCCTAACCTTATCCTTTAGTGAGAGGGAGCCAGTTCGGCGTCATTGGCAGGTAATGTGGTGCTACGAAGGGCTCCGCATGCTCGCCCCTGTCGAGGCCAGGTGCAGGAGTTAATCTGTAGGAATTAGTGTCGTTGAAAGGTAACGTGGTACTGCGCAGGGGGTCACATGCTGGGCCTATGTTAAGGCCAGATACAGAAGAAAAAATGTAGCTCGTTCAGTCCCCTCTCCCAGTGGGAGAGGGTTAGGATGAAGGTGAGGGAACTGGCACCCGGTGATTAAAAGGAAGATTCACTTTCCAGACCCGCGCAAATTTCAATCTTATGCTCACGCAGGATCTTGCAACGGAGGAAAAACAGCCGTGAAATGCCGGAAATATACGACTTCACCTGATTGCCGCGCATCAGCAACAGGTATTCATCCGGCTGGCATTGGATTTTTTGCTTTGCCACCTGCATCAGCACATCATCGCTGAAGGTCGGATCAACCTGAACCGTGGAGTTCGACATAAATACCGCGCAGTTACCCGATTTGCCCAGATAACTCTCTTGCCGGATGTTCTGATTGAAGACATAGAGCGCAATACCGGCCAACACCACGCACACAAAACCCACCAGCCCCCAGCTATAACGCAAGCAACTCCGGGAAAACAGTCTGCCTAATGCAGCCGTTACCGGTACAGGGTCAGTGGTTGATTGAGGCGGTTCAGCTGCTAAGGCCGCCGTCCTCTTTTCATCTTCACAAGACTCGACCTGGATTTCGCTGTGTAGCATAAAACCCACCTTGGGAACCGTGACGATCACCTCGCCATCAATGCCCAACGCCTTGATCACCCGACGCAGCTTGCTCACGCACTGGTTGAGATTATTGTTGCTGGAGACCATGCCGTAATCATCCCAAACCTTTTTGAAGATCACTTCACGGCTCACGGCATCACCCTGGTAGGTGATCAGCAACTGTAGCAGGCGTTTGGATGGGTTGGAGATGGTAACAGAATCATCAAACAGATCGCTCAGACTCAGCGTTCCGGTATCAACATCAAAGATAATGCGGTCGTTAAATCTATATTTCATGTTATTCACGGCTTTCACAATAAAAACAGACAGCGCTGGCATCAATAGTTAATAAAATCATTAAATTATATTGAAGCAGCATACTTTCGTGAACGCTGTATATCCCTGGTAAAGAGACCGCGTGTAGCTATAATCAAGTTTTGGCATTTTTCCTTCTCCCTGGAATAAGAATTTTCTCATGACCAAAACAAAGGTTATAGAAACATGTTAGCTATTGATATATTGATTGGTGAAATTCCACAAGGTTAGATTTTTGTTTTGCTAAAAATAATTTTTAAGAGGAAAGTATCGTGGCGTTCACTACAAGCGTCTGTTTTAATGTAAAAATATCGCAGATTTAACACCCGCCAAGATCTTACCTTGCTGAAAAATAGAGAAATTTGGCGGGTATTGATAACTTTTGTCATTAAAAATCAACAGGTTTAGCGGGTTCTTAGCTCATTCCACCGCCGTAAGCAGCGTAATATTCGCCTGCATAATCGCCTCACGCGCCGCTTCTGGCAGATGATTATCGGTGATAATCACTTCAAATACCGTAATGGGCAACGCCAGATAGGTCGCCACCTTGCCGTACTTGGAGGTATCACTCAGCAAAATGCGCCGGCGGCTGGCCTCAACGATGGCTTTTTTTACCATTACCTTATCCTCGCTGGGCGTAGACAAACCGCGCATACTCCATGAGGAGGCAGAGATAAAGGCCAGATCGATAAACAGATTGCGCAACGCCTGAGCCGCCGCGGCCCCCACGCAGGAACGGTTTTCCCGGCATACCGTGCCGCCGGTATGGATCAGCTTGCACTGGCTATGTTCGAGCAAATAGGCGGCGATAACAAAATCGTTGGTGACTACGGTGATATCATCACGATCGCCGAGCTGGCGAGCCAGGGCCAACGTGGTGGTGCCTGCATCCAGATAAATGCAGCTGTTAGCCGGGATCTGCCGTGCCGCCAACTGCCCGATGGCGGCTTTCTGCTGGCTGAACATCCCTTCCTTATCCTGATGCGAAGGCTCAATCGCCACTCGCTCGGCCGACTGCACGCCACCGGAGACCGGCAAGACACTGCCCTGCTCCTCCAGCTTTTGCAGATCGCGCCGGATGGTCATGTGCGAGACACCCAGCCTTTCGGTCAGCTCAGCAATGCTGACTGCACCGCGCTCGGACACCAGCGCCAAAATTTGTTGGTGGCGTTCAACAGGTATCACAGTTCCCCCTTTTTTCAGACTGCGATGATAATAATTGTGATTTTACGTCAATTTTCGTGCTGCGGAAGCAAAGCTTTTCAGGCTGTGAAGCCGGTCATAATCATAAAAAACATTTAAAAGCATTGTGTTAGCAACGGTAACCGTTTTTACGCCCGTAAATTACATTGTTAATAATTGTGAAGACGATCACCGATATTGCCGCCAATAACGCTTACATTTAACACATCAAAACAAATAATCACTAAAATTAACAGAGGTACATCATGGCACAACCAGGAAACTATGCAGTTTGTATCGTCGGTTTGGGGTCTATGGGGATGGGTGCGGCCACATCATGCATCAATGCCGGGCTGACGACCTATGGCGTCGATCTCAATCCTCAGGCATTGGCCGCGCTACAGCAGGCTGGCGCCAAGCAGGCCGCCACCAGCGCAGCAGATTTTGCCGCCGATCTGGATGCGGTGCTGCTATTGGTGGTTAACGCCAACCAGGTAAAACAGATCCTGTTCGGCGATAACGGCCTGGCCGCACAGCTCAAACCCAATACGCCGGTGATGGTGTCCTCTACCATTGCGGCTGCCGATGCCAAAGAGATCGAACAGAAATTACAGGCTTATAACCTACCGATGCTTGATGCCCCGGTTTCCGGCGGTGCCGCCAAGGCAGCGGCTGGCGAAATGACCGTGATGGCTTCGGGTAGTGAGAGCACCTTTGCCCAGTTGCAACCGGTGCTGGATGCCGTCGCCGGGAAAGTGTATCGCATCGGCGACGAGATCGGCCTGGGCGCGACGGTAAAAATCATCCACCAATTGTTGGCGGGCGTACATATTGCCGCCGGTGCTGAAGCGATGGCGCTGGCCGCCCGCGCCGGTATCCCACTGGACGTAATGTACGATGTGGTCACCAACGCCGCAGGCAACTCCTGGATGTTTGAAAACCGCATGCGCCACGTCGTGGACGGTGACTACTCGCCAAAATCTGCGGTAGATATCTTCGTCAAGGATCTTGGGCTGGTGGCTGATACCGCCAAGGCGCTGCATTTCCCACTGCCATTGGCCTCTACGGCATTCAATATGTTCACTTCTGCCAGCAACGCCGGTTTCGGCAAAGAAGATGACAGCGCAGTGATCAAGATCTTCGCCGGGATCGAACTCCCCAAGAATAAGGAGCATTGATCATGTTACTCGGAGTGATTGCAGACGACTTTACCGGGGCCACCGATATCGCCAGTTTCCTGGTGGAAAACGGTTTGCCTACGGTCCAGCTCAATGGCGTACCGCAGGATGATACTCCTGTCGACTCGCAGGCGGTGGTGATCAGCCTGAAATCCCGCTCTTGCCCGGTTGACCAGGCGGTTGAGCAGTCATTGCAGGCGTTGGCCTGGTTACAACGCCAGGGCTGCCGCCAGTTCTATTTTAAATACTGTTCCACCTTCGACAGTACGGCCCAGGGCAATATCGGGCCGGTCACCGACGCCTTGCTCGATGCATTAGGTGAACAGCAAACGGTGATCTCTCCGGCACTGCCGGTGAATGGCCGCACGGTGTATCAGGGCTACCTGTTCGTCATGGATCAGTTGCTGTCAGAGTCTGGTATGCGTAACCATCCGGTGACACCAATGACCGACAGTAATCTGATGCGGCTGATGGAGGCGCAGGCCACCGGGCGCTGTGGGCTGGTCAACGCGGCAGAAATGGATCGTGGAGTCGCTGCGGTACAGGACAAACTGCAACGACTGGCACAACAGGGCATACGCTACGCAGTATTGGATACCCTCAATGAACAGCATCTGCTCACTCAGGGCGAAGCGCTGAAAACCATGAAGCTAGTCACCGGCGGTTCAGGGCTGGCGATCGGCATTGCCCGCCAATGGGCGCAGCCGGGCCAGCAAAAGGCCCAATCGGCTGGAGCGCCGCAGGGAGAGAAAGCCGTGGTGCTTTCCGGCTCCTGCTCCACCATGACCAACAAGCAGGTGGCACGCTATCGTCAACAGGCCCCAGCGCAAAGTATCGATGTTGCGCGCTGTATCAACGCAGACGACCGCAGTGCTTACGCAGCTGAGTTAAGTGGCTGGGTGGAGCAACAGTCCGCTAACACGCTGGCTCCATTATTGTACGCCACCGCCGAGCCGGAACAGTTGCATCAAACCCAGCAACAGTACGGTACCGAAGCCGCCAGCCTGGCGGTAGAAGCCCTGTTTGCCGAGGTGGTCAAACGCTTGCACCAACAGGGCTTCAGCCGCTTTATCGTGGCCGGTGGTGAAACCTCTGGCGTGGTCACCCAGGCATTAGGGATCCGTGGCTTCCATATCGGCCCTTGTATTTCACCAGGCGTGCCTTGGGTACGCGCTATCGAACAACCGGTATCACTGGCCCTGAAATCGGGAAATTTCGGCGATGAAAACTTTTTCGCCAGAGCACAAACGGAGTTTCCTGTATGACAATTAACGCTGACGCTGAACGGCTGGCAAGGGAAGAGATGGTAAGCCTGGGGGCTTCGTTCTTCCAGCGCGGTTACGCTACCGGTTCAGCGGGCAACCTTTCGCTGTTGTTGCCAGACGGAACGCTGCTGGCTACCCCTACCGGCTCTTGCCTGGGGGAGTTGCAGGCGGACAAACTGTCGAAAGTCAGCCTGAGCGGTGACTGGATCTCCGGCGACAAGCCTTCGAAAGAGATCAGTTTTCACCGCGCGCTGTACCAGCACAACCCGGCGTGCAAAGCGGTGGTCCATCTGCATTGCACCTATCTGACCGCACTTTCCTGTCTGCAAGGGCTGGATACGGAAAATGCCATCAAACCCTTCACCCCTTATGTGGTGATGCGCGTCGGTCAGGTGCCAGTCGTGCCTTACTACCGTCCCGGCGATCTGCGGCTGGCGGAAGACCTGGGCAAGCTGGCCCCGAGCTACAAGGCTTTCCTGTTGGCGAACCACGGGCCCGTGGTCACCGGCGAGAGCCTGCGGGAAGCCGCGAACAATACCGAAGAAATGGAAGATGCGGCCAAGCTGATTTTCACCCTCGGCAACCGCCCAATTCGCTATTTAACCGATGATGAAATTGCCGAGTTACGGAGCTGAACCATGCCTAAATTTGCAGCCAATTTATCAATGATGTTTACCGAGCACGCGTTTCTGGATCGTTTTGAGGCTGCCGCTGCAGCCGGATTTAAAGCGGTAGAATTCCTGTTCCCTTACGACTATCCCGCCGAGCAACTGGCGGAGAAACTGCAACAAAACGGCTTGCAGCAGGTGCTGTTCAATACCGCCCCGGGCGATATTGGCGCAGGCGAATGGGGGCTGGCGGCATTGCCGGGCCGCGAGCAGGATGCCCGTGCGGATATCGATCGTGCTCTGGCATACGCTATTGCCCTCAAGTGTCCTAACGTTCACGTGATGGCTGGCGTCGTGCCACCAGGGGAAGATATTGCCCGCTATCGGGAAACCTTTATCAGCAATATCCGTTACGCCGCCGACACCTTTGCTCCTCACGGCATCAAGGTGTTGATCGAAGCGCTCAGCCCACCGATCAAACCCAACTACCTGTTCTCCAGCCAGCATCAGGCGGCTGACTTGGTGGCCGCGATCGATCGCCCGAACGTGTTTATTCAGTTCGACTTCTTCCATGCACAGCTGGTGGACGGCAATATCGGCAATCTGATCGCAACGCTTGCCGGGCGCTATGCCCATATCCAAATCGCCTCAGTGCCAGACCGTAATGAACCGGATGACGGTGAACTGAATTATCCTTGGTTATTCGCCCAATTGGACAAGGTAGGTTACCAAGGCTGGATCGGTTGTGAATATAAACCCCGTGGGGAAACAACGGCGGGCCTGGGTTGGGTGAAACCTTACCTGTGATCTCGCGTTTGTAGCGTCAACACCAGTTTTCAACAACATAAAAATTAAACGCACCCGTATCGCCCAAGGGCGATCGCGGTGCCGGACTCTTACCTGAATAAAGGCTATGCTATGTCGACTTCTATGCTCCTGCTTATTGCCGTATTGGGTGTGGTGCTGCTCCTGCTGATGGTGATCAAGGCTAAAATTCAGCCGTTTGTCGCCCTGCTGGTGGTCAGCCTGCTGGTCGCGCTTGCCAGCGGAATACCCACCGGTGAAGTAATGAAAGTGATGACTGCCGGCATGGGCGGCGTACTCGGATCGGTGACGATTATCATCGGTCTGGGCGCCATGCTGGGCAGAATGATCGAACACTCTGGCGGTGCCGAATCGCTGGCACAACGTTTCAGCAAAGCCATGGGTCCGAAGCACACCATTGCGGCCCTGACGATTGCCGCATTTATCCTCGGCATCCCAGTATTCTTTGACGTCGGCTTTATTATCCTGGCCCCGATCATCTACGGTTTTGCCAAAGTCGCCAAAGTCTCGCCGGTGAAATTTGGCCTGCCGATGGCTGGGGTAATGTTAGCCGTTCACGTCGCGCTGCCGCCACACCCTGGCCCGGTAGCGGCTGCGGGGCTGCTGAATGCCGATATCGGCTGGCTGACCATTATCGGCCTGATCGTCTGTATCCCGGTCGGTATTATTGGCTACTTTGCCGCTAAATATCTCAACCGTAAAACCTATCCGCTTTCTATAGAAGTATTGGAACAGTTCCAACTTGCCGCACCGGAGCCGGCTCCGGAAGATAAGGCTCCTCTCAGTGATAGAATCAACCCACCGAGTGCCGGGTTGATTGCCGCGCTGATCGCTATTCCGATCGCTATCATCATGTTGGGTACCGTTTCAGCAACCCTGCTGGAGCCCGGTTCTGCATTGCGCGACCCGTTCTCGTTAATCGGCTCTCCGGCCGTTGCGCTGATGATTGCCCTGGGGCTGGCGTTCTATTTTCTGGCTATCCGCCGGGGTTGGACACTGCAACATACCAGCGACGTGATGGCAGGTGCATTGCCTACCGCAGCGGTGGTGATCCTGGTTACCGGTGCGGGCGGCGTGTTTGGCAAGGTGTTGGTTGAGTCCGGCGTAGGTAAAGCATTGGCAGATGTGCTGACCACGATTGGCCTGCCGCTGATCCCGGCCGCGTTTATCATCTCGCTGGCACTGCGTGCCTCGCAAGGCTCGGCTACCGTCGCCATCCTGACCACCGGTGGGCTATTGTCCGAAGCGGTTATCGGGCTTAACCCGATGCAGCTGGTACTGATCACGCTAGCCACCTGCTTCGGCGGCCTGGGGTTGTCCCACGTGAACGATTCCGGTTTCTGGATCGTTACTAAATACCTGGGCCTTTCGGTGGCCGATGGCCTGAAAACCTGGACGGTATTAACCACCCTGCTCGGGTTGAGTGGTTTTGCGTTTACCTGGCTGCTGTGGCTGGCAGTGTAAATTCCCGGTATTGCTTGAGCCAAAGCAGTTCGGCTACAGTAGTTGGCATCTGAGGCGTTGCTCCGGCAACGCCTTTCCCTTATTCAGGAAGAGAGCCATGACCCGCCATATCGCTGCCCCCACGTTGATCACCGAGCGCCTGATCTTGGACGCCCACCGGCTGGAAGATTTTGACGATTTGGCCGCCATGTGGGCCGATCCTGCGGTAGTACGCTATATCGGTAGCCTGCCACGCGACAAGGAAGACAGCTGGGGCCGCCTGTTGCGCTACATCGGCCATTGGCAATTACTGGGCTATGGTTACTGGGCCGTACGGGAGAAAAGCAGCGGTAACTATATTGGCGGAATTGGCTTCGCAGACTTTCACCGTGATATCCAACCCGCTCTCGACGTACCGGAAATGGGCTGGACGCTAGTCACCTCCGCCCATGGCAAAGGCTACGCCACCGAAGCGTTGAACGCCGCGCTGGTCTGGGCCAAAGATAATTTCCCGCAGGAGAAAGTCGTTTGTATCATCTCGCCGGAAAACCGCCCTTCGCTCGGCCTGGCAAAAAAAGTCGGCTTTGTGGCAAGCCACCGCAGCGAATACCACGGGTTACCCACGGTAGTGTTATACCGACCATTGTGAAGCCGGTGGCGAGCTGGTTACCCCCTGGACAAAATTATCCCGCAGCGCGTCAGGCCGCTGCGGATCCCAGGCCAATCCCACCTGCCACTGCGTCTGCTCGCCGCTTAACGGCAGAATATCGACCCCTGCCGGTGCAATAAACGCAATGCTTTGCGGCAACAGCGCCACACCAATTCCCGCCGCCACCAACGCCAACAAGGTTTGGATATCCTCCGCCTGCTGCACTACGTTGGCCCTCAGCCCTTGAACCGCAATAAAACGCAGCGCCTGTTCACTCAAACCACGCCCGCGCGAAGGTTCCAACTGCAACAAAGGGTAAAGCGGGAAGTCCGCCAACAGGTTCTCCGCCTGCAACGCCATGGTGCGCGGCGCGCGTTCAGCAAAGGCTGCGCCTGCAAAGGGGCTGGAATGGGCAAACGCACAAAACCCGCCTGTAACTTACCGGCCAACAGCAGCTGACATTGCCGCTCCGAAGGCAGGTCCTCCAGGCCAACCACCACCTGCGGAAAACGCTGACGAAAAGCCGCCACCAGCTGAGGTGCCAGATGAAAACTGGAAAGGCCAAAACCTAACGCCAGACGCCCGGCTTCTCCTTTTACCACCTGTAATTGGTACTGATGAAACTGTTCATGCTGGGTCAGTAATTCCCGCGCCCGAGGAAACAGCGCCTCACCGTTGGCCGTCAGCTGTGCTCCTTGGCGGCCTCGCTCAAACAGGCGGGTACCTAATTGCAGCTCGATGGCTTGAATTTGTTTGCTCAGCGCGGGTTGGGTGATGCACAGCCGCTCAGCGGCCAGGTGATAGCGCCCCAGTTCGGCCAATGCAACAAAAGCGCGTAATTGTCGATTATCCATTCCGTCAGGTTATCAAAAGAGGATTTTAATTGATTATACAGTAATCGATGCGGCTGCTGTAATTAGCGAACAAACCACTACAGGAGCTTACTATGACCACCCCCCTGCGTGCTGCGTCGGTACAATTTCAGCACCGCGCCAACGACAAGAACTATAACCTCGGCGTTATGGAAGACTTTATCGCCCAGGCTGCCGCTGACAACGTGCAAGTCCTCGCCTTCCCGGAGATGTGCATTACCGGTTACTGGCACGTGCGCCACCTGGCCGACAGCGAAATTACCGCGCTGGCCGAGCCTATCGCCACCAGCCCTTCGCTGGCGCGCATCCGCCCGCTGGCTGAGCAGTATCATATGGCCATCGGCGTTGGGCTGATTGAGCTGGGCGAAGACGGCCTGTTGTACAACTCTTATGCTGTCTGCCTGCCAGACGGCCAAACCCATGTTCACCGCAAGCTGCACCCGTTTGAGCATCAGCTGATAGCCAAAGGCGAAGACTTCACCGTGTTTGACACCCCCTGGGGCGTCCGTATGGGGATCCTGATCTGCTGGGACAACAATCTGGTGGAGAACGCACGCGCCACCACGCTGCTGGGTGCTGATATCCTGTTCGCCCCGCACCAGACAGGGGGAACGCATTCGCGCAGCCCGCATGGGATGAAGCCGATACCGCTAACGCAATGGCTGCAACGTAAAGAAAACCCGGCGGCGATCGAGGAGGCTTTTCGCGGTGAAAGTGGCCGTGGCTGGCTGCTGCGCTGGCTGCCTTCCCGCGCCCATGATAATGGCCTGTTTATTTTGTTCAGTAACGGCGTGGGGCGAGACGATGATGAAGTACGCACCGGCAATGCGATGATCCTGGATCCCTATGGTCGTATCCTGTCGGAAACCTGGGCGGCGCAGGACACGATGGTCACTGCCGATCTCGATTTGTCGCTCATCCCGATGAGCAGTGGGCGGCGCTGGATCCACGGCCGTCGGCCCGAGCTGTATAAGTTGCTTACCGAACCCCAGGGATACGAGCGCGATCCCCGCACCGCCCGCTTTTCATTGCAGCCAACCTCAGTAATGGGCAAGCCAGACAAATCAAAGAATTAACTGAACGGGCGCAGCATGCAGCGCCCCTACATTGCGATGTTGGACGTAGATAACAGGCAAAAAAAATCCGCCCCTAAAAGGCGGATTTTCATTGGCATGGCCAACCAGGCCATACGCTCACGCCCGAAGGCATGAGGAAATCTTAGAAGCGGTAACCTACACCAACGTTCCAGGTGCCAACGTCAACGCTGCGGATACGGCTCTGCTCGTAACCCACGTCCAGGGCAACCTGCTGCATTGGGTTGAACTGCAGACCAGCACCATAGCTGAAGCCATAGTCGCTGTTGCTGTTGTTGTCGCTACCGTCTTGAGCATTGGAAGTGAACTTACCATAGCCCACACCGATCACACCGTAGATGCTCGCCCAATCGTTGAAACGATAAGCAGGACCTGCAGTAATGGAGTTGTACTGTGCTTTGTTGTAGAAGCCGTCAGCAGAGTTGTTCTTTTCCAAGTGGGTGAAAGAACCGATCACGCCCAGCGGGCTGTTGTCGTACTCATAACGGTACTTCAGGTTGAAACCGTCGGCCTTGTTAGCAACACCTTGGAAATCACCCTGAGCATAGCCAGCGGATACGGTGCTCTCACCAGCAAATGCGGTACCTGCTGTTACGGCCAATACACAAGCTGCTACTGCGGAAAGACATGCAATTTTTTTCATAACCACCTCAAACGCGTTTTATTATTAAAGTGCTTCAATTTCTCATACATTGAAAATATAGCAAAAATTAGCGTGAAACTCTGCCTTTAAAAGAGTGTCTAAATCTTTATATCGTGTAACAGGAGATTTCAAGAACACTCTATCATACTAATTTTCCTATCCTTTCGGCGCATTCTACCCTTTTTTGTGACGCCAATCACCTATCTGATATCCAGAATACTCTTAAAAAAATCGCACTTATTGGTCATCTGAGCCAGGTTGGCGCATATTTTTGACAGATTCATCGCGTCCCCCCGTTTTTCGTCAACACCTTGCTGCCAATTCCTTTACACTGGGCAACACCTGTACCCCATACCTTCCCAGACGCTGGGGAGTTCCATAAGGCCAGAAAGGATGTCTTCGTCTGTCACCACCAAAGCGTCTTCCACGCTGGTGCCCGTATGTTTACTGATCATTGCCATGATCTCGATCCAGAGCGGGGCTTCATTAGCCAAGAGCCTGTTCCCGCTGGTCGGCGCCGAAGGGATCACCACCCTGCGCCTGAGTATCGGTACGCTGATCCTGTTTATCATTTTCCGCCCGTGGCGCATGCGCTTTGCCGCCGGTAGCCGGTTGCCATTGCTGATCTATGGCCTGTCACTGGGGGCAATGAACTACCTGTTTTATCTTTCCTTACGCACGGTGCCGCTGGGTATTGCGGTGGCGCTGGAGTTTACCGGCCCGCTGGCGGTGGCGATGTTCTCTTCCCGCCGCCCGATCGATTTCCTCTGGGTGGCACTGGCGATTGCCGGTTTATGGTTCCTGCTGCCGCTTGGCCACGATATGGGCAGCATCGATCCCGTGGGGGCTGCCTGTGCGTTGGGTGCCGGTGCCTGTTGGGCGATATATATTATTTTCGGCCAGAAGGCCGGAGGAGATCACGGGCCGGGCACCGTCGCCGTCGGCTCATTGATCGCCGCTATCGTGTTCTGCCCGATCGGTGCCTGGCAAGCCGGCAGTGCGCTATTGAACGTGGATATTCTACCGGTGGCGTTGGCCGTTGCGGTGCTTTCTACCGCGTTGCCCTACTCGTTGGAAATTATCGCGTTACCCAAAATTCCCGCCCGTACCTTTGGCACCCTGATGAGTCTGGAACCGGCGATGGCCGCCCTTTCCGGCATGATTTTCCTCAACGAACATCTAAACCAAACGCAATGGCTAGCGCTGGCCGCCATCATTACCGCGTCAATGGGAGCCACGTTGACCATCAAACCCAAACCGCAGGTTGAAAGCCTCACCTGATCCCGTTGGCGCCTGGCGGAAATACCCCGGCGCCACGCTTAGAATGTTGCATGATTGCAAGCCAGTTAACTTTTTTCCTTAGTCATAATAGACATACTCATAGCAGGTGTTTTTGGGTATCCATTATATAAGGGAGAATCAGGATGATATTTGGCAGTTTGTACAACCCCCGCTTCGGACGTGGCCTCTCACCCGCTTTAGCCAACATCCTCAATACCGTGCGTCAGTATGATTTACCCGGGCTGCCGTTGGGACGCCATGAGATCGATGGCGATCGGGTGTTTATGAACGTGATGGAACTGATGACGGAACCGGCTGAAAGCAAACGCGCCGAGCTGCACCAGGAATATCTGGATATCCAGATCCTTATCGGTGGTGAAGAGCGGATCGATTTTGGCCTGCCAGACAGTTGGGAAAGCAGCGATCATTACGATGAAAGCAAAGATCTGCAATGGCTGGATATCAAACGCAATCCACAAACCCTGAATCTGACGCCGGGTATGTACGCGATCTTCTTCCCGCTGGAGCCACACAAGCCCGGTTGCCAGCTTGCCGAGCCGAAACACATCAAGAAAGTGGTGGTAAAAGTTCACTACGATCTGCTGATCTAACCCTTATGGAGCCGGTTGACCGATCGGCTCGTTTCCTGTTGCCTCTGGCAAGTTAGCCAAAAAAGCGGCCGTTTCTGCCGGAGAGCGCAGCTGAATAAAGCGGATATGGCGATTGTCCGCATTTTGCTGTTCTGCCAGATATTTTTTGCGGTTTTGCCGATAGGTTTTTATCGTCCACCAAATGATCGACTCACGACTAAAAAATGAACGACCATAGCTTTCAACATTGCCGGTGCCAGGCCATAACTCAGTTTTGTGCCAGGCACGCACTGCCGCTCGGCGTATCGCCTGATACAAGGTGCGACAAAACCCGTAATCAACCCAGACAACCCAATCAACATCGCGCCACTTGACGGCTTTGGTCCGCTTGTAGTTGCCATCCAATACCCAACCCGCAGGGGCAGATACCAGAGCTTGTTCAACCTGTTGCAGGAACTCCTCATCCGCGGCATTTTGCCAGTTCGGCCGCCAGTAAAGCTTATCCATCTCGATGTAAGGCACGGCCAGTTTGTGTGCCAATTGACGGGCAACGGTGCTTTTACCGCTGCCACTGGTGCCCACCACATTAACTTTCATGTTTTTCGTCGATATCCATTTTAACTGACTTATAGACACCTTATATTACAATAAGTCGACTGTATTTCACCCATCAAGGTTTATAGCATTAACCTTAAATGTCAGTCCATGCGCAGATTCTATAAAACTTTTGACCCCCTCCACATCGGGTAATGCGGATAAAGCTCCTTTTTGTGTCGTCGCCAACGCGCCACAGGCGCTGGCTTGCGTTAAAGCTAATTTCAATTGTTCAAAATCCTGCAAACCATTTCCGAGAGCGATATTTGCCAACAGCCCAGCAATAAAGGCATCGCCGGCCCCCGTCGTATCTAAACTGTTCACCCTGTACGAGTCTACGTGTATGGCCATGTCTTGCCATAAGACGATAGCCCCTTGGATACCACGGGTAACAATTTTAAGACTGGATGGAAAGCGCTTTACTATTTCCAATGCGCTTTCAAAATGCGTAGTTCCGGTTATCCAATATAATTCGTCTTCTGAGAGCTTTAAAATATCGGACTGATTAGCAAATTGAGTTATCGTTGTCAGCATCTCCTGCGGGTTTTCCCACATTCCCTCCCGCAGGTTGACATCAAAGCTCAGGATGCCACCGCGTTGCTTGACTAAACTTATCGCCTTGGCCAAGGTCCCCCGGCTCTCCTTGGCAACCAGAGCCAACGAACAGAAGTGCACTATATCATCCCCAAAATCGGGTAGGTTTTTAGAGGACAAGAACTGGTCGGCAGAGGGATTAACCAGGAATGTAAAACTGCGATCGCCCTCATTCCCCAGCGCGACCAGCACGGTACTGGTATGATATTGTTCATCAAATTGTATATATTGTGTTTCGACTCCCTCAGAAGAAAGTATTTGCTGGAGAAAGAGGCCAAATGGGTCATCACCGACTCTACCAATAAAACCACAATCACACCCCAAACGAGCCGCACCCACTGCAACATTTAACGGCGCGCCACCGGCACAAGCTTTATATTGCATATCTGATTGGGGTAATAAATCGATTACCGCATCGCCAACTGTCCACAGTTTCATAGTGTTTCCTTAACCATCCAATTTTAGAATAAATACTTAAAACGTAATCTCATGCCATAGCGCATATCAGTGTCACCTGGGTTTATCGTCGAAGCATCCAGCCAGGAAGCATAAGCCCCGAGGTAGCTATTAAAGTTCGGCATATCCATAATATTCGGCAACTGCCAGGAGGTATGAATGGTGTGGATATCGTAAGTTCCTGGCGTCAAAATCGCGCAATCGCCGTCGCATTCAGCATACACACTGCTCATATTGAAACGGTCGATTTTGTTATGCGCGTAGATATAGCCCAGCTCAACGCGATGCCATAGCGCATTGATACCGGCGCTGAAGTTCTTTTCATCCGTCGCATCAAGATAGGCGGTGCTCAGGTTCACCACCGCCCCGTTCTGCACATCGGTTTTCAGCGTGTTCCAGCTCATGGTCATCCCGTAGCCGGTACGGCTGGACTGGTCAACCCAAAGGCCCTGCTGATTCTGATAGCCGTAGGCATTATTAACGAGGTTGCTCTCCAGCGCTGCAGCCACCGACCACTCACCGGATTGCCACGCGGCCACGGGGCGCACGTAAACCACGTTTTTACGGCTATCCAGTGCGTTGCCGTGATAGTTCTGGTCGACAAACAGCGAACTGCCGTCCTCCACCAGCGTATTCACTTCAAAATACCAGTTATCCAGTGTTTTACTGAGCAGGAAGCTGCCTCCGCTGCTACTGCGCCCGCGCCCCTCTTTCATCATGTAAATGTAACCATAGCCGTCGGAATACAGGTCGTTGGCCGTATTGCCAGAATATTCAATAAAGGTATCCTGATTAAGCGGAAACATATCAAAGGCCTCAAAACGCCCTATTTTAATCTGCCAGTCATCCTGCTGGCCGAAGAAAAATGCCGCATCATCAAGATTCATTTTGCCATTCATATCCGCAAGCGGCTGTACGCTGAAACCGGCATAGTCCCCATTCAACCCGTTACGTAATCCATCAAAGCCAAGCAGTATACGTCCGTTAATATCCCAGCGTTCTTTATTACCCGGCGCCCAGTTTTTATTAGCGCTGGTTTTCAACGAGGTCAGACTGCCGCTACGACTAGCGCCATCCATATTAAACTCAACGTCACCATAGAATTTTAATTCGCCATAGTTATTAAGCCGTAATGCCGGTTCGGTCGGTGTCACGCTGGCCACCGTTACCGGTGTATCCTGCTGTTTCAGCGCACGAATCTCCGTCTCCGCTCGAACGGCCCGCTGCTCGGTCTCTTTCAACCGCTGTTCCAGGTGCGCCAAACGCTCCTCGATGGATTGAGGTGCTTGGGCGCTAGCACAAGCGCTGGCTAAAAACGTGAGTAAACAGCCGACCCGGGCTTTGTTGATATTTAAATCGTTATTATTTTTCATCATTAATCCATTATTATTTTAATTAATGTGTCATTTATATTTATGGGTAAACTCGATGATGATGACAATAATCACCCATCCGTCATGACAAACGGGTTATTAACACATTTAAAACCTATTTTTTAAATCGTTCGGGATGCGGCACCAGCATGCTGCAATACTTTATTTACCACATCCCTGACAGATAAATAGATTATTCGAGCTGCCAGGCTCCCGCCTCGGATAGGGAAACCGAACCACTCCAGGCAAATAGCATTAACTCACGGCGCGCAGCGTCCGGGTAAATACGGCTGCTGAGGCACGCTTCGCCATCATTAGCAAAAACTTCCACGGAAGAGCTATCAAAGAACAACCGCAGTTTCAGCGATGCTCCGGCTGTCAGCGGTACGCTTCGTACCCCGCACAGGCCATACTGCGGATAACGGCGCTCCAGCACCAGACGCTGCATCTGCGCATCAACATAAACGCGCAGCCCCTCGCCAAAGCTGATGCCATATTGTTCTGCGCTGCTGTTAGCACAATCCCAATTTAGGATCACCTCCATCGTTTCGCAGTTTTTCACCATCGTGGTCTGCTGATTTTTCAACGTACTCACTGGCCACGGGAACCATGCACCGCGTAAACCCTCTACCTCTTTGGCCGGACGTATTTGCAAACGGTTATCTGCGCCAAGGCTCAATTCGCGCGGCAGGGAGAGCATTCCCGCCCAGCCATCTTGCTGTTCGGGCAACGGCGATTCCCACATATCCAGCCAGCCGATAACGATGCGGCGGCCATCGGGAGTCAGGAAGCTTTGCGGGGCATAAAAATCGTGGCCGTGGTCGATTTCAATAAACTCGCTTTGGCGAACAAAAGGTTGCCCCGGCTGCCATTCACCAAGCAGATAGCCGCTTTGGAACAGGTTACGGTTGTTGAAACCTTCAGCCGCCATCCCCTGAGGAGAAAACATCAGGATGCGTCTATCCTCGAGGGTGAAGAAGTCCGGGCACTCCCACATATAACCCATCTCTTTTTCCGCCTCATCAAGGACTCCGGCATCGTGCCACTGATGCAGGTCGGCGGAACGATACAGGCGCACCTGGCCGGTCTCACCATCGCGAGCGCCGACTATCATGTACCAGCTATCCCCTTCACGCCACACCTTCGGGTCGCGGAAATGGTGCAGACCCGGCGGAGTATCCACCACGATCCCCTGACGTTCGAAGCAGACCCCGTCACGGCTAGTCGCAAGACACTGCACCTGATAAAGGTTAGCCTCATCGCTGGCGTCGCCATGGAACTTATGCCCGGTATAAATCAATGCCAGGGTGTCGCCATCAACAACCGCCGAACCAGAGAAGCAGCCGTCTTTATCTTCCGGACCTTCCGGGGCCAATGCGATCGGCAGGTGCTCCCAATGAACCAGGTCTTTACTGCGCGCATGGCCCCAGTGCATCGGTCCCCACTGCGTGGAATACGGATGATGCTGGTAAAAAGCGTGATACCAACCGTCAAACCAGACCAGACCGTTCGGATCGTTAATCCAGCCCGCACGCGCAGCAAGATGGTAGCGCGGATACCAACGCAAGTTCAGCGTTTCACGTTTAGCCTGCAGTTCCTGTTCAGCCTTGGATATTGAATACGTCATAGTATTTACTCTTTTCAATCATATAGCGGAAGGTTGCGACATCAGAGGATCTGAAGATAACCGACTGGAACGCAACAGGAAGATGGAGATAAAGGTGGTGCAGAACACCAGCAATCCCATAATCAGATAGGACTGGGCAAAGCCGTATTTTTCGTAGCTATAACCTGCCAGCGGCGACAGCACCGAAGCAATAACCGAACTGGTGCAGGCGAACCCCACCAGATAGAGTGTGGCGGACAAGCGTTTGTCGAAATTCAAGCTGTTGTATTTAAAGATAGCGACCAGCAGGATCGGCAGCTCTACCGCGTGCAACAGTTTAGTGATGGAAATCAGCAGCGGCCCCTCCACCAGCCCGGAGGCAACCATACGCAACGCCATCACCATCCCGGCGAAAATCAGGCCATTTTTCGCACCGATGCGGTTAACTAACCACGGGGCGCAGAACATCCCGGCAGCTTCGAGGAACACCTGGAACGAGTTGAGATAACCATACATGGCGTTGCCTTCCTGCAACGTGGCGAATTGTGAAGAGAAGTAAACCGGGAACTGCTGATCGTAAACGCCGTAAATACAGGTTCCGATGACGAAAAACACCAGTGCCCAGAAGCGTGGCAGAGTCAGCAGACGCAGTACGTCATCCAACTTCACTTTGCCACCAGACACCGCCTCCTGCATCGCATGCGGTGCAGAAGACACCCGCAGCCGTGCCAGAAGGATAAAGAACACCAGACCGGCACAGCTGGAGACCGCGAAGTTTAGTTTCGGATTGATGTTAAATAGAAGTCCGGCGAAGAAGGTCGCCACCGCCCAGCCCAGCGATCCCCACATCCGTGCCTTGCCGAATTCGAACTGACTCTGGCGCGCCACGCGTTCGGTATACGATTCCAGTACGCCGATACCGCCGTTAAAGGTGATACCGATATAAATCCCACCGAAGATACTTCCGAGCAAGATATTGATTTGTAGCAGATAACTAAACAACAAATAGGCAGGCCCGGAAAGGATTAACAGCCCGGTGAGGTACCAGAGCAGGTTTTTCCGCAGGCCAAGTTTATCCTGGATAAAGCCGTAGCAGATTTGCGCCAGTAACGCGGAGACAGACAACACCGCGTAGATAATGCCGGTATCTCCCGCTTTCAGCCCCACTTCCTGGTGCAGCCAGATAGAGAGTAAAGAACCCGTAGAGGACCAGGACACGAAAAAGAAGAACAGTAATGCACTGAGTAGTGGGTAGCTATGAGAGTGATGCGCTTTCATGATGGCATTCTCGTGTTGGAGTAATGGTAGAATGGTAACGTTAACAAACAAAAAAGCGCTTATCGTTTTGCTGAGATTCATGATGTTAATCACAAAAGTTAACGTTAACATTGAAAAAGTGAGATCGCGATCAAAAATTACTCGCGGCGGCTGTTTCGCTTGCTACGACAGAATAGCCGCAGAGCCTTTTACATCAGTAACTTCGTCGTATAGCCTGTTACCTGAGAATAATGACGAGAGTAATAGATATGGCTTCTCTAAAGGATGTGGCGAAACTCGCCAATGTATCGCTCATGACGGTCTCCCGCGCGCTCAATAGCCCGGAAAGACTAAGGTCTGAGACCTTGGCGCGTGTGCAGCTAGCCATCAAGGAGACCAATTACGTTCCCGATCTTTCAGCGAAAAAAATACGCGGCGCACATGCCACACCGAATACTATCGGGGTGCTGGCTCTCGATACGGTGACCACACCATTCTCGGTGGAAATTACGCTTTCAATCGAAGAGACTGCCCGGGCGTATGGCTGGAACAGTTTCGTGGTAAACATGTTCTCTGACGATAATCCAGATACCATTGTCGACCTTCTGCTTTCACACCGGCCAGACGGCATCATCTACACCACCATGGGGCTACGTCAGGTGCCGCTGCCGACCAAACTGCTCACCCTCCCGTGCGTACTGGCCAACTGCGAAAGCTTGCACGATCCTGTCGCCAGCTACATTCCGGACGACGAACAAGGCCAGTTCGAGGCGGTGCAGGCGCTGCTCGCCGCAGGTAACCGTAAACCACTCTGCCTGCATCTGCCAAAACACCATCTTGCTACCTTGCGCCGCCGCCAGGGACTGGAACGCGCCTGCCGGCAAGCGGGTATCGACCCTGACACACTCATGCATAGCTATATGGAGCATGGCGATGAGCACTACCGTGATATCCCAGCCATTGTGCTAGCACATTTCAAGCAGGGTAATCCGCTGTTCGACTCGGTCATTTGCGGCAACGATCGTATCGCCTTTATGGTCTATCAGACGCTACTGGCGCAGGGCCTGCGCATCCCGCAAGATGTGGCAGTCGTGGGTTACGACAATATGGTCGGCATTGGCGAACTATTCCTACCACCACTCTCGACGGTACAACTGCCGCATTACGAAATAGGTCGTCATGCGGCACTGCATATTATCCAGGGCAAGACGCAGACAGATACCGTCAAAATACCCGCGCCCTTGCTCAACAGGGATTCAATCCATCGCAACCGGTGATTGGAAGTTGCCGATGAAGGTACCGCCGACATGTTCACCGCCGCTCCGCGCGATCTGGACAAGTCCCTGTGTTTTATCGAATCCAACAGTGAGTAAAGCGACCTGGCCATTAGCGAAACAGCAGGCTGCGACTCCTTACCCAGCCTGTTTTTTTATGAGAAATCCGAGTGGTATAAAAAGTAGGCTGAATTACACTTGATATTATGCCACCACGATTTAAGTCTTACTGGTGACGCAAAGTGAATAGCGAGGTGAACATGGCAGGCGGATGGACAGCGGACGGCGCGGTGCAGGATCAAATCGACTCAACGGTAGACGATGCCGTGCAACGTGCCCGCCAGGCACTTGGCCAGGGTGAAAGCGAGCAATACTGCCAGGAATGCGGCACCGAGATCCCCACCGCACGCCGTCTGGCATTAAAAGGGGTACGTTACTGCGTGAACTGCCAGGCGGAAATGGATAAAAAACAGGCCGCCAGCAGCCTGTTCAATCGCCGTGGCAGTAAAGACAGCCAGTTACGTTAGCCTCTCGGTGCAAAACCCGCCAGGTTGCACCAAATAAATTCGGACTATGGCTATAAAGTTAGAGTTAGTTATCATTATTGATCTAAAATTGTTAATTATCGGTTGTTTCCCGACTATTGTTTGGTTGATGATAGCCCAAATGCACCACCACAGCCGCGATGCACCATTTTGGTGCCCAGATGTGGTGCATGAAAAACTCTAATTGGCTAGCCAAACCCAACATCACTACGCAACCCTTTGTTTTTATAATGATTGCAAACTTGGCACGATTCTTCCATAGCACAAAATGCAACATAAAAAATGGGTAATCCGCAACCTGTACAGGAATTCCTCTCATGAAGTCTATTTTTAAAGTTTCCCTGGCCGCCCTTTCGCTGGCCTTCGCTGTTAGCTCTCACGCAGCAGACAAGCTGGTTGTCGCCACGGACACCGCTTTCGTACCGTTTGAATTCAAACAAGGTGACCAATACGTCGGTTTCGATATCGATTTATGGGCGGCAATTGCCAAAGAGCTGAAGCTGGATTACACCCTGAAGCCAATGGACTTTAGCGGCATCATTCCTGCGCTGCAAACCAAGAACGTCGATCTAGCGCTGGCCGGTATCACCATTACCGACGAACGCAAAAAGGCGATCGAATTCTCCGATGGCTACTACAAAAGCGGCCTGCTGGTGATGGTTAACGCCGATAACGACAAAGTGAAAGGCATCCAGGATCTGGACGGCAAAGTGGTGGCAGTGAAGAGCGGCACCGGTTCGGTGGATTACGCCAAGCAGCACATCAAAACCAAAGACCTACGCCAGTTCCCGAACATCGACAACGCCTATATGGAACTGGGCACCAAGCGTGCTGATGCCGTGCTGCACGATACGCCAAACATCCTGTACTTCATCAAAAC
This sequence comes from Serratia sp. H1w, assembly GCF_000633355.1. GTDB lineage: Bacteria > Pseudomonadota > Gammaproteobacteria > Enterobacterales > Enterobacteriaceae > Chania. Next base: position 26,580 of record NZ_AYMQ01000117.1, read on the forward strand.
CGCTGGCGCTGGCAAGTTCAAAACCGTAGGCGAGTCGATCGAAGCTCAACAATATGGTATCGCCTTCCCGAAAGGCAGCGACGAGCTGCGTGAGAAAGTGAACGGCGCGCTGAAAACCCTGCGCGACAACGGCACATACAACGAAATCTACAAAAAATGGTTCGGTACCGAACCTAAATGATTTATTGAATTAATATTTTTACCCTATGGATTTCAAGTCGTAGCTAGGCGACAAGCTGTCTCATCCCCAGGAGCTTACTTTTGGGTAAGTGACTGGGGTGAGTCAGCGCAGGTAACAACGCTACGGCTTGAAAGACGACGGGTAAATTACTTAAGCACAGGGGAGGTGTACCCACCCCCTGTGCTTTGCTGTTTATTGATTCCCTCGTTTGGGATCACCGGGAGATAACACTATGCAATTCGATTGGAGTGCCATTTGGCCCGCCATCCCACTGTTGTTAGAAGGCGCCAAAATGACCCTGTGGATTTCGATCCTCGGTCTGATTGGCGGCCTGTTCATCGGCCTGGTTGCCGGCTTTGCCCGCACCTATGGCGGCTGGATCGCCAACCATGTGGCATTGGTCTTCATTGAAGTGATCCGCGGTACGCCGATTGTAGTACAGGTAATGTTTATCTACTTCGCCCTGCCAATGGCCTTTAGCGATTTCCGCATCGATCCTTTCACCGCCGCCGTGGTGACCATCATGATCAACTCGGGTGCCTATATTGCGGAAATTACCCGTGGCGCGGTGTTGTCGATCCACAGCGGTTTCCGTGAAGCCGGTCTGGCCCTGGGGCTGTCACGCCGCGAGACGATCCGTTATGTGATCATGCCGTTGGCACTGCGCCGCATGCTGCCTCCGTTGGGTAACCAGTGGATCATCAGCATCAAGGATACTTCGCTGTTCATTGTGATCGGTGTAGCGGAACTGACCCGTCAGGGGCAGGAAATTATTGCCGGAAACTTCCGCGCGCTGGAAATCTGGAGCGCCGTTGCGGTTGTTTACCTGATTATTACCCTGATGCTTAGCTTCGTGCTGCGTCGTCTGGAAAGAAGGATGAAAATCCTGTGATTGAATTTAAAAACGTCTCCAAGCACTTTGGCCCGACCCAGGTGCTGCACAATATCGACCTGAATATCAAACAGGGTGAAGTGGTGGTGATCATCGGGCCTTCCGGCTCCGGTAAATCAACCCTGCTGCGCTGCATCAACAAACTGGAAGAGATCACCAGTGGGGATTTGGTGGTGGACGGCCTGAAGGTGAACGATCCAAAGGTAGACGATCGCCTGATCCGTCAGGAAGCCGGTATGGTGTTTCAGCAGTTCTACCTGTTCCCGCACCTGACCGCGCTGGAAAACGTCGCCTTTGGCCCGATCCGCGTGCGCGGTTTGAAGAAGGCAGAAGCCGAAAAACTGGCACACGTGTTGTTGGCCAAGGTTGGATTAGCTGAGCGCTCTCACCACTACCCTTCCGAGCTTTCGGGTGGGCAGCAACAACGTGTGGCCATTGCCCGCGCGTTGGCGGTGAAGCCCAAAATGATGCTGTTTGATGAGCCAACTTCGGCGCTCGATCCGGAATTGCGCCATGAAGTGCTGAAGGTCATGCAGGATCTGGCCGAAGAAGGCATGACGATGGTGATCGTGACTCACGAAGTCGGCTTTGCCGAAAAAGTGGCCTCACGACTGATCTTTATCGACAAAGGCCGGATTGCCGAAGATGGCAATCCTCATGACCTGATCAATAACCCGCCGAGCCCACGCCTGCGCGAGTTCTTGCAGCACGTTTCCTAAAGTAAGAGCAAGGCCGCATTTGCGGCCTTGCTACTGCTGACAAACCCTTCACCTTGTCTTGGCCGAACACATTTTACCTGGATAGCCCGGCAGGCTTTTTGCCTCCGGCTCGCAGGCAAGTGTTTTCGCTTGCTCCAGCCGCTCATGCAGGTTGTCTGCATTGACAGCGGCCCAGTTCATTTTATCCCCCAACCAGCTTGCCCAGGCAAATTCGACAAAATAGACCTGCTCTTTTTTCTCAAAGTATCCCTCATCCTGTAACAAGCCCGCTAACGAGCGGTAGGGATAATCAGGCAGATCGGCAATATGCGCTGGCAATTGCTCCGGGGTTATCCGTTGCCCCTGTTCGTTTTTCAGCCACGCCCAGTGATTCGTTGCCATCTGCTGCCAGAACGTCTTCTGATCAACTAGATGAGCAATAATCCTGACGTCGGTTTTCGTCTTGCCCATTTGCCACAGCGTACGGGTGAGATGATGACGATCAACGAGCCAGTAATCTCCCGCGGGGGAAATCACAACAGGGATCTCTTTTTTTGCCAGATAGTTATCGAGTTTTTTCGCGCTTTTTTGCGACAACTTCTGTTGTTCCGCATTCACCTGGAGTAGACCAATGCCGGGTTGGGTGGGATGTAATTGCGCGATCTCCACTTCACATACCTTGCCTGGCGACGTTTCCGGCGAGCAAGGCGGCGCGGCAAGAACCTGCTGGCTAACTATTGCAGACAACAATATCCATTTTTTCATCAATGAGTTACCTGAGATTAAGGTGATTAGTGCGTCAATGCATCATCAGAAGAAAGGCACGATCTTCCTGATGAAATAGCATCATTGAAAACCAGGTAGGATCAATAGGACTAGACCTGCAAACGTTGGGAGATCGCGCTTGACGATAGTTCGCCAAGCGCATGAAGTTGTTTTAGCGGTCTCTGGCTGCAAAGATCGGAGGGCGGGTTACCTTCATGCTGGAGTCAAAGACATAGCGACCATTGACGATCTTTGCCTTACCAGTCTCCAACTTGTTTTTCAAATCCCGAGCTGCCGCCACCTGGAGGCGCATTCCCATTTCAAGTGAGAGAGATTCAGCCGAGATTGTGTCCGGCTTAGTAACTTTGAGTAGTAACGACATAACCTCTTCCTCCTATTGCGGTATCACTGAAAGCTTCCCATCCCACTAATCTCCCGAACAGCCGACTTTTGGATTTACCGTTGAGGCCAAGCAGCCCATTGTAGATGTCAACCAAATCGGTTTGTCTAAGGTATTGGGGATCGGTGGCAGCAGAGAAGACATAAGCTCCTGCGTGACAAAGAGTATAATGGTCATAAATTATACTTGCAACGTTGAGGAGGACCTTACCACCTAGCAAACCAGTATGCTGCACATGTTGAAACCCCTTAAAATCCATGATGACAGGGTCAACTTCGTCGAATACGACAGCCCATACCCCGTTGCTTGAAAAGCGAAAATTCGGGTAAGCTGAAAGAATATCGATACCCTTGCTATTCAGATCATACATCGTCGGTATTTCTTCAAATCCAACCGCATAGGGAATACCTTCCATAGTAAACAAGCGGTAAACCATTCCGTTGCCAAACTGGTCGCTAAAAGGCGGTTGCCAACAAACTCCTTGATTCATAGATCCTCTCCCTGAGCGTGAATATAGGACATATTCAAACAAATGAACCCACCAGCCACAACCAAATAGCTGTGCCTGGCGGGTTCAGATAAAGAGCTGTGGATCGGGATCGCACACCGTTACTTCACATATTGACGTGTGTATTTCCTTCATTAAACATTTAGCGTTTAAAACATGGCACTTTTAAAACACCATCACCGTAAGTACCAACCTCAGTGGAAAACGTCGTTCTGTTTCACCGAGGTAAATGCCTGCATCAGCTTGACCACGTCCTGCATACCGACATTGGGTCATGTATTCAATGTG
>NZ_AYMQ01000118.1 GCF_000633355.1 Serratia sp. H1w
CTACACATTGAATACATGACCCGGGACCTGGTGTACTGGTATATGCCGACTTCCCTGCTGAGGGGCATTTTCCACGACGTACCGGACTCCTGCTATCGGCAGTGGATCAAATAGACAGGATTATTCAGATGGATCATGGAGCACGCCTCAGTACACAGCGCGTTATCGCCATCGGGTTTCTCTCGCTGGGGACGCTATTGCTGCTGAGCCTCAGCACCAACGTCATTCAGGGCATTAACAACTATCGCCTGCAGAACGAACAAAAGGTGGCGGTTACGCCGATGCTCTACAACGCACCGTTTGCCGTATCACAGAATCAGGCCGATGCGTCGTACCTGCAACAAATGGCCCTCTCACTCATTGCCTTGCGTGTCAACGTCACGCCGGAAACCGTAGATGCCTCACACGAACAACTGCTGACATATGTCCGCCCGGCGTCCCAGAACGCGTTAAAAATCAAACTGGCAGAAGATGCAGCGCGCATCAAGGACAACAACGTCAACTCGGCCTTCTACATGACCAGCGTGAAGGTGTATCCGGGCAGCAGCCGCGTTGATGTGCGCGGACAGTTGAAGACCTGGATTGGCGATTCCAGACCTTACCCCGAGCTGAAGCAGTATGTCTTGCAGTTCGAACGCCAGGACGGGGTTAGCTGGCTGGTTCACTTCGGAGAAATTAGCGATGCACAAAAATAGCCGTATTACGCTAATCGCGTTGCTGATGCTGGTGACCGGGCATGCAGCGGCAGCCCCGGCGGCGGTGTTCGCTACCGTCGTGCCGCTGGCGAACGGGGGGCAAGCGAGTATCGCTGTCAGTAACACTGACCCCAATCTGTTTACCGTGGCGGGCGACCGCGTGACGGCACTGACCAGCCTTGACGGTGAACTGACCCGGCAGGAGCAGACCGCCAGCGGCGGCGTCATCGTCAGCACCCTCAACAAAAAACCGTTCACCTTCATTCTGGAAACGGAACGCGGCCTGAATTTCTCCGTGCAGGCGGTGCCCCGTGCGGGGGTGGGCCGGACGATACGTCTGGTCAGTGAACTCTCCGGTACCGGTGAGGCGGCTCGGAGCTGGGAAGAATCTTCCCCGTATGAAGCCATGTTGGTGTCGCTCAGTCAGCTTCTGCTCGGCGGGAAACTGCCGTCCGGTTGGCAGAGTATTCCGGTGACGAACGAACGGCTGAGCGCCCCCGTGGGCCTGGTTGCCCGCGCTGAGCGTGTCTGGGTGGGCAACCATTTGAAGGTGGTCAGCTATCGCGTCACCAACAGCACCGCCAGCGCCCGCAACCTGACAGAGAGTGACTTCTGGCAGCACGGCATCCGGGGTGTGCTGTTCGCCGAACCTGCACGCCAGGTGATGGCGGGCGGTGCATTGCAGGTCTTCATCATCAGTGGCGGAGGGGCAGTGGATGGCCAGTATTAATGCAGTCGTAAAACGCAAGCAGTTTATCTGGCTGGGAATTGTGCTGGCCACCCTCGGCGTGGTCGGGGGCGGTGGCTGGTATCTGGCGGAAGCCCGCCACGCGGGAAGCGATGCAGCGCCCGCGACAGACGAGCCGGCCCCGGACATGACCGGCGTGGTAGACAGTACCTTTGACCAGAAGGTGCAGCAGCATGCGACGACCGAAATGCAGGCGACCGCCGCCGGCATGCAGAAACAGTACGACGCGATGCGTCGTGAGATGGAGTTGCTCAGTAAGGGGCAGGCGGATTATCAACGCCAGATTGACAAACTCAACGGGGACAATGCGGCGTTGGCCGCGCAGGTGAGTGCGCTGGGGGCGAAACCAGTCACCAGTTCGGGCGAACCGGCACCGCAGCCGCCATCACCGCCACCGGGACCGGAAGGTGAGCCGCAGCCCGTGGGTTTCCCGCCGCAGGGCAGGGGGGCGGTACCCCCGCCGACGGCTTTCTATCCCGGTAATGGCGTGACGCCACCGCCGCAGGTGAGTTATCAGTCCATCCCGGTGCCAAATCAGGTGCGACGTAAAACGTTCAGCTATGGCTACGGGAACAAAGGCCCCTCGCTGCCGTATATCCCTTCTGGCAGTTTTGCCAAATCGATGCTGATTGAAGGGGCTGATGCCAATGCGTCCGTCACCGGGAATGAATCCACGGTGCCGATGCAGGTGCGCCTGACCGGGCGGGTTGAGATGCCCAACAGCAAAACCTACGACCTGACCGGCTGCTTTGTCGGCCTGGAAGCCTGGGGCGACGTTTCCAGTGAGCGGGCCATCGTTCGCACACGCAACATCAGTTGCCTGAAACACGGTGTCACCATCGACCAGCCGATTGCCGGGCATGTGAGCTTTATGGGCAAAAACGGCATCAAGGGTGAAGTGGTGATGCGCAACGGAAAAATCCTCGGTTGGGCCTGGGGCGCCGGCTTCGTTGACGGTATCGGGCAGGGGGCGCAAACCGCCTCTCAACCGGCAGTGGGGCTGGGGGCAACCGCGTCGATAGGGGCCGCGGATGTCCTGAAAATGGGCATCGGCGGAGGGGCATCGAAAGCCGCTCAGACGTTGGGTGACTATTACATCAAACGCGCAGAGCAGTATCACCCGGTAATCCCTATCGGGGCGGGTAATGAGGTCACGGTGGTCTTCCAGGACGGCTTCCAGCTGAAAACCATTGAAGAGTTGGCGCAAGATGCTTCGCAGCCAAAAACAGAGGGTGAAGGCGGTAGCCCGGTGCCATCTCCATCCCTGCCCAACAACATGAACGGCTTTAACACCGACCAGATGCTCCAGCAGTTGGGGAAAGTCAACCCGAACCAGTTTATGCCCGGCACCGGGGCACAGTAATCACGCACAGAGGAACCGTAAATGAACAAGATACTGAACCGTACCGGGTTTCTTGGAGACTAAACTCTTAGTGAAAGGAGACCCAAAATGAAATCACAATCTGCCAAACGCTATCCCCCTGAATTGCGTGAGCGCGCAGTCAGAATGTTGTTGGAACACCGTGATGAGTATGACTCTGAGCCAGATGCCATTCGTGCCATCTCGTCAAAAATCGGATGCCATTACGACACTCTGCGAGCCTGGTTACTTCAGCATAAAAATGATGTCCGTGGGGGTATCAGCCCCGTCAGCACTGATGATGGTGGACTGAGTACCGATGAGCGCCAGCGTTTAAAAGAACTGGAACGT
>NZ_AYMQ01000119.1 GCF_000633355.1 Serratia sp. H1w
GGGGGTGACCATAGATTTTTTACGCCTGGAGTAACCATGTCCGATTTACCCGTAGTCGTCACACAAGCAGGGGCTCAGCCTACGCCGCCGCAAGAGCTTTACGACAAGCTGATCACTAGTGTGGCCGCTAAGGTACCAGGCTACACCGCGAATCTGCCACCGGCGCTGATCACCGATCTGGCCAGTACCTCGACCGGTGCCATAGCCCTGATCGATCACGCGCTGGTGGATACCATCAACTCGGTGACGCCATACGGGGCCAATATCCCTCTACTGCAGCAACTGGGCAGCATCTACGGCGTACAGCGTGGCATAGGCACTAATACCTCTGTGCTGGTGGTCTTCATGGGCTCGCCAGGGTTCGTGGTTCCGCGTGGGCTGATCGTCAGTGACGGAAACCACCAATACGCGGTGCAGAACAACGCGATCCTTCCGGCTAGCGGGCAGAGTGCCTCGGTTTACTGCCTGGCCACGGCATCCGGCTCCTGGGCTGTTCCCGCCGGTACCGTAACGCAAATCATCACCTCGATACCGGCCAAGATTACGCTGGCCGTAACAAACACGGTTGAAGGCTTGCCAGGACTCGAAGAACAGACGATCGGTGATTACCGTACCCAAGTGATGCAGGCGGGCATGTTCGCCGTACAGGGGACTCCTGACGAGCTGAAATCAGCACTGGCCAATGTTGATGGCGTACACGCTAATCTGATTGCGTTCCGCCAGGTAGCGCTGGGTAAGTGGGCCATTGTCGTTGGCGGCGGCGATCCGTACGAAGTGGCCAGGGCAATCTATCAATCGGTTCCTGACATCTCGATGCTGACGGGCGATGTAGTGAGCGGCAGCGGCTATATCCCGCATAGCGAAACAATCACGCTTAACGATTTCCCTGACTTCTATGTCATCCCCTACATCGTGCCGTCGTCACAGGCCGCCACGGTGATGCTTACGTGGGATACGCTGGCGGGTTCAACGTTCACCGATCCGGCCAGTGTGTCAGTGCTGGCGGTGCCTGTGATTGTCGATTACATCAACAGCGTCTATGTGGGGCAGCCGATAAACATCTACCAGTTGCAAACCCTGTTTCAAAAGGCAGTAAGTTCGATACTCAGCGTTGAACAGATTTCCCTGATAAAGATCCGGGTTGCTATCGATGGCGCCATCGTCGAACCAGACCCGAATACCGGCTTGGTTTCTGGCGACTATTACAAGTATTTCACGACTGACGCCTCACACGTAACGGTGCAAAAATACGATGGAACAAATTGAAACCAAAGTAATTCCAGCTTACCCGTTTATTCAATATAACGATGATGAGGATGTTTGCGCGTTCTTCGATGCAACCAACGAGCTGAGCCAAGAATACCTCACGGCGTTTAATAACCTGGCGCTACCGTGCTGGACGTCGCCCTACATAACCGGCTACCTGTTGGACTGGATAGCGCACGGGATCTACGGAGAGGTTAGACCGACGCTGCAAATCGTCAAAGAGCAAACGCAGAAGGGCGACTATAACTCGGTTGAGTATAACTCGATCCCTTACGCCACGCTTTCGAGCTACATCGCTGGCCAATACAGCTATCTATCCGACGACCTGTTCAAGCGGGTGCTGACGTGGAACTTTTACAAGGGCGACGGGTTCCATTTTTCCGTGCCGTGGTTCAAGCGGCGAATAGCGAGGTTTATTCAAGGCCCGGACGGCATTGATCCGCCGGTTCAGCAAACATTCGATATCAGCATCATCCCGAAGAACGGTACCTTCTACGTTCGCATACCCGATTACGATGATGGCGTCGCCCAGGCGTTAAAGGCATGCATAGAGCAGAAGTTTGTGAAACTGCCATTCATGTATAACTACGATGTTGTGGTTTACAAAATTGTGCCGGTTACAGGCGTTAGATTGTCAGATACCACTATTGATTTATTGCCTGGTGAAACTCGAATTCTCGATGTCACTATTTTGCCAAAAGACGCGACGAACAAAAACTTTACCGCCGCTTCGGCAGACACCTCTATAGCCACGGTCACCATACCGGAAGAATAAATCATCAAGGCAAGAATAAATAATCCTTTACTGGAGGGTTTACCATGGCTGACGGCCAAATAGTTATTACTGGCGGTAAGAAATTTGGAACTACAAACGTTACTGTAACAACCGAAGATGGCGGCCATACTGCCACCGTAGTAACCAATGTAATTAGCGCAACTAAGTTTATTATGCGCATTGATAGCGCCACTCGGCCAATATTTTACGCCAGAATGGATGAGGTTTTTACTGTTGATTATGGCGATGGTGTAGATAGTAAAGATTATAGTTTCGTTCAAGACGAGTATAGTCCCGAAAAAAAATGGGGTTGGGTTATATCAACACGCGCATTATCAGTGGGTGCTGATTACACTATCACTGTAAAGCGTAGCGATACTATTCGATTCTGTAGCAATACCACACTAACTAGCGGAATGGTATTTAACACGTTGAGAGAAGTCATTATCGTGGCCAGTGGTCGGACTGATATGACATATTTCGCCATGAATTGCACCGGCCTCTACTTGCTTCATGATGGCGTGTTCGATTATCTTCCAAATGCGGCCGATTTCAGGTCTTCATTTAATGGTTGCACAAGTTTATTGACGCTTCCGAAAGGTTTGTTTGATAAATGTATTTCCGCTGATTCTTTCTTCCAGACATTTAGGCAATGCACAGCCCTTACTCTTTTACCTAGCGGCCTGTTTGATAAATGCGTCAACGCCACGTCATTTAGAGAAACATTTAACGTTTGTAGCGGCCTAATTAGTTTACCGCCTAGATTGTTCGCTAACCTGACTAAAGTGATGGATTTCCAGTTGACGTTCGGTCAATGTTCGTCTCTGACGGCCTTGCCGGATGGTTTGTTTATTGGGTGTACATCCAATCTTTCTTTCTATAACACATTTAGTAACTGCGGGAAGATAGCAACAATCGCGCCTAACGTATTCAAAGGGAATTATTCGGTAACGTCATTTTATAATACATTTGCCGGGGCGGTATTGCTAGCAGCTATCCCAGCAGGATTATTTGATGACTGCATCCAGGCACTTAGTTTTGAAGGCACATTCCTTAGATGCGATACCTTTACTAGCATTCCAGAGGGGCTTTTTAAAAATATCGCTGGTGGATATTTTAGAAACACGTTTTATCAATGCAAATCACTGCAATCTGTGCCGGATGGATTGTTCGAAGGGTTGTCTAGTGCCAACAGCTTTTATCAAACCTTCTTCAACTGTGTGGCTTTAAAAACAGTCGGAAACAGAGTATTTAAAGGCTGCTCTTTTAATACGGATTTTAGTTATATATTCACCAATTGCACGGCGCTAACAAGTGTTGGTCTGGATATATTTTCCGGTTGCGTTAGCGCAACGTCATTCTTAAATACGTTTTCAGGCTGTAGCGCACTTAAAAATATGCCATTGTTTACCGACTGCAACAAGGTGACGTCTTTTGCATCCTGCTTCCAGTCTTGTCGGTCGTTGGCAGCCATTACGCCATATGCATTTGATGGCAAGGCGCTATGTAGCACGTTCCAGTATACATTTTACGGTTGCTCATCCTTAACCACCATTCCGCAAGGCGTTTTTAGAGGCTGTATCGCGGCGACGTCCTTCTCATACGCATTCCAGAATTGCACGGGCTTGACTTCAATTTCAGGAGATATGTTCGAAGGTTGTACTAAAACAAATGATGTTCAATATATGTTTGATAGCTGCACATCATTGCCGTCATTGCCGACAACGCTATTAAATTGGTTTACTGCATTGCAATCAAATACAGGTCGCATGTTTGGCGCCTGTACGGCACTGATTGGGATACCTGCTGGATTTTTCGATAAGTGCGTGAACTTAACAGTGTTGACGTCTTCGTTCATGTCTTGCAAAAAGCTGACCACGTTGCCGTCAGCGATGTTTAAATATAACGTAAAGCTGACAACTGTCAGTGGTATGTTTACAGACTGTGATATTAGAGCTATTCCGGTGGACACGTTCGCCACTTGCCCGCTAATGATATATTTTGATTCATTCGTGAATGGATGCGTTAATTTATCTGAAATTCCAGAGGATTTGTTTGTTAATAATCCAAACGCCATTTCATTTAGTAACACATTTTTCCAAGCAAACATATCAGCCATCCCTGCTGGTTTGTTCAGGAATAACACCAAGGCAACTAATTTTAGCAATACATTCTATTATTGTTTCAACTTGAAAACGGTAGGGGCTGGTCTACTTAACAATACTGCCGTGCAGATAATTAGCGGAATGTTCAACTCTTGCAGGCTTTTGGAGGGTAATTTAAACCAGATATTCAGCTTGACCAATTATCCATCAATAACAAGTGCAAGCACGGCGTTTTATAATTGCAATTTAATGAAAGGTAAAGGGCTTGATTTTATTTCCGCAGTTCCAAACGTAACGGCAGCAGGAAATAAAACTAATGCATTTTATCAAAACACAAGTTTAACCGATTACAATCGAATCCCTGCAGCTTGGGGCGGAGGCGGTGCATAGTGAAAACTTTTTATAAAATAAAATCACTAATAGGTTATCAGCAGACCGATAGTGTGTTCCGTGACTACTTAATGCAATTAAATGAAGCCGATGTCATTCAGATTAATGATGGCGACATCGTTGGAAATAAGGTTAGTGATGATTTTTATACCAGACTGGCAGCCGTGTTTGGTATCCAGTTGGATGATGAATTGAATCCTGTCCAGATAGAGGGTGAGCAATGATCCTTGGCTTCGGTAATAACATCCGGTCAGCGCTGGCCGCCGACATCAACTCAACACAGACGGTCATCACCGTTATGCCAGGCACCGGCGCATTGTTTGCGAAAACCCTGGAGGCTGATCCCGCGCTGGTAAACCCCTCATACAGCAATGCGCTTTACTCAAAGCTCACGCTTACGGATGAATTGGAAACCGTATTCGAGGTTTGCCACCTGGTCAGCGTAAGCGGGGACAACCTCACGGTAATTCGCGGCCAGGAGGATACGAAGAAAAAAGGGTGGTCGCTGAATGATGTTGTCTCAAACTTCCCTACGCGGGGATCGGAAAACAACTTCGTCCAGATTGAGGATCTGCAGGCGGGCAAATACCTGTCAGCGAAAGCGGGCGGAACGGCAAACGCGCTTACCGTGTCGATCCCGTCTACGTTTTACGTGGCCGGGGGCAATACCTTTGCACTGCGTGCGCCTTTGCTGATTACGCCAACGCTGGCCAATACCGATGCCGCAACCGTACAACTGACGGTATCCGGGCGGGTGGTGGGAACATACCCGATATTGAAAGGGGTTAACAGCCCCCTCGAGGCCGGGGATATCACTGTCAGCGTTCCGGTGATGCTCGCGTTCTCCCCGGAGCTGTCGTGTTTCTTCGTGACCAATCCAGGCAAGGGGCTTTCCGACGCATCCAAGTTTCTTGAGAAGTCGAAGAACCTATCCGACATTCCAGATAAGGCCGAGGCCAGAAAGAATCTTGGCATCCCAGACTGCCCGCACGAAGTTGGGGACGTTATTTTCAAAGGGAACAACACTGATCCCAATGTCCGGTACCCAGGTACGACGTGGGTTGATCTCAATGCAACCTATGGCTCACGCTCCATCATGATCGGCGGCGCGCCACTCACCACTGGGGGAAGCGATACCGCAACGCTAAGCGAGGCAAACCTTGCGCCACACATACACGCATTTGCGGGTAGCACCGGGGCTGCTGGGGCGCAAACTCTCGGGTTGCGTGCATACCGTTCAAATACTGCTTTAGATAGCGGCACTTCTAACCGGTTAAGCGTTGACTATACGGCGGCTTTTAATACCAGTGATGACCTGATCACGCCAGTACAAAACCATACCCACCCGGTATCCGGCACAATCGGATCTGCGGGTAGCGGCCAGGCGTTCTCTGTTGTCAGCAAATTCGTGCAGCTTCGGGCATGGATGAGAACTGCGTAACGATGCGGCCGGGAGTGATCCCGGCCAACTTTCTTTCCTTCCTGATCAGCGCTCTACAATTCACCCGCCAAATGTATCTTCACGCGCATAATTCACCGTGTTTATACTGTATGTATGAACAGTGTTTTTTGGTGTGAAGGGGATTGTATGGGCAGCAAAGACTATGGTGGGTATGACATCTTGTATCGTGGGGAAACTCGGGACTACATCCCACCCGGCAGACTGATATTCATCCAGCGGCCAAAAGCATGCGGTGGTGGTTTTTGGCTGGGTAGAGCATACGATAACGCCTTCATCTTCGAGATTGAAAGGCCGGTTTCGTTGGGGGAGGGGATCGATTACATCATACTTATCAAGCGCATCGCGCCACATGTTGATGACTTCGATGTTGACGATTTTACACTCACTTAGGCGTGGCTGTATCAGCAGATTGGGAGTTTAGTTACTGTGTACCAAATTGCGTACACATTCAATGTTATTTTAAATAAAATCATTTAAAAACAACATTGAATGTGCGGTGTAGCATAGTCGTGGATGTAGAATGTGGCCAGTGCCTTGCTGCTCAAAATCGCATCTCTTGTTGGCGTAGGGAATTGCCCTATTGTAACGGCGTGATAACCGATGCCAAGTATTGCTTGATACTAAACGCGAAATTGCGTGGTGCTACGCAGTGCGATAGAAGTTCAGCCGTTGCTGAAAGTAGCCGCGCAGATGCGTGGGGACGTGCACTTCGGCGCTTTCCCATTCAGAGGCGTAGCCGTAGCGTTCGCTATAAATAATGCGTAGTGCCAGCAAATCGGTTTGGATTTTTTCACGTTCTTGCTGGGGTAGGCCATCCAGTGGTTGCGACATGTCTTTCTCCCTATTCGATAGCGCATAATAAAAGGCTGAAGAGAATTTGTCGCTACCTCATTCAGGGCAGAGTGGTCAGAGCGCCTGTGCCAGCGCGGGGTTGTGCTTTGCCTGATGGGGATTCATCGCTTGTTCTTGCTGGCCTTGCTCGTGCTTATGAGCCGTGTTGTAGCTAAAGATAGCGCTTATCAGGGTTAACCAGAAAAGGGCGCAAACGGTGAGTACTGCCAGCCAGACTTTTTGGTTGTAACTCATAATAGCTCCTGAAGAAAGGCGTTAGGATTAATCTCGTTAATTAAATCAGAGTTAACATCAATGTTATTTAAACAAAGGAGATAAAGGTGCGATAAAGTGTTACCAATCTCTGGTGAATGTTTCAGTGAATTCCTTAAGATAATATTAAGAAAATTAATTCAGCATTCAGTGAGTTTCTATTTAATCTTGGTTTATAAATATGGGAATACACTCCATCTCATTCAATGCCAATGTGGGTGTCCAAGATGAAAACGCTACTGTTGACTGGCGCTACCGGTTTTCTCGGTGGTGCGGTGCTAGAAAAATTACTGACAGAAAATCAAGATATTAATTATCTATTGTTGGTGCGTGCGGAAACTGAGTTGCAGGGTTTAAACCGTATTCTCACTAATATGGAGAAGTTCAGTCTGGATGAAAATATTCTGGAAAGATTGACGGTAGACAATATTTTACTGGGTGATCTAAGTGAGCCGGAGTATTTCCTGTCCGATGCGCGGATTAATATGGTGACGCATGTCGTTAACTGTGCCGCGGTAGCGTCATTTGGTAATAACCCGCTTATTTGGAAGGTTAACGTTGAAGGCACTCTGGCGTTTGCGCAGCGAATGGCGCAGGTGGTTGGATTAAAACGATTCCTGCATGTGGGCACGGCAATGTCCTGTGCACCACAAGTCGGTTCGCTGGTGGCAGAAAGCGCCGAGTTTGAGGCAACCGCCGAGCATTTAGTGGAATACACCCGCTCCAAATCAACCATTGAACAACTGATGCGGCAAACCTGCCCGCAGCTGCCGCTGGTGATTGCCCGGCCCTCGATCGTGGTAGGGCATACGCAACTGGGGTGCAAACCGTCCAGCAGCATTTTCTGGGTATTCAGCATGGCGTTGATGCTGCGTAAGTTTATGTGTTCTTTGCAGGACAGTATTGATGTGATCCCGGTGGACTATTGTGCCGATGCGCTAGTGATGCTGCTCAACCGCGAGAGCCTGGATAACGATGTTTATCATATCTCGGCGGGGGAGGAGAGCAGCGTCAGCTTTGCAGACATCGATCATGCTATCGCCGCTGCGCTGGAGGAGCCACCGGTAGGCGATCATTATGCCCAGGTCAGCTACGAAGCCTTGTTGCAAATGCGCCGGCAGCTAAAAGATATTTTCGGACCGTGTAATGAACGCCTGATGCTGAAAGCCATGCGCCTTTACGGTTCCTTTGCCATGCTGAACGTGCGTTTTAGCAACGAGAAGATCCTCAAGCTGGGCATGCCAAAACCGCCACGCTTTACCGACTATATTGGCCGTTGTGTGCAATCGACCCGTGGGCTGTCGATACCGCAGCAGATGGAGGTGGATTTCAAATAACGGGCAGGGCATTGCTATTACGGGGCGCTGCATGGTATGCCGCGCCCGATCTCAGGATCTTACCAGGAGGAGGATGACCAGAATACGCGCCCCAGCACCACCAGTTGGTCTTTGCGCTGTGGGTAGCTGAGCTGTTCATCCTGATACTCTTCCCGATTCAGAGAACGGATGACCACGCCACCGTCGGGCTGCTCGATCAGGATCTTGACCCGGAGCAGATTGCCGTGGCGGATCGCATAGGTTTTGCCTTCGCGGATGCGGGTATCCACGGTATTAATGCCCACAACATCGCCATCCTGTAACCGGGGTTCCATGCTGGAGCCGGAGATGCGGATAATGCGTGCCGCGTTCACCGGTACCCCCATCTTGTGCAGATAGTAGCGGCGGAAGATGAGCGAAAACTCTTCGCTATCGACAATTTCGTAACAGCCGTCACCGGCGGAGAAATCGATATCCAGCAAGGGGATCTCCACAAACTCTTCCTTGTCCTGCTCGGTATCTTCCCAGACCACGGGTTTGAGCCGTGCCGGTTGGAAGTCAGAGTCGGCTGCCACGTTGGCAAACGGCTGTGCCAGTGATTTCTCCTGGAACACATCGAACCAGCCTTTGGGCAAGCCCAGTTTGGCCTCTATGCGTCTGGCGAGGTTATCGCCCAGATTACGCGAAGATTTTTCACCGGTGATCTGGCTGAGCGTTGGCGCAGAGGAACCCACCAGCATGGCGAACTCATTCTGGTTGGTGCCTTGGCGGGCATAGCGCGCCATTAGATCGCGCAGATTGTTGCGCCTGATTTCTTTGGTTTCCATCCGCCGATGGTCTCACTCTTTAGCAAAAAGGTAAATCCTCTGCCGCTAAAATCTTTAGCGTCAATTTAAACCTGCCTGCAACCAGCAGACATCTTTCTACCGCTTATGTTGTACGCCAGCCGGTCTTTGCCACTAAAATAAAGGTTTTACAGCTGGGTCGGTGGGCACAAGCGTGCGTCTAGGCAAAAAAATCTCTTCATTTGAACAACTGATCTACCGCAATTACCGTATTGTCCACGGGATCCGGATCGGCTTGGCCTTTATCCTGACCTTCCTGCTGATCCGCCTGCTGGCAGTGCCGGAAGGCACCTGGCCGTTAATCACGCTGGTGGTGGTGATGGGGCCGATCTCTTTTTGGGGCAACGTGCTGCAACGGGCGCTGGAACGCATTGCCGGGACGGTGTTTGGTGCCGCCTCTGGCCTGATTGCGCTTTACCTGGAGCTGTATTCACTGCCGGTAATGCTGGCCTGGTGCGGAGTGGTGATGTTTGTCTGCGGTTATCTGACGCTCGGCAAGCGGCCCTACATGGCGTTGTTGATCGGCATTACGCTGGCAGTAGTCTGTGGTGCCGGACCGGGCGATATGTCTACCGCACTCTGGCGCAGCGGTGACGTCATTTTTGGTTCGTTGCTGGCGCTGTTGTTTACCAGCATCTATCCGCAGCGGGCCTATGTACTGTGGCGGATGCAAATGGCGGATTGCTTGCAGACGGTGGGGAAGGTTTACGGCGCCTATCTTTCGCCTAATATGGTGGAACGGCCACGGCTGGAACCCCGGCTTAAAAGCTTATTGGCCGATGTGGTTAAGTTACGCGGGTTGATTGCTCCCGCCAGCAAAGAGACACATATCGCCAAACCGGTCTTTGAGGCGATACAGACCCTGAGCCGCAATCTGGTGTGTACGCTGGAACTGCTGGCCGATGCCTACTGGGCTTCGCGTGAAACGCATTTTATTATGCTCAATGCCAAAACCCTGCGCAGTTCGCAGCTGCTGACGCAGCGCGCCATCGAATCGTTGGCCAATATCATGCGAGATGGTGAACCTCTGCATGCACAGGCCGTTGCCGAAGAGGTAGGCGATATCTCCGAAGAATTGAAGGCTCTAATGCAGGAGGCCAGCGCCGCACAACCCAGCGAAGCACCGATCTATGGTTATGTCTGGCTGAGTATGGAACTGGCGCAGCAGTTGGAAGAACTGGGCGATCTGCTCAAGGTCTGTACGGCTAGCGGGCACGAATAGTGGCTCAGATCATGAAGCAGGCGCATCGGGATAGGGTCAAGGCGCTAAAGTGGGTAAGATAAGGCAATGACAGTTGTGTCTGACGGCCACAACCCTGTATCTTGGTAGCATTGTGGCCGTAAGCAAATGAATCTGTGTATTACTAAAGCAAGGGTATAAAGATGGATAATGCAACTAAGCCGAGTTTCCAGGACGTGCTGGAGTTTGTGCGTATGTTCCGCCGTAAAAACAAGTTACAGCGTGAAATTGTCGACAACGAAAAGAAAATTCGTGACAACCAGAAGCGTGTGCTGCTGCTCGACAACCTGAGCGAGTACATCAAGCCGGGTATGAGCATTGAAGATATTCAGGGCATCATCGCCAACATGCGCGGTGACTATGAAGATCGCGTTGATGATTACATCATCAAAAATGCCGATCTGTCGAAAGAACGTCGCGAGCTGTCCAAAAAGCTGAAAGCGATGGGCGAAGTGAAGTAATTCGCGTCAAGCAGGGCTGGGGATTTCCCGGCCCTGCCTCTTTTCAGGGGCTCAGCGCCGCGAACCGTCGGCAACAATAACGATATTTTATCGTGCTATAGCAAATCTGCTTAAAGCCGCTACGCTAGTGTTATAAATAGAATTTGCCCTTGGGATTGCAAGCTTTGGCTTGCAAGACGACGGGTATCAGATTTCTTTGCCAGCAGAGGCTGTCACCATGGCAGAACAGCAACTCAGCACATTACTCAATCTGGACGAGACGCTTCATCCTCCCCGTATCTTGGCATCTGGGGATTGGGTGCTGGCACATTATCGCCTGTTGGAACCCGCCGTGGGGCAACTGCAAACTCGCCTGCCTGCCGATGTGGTATTTGATCTCAGCCAATTGGGCAGCCTGGATACGGCGGGAGCCACCTTGCTGGTCAATCTGCTCGGTGATCAACGGGTGTCAGAACTGCAACAGTTAGCTCCTACGCTTCCAGTGGAGCGCCGCGTACTGCTGGAAACCGTTGGCCGTGCCCTGCAAGGATATGCGCCCCCACCGGCAGAGAAACCGCCCGGTCTGGCGACTGAACTGTTGGGTAACATCGGCAAATCGGTAGAAGATTTCTGGCATCATATGGTTGCCCTGTTGGGGTTCATCGGCCTGACGTTGCAAACCCTGTTTGCCAATCTGCTTCGCCCTACGCGCTGGCGGATCACCTCGCTGGTGGCCAACCTCCAGCAAATCGGCCTGAATGCGGTGCCGATCATCATGCTGTTGACCTTCCTGGTGGGGGCCGTCATCGCTTTCCTGGGCTCAACCGTCCTGTCTACCTTCGGTGCCAGTATTTTTACCGTGCAACTGGTGGTGTTTTCCTTCCTGCGTGAGTTCGCGGTACTGCTGACGGCTATCCTGATGGCGGGCCGTACCGCCAGCGCCTTTACCGCCGAAATCGGCCTGATGAAAGCCAATGAGGAAATCGACGCCATTCAGGCGATGGGGCTGAACCCGGTCGAACTGTTGGTGCTGCCACGCGTGCTGGCGCTGCTGCTGGCACTGCCGATGCTGACCTTTATCGGCATGATCAGCGGCATCTTTGGCGGAATGGTTGTCTGCGCCCTGACGCTGGATATCTCACCGACCATGTTTTTAACCATCACCCAGAGCAGCGGCGGTTTTCAGAATTTCCTGGTGGGGATGAGCAAGGCGCCGGTGTTTGCGTTTCTCATTGCCATTATCGGCTGCCTGGAAGGATTTAAAGTGACCGGTAGCGCCGAGTCGGTGGGGGCCCATACCACCGCCAGCGTCGTACATTCAATCTTTGTGGTGATCCTGCTGGATGCGGTTGCTGCACTGTTCTTCATGGAGATGGGCGTGTGAGCCAGGCGACCCCGGAAGCCATTATTCGCATCCGTCAATTGCGCAACTGCTTTGGCACCCAATGCGTGCATGAAAATCTCGATCTGGACGTACGCCGTGGAGAGATCTTGGGCGTGGTCGGTGGTTCGGGCACCGGTAAATCCGTGCTGTTGCGCAGTATCGTGGGTCTGCGCCGCCCAACCGCTGGCCAGATCCACGTCTTTGGTGAAGACCTGATGGCGCTCTCCGGTACGCGTCGCTCGGTGTTGGAAAGGCGTTTTGGCGTGCTGTTTCAGAGCGGTGCCCTGTTCAGTTCGCTGACGGTGATGGAAAACGTGGCTTTACCGCTGATAGAATACGCAGGCTTGCCACGCCGCGATGCAGAGCAGTTGGCACAGGTGAAACTGGCGCTGGCCGGTCTACCCGCCAGCGCTGGCAATAAATATCCGGCATCGCTTTCTGGCGGTATGGTTAAACGTGCCGCGCTGGCCAGATCGCTGGCGTTGGATCCGGAGATTGTATTCCTGGATGAGCCGACGGCCGGGCTGGATCCGATTGGTGCCGCCGCCTTTGACAGCCTGATCCGCACGCTGCGGGATGCCTTGGGGCTAACGGTGTTTCTGGTCACCCACGATCTCGATACGCTGTATACGATCTGTGACCGGGTAGCGGTACTTTCGCAGAAGAAGGTGCTGGTGGTGGATACGCTGGAGGCGGTGGCCGCCACCGACGATGCCTGGATCCAAGAGTATTTCCACGGCCCGCGTGGGCGGGCGGCACAGCAGGCCGTAACGAATATCCCAGAGAGGCAATAACAAATGGAAACCCGTGCGCATCATGTTCTGATTGGTTTATTTACTCTCATTATTTTCACCGCCGTGCTGTTGTTCAGCCTGTGGCTCACCAAGTCTGGCACCGATCGCCAGTTCAAACAGTATGACATTGTGTTCAATGAGGCCGTTAGCGGCCTCTCACAGGGCAGCACGGTCAATTACAGCGGGATCCGCGTGGGCGAAGTGACTCTGCTGCGGTTGGATCCCAACGTGCCGACCAAGGTCTGGGCGCGCATTCGGGTCACGGCCTCTGCACCCATTCGTGAAGATACCCAGGCCCGTCTGGCGATTGCTGGCATTACCGGTACGTCCAATATTCAACTCAGCGGTGGCAGCGAAAGCAGCCCGATGCTGACGGGCGTGGATGGTGAAATCCCGGTGATTATCGCCACGCCATCGCCGCTGACGCAGTTGCTCTCCAACGGCGAAGATGTGATGAGCAATGTCAACGAAGTGCTGGTGCGCCTGAATCAACTGATGACGCCGGATAATCAGCAGCGCCTGGTCAATACGCTGGATAATCTGGAGAAAATTACCGACACCGTGGCCGGGCAGCGCGAAGATATCCGCACCATCCTGCAACAGTTGGCGCTGGTGACCAAGCAAAGCAATGACACGCTGGTGCAGACCAATCGTCTGGTACGCAATGCCAATGTCTTGCTGGATGGGCAGGGCAAGCAACTGGTCACCAATGCCGCCAACACCATGGCATCGCTTGAGAAAACCAGTGCGCTACTCAATAAGCTGATCGGTGAGAATCAACAGTCATTGAACAGCGGCATCCAGGGGTTCAACGATCTTGGCCCGGCGGTGGATGAACTGCGCAGAACCTTATTGACCTTACGCGGCGCCATGAGCCGCCTGGAAGAGAATCCGTCCGCCTTGCTCAGGGGCCGCGAACGTACCAAGGAGTTTACCCCTAAATGATTAAGTTAAAACTTCGCCAGACGTTACGGCTATGGGTGCTGGTCGCCGCGCTACCGCTGGCCGCTTGCACTATCTTGCCGCAAAGCCCGATACAACAGGTGTATCTGCTGCCTGCTCAGCCAACGGCCATGTCTGGGGGACAGACGTTAGATCGGTCATTACGTATCGTTCAACCTAATTCCAACCAGTTCTTGAACGGTACACGTATTGCCGTGCAGCCACAGGGCTCGGAGATCACTGCATTTAGTGGTTCACGCTGGAGCGATCCGGCACCGTTATTGCTGCGTAATCGCCTGATCCAGGAGTTTCGCACCAATGGCCACTTCCGTTCGGTGAGCAGCGACGATGACAATCTGCAGGCCGATCTTGAGTTAGGCGGCGATTTGCCGTCATTCCAAGGTGTGTATCACGGAGACCAAGGTGAAGTGGTGATCCGCTTTGATGCGCGCTTGGTACGCACCTCTGACCGCCGAGTCATTGCCAGCCGCAGCTTTGTGATCCGTGAGCCAATTCATGGTAAATCGATGGATAACGTCGTGCAGGCCTTTGGCCTGGCCAGCGATAAGCTGGCGGCGCAGACGTTGGCATGGGCTCATCAGCAGGCGGCTAATTAGGACTCATCGGCCATGGCCTTTAACCACTGAATAAAGGCATTGATTTTGGGCCATTGCCGCTCCGAGAGCGTGGAAATGTAGTAGCGCTGGGCGCATTGCATTTCCATGCCGGGGAAGGGAACAATCAGTTCGTTATTCTCCAGGCGCTTGCTGACCAACTTCTTGCGCCCCATGGCAACCCCCACGTGGTTCATGGCCGCGATCACCGCCAGATCTGAGCGATCAAATCCCATACCGCGCTGGCCCTCGGCAAACTCCAGTTCAAAGTGCTTGGCCCAGGTATTCCATTCCCCGATATCCGAGTCGTAACTCCACGCCTGACGATCGTGCAATAGCGTGCAGCGCCGCAGGTTAGCGGGGTTGCCAAGCAACTCATGGCATTTGGCGTATTCTGGGCTGCACACGGGCACGATCGACTCATCCATCAAATGCTCACAGGTGAGTTTCTCCGGCGTTTTGTCATCAAAATAGATCGCCAGATCGATGCCCGCGCCGTGGAAATTCACCATTTCGTTGCCGGTGAGAATATTCAGGCTGATGGCCGGATATTGGCGATCAAAATCCGCCAGCTTGGGCACCAGCCAGCATTGCGCAATCGACGGGCGTGAATAGATGGTCAGGGTGCCAGACAACTCCTGGCTTTTAATCTCCAATATTTCCTGATTGAGATAGCTGAGTGACGATTTCAACACCCAAAACAGCCGCTCGCCTTCTGGCGTCAGCTCGATCCGGCGATGAAAGCGTTGGAACAGCTTAAAACCCAACTCGGCTTCCAGGTTGTTGATCCGATGGCTGACGGCGCTGGGGGTGATTGCCAAATCTTCGGCAGCCAGTACGAAAGAGCCTTGCCGCGCGGCAATCTCAAAGGTATGGAGCTTGGCCAACTGATAGCCATTCAGGTGCCTGTTGCGAGCGAGTTGGTGCTTTTCATCGTACATGGTTATCGCCTGTGATCAGTAGGGGCGCCGCATGCTGCCCCCGTTTTATAGCATCAATGAATATCACGAAATCGCGGCTTAAAGATGAATCAATCTGAGTCAAAAGGCTAAATAGTGCCAAATGTTGACGGAAATCACCTGATTGATTGAATCTGGTTCATGTGAAAGGGCATTTTGATCGTTTGTCAGCGCAGGGGCGTTAGTTTCCAATAGAGGTGAAATTCATCCTGGAAGGACGCTGAACATGGACTCGCAGATCTGGGTAGTCGCTACGTTATTAAGCAGCATTTTTATCATTATTCTCACGATCGTAAAATTCAAGATCCACCCGTTCCTGGCGCTGCTGCTGGCCAGTTTTTATGTGGGTGCCCTGATGGGCATGAACCCGCTGGAAATGGTCAATGCCATTGAAGGCGGCATCGGTGGAACCTTGGGTTTCCTGGCGGCGGTGATTGGTTTGGGCACCATCCTGGGCAACATGATGGAAGTGTCCGGCGCGGCCGAACGCATCGGCATCACCTTGCAAAAGTGCCGTTGGCTGTCAGCTGACGTGATTATAGTGCTGGTGGGGCTGGTCTGCGGCATTACGCTGTTTGTTGAAGTGGGCGTGGTGTTGCTGATCCCGCTGGCTTTCTCGATTGCCAAAAAAACCAATACCTCATTGCTGAAACTGGCCATTCCGCTGTGTACCGCGCTGATGGCCGTGCACTGTGTCGTTCCTCCTCATCCGGCGGCGCTGTTTGTGACCAACAAACTGGGTGCCGATGTGGGCTCGGTGATTGTTTATGGTCTGATTGTCGGGCTGGCCGCTTCGCTGATCGGCGGGCCGCTGTTCCTCAAGCTGGTGGGCAAACGTCTGCCGTTCAAACCGGTGCCAGCCGAATTCTCCTCCGTACAGGTGCGTAACGAACAGGACTTGCCTTCGCTGGGCGCGACGCTGTTTACCGTGCTGTTACCGATCATCCTGATGCTGGTTAAAACCGCTGCCGAACTTTACATGGCAAAAGACAGCGCGTTGTATACCTTCCTTGAGTTTATCGGCAATCCGATCACTGCGATGTTTATTGCCGCCTTCGTTGCCTACTACGTGCTGGGTCTACGCCGCAATATGAGTATGGGGGCGTTGCTGACCAGAACGGAAAACGGCTTCTCTTCCATCGCCAACATCTTGCTGATTATCGGCGCTGGTGGTGCATTCAACGGCATTTTAAAAGCCAGCGGGCTGGCAGATACGTTGGCGGTGATCCTGTCGAATATGGATATGCACCCGATTTTGCTGGCCTGGCTGGTGGCTATCTGCCTGCATGCGGCAGTGGGATCGGCCACCGTTGCCATGATGGGGGCGACGGCAATTGTTGCCCCGGTGCTGCCGCATTATCCCGGTGTCAGCCCTGAAATCATCGCGCTGGCCATCGGCTCGGGTGCCATTGGTTGCACCATCGTGACCGACTCCTTGTTCTGGCTGGTAAAACAGTACTGCGGGGCGACGCTCAGCGAGATGTTTAAGTATTATACCTCGGCCACCTTTATCGCTTCGCTGATTGCGCTGGGGACCACGTTCCTGCTTTCTTATGTGATCTGACCAAAAAGAGATTAAATATGAATACGTTAGAAATTGAAAATCTGGTAGTGAAATCTCCTTTGGTGCAACGACTGATCGATTTGGAGGCGGTGACCTGGTTTAACCCTAATACGACCACGTTAGCGGAAGGCTTACCTTACGTGGGTTTGACGCAGAGCGATGTCAGCGATGCCGAAGCACGTTTGCAACGCTTTGCGCCGTATCTGTGCCTGGCGTTCCCCGAAACGCAGCAAACCAACGGCATTATCGAGTCTGAGGTGGTGGCGATCCCGGCAATGCAGGGCGCACTGGAGCAGCGCTATGAGCAGGCTATCGCGGGCAAAATGTGGTTGAAAAAAGACAGCCATTTGCCGATTTCCGGCTCCATCAAGGCCCGTGGCGGCATCTATGAAGTGCTGACTCATGCGGAAAAACTGGCCATTGAGGCCGGTATGCTGTCGGTGGACGATGATTATAGCATCCTGTTTAGTGACAAGTTCCGCCAGTTCTTCAGCCAGTACAGCATTGCGGTAGGTTCAACCGGTAACCTGGGGATGTCGATTGGCATCATGAGCGCCAAGCTAGGGTTCAGCGTGAGCGTGCATATGTCTGCCGATGCCCGCGCCTGGAAAAAACGCAAGCTGCGTGAGCATGGCGTTAACGTGGTGGAGTACGCACAGGATTATGGCGTGGCGGTGGAGCAAGGGCGCAAGCAGGCGGAATCCGACCCGCGCTGCTTCTTTATCGATGATGAGAACTCGCAAACCCTGTTCCTGGGCTATGCGGTGGCCGGTGGCCGCCTGAAACGCCAGTTTGCACAGATGAATATCCGCGTCGATCAAGAGCATCCGTTATTTGTCTATTTACCTTGTGGCGTGGGGGGGGGGCCTGGCGGCGTGGCGTTTGGTCTGAAACTGGCTTTTGGTGATCACGTTCACTGCATTTTTGCCGAACCGACACACTCACCTTGCATGTTGCTGGGGATCCATACTGGACTGCATGACAATATCGCGGTGCAGGATTTGGGGATTGATAACGTCACGGCGGCGGACGGTTTGGCCGTTGGCAGGGCTTCCGGGTTTGTCGGACGCGCGATGGAACGCTTGCTGGATGGTTTTTACACCCTGAGCGATCAGGAAATGTACGATCTGCTTGGTTTGCTGGCCGCTGTTGAGAACATTCAGTTGGAGCCTTCTGCGCTGGCTGGCATGGCAGGACCGGCTCGAGTCTGCGCCGATCAACACTATCTGGACAGCCAGCAGATTGATGTCCAACGGATCGGTAATGCGACGCATTTGGTTTGGGCAACCGGTGGTGGCATGGTACCCGAAGAAGAAATGGCCAAGTACCTCGCTGCGGCTAAACGCTAACACTGCATAGTACGCCCCTCACCCTAACCCTCTCCCAAAAGGAGAGGGGACCGAACGTGCCACAAATGATCATCTGCGCCTGCCCACGACACCTAACTGCCTCCCTCTCCCTGTGGGAGAGGGTTGGGGTGAGGGGGCGATATCTAAACAAGAGTAACAAATCGTTGCCATAGTTTGACCTCGATCAGGGTATCGGCTTGATGCACTCGTCATAATGAGAATTACTCCCATTATAAGAATGCATATCATGACCATGCGTATTATTGGACGGATCCTGTTTCTCTGCGCCGGATGGTTTCTTCTCAGCTCTGCTGCTCTGGCGGCCACAGACTACCAACAGCTGAGCGACGACATTCAGTCGCGCCTGGACAAAACCTCGCAGTTCTACCAGCAACAACAGATTGCTGAAGCCCGTAGCGAAGTGCAGATGGCCTATTTTGAGGTGTTCGAAAACCTTGAAGGTCCGGTCCGCATTAACATCTCCGCGCAAAAAAGTTATCAGATGGAAGCCGCCTTTGGCGAAATCCGCAAGATGATCGGCGACGGCAAGCCGCAGGCCGAAATTGACGCCAAAATCGCCTGGCTGAAAAACGAATTAAACGGCGTATTGCCGGTGTTGAGTGGTGGGCACAAGCTCACGGCGGAACAGCAGCACGGCGCCTACGACAACGAACAAATCGCCCCTTATTGGCAGCAGAGCTTTAAAACCATCGATGACCTGCTGGCCGAAGCCGTTGGTCTTTATCAAAGCAAGAGCTACGCCGAAGCCAGTAAAAAGGTGCAACAGGCGCAGTATGACGGCTTTAAAAACTCCGAAATGGAAACCTCGCTGCGGCAGAATCGCTCCTCACAGCAGGCCGGTGATATTAACCGCCAGTTTTCCGAGTTGATCAAACTGAGCGGTGAGCCGGAGCAGATGAACGAGGTCGGCTACCGTGTTACCGCCTTGCTGCAAGATCTTGAAGATTTGCTGCCTGGGTTGCCAACCACCCGTGAAGATCAGGTAGTAGTTGCCCCGTCTCAGGGGGATGATGCCACGGCGGATGCCGACTGGCAGAAAGTGACTAACGAGATTGATAAAGCGGTGAATGCCGCCATTGCACAATACGCCAGCGGTGATGCCAAAGGCGCCATGATGGCGATCCAGGATGCCTACTTCGACCTGTTTGAAGCCAGCGGCATGGAGAACAAGATCGGTTCCCGCGACTCGGCGTTTAAAACCCGCATCGAAGGCTACTTCACGCGCATGGTCAGCCAGATTAAGGCCGGGCAGCCGCTTGATACGGTGAAAGAGCAGTCGCAGTCCCTGCAAACCGATTTGGCGACGGCGGTAGAGATGTTGGGCACCGGCGGCCAGACCAACTGGAGCCTGCTGATTTACAGCCTGTTAATCATTGTGCGCGAAGGGTTGGAAGCCTTGCTGATCGTTGCGGCTATTGTGGCGTATCTGGTGAAGAACAATCATCACGACAAACTGCCGCTCATCCGTCAGTCGGTGTATGTGGCGTTACTGGCCAGCGTAGTGACCGCGGTGATCTTCCAGTGGCTGTTCTCTAACTCCGGTGCCAGCCGTGAACTGCTGGAAGGGTTCACCATGCTGATCGCGGTGGTGATGCTGTTCTCCATGAGCTACTGGCTGCTGTCAAAAGTGGAAGCCAGGCAGTGGAAGGCCTATCTGGAAGGCAAGCTTTCTCACTCATTAAGCAGCGGCTCGATGATTGGGCTGTGGCTGACCAGCTTCCTGGCGGTTTACCGTGAAGGGGCAGAGACCGTCCTGTTCTACTTTGCTCTGATGGGGGATTCCAGCTCGATGGAAGGGCATCTGTCCATCCTGGGCGGATTCCTGATCGGCTGTGTGATCTTGCTGATCGCCTACCTGATCATGCGCTTTAGCGTCGTCAGGTTACCTCTCAAACCGTTCTTTATGTTTACCGGCAGTTTTATGTACCTGATGGCCTTTGTGTTTGCGGGCAAGGGCGTACTGGAGCTGATCGAAGGCAAACTGTTCGAACCTACCTTGCTGTCAGGCGTGCCGGAAATTTCCTGGCTGGGTATTTACCCCTATGTCGAAACGCTGATACCGCAAGCGATCCTGCTGATTGCCGCCGTGTTTGCACTGTGGGTTATGAAGCGGGGAACCGTGGCAACCAGCCAGGCATAAACCTTTTTAATCGTGGATAGATTATTACTCTGAGGATGATAACAACATGGCTATGAACAAAACATTAATCAGTGGCGCACTGATCGCCGGGATCTTCACCGCACCAGCGGCGTTTGCCTTCAAAGAGTACCCTGCTGGTGAGCCGGTAAAAATGAACGAACTGGAAATCGCCGCCGTTTATTTACAACCGATCGATATGGATCCGCGTGGGATGGGCCTGCCAGCGGCGAAAGCCGACATCCATCTGGAAGCGGATATCCATTCGGTTGAGGGCAACAAAAACGGCTTTGGTGCTGGCGAATGGATGCCTTACCTGACGATTGCCTACACCCTGACCAACACCGATACCGGTGAGAAGCAGGAAGGTACCTTTATGCCAATGGTTGCCAGCGATGGCCCGCACTACGGTGCCAACATCAAGATGATGGGCGTGGGCAACTATAAGGTGACCTATCATATCGATCCGCCATCCAAAGCCGGCCTGCATCGCCATACCGACAGCGACACTGGCGTTGGCCGCTGGTGGAAACCTTTCGATGTCAGCTTCGACTTTAAATATGTCGGTCTGAACTGATTTAGCGGTAAAGGTATCACCACTACCAGGCCGGGCAAACCTCCAAGTTTCCCCGGCCGTTGGCGTTTAAATACCCACGCCACGCGACGTTCTCCGTTGGTTACCATGATTGGACAAGCTCATCATTAACGGATAACGGTGAAGAAAAAAATTGCCGCTCAGGCAGAGCTTGTCAGTGAGCGGGGTGCACGGTAATCATGAGCTATTTTCTCGTTTCGGTACTGCAATCTTTCCTGCCCGTAGCCCTCCTGCTGGGGCTAAGCTGGACGGTACGCAAAACTCCCCTGGTACGCCCGATGGTGCTGCTGAGCCTGATCGGCTTTTTTGCCGGCACCTTTACTGCGGCTCACCTGCCTGATTCACAGCAATGGGGGTTGTGGTTTACCGGCCTGCAAATCGCTCTGATCCTGTTGTTCCTGCTCAACCCGTTCAGTGCCGGTTCGCGCTCGGGATATGTCTGGCAATTTATCCTGGTGCTGGTGGCCTCGCTACGTTGGGGCAAAACCCCGAATCTTGGGGCTATTACCGCTACCGACGTCGTTAACACCGAGCTGTTGCTCAATATCAGTGCGGTGATCGCAGGCATCATTGTCGTGGCGTTTGCCGGGGCGCTGTTGGCGGCCTGTGTGCGTCAGGTGCGCATGCTGCGCTGGCCGCTACTGCTGTTGTTGGCGTTGCTGCTGCTGGCACCGCTCTCTGGCGAACTGATGCTGGCATTGATGAAGCTTCAGGTGCTGGAACTGACCAAAGCGTTGTTGAGCTATGTGGCCAAGGTCACCAATGCCAACGGTTTGATTAACTACCTCTGCGGCGGATTGCTGCTGCTGACGGCCCTGATTTATCTGCTGAAAATCGTCGTACCACGTCGCCGGGCCCAAGCGGAGCAGCGGCCCATCGAACACCGTAAGGCCGTCGCCCACTATCAAAACTCCCGACGAGTGTTGGTGATGACCTTGCTGCTGGCGGTAATCGCTGCGGGTTGCCAACTTTACTGGGACAAGATTGCTTCCCAGCCCCCACGTTTATCCGAAGCTTTGCCGGTAACGTTAAATGCCGATGGGCTGGTGCATATTCCGATCGAACAGGTCAAAGATGGCAAACTGCACCGTTTCGTCTGGGTGGCTGACGACGGTAAGGCCGTGCGTTTCTTTGTGATCAACCGCTACCCGGACAAGCTGCGCCTGGGCGTGGTGTTTGATGCCTGCCTGCTGTGTGGCGATCAGGGCTACGTGATGGAAGGCAATCAGGTGATTTGCGTAGCCTGCGACGTACGCATCTTTATTCCGTCGATCGGCAAGCCGGGCGGCTGTAACCCGGTGCCGATCGAAGAGTGGGAAATGACCGACACGGAGTTGGTGATCGGCAAGAAATCGCTGGAATCCGGCCTTAACTATTTCAGCACCATTATTACGCTGGAAGTCACCGACCCGGTTGATGGCAGCAAGCTGACCAACACCAAGGCCGAGCACCGTTACAACTACGCGGGTAAAACCTACTTCTTCTCTAGCGCGGCCAACTATGAAGCCTTCCGCGACACGCCAGAGAAGTTCATCAAGGAAGGGGAATAACCATGTTATGGCGCATGCTGCAACAGTCGTGGTATCGCAATCTCCGCAAAAAGTCGCTGGCGGTGATCACTATCTTTCTGGCGGCGGGCCTGGTTTCGGCCCTGCTGGCGGTCTCGATCGATATTGGCGACAAGATGGCCCGGGAGATGAAATCCTATGGGGCCAACATCCTGATCGAACCGGCCGGGCAGGCGACGTTGCCCTCGCTGTTCGGTGAGAAAAACAACCCGCTGGCCGGCCAGGATTTTCTCGACGAGGCCGAACTGCCCAATATCAAAGACATTTTCTGGCGCAATAACATCATCGGCTTTGCTCCGTTATTGAGTGGCGAGGTTAGCGTTCAGCAACGAGTGGTGCCGGTGTTGGGCACTTTCTTTGAGCAAAAGGTCGACGTACCGGATGAGGAAAACTATCAGACCGGCCAGAAGATTATCAGCCCGTATTGGCAGGTGACCGGCCAGTGGCCAGATGAAAGCGGCACGGCCAATCAGGCGCTGGTTGGCCAACAGCTGGCTCAGCAAAGCGGCTGGAAGATCGGTGACACCATTAATGTCAAAGGCCCAGGGGCGACGCTGGCCGTGACGATCAGCGGCATTCTGGCCAGCGGCGGCGATGAAGAACAGCAACTGGTACTGCCATTGGCGCAGGTGCAGAGCCTGCTGGGGCTGAAAGGCAAGGTGCAGGCTATTCGCGTCTCTGCCCTGACGGTGCCGGAGAACGAACTATCGCGCAAAGCCAGGGCCGATCTGGAATCCCTGGATGCGGAAGAGTATGACCTGTGGTATTGCACCGCGTACGTTTCGTCTATCGCTCATCAGTTGGAAGAGGCGATATCCGGCTCCGGCGTGCGCCCGATCTGGCAGGTGGCCGCCTCGGAAGGGATTGTGATTGAAAAGATCCAACTGCTGTTAGCGGTAGTGACGCTCGCTGCGCTCTTGGCCTCTGCCATGGGCATCGCTTCGTTGATGACCAGCAATATTATGGAGCGCACCAAAGAGATTGGCCTGATGAAAGCGCTGGGAGCCAGACAGTGGCAGATCATGATGCTGTTTTACCTGGAGGCGGCAATGAGCGGCGTTATTGGTGGCCTGCTCGGCTGCATTGCCGGTTGGGGATTGGCCAAGGGGGTCGGTTTAATGCTGTTCGGAGCGCCGCTGAGCTTTGCCTGGATTGTGGTGCCGTGCGTGCTGGTGTTGTCGGTGCTGATTGCGCTGGTGGGGACGTGGTTCCCGGCTCGTCGCATTGCTCATCTCTACCCGGTGGAGGTGCTGTATGGCCGTTAATGCCTCACAAAGTATGTTCTGGCGGCTGGTGTTCCGCGCGTTGCGCTTACGGATGCAACGAGTGGCGGTGGTGTTTGCTGCGTTGGCGGTAGGGGCGGCGATCGTCACCGCGATGTCGGCGGTGTATTTTGATATCAACGCCAAAATGAGCCAGGAGCTACGCACCTTCGGCGCCAACTTTTACGTTGGGCCGGGGATGGGCAATTCCATGCCGGAGAAGAGTTATCAGCAGATTGTCGATAATGCTCCGCCAGGACTGGTGACGGCCTACAGCCCCTATCTGTACGGTATGGCGCGTACCGAACTGGAAAAGGTCGTGGTGATGGGCGTGTGGTTCGAATCGCTCAAGCAGATCGTTCCTTACTGGCAGGTGACCGGCAACTGGATTGGCGTCAGCTTTGATGACCGTAATGCGATGATCGGCTACAAGCTGGCCAACCGCCTTGAACTCAAGGTGGGGGACTCGGTGGTGCTGGTGGAAGGCGAACAGAAGAAAAAATTGCAGATCAAAGGCATCGTCGAAGCCGGTGACGCCACGGATAACGTGCTGATAATCAACTTGCCGTTGGCCCAGAGCTGGCTGCATCAGCCGGATCTGATCAGCCATGCCTTGTTCAGCGTTAACAATGAACGCGGGCAGGTCGAGCAATTTGCCGAGCAACTGCAAAAAAGTTATCCCGACCTGGAAATCCGCCCGATCCGCAAGGTTTCGGCTTCCGAAGGCCAGGTACTGGACAAGATCAAAGGGCTGATGGGGCTGGTGTCGGTGGTGATTCTGGTGCTATCAACGCTGTGTGTAAATACCACCCTGATGGCGATCGTCAGCGAGCGGTCGCGAGAGTTTGCCTTACAAAAGGCGTTAGGGGCCAAAAGCAGCGATATCGTGCGCCAGATTATGGCCGAGACCTTGATTATCGCGCTGTTTGCCGTGGTGGTCGGCATTATTGCCGGTTATATCCTGGCTCAGGTGCTGGGGCATACCGTGTTCTCTGCCTCCATCGGGCTACGGATGCAGGTTATCCCACTGACGATCATTCTTTCATTGCTGGTTGCCCTGATAGCAGCCGCACTGCCAACCTATCGCGCCGTGAATATTGAGCCGGCTAAAGTGTTAAAAGGAGAGTAACGGTGACTCAACAGCAACCGACGAACGATCAGCAACTCTCACCCTGGGTGATTGAGACCCGCCATCTCTACAAGCGCTTTGGTCAGGTGGTGGCACTGGAGGATATCAACCTCAAGATCAAGCGCGGGGAATTTGTCGCCATTATGGGGGCTTCGGGTTCCGGCAAAACGACGCTGATGAATATCCTGACCTGCCTGGATACCGTCAGTGACGGCCAGGTGCTGCTGGATGGCGTAGACGCCGCCGGGCTGGATGAAGAAGGGCGCAGAGCCTTCCGCTCTGACAAAATTGGCCTGGTATTCCAGCAGTTCCACCTGATCCCGTTCCTGACCGCGTTGGAGAACGTCATGCTGGCTCAGCATTATCATAGCGTGGTGGATGAAGTGGCCGCTCGCAAGGTGTTGGATCAGGTTGGCTTGGGCCACCGCTTTGATCACCTGCCAAGCCAGCTTTCCGGTGGTGAACAGCAGCGGGTCTGTATCGCCCGGGCGTTGGTGAATGAGCCTCCGGTGATCTTTGCCGATGAACCGACGGGCAACCTGGACGAGCAAAACGAACAAATGGTCCTGGGCCTGCTAACCGAGCTGCACAAGCTGGGGCGCACTATTGTGATGGTCACTCACAACCCGGAACTGGGGAAGTTTGCCGATCGTATTGTCCGCTTGCAGCACGGCAAGTATCAGGGTGAGGAGCTTAATGCACAGGATGAGGTGGAGCATGTTGGCTAATGCCAAAAAGATCGGCGGTATCCTGTTAATCGGTGCCGCATTACTGCTGAACGGCTGTAAAGAAGAGAAGGCCGAAATCGGCGCTGCGGCCCCTGCGTTGGCGGCCTACGACTTGCAGGGCAACCAGGTTGCGCTGAGCCAATGGCAAGGCAAGCATATCTTCCTGAACTTCTGGGCCTCGAGCTGCGGTGGCTGCCTGGCCGAAATGCCCGCGCTGGAGAAGCTGAGCAAAGAGTTTGGCGATAGCATGGTGGTGGTGGGCATCAACACCGACAAGGATGAGATGAATATCCAGGCGTTGTTGGATGAGCGACAGGTGTCATTTCCCAACGTGCGTGACCAACTGGCAATCACCCAGGAGCGATATCAGGTTATCGGCACACCAACCGCCTACCTGATCGATCCGCAGGGCAAACTGATTGGGCAGTATGTGGGTATGTTGAAGGAAGCCGATCTTAAGACGATCTTTGAACAGACCAGACAGAAAGGCTGATTGCTTGCCATTATTTTCCCCTTATCCCAAAAAGGAGAGGGGGCCAGTTCAGCGTTGCGTAGGGGCGCTGCATGCTGCGCCCGTGTGAAGGCCAGGCGCAGGACTGATTGGTAGCACAGACGGTTCCCTCTCTTGGGGGAGAGGGTTAGGGTGAGGGCGATGAACTCTTCACTTACGGCAATGACCAAGCATACAACGGTAGAGTAATTAATGAACAAGCAACACATAGCGCTACTAGTGACGTTATTGGTAGGTGCCGGTCCGGCGATGGCCCAGACCCCTGAGGTGATCTATAAAAACAGCTGTGCCTCCTGCCATGGCCGCTATGGTGAAAAGAACGCGCTGGGTAAAGCCCGCCCGCTGAAAGACTTAAGTCAGCAGGAAATCGCAGAAGGTCTGCGAGCGCGCAAGGCGGGCGAAATCGTGGGGGCAGGCAATAAGGCTAAGGCTCGCCTCAGCGACGAGGATATCGCTGCGTTGTCGGCGTATGTGGTGACATTGAAGAAGTGAGTGTAACCTGTGCTGGAGCATGGTTTGCCTTTGTCCATTACTAGGAGAGTGTTAATGCCAATGCGTATGCTTCATGACCTCTTGCTTGGGTACAAAGGAGAGAACTGCTATGTCGAAATCCTTATGCCTTGGCTTAAAGAAAATCAGAGTGAAGTTGGTTGGTTATGTTCATTGTCACAAAGGGCTGTAACGTCGATTCCAAAAGCAACGGATGAAGAATTGTGGCGCTTATATGCGTTAAGTCGGGTATTGGAATTGCTTGCACTACATTTTCAAAAAGGTGATGGAACGGATTGGCCTGGCCCTGAGATTTCTCGCCAACAGTTTGATCTCTTTGCTGAAAGTTTGGGGATTCGTGTTGAGTATCTAGCTAATTATCATCCGTTTTCGCATGAAGTCGTCGAGCTAATTCCCATTTCAAACCGTTTCCCGCAAATTATTCAACATCACTGGGCCGGGCTAATGTTGGGGAATATGCGAATGTTGAGAGCGGGTGTTACTCTCTCAGCTTCTCCTACAGTATTGCGTCCAGGTATTGCTGATTCCTCAACGCTGTATTGGGCTTATCGTAGGAAGAACAGGCCTTATCAAGACTTGTCACAAGGCTGGGGAAGCAATTCTTCATGGCGAACAAGATTTCGCCGTGATTATAAGATTGAGAATACACTTTATTTTAATGTTGATGGAACAGAGGACTTGATGCTGATCCCTCCTGAATTACTCGATGATGCAGGATTGAACAAAGAGGAAAGAGTCGAATTACTGGTGAATCGTTCATTTGTTATAACAGATAAGGCACATGATGATCTTTGGCCGTATGATGACAAGTTTATATGTCCTTTTCTTCCTGAGTAAAGTCAATAATGTAGGTATAAACGCTCATAAGTTTTTTTGTTGGGCGTAACCTATTGGAGGTGACGGTAAGACTGTTGCATTGATGTTATCCAATGCTAAGATTAGTATCTCCTGAGATAACCTCGTTGATTTAATCATTGTCCCTCGGACTATATGATTACGCCGAGGAAGTGAATTTGCAGCGTGGTATTCCGAACATCTTGCGGGAAATTGGCATAACTGAGCAACTTCGATTTATCGTGAGCTGTGCTAATCGAAACCTTGCCCATTATTATCATTGCTTATTGAATGATCAAGGTGAAGTTTTTCAGTGGTTGCTTGAAATAGATGGCTCCATGCTCATCAACCCTGTCGAGTAAAATTATCTTTGATATTCCAACGGCGATGTCACCTTCGTTAGAAGAAAGTTGAACCTTGATACAATCCCCGCGTGCATAACCCGTCGTCCTGACGACCAAATTCAGATCGACATAGTGTTTGACCTCATTGGTTGTGACTCGTTGATTGTCATCCCCTTGAGTCCAGTAGATTTCCTCCACTTTCCCATTGGGTTTATGCGTTTCTTCACAGGTTGCATAGACGAAAGCGGTGCTTTTTGACTCTGATGATGGAAAGCCTGAGCTTTGCGGTTCAGCCCTCGCTTCGTTATTGGAATCCTGCTGTTTCTGTGAAACATCTTCCTGCTTGATGGGGGGCGCAGCGTTGGCCAAAGAGAGGGTTGTGCCCAGCACCATCGCAAGCAGGCAATGGGAAAATGTCATTATCTTATCCATGATTAATGCCCATAATCACCCCTTCAAGTAGGAAGGGGTGGCAGTTTGCTCGACATATGGAGCACAAAATCACTCGCATTGCCCATGGTTGATTCTAGTCAGCGGAAGGTTGATGTCAAAGATTTTCAAATGGATATCTTTAGCCCCCATCGCCTCGGCCCGTTTCACATGGTGTTCGGCATATTGTTCGGCAAACGCCCGGCTCTCGAAAAAGTAAATCCCACCCGCCTCGCCGGTAAGCGCATTCTCAGTCCAAATCTTTGAGATGAAACCCGGTTCCTGATTGATGCTTTCTGCCAGCGTTACTGCATTTTTGGACAGAGTTGCGCCAAGCTGATCGGCGGGAAAACTGAAATCAATCTGTAAAATGACACTCATGTCGTTATCCTTTTTGTCGTGGGTGTTGGTGTTGGAAACCTGGCTATTCCGTGCTGCGTTCTGCAACCTCGGGTAACTGAGCGTTGAGGCGGTTGAGCAACGTCTCGGCAGTCACGTAACCCGTGGCGAGCAGAGCTATTTCCCCATGCTGTTCCAGCAACAAGGTGGGGAAAGAGCGAACCCCCCATTGGCGGCAGCGCACAAAATCCTGGTTTACCGCCTCTCTGGCACGTTGTGAGGTAAAGGTTTGGCAAAACTCGTCGAAGGGCAGGCCAACCTGCTCGCAGATGTCATGATAAAACGACTCGGTTTTGGGGTCTTGTCCGTGGACATAGAACTTATATTGAGTTGCTGCCAGAAACGCCAAAGCCGCCGCGGAAGGCAACCCGCGATCTGCCAGTAGCAGAGAGACCGTTACTACCGCCCGGCAGGCCGGTTCGGTATCGTAGTTGAATTGCGCTTGTTCCAGCAGGCTGAAGCCAAACGGCTGGCCGGTTGTCGCCTGGATATGGCTCCATTCTTCCCTCAGGAAGGTTTTGAATGCCGAGTTCCAGGCATCGCCACCGCCAGCACGCAAGCCGCCCGTGGTCATCATAAAACTCAGGCCGCGTTGATCGCAAAATTCAGCCAGTTGCTTCACCACCGGTGAAATGCCCCAGCACCAGGAGCACATCGGATCGCCGACGTAGCGAATAACGACATTGCTGGAAGCGGTTGGCTGCCGTTGTGTAGCAGTGGGCTCATCAGGCAGCAGACAACTGCCGGTTATGGGATCGCATTGCATCATGATGGAAACTCCGGGCTCCGTGAGATCGCGATCTCCATGATATTTGACAGCGAAAATTAATAAATAGACTATAAAAGCTAACTCTGTTCAATATTTGTGAACAAATGGACAAACTTGCAGCCATGGCCACTTTTGTCAAAGTGGTTGAAACCGGGAGTTTCACCCGTGCGGCGATCGCCATGGGGCTTCCCAAAGCGCGGATATCCCAGCGTATCAGCGATCTTGAACGCGTCTTGAGCGTGCGCCTGTTACATCGAACCACCCGGGCGCTGAGCCTGACGGAGGACGGCAGCGCCTATTTCGAGCGCTGCCAGCAAATTCTGGCGGAAATTGATGAGTTGGAAGGAGGGCTCATTGGCGGAGTGACAACGCCGAGCGGCAAGATCCGCATTGAGGCTTTGGCCTCGATTGCCCGCTGGATCCTCGCGCCCAGACTGCATGACTTTCAGGCTCGGTTTCCGGGGATTGTGGTGCGGCTTGGCAGCAGCGATCGCATCAGTAATTTATTCGAAGAAGGTATCGATTGTGCCATCCGTGGCGGGATACTGGAAGATTCGACGCTGGTGGCCAGGCACGTTTGCGATGTGCAGATGGGCCTGTATGCTTCAGCCGCTTACCTGCGCTCGGCGCGGTCTATCAAGCATCCTGCAGATCTTCAGCATCATCGATGGGTTGGTGGTTTTGGTACTCAACGCGGTACGCAGCTTACCTGGCATCTTCAATCCGCAAACCAGAGCATGGCGGTGTCAGGCAACAGCAGTTTGCTGGTCGAAGATCCCGATGTGGCCATCAGTGCCTGCCTTGCTGGAGCGGGGATCTGTTCTGGAGCCCCCTTCGCGGTAGAAAATTATGTGCAGCGTGGCCTTTTGCAACCGGTGCTGCCCGAGTGGCACTTTGCGCCACGGCCAATTCATATTATCTACCCCACGGGCAAGCATTTGTCGGTTCGGGTGAGAAGCTTTGTCGATTGGTCATGCGAGCTGATGAAAACCCATCCGCTGTTGGCGATGACACCGTTGGAGCTGGCAAAATCACCACGGTCTCGCCAGTAATAAAGCGGTGGAGGGTATTGCTACACCCCCACCGCATAATCGCAGGTCAGTGAAGTTTTTTGCCATCAACAATGATGTGGTGCGTGCTGCGTGCCTTCGGATGGATGAAGAAATGCCCTTCCTGAGCCGTTTCCGTATTGATTGGTACCAGCGTGATATTTTTCGCACCAGCAGCTTTGTTATGCACTGCGTAAATAATGAACGGGATGGCCAGCACCACCAGGAAACAAACGACCAGTAAACCGGCATAGACGTCGTTAGATTCGCCACCCGGTAATCCGGAAGGTGGGAAGAAGGAGACGACAAATGCCACCAGAGAGGTCAGCAACCCAATGACCGCCACTGCAATTTTAACCCCGTTGCCTCCTGGTATATTGAAGGTGCGTTTGTTATTCGGCTGTTTGCGGATCAGTTGGATATAAGCCAGGAATAACAGGAAATAGCTGCAGAGATAAATCACCACCGTCAACGCCAATGCAATCAGGAACGACATGTTATTGCCGCCGCCGGTATTGGTTAGCACAATCAGTGCCACCGAGGTGATGATCAACTGAGAAATCACCAGCGCAACCGGTACGCCATTCTGGTTCATTTTGGCAAAGCGGGCAGGCAGGATCCCTTGTTGTGCCGTTACTAACATCCCCCGGGAAGGGCCGACTATCCATGCCGCGATCTCAGCCAGCACGCCCAACAGTAACAGCGCAGCGATGACGCGGATCGCCCATTCAAGACCCGTACCCAAGTGATTGATCAGTACCGTGAAGGTTTGCATCACGCCCGCAGAGAGGTTGATTTGCTCATGGGGTATCACGGCGGCAATAGACAGCCCTCCTACTGAACTCAGGCAGATCGCCGCAACCATCAACAGCAGCATGGCGAGCGGATAGTCCCGACCCGGGTTCTTCATTTCATTGACGTGGGTTGCAGACGCTTCCACCCCCATATAGCTCAGGATGAAGGCCACAAACACTACCAAGGTGCTCATGCTGGTGAAGTCGGGGAAGAAGGTGGCGGCATTCATTTCAATCGCAATGGGAGCACCAGAGCGCAGATAGCTGACGGCCAGGATCACCAGAATTGCCGCTGGCAACAGGATACCGGCAAAAAAACCAATCTTGGCGATGCGCGCGGTATTTTTGGTGCCACCGAACTGAGTCAAGGCCAGGCCCCATAAAATAATCAGCGCGGCGACGGTTTTAACCAGTGGATCGTTGTTCAGCGCCGGCCAGGCAAGAATGTAGGACAGTGCCCCCAACACAAAGTAGAGCATAGGAATAAAGCCTATCGCGATTTGCAAATAGCCAAACGAAATAGCAGCAAAACCCCATCTCTCGCCAAGGGTTTTAGAAACCCAGGTAAATACTCCCCCCTCTTCCCAGCCTTCGACCGTCGCCATTTCGGCGGCACACAACCCAACTGGAATGAACCAAAGAAAGCCGCCAACAATCAGGAAAAAGATCAGTGAAAAACCGGAGGTTGCAAACGTTGGGTATTCGTAAACCGCCATTACCATGGACGCCGTTATAGCAAAAAAACCCAGTAGCGTGAGTTGTTTTGGCGCGGCTAGTGTTTGTGTGGTAGCCATGACAAGTCTCCAGAAATAAGCGAACAAGCCTTCTGATGGTGAAGAGAGTGGTGGGTGCTTGCCACTCTCTTGACATGTCAGATCAGGGTCAGCCGTGGTTGAAACCGGCTGCTTCATCTTCTGAAAGGGGATTAACCACCGGATGACTTTCGAAATGCTCGAGTGCGCGTTTCAGGTCATCAAGCAACAGACAGCCCAGGTCAAAACTCACCCCGTGGCGAACCAGAATACGCTGGATCACCAGATCTTCCCGATTAGCTGGCATGGAGTAGGCTGGCACTTGCCAGCCGCGCGAACGTAATTTGTCGGCGAGGTCATACAGCGTGTAGCCACCGATGTTGGCACCTGCCTTCAGCTTCCAGGCCAGTGCCGGAATGCCTTTGCTGCTGTCGCCATCAAACAGGATTTCAAAGGGACCGAGCTTGCCGATCTCATCTGCAAGATACTGGGCCGTGGCATAGCAGGCGTTATGCACTTTGGCGTAGCCTTCGCGGCCAAGGCGTAAGAAGTTGTAGTATTGAGCGATAATCTGCCCTCCAGGGCGCGAGAAGTTCAGCGCAAAGGTAGGCATATTGCCGCCAAGATAGTTGACGTTAAAAATAAGTTCTTCTGGCAGATCCGCCGCTTCACGCCAAACCACCCAACCGGCACCAAGAGGGGCCAAGCCGAATTTGTGCCCTGAGGTATTGATGGATTTTACGCGCGGCAGGCGGAAATCCCATTCCACTTCAGGGGCACAGAATGGGGCGAGAAAGCCACCACTGGCACCGTCGACATGGATGGGAATGTCCAGCCCGGTATCTTGCTGGAGCTTGTCGAGCGCATCGCTGACCGCTTTGACGGGCTCATACTGGCAGGTAAAGGTCACGCCCAGGGTGGGGACGACACCAATGGTGTTTTCATCAACTCGCTTCAGGACTTCCTCTGGGGTCATGATCAACCGTTCGCCTTCCAGCGGGACCTCTCGCAGTTCCACATCGAAGTAACGGGCAAATTTGTGCCAGCAAATTTGCACTGGCCCGCAGATCATATTGGGCTTATCGGTTGATAGACCCTGCGCGGCACGCTTTTTGCGCCACTGCCATTTCAACGCCAGCCCACCCAACATCGCCGCTTCTGACGAACCGATGGTGGAACAGCCCAGTGTGGTGCCCGGCGACGGTGATTTCCACAAGTCGGCCAGCATACGCACGCAGCGAGCTTCAATTTCGGCCGTTTGCGGGTACTCGTCTTTATCAATCATGTTCTTGTCGATGGAGAGATCCATCAAATCACGAATTTCGTCATCAACCCAGGTCTGACAGAATGTCGCCAGGTTTTGCCTTGAGTTACCATCCAGCATTAACTCATCACGAATAGCATTAAATACGTGGCGCGGATTACGTTCTTCGGCAGGAAATTCAGATTTCGGCAAAGATAGGGCCAGATCTATAGAGGAATAAACATCATCATTTTCGTTACTGTTATTTAATTGACTATTTTTGCTCATGACAACCCTCATAATATTTATTTTTCAATACGCTAGGCGGGAGCATGCCAAACTGCCATCCTGTGAGTTGCAACCGCTTTTGGTCTTGATTTTAAGTCTAGGACAGGTTGTCGCAAAAATAAAATTCATTCTAAAACAAGCTGTTTGTTAATCATGGGCTTGGCAGTATTTCAGTTTATATCATTGAAAATAAACAACATATTTAATTAATAAATTTTTGTGATGACGGAGGGGAGAATGCTGGTGTCGACTTTACTCTCGTTGCGTTAATCATTATTAATGGGAATTATCTTTTTAATAGCAAGAAATAGCTTTTAATTTTGCTGGCGAGTGGTTGGTTCATCCGCATATGAAATTATTGTAAATTAACGTATTGTAAGGATTTCGTTCTACAATTACTCTAAACTAGACCTGCAGTTATCCGTTAAATCGGTGTGATTTTGATCAGGAGTGATGTTTTATGCAGCTAAATCTCGTGAACCCGCCCGCCTGCGAACATTCCGAGGCTTGCCTCTGCCATAGCCCGGCGTTTTTACGCATTAATACGGTGCTCACCCGTCAGGCAGCGAAAGCTCCACCGATAACGTCAGCAACGGTCGCAGCGGCAATACCGGCAGGGCAATCACCGCATGCCAGTGCAACAGCCAGCGCGGCACAGCTGAAAGCCTTTATCAACGTACGCATTTTTGACGGTGTTTCTGACCAGTTGCGCGAAGGGTTACAGGTCATCGTTGAAGGCAACAAAATCAAATCAATCGAACCCGCGGATACGCCTCTGCCGCCAGAGGCAACGCTGATAGATGGTAATGGCGGCGTACTGATGCCCGGCCTGATTGACGCACACTGGCATGCCATCATGGCTCGCCCTTCCATGATGACGGCGATGACCGCCGATTTTAACTATATCCAGGCGCTGGCGATTGCCGAAGCGCAGGCCACGCTGTTGCGTGGGTTCACCACGGTTCGCGATATGGGCGGGCCGGTATTTGGCCTGAAACGCGCGATTGACGAACAGATTACGGTGGGCCCGCGCATTTATCCGTCTGGAGCCTTCATTTCCCAGACCGGCGGCCACGGGGATTTTCGCATGCTCAGCGATGTTCCACGCGCCCCTGGAGACTCCCTGAGCTATATCGAGCGGGTGGGAATAACCGCCATTGCCGATGGTGCCGATCAGGTATTGCTGCGCGCCAGGGAGCAACTGATGAGGGGCGCTTCCCAGATCAAATTTATGGCCGGTGGTGGTGTCGCTTCACTCTATGATGGCATCGACGTGACCGAAGGTTCCGTGCCAGAAATCCAGGCTGCGGTGACCGCTGCGGAAAATTGGGGGACCTACGTGACCGTTCACGCCTATACCGCCCGTGCCGTTACCATGGCAATCAAAGGTGGGGTGAAATGTATTGAACATGGTCAACTGGTGGATGAGCAGACCGTGGAGTTAATGGCGCAACAAAACCTGTGGTGGTGCCTGCAACCCTTCCTGGACGACGAGGATGCCGTACCGA
Organism: Serratia sp. H1w; assembly: GCF_000633355.1. Classification (GTDB taxonomy): domain Bacteria; phylum Pseudomonadota; class Gammaproteobacteria; order Enterobacterales; family Enterobacteriaceae; genus Chania. The sequence goes on from NZ_AYMQ01000119.1 coordinate 35,420, forward strand.
TGGCTAATCCGGCCTCACGCGCCAAGCAACTGGTGATGTCCGCCGGGACGGATAACGCTTACCAATTAGCGAAAAAGCACCAGATTAAAACCGCTTGGGGAACCGACACGCTGTTCGATGCCCGGCTTGCTACGCGCCAGGGGGCTCAACTCTCCAAGCTGATCCGCTGGTACACGCCTCTCGAAATTCTGAAGATGGCAACCAGCGTGAATGCCGAGCTCTGCGCGCTTTCCGGCCCGCGCAATCCCTATCCCGAGAAGTTGGGGGTAATTGAAGCAGGGGCTCTGGCGGATATGATTATTGTCGATGGCGATCCGCTAATGGATATTCAATTGATCGCCAAGCCCGAAGGGGCGTTCCAGATGATCATGAAGAATGGGCAAATCTATAAAAATACGCTGAAAAACAGTGCAGTTTAGCATCACACCGCATTGCGGTTTTGGGAGATAAAATGGCAAGCGCAAACACCTTTTGTCAGCGCCAGAGGCCTGTTTTTTTTCGTGCGGGGATCAGGCGTTATGGGGCGTTGGCTTTACTACTGGCAAGCACCTTTGGCCTCATCGGCTGTCGTGACTTTGGTGCGCCAGCCTTCTCTTTGTTCGGTTCCTATTTCCCTTCCTGGCTAGCCTGCGCAGGGATTGGGATTATTGTTGCGATAGTGGCTCGGGTGCTGCTGATTTTGGCGGGAATTGACGAAGTCCTGCCGTGGCGATTATTCGTCTATACGTGCCTGGCACTCGCCGTAGCATTTATGTCATCGCTATTATTTTAAGTGCGCTAAAAAATGAACCAGTTAAAACCACAGGGCAATAAACGCCGGATAGCGATCGTCATCGCGGGAGTTATCGTTATAGCTGCCGCTATTTCAGGGTGGCTGTCGCTGCGTCATCATTCGTTAAACCCCACGTCGGAAGATACGGTCATCGGTGCCAACGTGGTGAATGTCAGCAGCTCCGTACCTGGGCGTATCCAGTCAATTAATGTGGCAGAGAACGGCAAGGCCAAACGGGGCGAGGTGATGTTCACTCTCGATCCCACGTTGTACCGTTTGCGGGTCGAGCAGGCACGGGCAGAACTGCAAATGGCGCAAGCTGCCTGGGATACGCAGCACCGTACGATGATCGCAGAACAGTCTAATGCGGCGATCACCGATGAGCAGGTCAACCGGGCGCGGGCTAACCTCAAGCTTGCCTCCCAGACGCTGGCGCGTATTCAGCCACTGTTGGGCAAAGGTTATGTCACTGCCCAACAGGTTGACGATGCTCAAACCGCCAAACACGATGCGGAAATCAGCCTGAAACAGGCACTGAAGCAAACCGTCGCTTCGCAGGCTTTAATCAGCAGCGCTGCGGAGTCTGAGGCTTTGCTCAGCGCGCGTCGCGCCGCACTGGCTATCGCTGAAAAAGAGCTGGAAAATACTCAGATACGAGCACCGCACGATGGCTTGGTGGTTGGGCTTAACGTTTCTGCGGGGGAATACGTGATCCCGGATCAGGCGGTATTTACGCTGATTAATAGTGAACGCTGGCACGCTACGGCGCTGTTTCGCGAAACGGAGTTGGCACACATTAAACCGGGGGACTGCGCCACGGTCTATGTCATGGCCGATCGTCAACGTGCGCTTCAAGGCAAAGTAGAAGGTATTGGCTGGGGGATAAGTTCCGAGGATCTGTTTAACATTCCACGTAATCTGCCTTATGTGCCGAAATCGCTGAACTGGGTGCGGGTTGAACAGCGCTTCCCAGTGCGGATCATCTTGCAAGATCCTCCAGCGGAGTTGATGCGAATTGGTGCCAGCGCGGTGGCGATAATACGTGATGACCATGGTTGCTGACGGTTCTTGGGGCAGAATGCTGCGCCAGGTCAGGCGCGACTTGGCCTACTTCCCTGGCCGATTGGCGATGGCCTGGCGGGTCGGTGCTCTGTGCGCGCTAATGACGCTGGTTGCCATGCAGTATGGCATTCCAGAATCAGCGATTAGCTGCTATCTGATTTTGTTCGTGATGAAGCCAGACGCTGCCGAAAGTATGGCGATGGGCATTGCGGTAACCCTGCTGGTTTCCGTAGTGGTGGGGCTGATCTTGCTGATCCTGCCCTATACGCTGGAGTCTGCGCCGTTGCGCATGGCGGTGCTGGTGCTTAGCTCTTTCGCCTTTCTCTGGCTAGGCTCGGCGAGCAAGCTCGGGCCGGTGGGCAGCATTATTGCGTTGGTGATCGCTTTTATCATGTCGCTGCTTGGCGATGCTCCGAATGGTGAGTTAGCGGTACGTGCGGTGCTGTATGCCTGGCTGATGGCTGCGACACCGATGCTGCTGTTGGTGGCTTTTAATCTCTTTATCGGGGGGCCACCCTGGAAATTGTTACGCGCGAGCCTGGCGGAACGTTTAGAGGTTGCTGGTGCGGCATTACGTCAGCCGGATGCCGTCAACCTGCGTAAAGTGGCGGAGTTAATCCGGGAAGGACAGAGCGAACATCAACAGCGCGCTATGCTGGTGCGTATTTTCCATCTGCGCCCTGCCGCAGAAGCCGCCTGGTTAACCGCTGCTGTCAACGGTAGCTATCGGTTGCTGTTGGTCATTTCAGCCCTCAATAAAACCACACCGGCGTCAGAGCAGGCGGACTGGTGCCATTGTGCCGCCCAGGCCATTTCACAGGGCAGGCGCTTGCAACACCCGCGTTTAACCAACGTGGGGAAAATGATGAAATCACCCGCGCATTGGTGCAACTTGCTACGCCAGATGGCACGCCAGACAGCAGCGCTCCAAAAGCCTCGTTTTTTGCCGCCGACGCCTTTACCAATCCGGTTCACCAGCAGTTTGCCTTAAAGACCACCGCCGCCAGCGTTATCTGTTATCTCGTCTATACCGCACTGGACTGGCAGGACATTCACACCGCCATGATCACCTGTTATGTGGCCGCACTCGGCACCGCGGGGGAGACGGTACACAAACTGACGTTGCGCATCGTGGGCTGTTTGATAGGCGCATTGATGGGCGTGCTTTCGTTGATTTTTATTGTCCCGTCGCTGACCGATATCGGCCAGTTAATGGTGCTGGTGTTCGGCGCATTGCTGCTCAGTGCCTGGGTATCGAGTGGAAATGAGCGCATTGCCTATGCGGGCATACAAATCGGGCTGGCATTTTTACTGACCGTGCTACATGGCTTTAGTCCGAGTACCGATTTGGGCGTCGCGCTCGACAGGGTGCTCGGGATCCTGCTGGGGAATCTGGTGGTGTATTTGATATTCACTTATCTGTGGCCCGTCGCCATTGCCGATTTTGTCCGCACCCGTATCCGTAGCCTGCTCGCAGGGCTAAGCAGCCTGGCCGCGCTGTCGCCAACTGACTCGCCAGCAGCGATAAGGCAGGCGGCAGCGGTTGAAGAAGAACTCACTCAGGCGCGGGAGGCGCTAAGGCTGGTGCCTTTTGAGCCAAGCTCGCTACGCCCGTCCCCTGAAGAGTACCGGCGTTTGCAGGACATCCTTGGTGAAATGGAAAACCTCTGCCCGGCGCTGTTTTTACCCTTTGAAAAAAACGCCTCCGATGTGGAGCGACTTAACCAACTCTCCTCAGGTGAAAGGGCTGTTAGCCCCTTGAAACCAGCAGGGGACACTCGGGCAGCAGCATTGCCGGTTGAACTTGAGATGCAAAAAAGTATCACACGACTTGAGGAACTTCTGGGATGAAGCCGCGTACCAAGACCTGCAAACTTACAACGCTTGGCACTGTGGCGGTGCTGTTTTTATTAGCTGGTTGTGCCACGGACTCGTTGGAGTTGGCTCCGGTGAGCCCTTCGTCTCCCTGGTCACCAGACGGTATCCGCAGTAATGAATTTGTGATTCCGGCCAACCCGGCGGTGGCGGAACTCCCAGCACCACCTGCGATCAACCAGCAGCAGACCTACCAGTTACCAGAGCTTATCAACATCGCCCAGATGCAAAACCCCGATACCCGCATTGCCTGGCAGCAGGCGCGGCAGGCAGCTCTGGGCGTGGGTATGGCCGAAGCGACTTTTCTGCCGATGATTTCAGCCAGCGTGATCGGTGGCTATCAAAGCACGCGAACGCCGTTACCTTATGATATCGGCGACCAACACGATCTGGACACCTCCGGCAGTGCCGTAGTTCCTGCGCTGGCGTTGCAGTGGTTAATCTTCGATTTTGGCCAGCGCAATGCCTTGCAACAGGCGGCCAAGCACACATCCTATGCCGCCAACGTGGCGTTTAACGGTATGCATCAAAAGATTATCTATGATGTCACGCGCAGCTATTACCAATATGGTGCAGCGCAATCACGCCGCAAAATAGCGCAGGAGACGCTGAGCAATAGCCAGAAAATTCTCGATGCTGCCCTGGCGCGAAACAAAAATGGCGTCGCGACCACGGTGGAAGTGGCACAGGCCCGCCAGCAGGTCGCGCAGTCGGAACTGAATCGCGTTGTGGCGCAGGGTACGGAACGTGATGCATGGCAGGCCTTGCTGGCAGCCATGGGCATCTCTGCTTCATCACAAATCAAAGTTGGCTATGCAGAAGATAAATCCCTGCCACAGACGGCCAGTGCGCCAACCCAACAGATGATTAAGCTGGCGCTGTCCCAGCGGCCAGATGTGCTGGCAACTTATGCCACAGCTCAGGCCGCCACCGCAGGTATCAAGGCGGCAGAGGCGGACTTTTTGCCGAAGGTCTACCTGGCCAGTGCGATCGCGGGGGGAGATGGACGCTTTGATATGCAGGGATTGCCACCGATTGGCCCGCAAACTTCCTCCTCCAGCATTATCCTGGGCGTTAGCGTACCGCTTTACGATGGCGGATTACGGGCCGCCCGCGTAAAAGAGGCCGAATCACGCGCTGCCGTAGCAAACGAGACCTTCCAAAAGACGCAGGAGGCGGCGGTTCGAGAAATCATAGTGGCTGCTGATACGTTGCAATCCGCGTTAGAAGCCAACCAGGCAGCATTGAACCTGGTAAAAACGGCGTTTATTACCTACGACGCCGCGCTGGAATCTTATCGGAACGGGGTAGGGACCATCACCGTGGCCAATGAGGCAGCTAATGGCCTGCTCTATGCGCAACAGATGAGTACCGATGCTCATGCCGCTGCATTGATTGCGGCGGCTAATCTGGCCTTTGTTATGGGCAGGATGACTCATGTTGAGTCGGAGTAATTCAGGGTTAGCGAACTTAAGGAAAAAATCATGGCATCTCCATTCTCGGCACTGATCATCGGTGCGTCACGCGGAATAGGTTTAGGCATTGTCAGGCAGCTATCCATACAGGGCTGGCAGGTGGTTGCAACCTGTCGCGGTGCAGTGCCTGTCGATAGTCCTGCTGACACGCAATGGCTGAAGTTGGATATCAATCATCAGGCTGAAAGGACCGCTTTGAAAGAAAGGCTGTTGTCGCAACAGTTCGATCTTATCTTTATCAACGCAGGTGTTTATGGGCCAGACCATCAGGACATTGCCTTGGTGAACGATGATGAGCTGGTTGAACTGTTTATGACAAATGCCTTTTCCCCGGTCCGCTGTGCGGCAGCGCTAATACCGCTGGTTAAACCGAAAATCGGTGTGATGGCGTTGATGACGTCAGAGTTAAGCAGTTTAAATGAGAACGCCGCTGCGACCTATCCGTTGTATGCCGCCAGCAAGGCCGCAATGAATATGCTAACCCGTGGATTGCATGACACCGCCGAGCAGCGGGAGCTGACTTTACTGTCGGTGCATCCGGGCTGGGTACAGACGGATATGGGCGGTGTGAATGCCCCGCTGACTGTCGAAGAAAGTTGTTCTGGGATTGTGAACCAGGTTCTGGTCTGGCGCGGTAAAGGTGGGCACCGCTTTATTGACTATTCGGGTAAGGTATTATGTTGGTAGCGGGGGGCTTAAATCATTTATTGTGATGATTGTGAGTTTGGGCGCAGCATGCGGCGCTCTTAGGTGTTTTGATTCGTACTTAATCTGGCAGCTTTCTCAGTCCAATCAGAGCTGAGCGTCAGTTTAGTGCCAGAAGCGGGCGTTGCAAACATCACGGTGTATTAATCATCTGGTAAACCGGGAATGAGTGCCCTTCAGGCTGTTCTGCCTGAATATTCAATTCATCACCAGTAACGGCTTAGCCGAACGTCCGGGTTCACGATAGAAGCATATTGCTTCCTTCCATGAAGTAACCGGATACCGAACAGAATCACTGTACATGCTGGTATTCAGTAATGGCCAGATTTCAGAAAACAGAGAATGCCATTGCCGACTGTTTAGGCCATCTAGATAATTGCGAAGATGGAACCAACGGACTAACGGTCGGGGATGTTGCTGCTTGAAAGGGATACCGGATAACAAGCCGTAACAAACAAACGTGGATGACTCAGGAAGTTGTTGCAGGATCGCTGTGGCCAGTTCTCCCCCCGTGGCGTCGAAAACAAGATCGGATTCAGAGGCGAAACGTCTGATGGCTCCGGCGTCTTTTTGGCTGACAGATGTGATACCACATGCGGCCAGTCTGGTGGCATGGGCCGTTGAACGATGAATACCTGTCACTGATCTCGCTCCTAACCGTATCGCCCACTGTCCCAGAAGAAGTCCACAGTCAGAACCTGCGGCAGTAAGGAGAACACGCTTACCTTCAGGTACGTATAATCGAAGCATCATCAGCGCAGCCACAGGATTAATATAAGCTCGTGCTGCCAGATCACTAGGGATCCAGTCAGACACCGGAATGGCAAACTCAGATCGGCAATCAACAAAAGACTGCCATGTTCCTTGTCCCCGGAGCGGCAAAACACGTTTCCCCACCAGATGAGACCATGATTCCGGTGCAGCGATGACCTCACCCACACCTTCATACCCAGCCACCAACGGCGGTACAACACGATGCCCGTATGCCCCAGTGATAGGGGTCAGATCGGAGGCATTCATGGGAGAAAATTGCATTCTGACCCGCATGAACCCGGGTGTAAGTAATCCCACTGGAGCCGTTTCTAGTTCAAGCGTTTGCTCCGGAATGCCGAAATAACGGTACCAGATGGCTATATTATTCATTCTTAATCCCCTCCCGCTTGAGCAACGACAAAGCCAAGTAGTATAGCGGATGACTGGTGGCCAACTACCAGTCAGTCTGCTTGTAATGCAGTAAGAAGCAGGCTGTAGAGTTTTCTTGTCAAGATGGTTAACCACCTCGCAGGCGCATTCCGGAATTGAGCAGGGAAGAGTGTGGGTTGCTGAGGCCGCGCTAAAAAGCAAAACGCCCGCTCAAGTTTCCTTAAGCAGGCGTCTTTAATATGGCTCCTCTGACTGGACTCGAACCAGTGACATACGGATTAACAGTCCGCCGTTCTACCGACTGAACTACAGAGGAATCGTGTGAACGAGGCGAATAATAGCGAGGCGTTTTAGGTTTGTCAAAGCACTAAAGTGAGGAAAAAGTGCGTTTGCTGCCAGATTGAGCAGATTGGCTCGTTTTTCGGCACTTTGCTTTGGCAATCAACGTCGCAGCATGCAGCGCATCAACAATATGAGCACTTAAAGAATGCCTGTAGTCCAAATTTAAGTGGTACACCGACCGATTGCAGTAAACCATCTGGCTATAGCCAGCTTTTGCCGGTAATGACAGAACCTTAAGTCACTCTATCGTTAAATGATCTCAGTAAAGTCTCGATCATCGATTATAAACTCATCAGGAAAGAGCTTAGTGCCATCTGTCGGGATAAGGCCCATCATGAAAGACAAAATTATTTTCCTATTTTTCACCAATTTGTGATCGCTATTGGTTTTTTTATCTCTCATGTTTTTGGCCTGTTGTTTCTTTAAAAATTGATATTAATCAATTATATATGATGGCCATGTGAGTTGTGAGCGATTTTTTTTAAGATTAATCTATGTTACTCTAGTGGACAATCTATGCTGAGAGGGGTATTCAGGCCAGCACGGCGCTTGTCAATGCTTGCTTTATTACTCTATGCTACGCCAAGCCATTTTTGTCACGGTAAACCACGCCGTTCCTTTGTTTCCCGGAGTTTTTTAGCAATGAAAAAAACAATCGCAATCGCCACATTGTGTGTGTTGCTGGCAGGGTGCCAGACTGCGAAAACCAAACCGACAACCGCTGCCGGTGTACCTGCTCCAACACCAGTCACACCTAGCGCTACCGTTACGCAGCCAACTCCACCGATGGCTTCCGTCGGTACCGATGACATCATGTACCCATGCATGAAAGAGCTGAACGCTCTGCAACAGGTTAGCCCGCGGTTGTATCAAACCCGTAGCGTAGAGTTGAACGATATCGTGACGCAGGCCAAGCTTTATATGCGCGTTCGTGACAACGTCAGTCCTGCAATCCATCAAATCATGGATGCCGGTTACCAGTTCCGTATCGCTAAAACCTGTAACGCTATTAGCACTGACCTGACCAACGCCTTGATCGCGCGCGTGGTAGGTTCTTAACTCTACTCCCTATTCAGATGTTCCGGGAATACAAGGTTTAGTTACAGAACGCTCTCTTCGGGGGGCGTTTTTGTTTTCTGTTCATCGAAAGAGCACCGCATATGCACCAATAAAGTGCGTCTATGGCCCGCAAGAAAACTCTCTTCATTCCTCTCAGAAGCTTTTTGCCTGCTAAAACCAGTGACCATCCTCATTTTCCGGCTGAGATCGTCAGCAAATCGGGGCGATTTTTGTATGCGCCGTCACAATGGCTAGATTTTTGCTTAGTTAAATGCGGGTAAATCGGTTGCGCTCTCGCGCAAATTATTTTCCCCGACTACACATAAAGTGACAGCTCCACCACGTCGATACCCGCCGTCCTGCGATCTGCAACCGACCGGGCTTAAGGTGTTTCGCTAAAACAGTGCTGAGGAATGCAAAATGTCATTGAGAGTGATAAAAACCCCGCTTGCTGCTCTGCTTATTGGTTGTTTTAGTACGGCTTTTTCCGCTCATGCCGATATCGTGATCGGCGTTGCCGGGCCATTCTCTGGCCCTAATGCCACCTATGGGGATCAATACTGGCGTGGGGCCTCGCAGGCTGCCGCCGATATCAATGCGGCCGGAGGGATTAAAGGGGAAAAAATCAAACTGGTACAAGGCGATGATGCCTGTGAACCGAAGCAGGCGGTGTCAGTCGCCAACCGCCTGGTCGATCAGGATCATGTTGCCGCCGTGGTCGGGCACTTCTGCTCATCTTCTACCATGCCTGCTTCCGAGGTGTATGACGAGGCGGGGATCATTGCCATCACGCCCGGATCGACTAACCCGCAAATTACCGAACGTGGCATGAATAATATGTTCCGTATGTGTGGCCGTGACGATCAGCAAGGGGTGATTGCCACCAACTACATGCTCGATACCCTGAAAGCGAAAAAGATTGCCGTCATCCACGATAAAGACACCTATGGTCAAGGGCTGGCTGACGCCGCCAAGGCAGAGATGAATAAACGTGGCGTGAAGGAAGTGATGTACGAAGGGCTGTCACGCGGTGAGAAAGACTTTAACGCCCTGGTGACCAAAATCGCTTCGGTTAATCCAGACGTGGTCTACTTCGGCGGTTGCCACCCAGAGGCGGGTCCGCTGGTACGCCAGATGCGTGAGCAGGGTGTGCAAGCCAAATTCTTCTCCGGCGACTGTATTGTCACCGAGGAACTGGTCACGGCGGCCGGTGGGCCACAGTATACCAAGGGCGTACTGATGACCTTCGGTAACGATCCCCGCCAGATCCCTGAAGGGAAAGCGGTGATCGCCAAGTTCCGCGCCAGCGGGTTTGAGCCGGAAGGCTACACGCTGTACTCCTACGCCTCGATCCAGGCTATCGCTGCGGCGTTCAACGCTACCGGGGGGAAAGACAGCGCCAAGGCCAGCGAGTGGCTGAAGTCTCACGATGTGGATACCGTGATGGGTAAGAAAGCCTGGGATAAAAAAGGTGACCTGAAAGTATCAGACTACGTGGTCTACCAATGGGATGACAAAGGCAAATATCACCAGCTGTGATGTAAAGATCAACGGATCCGAGCGTGCGGCGGATCCGTTCCTAAATCCCCTTTGGGCCGCGTGGTGCTGAACTTGCGGCCCGCCCATCAGGTGAGATTGCTTATTATGGATGTATTCTTCCTGCAACAGCTGATTAACGGCCTGACCCTTGGCGCGGTGTATGGCCTGATCGCCATCGGCTATACCATGGTGTACGGCATCATTGGCATGATCAACTTCGCCCACGGCGAGGTGTATATGATTTCTGCCTACCTGTGCGCGATTGGCCTGGCGCTACTCTCTTTCTTTGGCCTGCACTCTTTCCCGCTGTTGATTCTGGGCACACTGGTCTTCACCATCGTGGTCACCAGCGTTTATGGCTGGGTGATCGAACGTATTGCTTATAAACCGCTGCGTAATTCCACGCGTCTGGCTCCGCTGATTTCCGCCATCGGCATGTCGCTGATACTGCAAAACTATGCGCAGATCAGCCAAGGGCCACGCCAGCAGGGGATCCCAACCTTACTGGACGGGGTTTTTCGTCTTAACTTTGATGGCGGGACGATCCAGATCACCTACACCAAGGTGTTTATTCTGGTGGCCGCGCTAGTGGGCATGGCGGTGTTTACCTACGTGATCCAACGCACTCGTCTGGGGCGTATCTGCCGGGCGACCCAACAAGATCGCAAGATGGCGTCGATACTCGGCATCAATACCGACCGGGTGATCTCGCTGGTGTTTGTGATTGGTGCGGCGATGGCCGGGCTGGCCGGGGTGCTGGTCACCATGAACTACGGCACCTTCGATTTTTACGTGGGCTTTATTATTGGCGTCAAAGCCTTCACCGCCGCGGTGCTAGGGGGGATTGGCTCATTGCCTGGTGCGATGCTCGGTGGCTTGCTGCTTGGCGTGGCAGAGGCACAGTTTGCCGGCATGGTGAACTCGGATTACAAGGATGTGTTTTCATTCGGTCTGCTGGTGGTGATCCTGATTTTCCGCCCTCAGGGCCTGCTGGGGCGGCCAATGGTCGCTAAGGTGTGAGGGAAACTATGTCTCAATCCACAGTTCATCAAGGGCTGAGTATTAAACGCAGCCTGTTGGATGCCGTTCTGGCGGGCCTGATCGCGCTGATTGTATTCGGCCCGATCGTTGGCATCGTGCTGGACGGCTACAGTTTCAACTTTGAGCCACGCCGCCTGGTGTTGATTATTGCGGTGGTCATGGCGGGGCGCTTGCTGCTTAGCCTGTTTTTGCAAACGTCGCTGGGGCGCAAGGTATCGGCGCGTTTTGAGGGCGGCAATGACGGGGTTTATGTTCGGCCAGTTGGTGCCAGAACCAGTCTACGCTGGATCCTGCCGCTGTTGGCGGTATTGGCATTACTGTTCCCGTTTATGGCGACCAAATACCTGCTGACCGTGGCGATCCTCGGCCTGATTTATGTGCTGTTGGGGCTGGGATTAAACATTGTGGTGGGGCTGGCAGGGTTGCTCGATCTGGGTTACGTGGCGTTTTATGCCATAGGGGCCTATGGCCTGGCGCTTGGCTATCAATATCTCGGTCTGGGTTTCTGGGCGATGTTGCCGCTGGGGGCGCTAATGGCGGCGCTAGCTGGTGCATTGCTGGGGTTCCCGGTGCTGCGTATGCACGGTGACTATCTGGCGATTGTTACTCTGGGTTTTGGTGAAATCATCCGCTTGGTGCTGAATAACTGGGTGTCGTTGACCGGTGGGCCAAACGGCGTTTCGGTCCCCGCACCGACCTTGTTCGGCCTGGAGTTTGGTCGTCGGGCGAAGGAAGGGGGGATACCGATCCACGAGTTTCTTGGCATGACCTACAACCCCAACCTGAAGTTTATTTTTATCTACTCCGTATTGTGCCTGGTGGTGTTGCTGGTGCTGTTCGTCAAACACCGCTTGACGCATATGCCAATAGGGCGAGCGTGGGAGGCATTGCGTGAAGATGAAATCGCCTGCCGTTCGCTTGGGCTTAATCATGTGTTGGTCAAACTCTCAGCGTTTATGATGGGGGCTTCTACTGCGGGTATTGCTGGAGTGTTCTTTGCCACCTACCAAGGGTTCGTCAATCCGACTTCGTTTACCTTCTTCGAATCGGCCCTGATCCTGGCGATCGTGGTGTTAGGAGGTATGGGATCGACCATCGGCGTCGTGCTGGCCGCTTTTGTACTGACGGTGGCCCCGGAGCTGCTGCGTAGCTTTGCCGAATACCGGGTATTGCTGTTTGGCGTGCTGATGGTGTTGATGATGATCTGGCGGCCACGCGGTCTGGTGCGTATCAGCCGTACCAGCTTTACGCCACGCAAGGGGGTTGCACCATGAGCGATGCCATTTTGCGCGTTGAACATTTGATGATGCACTTCGGCGGCATCAAGGCGCTGAACGATGTGAACCTGGAAGTGGAGCGTGGCTCGATCACCGCGTTGATTGGCCCGAACGGCGCGGGGAAAACCACGGTATTCAACTGTCTGACGGGGTTTTACCGCGCCAGCGGTGGGGCGATCCTGCTCAATACTCACAAACGGCCCATCGATGTGATCCGTATTCTGGGGCAGAAATTCCGCGCAGGGGATTGGATCAACCCCGCGCAGCTGGGGTCACGCCTGTACTACAAGATGTTTGGTGGCACCCACCTGGTGAACCGTGCCGGGCTGGCCCGCACCTTCCAGAATATCCGCCTGTTCCGCGAAATGTCGGTAGTGGAGAACTTGCTGGTGGCGCAACACCGGTTGAGCAACCGCAACCTGATTGCTGGCGTGCTCAATACGCCAGCCTATCGGCGGGCAGAGAATGATGCGTTGGATCGCGCCTTTTACTGGTTGGAAGTGGTCGAGTTGGTGGACTGCGCCAACCGGCTGGCGGGGGAGATGTCCTATGGCCAGCAGCGGCGGCTGGAGATTGCCCGCGCAATGTGTACCACGCCGGAAATGATCTGCCTGGACGAACCCGCTGCCGGGCTAAATCCGGTGGAAACCGCCACGCTGAGCCGGATCATCCGTTTTCTGCGCCAGCACCATGACATTACGGTGCTGCTGATCGAACATGATATGGGCATGGTGATGGAGATTTCCGACCGGGTGATCGTGTTGGATCACGGCAACGTGATCGCCGAGGGGACGCCACAGGAGATCCAACACAATGACAGCGTGATCGCCGCTTATCTGGGCGCAGACGAAGAGGAGCTGGCAGGATGAGTGAGGTAATGCTGGAGTTTCGTGAGGTTGATGTGCATTACGGCCCGATCCAGGCGCTGCAACAGGTTTCATTGCAGGTCAGGCAAGGGGAAACGGTGGCGTTGATTGGGGCCAACGGAGCAGGTAAATCCACCTTGTTGATGTCGATCTTCGGTCAACCTCGTATCAGCGGTGGTCAGATCCTGTTTCAGGGGACCGATATCAGCCAACGTTCGACGCATTTTGTGGCCAGCAGCGGTATCGCGCAGGCCCCGGAAGGGCGGCGGATTTTCCCGGACATGACCGTAGAGGAAAACTTGCTGATGGGCACCATCACCCTCGGCAACCAGTATGCCGCTGAGGATATGCAGCGGATGTATGAGTTGTTTCCACGCCTGAAAGAGCGGCGTAACCAGCGCGCGATGACCATGTCCGGTGGTGAGCAGCAAATGCTGGCGATAGCCCGTGCGCTGATGAGTCGCCCCAAGCTGCTGCTGTTGGATGAGCCGAGCCTGGGATTGGCGCCGCTCATCGTCAAACAGATATTCAGCATCCTGCGCGAGCTGACCAAAAGTGGCATGACGATTTTCCTGGTGGAGCAAAACGCCAACCATGCGCTGAAGCTATCCGATCGCGGCTATGTGATGGTCAATGGGCAAATCCGCCTGAGCGGCAGCGGTGCGGAGCTGCTGAGCAATCAGGAGGTGAGAAAGGCGTATTTGGGGGGCGCGTAAGTCCCCCTCACCCTAACCCTCTCCCAAAGGGAGAGGGGACCGCCTGTGCCACATCATAACTACAATATTATTCTTATACATCAAGTTGTTAAAGTAAGTCTTCCGTTCCTGAATACAACACTGCACAGTCCCCTCTCCCAAAAGGGAGAGGGGACCGCCCGCGCCGCATCATAACTACAATATTATTCTTATACATCAAGTTGTTAAGGTAAGTCTTCTGTTCCTGAATACGACACTGCACAGCCCCCTCTCCCTTTGGGAGAGGATTGGAGTGAGGGGCAACCACTGTTGAAAAAAACAGCGCCACAAAAGTGTGATGCAGGTCGCATTCTGGTTAGGGGTTGGTTAAAATGGCGTTACTGCCAGCCCCTGTTCCGGAACACCTTACAATGGATGAAATCAGCACTTCCCGCTCGACCGCCTGGATGCGTGTCGTCGTCTTGGCCATTTCGGCCTTTATCTTCAATACCACCGAATTTATCCCGGTCGGGTTATTGAGCGATATTGCCCAAAGCTTTGAGATGCAAACCGAGCAGGTGGGGCTGATCATCACCATTTATGCCTGGATCGTCGCCACGATGTCGCTGATCTGCATGCTGCTGACCAGCAAGATCGAGCGGCGTAAACTGCTGATCGGGGTTTTTATCCTGTTTATTGCCAGCCATGTGCTTACCGCTGTGGCCTGGAACTTTACCATCTTGGTGATTTCGCGTGCCGGTGTGGCCTTGGCGCACTCGGTATTCTGGTCGATCACCGCGTCATTGGCCATTCGTGTCGCTCCTGCAGGCAAGAAGGCGCAGGCGCTGAGTATGCTGGCGGGGGGAACCGCGTTGGCGATGGTGTTGGGCTTACCGTTAGGCCGGGTGGTGGGGCAATTGTTGGGCTGGCGTATGACATTTATTGGTATCGCCGTGTGCGCCACCCTGGCGTTGGTGATGCTGTGGCGTTTGTTACCGGTGCTGAAAAGCGAACATTCCGGTTCACTGGCCAGCGTTCCCCTGCTGTTTAAACGCCCGGAGTTGGTCAGCCTGTATATGTTGACCATCATCGTGGTGACGGCGCACTTTACCGCTTACAGCTACATCGAGCCGTTTATCCAGACCGTCGCCGGGCTGTCTGCCAACTTTACCACCTTGATGCTGCTGCTGTTTGGCGCGGCAGGCATTGTCGGCAGCCTATTGTTCAGCCGCTACAGTGAGCGTTTTCCGTCTGGTTTCTTTATGGGCGCGATTGGTTTGCTGGCTATCAGCCTGTTATTGCTGTTGCCCGCTTCCGGTAATGAAACGACCCTGACTTTGCTGTGCGTGATTTGGGGCATGGCCATCATGGCGATTGGCCTTTCGATGCAGGCGAAGGTATTAAGCCTGGCGCCAGATGCGACCGACGTCTCGATGGCGATCTTCTCCGGTCTGTATAACTTTGGTATCGGTGGTGGGGCGTTGCTGGGTAATCAGGTCAGCCTGCATCTGGGGATGCCAAACATTGGTTTCGTCGGTGCGCCGTTGGCTTTGATTGCGCTTGGTTGGTGTATCTTGAGTTTCTACCGCAGCGAACGTTTCCAGCAGCATCGGGCATGATCTTGAGTGTGGCCTGTATCAACAGGCCACTCCGTATTCACTTAACTTTGCTTGGCTGGCTCAAGGCTTTTTTGCCCGTCGTCAACCTGTTGACTATCTGTCCGTTGCGCCGCATGGCGTTCGGCCAGTAACTGGCTGATTTGCGCGTGTTTATCCTCGGTAAAATCAAAAAACCAGATGAAACCGATACGGATAGCTGAGCCGATGGCAGGTAACAGGCTGATACCAAAGAACAATCCCTGCAAGACGCTTTCGGTTTGCGTTGCCGCCTGCGGAATATAGTCAATCAGAGTTAAATAGACGCCAATCAATCCGCCACCAACGGCTACCGACATTTTCCCGGTAAAGGTTTGCCCGGAAAAAGTGATGGCCGCGCAGCGTTTATTGGTGTGATATTCAGCATATTCAATGGTGTCAACAATCATGGCCGAGGTGAACAGGTTGCTCATCATGACAAACAGGGTGCTCAACCCTAGTAAGAGAAACAACACTGCCAGATGTTGATAGCCGACAAACCACAACACCACCCTGACCATGATATCCAAACAACAAAGCGCAATAAACGGTCATGTATTCAATGTG
>NZ_AYMQ01000120.1 GCF_000633355.1 Serratia sp. H1w
GGTGACCATCTCATTAACCCGGTCAATGATTGGCCGGGTAAAAAGAGCAGAATGTAACACTGATATGGATATCGAGGGGGATATCTCTGTTCCAGCCTATCCCGGCAATGTGTCAAAAAGATGACAACCTAAGCCTTACGATACAAACGGCGGGGATGGCCGATATTGCCATAGCGCATTTCGACGCGCACAAACTGGCTTGCCACGCAGTATTCCAGATATCGGCGGGCGGTGGTTTTACTGATGCCAGCCTGCGCCACCACGTCCTCTACCGCATGGGCCACATCCGGCTGATCGATAAATAACGATTGAACCAGCTCCAGGGTAATGGTTTCAATCCCCTTGGCGCTGGGTTCGTTAGAAAACTGCTTGGACTGTAAGTTATACAGCGCATCGACGCTGCTCTGGTCAATGACCTTGAAGGTGCGCTGGGTCTGTACAAACTGCATAAAGCGTTCCAGCGAGTTGCGTAGTCGCTTGTAGGATACCGGTTTGATGATGTAGTCGAAGGCCCCGTTACGGATGGCTTGACTACAGGTATTCATATCGCTGGCCGCAGTGATGAAAATCACCGAACAACCCGGCTTTTTCACCGCCGCTTCTTCCATCAGCGCGATCCCCTGGCCGTCTGGCAGAAAGTTATCGAGCAGGATCAGCCGGGGTTGGTGAGCATTAACTTTTGCTCTGGCCTCCGCCAGGGTCGCGGCATAGGCCACCACCCGCAGATTGAAGTTTTTCTCAATAAATTCGGCGTGCAGCGTAGCCAGTTGCGGCTCGTCTTCCACGATCAGAACGTCCAGCGTCTCAGGTTGCATAGGTGGGTTCCGGGTACTTAAGCTTTGGGAATAAACAGCGAGAAAATGGTGCCGTGCGGATCGTTGTCCGACACTTCGATGCTGCCATGTGCCTGTGCAACATGGCTGGCTACCAGGTGCAGGCCAATACCGTGGTCGCCCTTGTCTTTGGTCGTCACGCCTTGTTCAAATAGCGTATCACGAACCTGCGGCGCAATCCCGGTGCCGTGGTCGGCCACTTCGATCACCAGCTCGTTGCTGCTGTCATTGATATAGAGTTCGACCGCTTCGTGTGGTGCTGCGCAACGCAGCGTGGCATCGAATGCGTTATCCAACAGGTTGCCGATAATCGACATCAGTTCGGTTTCGTTCAGCGCGGCGGGAATTTGGCGCAGCTGACAGGCGGGATCAAAGCGGAGTTCGATCCCCTTTTCCCGTGCACTGGAGTATTTGCCCAACAGCAGACCACACAGCGCGGCGGAGCTGAAGCGTTGGGAAATAAAATCGAGGATCTCCTGTGCGCCTTCCGACTGGGCCTCTACATAGCGGATGGCTTCGTCATAACGTTGCATATGCAGCAACCCGGCGAGCGTGGCCGTCCAGTTGAGCTGTTCGTGGCGCATGATGCGTAGATTGTCGGCATAGCGTTTCACTTGGCTAAGCTGGCTGCTGAGCGTGTTGATGTCGTTCTTGTCGCGGAAGCTGATCACCCAGCCCTGGAGTTCATCCTCCTGCATAATCCGTACCCGGCTGGCGATCACCAGCACATGGTTGAAGCGGCACACCTCATCGTGGGTGTCGTGCCCCAACTGTTCAGCGGCAAAGAAATCAGGCTGTGACTGGATGATCTCAGCGATATGCTGTCCCATCAGATTATTGGCCGGTTGACGCAGATCCAGCAGGTCACGGGCGGCGTGGTTAATGGTGATGATGCGCAACTGTGGATCTATGGCTATCACCCCTTCATAAATGGCTTCAAGCAGGGCTTTTTGCTGGCGTACCAGCAGCGCGATCTCTTTGGGCTCCAATGAAAACATCTGGCGTTTCAGGTTCTTTGATAACAGCCAGGAAAAGATAAACAGCGCCATCAACAGCAACACGATCGAAGCGACGATCTGGGTCAGCGTACGGGCATTTAAACTGTCGATATGGGATTTCAGGTAGCCAACGGAAACAATACCGATCACCTGGTTATTGTCATCCACAATCGGTGCCTTGCTACGCAATGAAATACCGATACCGCCTTTACGGATGGAGATAATACTTTTGCCTGCCAGCACCTCTTTATTATCACCACCGACCATGGGTTTCCCCAGTTGCTCGGGATGCTCGGAGTGGTAAAGGTGCATGGTCCGGTTATCGCCGATCACAATATAGCTGGCATCGCTGCTGGCGCGGATTTTTTTCATCAGCGTGGCGATGTATTGCGTGTCGTTATTTTCAACGGCGGTCACCAGGGAGGGGATCAGTGCAATCTCACGTGCCTGCACCTGAGCACGGGCACCCAGATCCCGGTGCAACTGAGCATCCAGTTGGTAGTAGGTGTAAACACCGATCAACGTCAATAGCACACAGGAAAAGGCGACCAGGCACAGGAACAGTTTGATATGAAAAGAGAGCTTGATGCGCATGGTTTGCCGTGGGTCCAGGGTGTCTGTCGGGATGACTACCCTATCATGAGAAGGTATCAGAGTAATATTGCTCAGGATCAAGTTGTGAGCATCGCCACGGCTTTATGGTAGAGGGAATATTGCATCGCAGCGTGGTGAACGGCAAGCGTGCGAAAAAAGCAGTAAAACTTAAAATAAGCCTATTATTAACGCCATTAACTCCACGCACTATTTTACATAAGGCTTATTAACACCATAGAAACCATAACCCCCATTAAAAACCCTTTTTTATTTTGAACACAATCACAGCGGTGGCTCCAAGCGTTTCTCTATGATGGCCGGACAAACAATAAGAGGCCATATTATGAGCACAACCGATGATTCCTACCTGGTAGCCAAAGATAAAACCGCCGATATTCCGCTACGTGAAAAGTGGTGGCATATACTGGATAATTACAAGATAGGAATTATTCCACTGCCCTTATTTATGCTGGCCGGGGGGCTGATCCTGCTCGATTGCCTGGCGGGGAAATTGCCCAGCGACATCGTCGTGATGGTAGCGACGCTGGCGTTCTTTGGTTTTGCCTGCGGTGAGTTTGGCAAACGCCTGCCGCTGGTGGGCAAAATGGGGGCGGCTGCCATTTGTGCCACCTTTATTCCTTCCGCGCTGGTGCATTATGGCCTGCTGCCGGACGTGGTGGTTGATGCTACCACCAAATTCTACAAGTCGACCAATATTCTCTATCTCTACATCTGCTGCATCATCGTCGGCAGCATTATGAGCATGAACCGCCAGGTGCTGATCCAGGGCTTCCTGCGTATCTTTGTGCCAATGCTGTGTGGTGAAGTGGCCGGTATGCTGGTCGGAATGGCGGTGGGGATGGCGTTGGGGCTGGATCCGTTCCAGATCTTCTTCTTCCTGATCCTGCCGATCATGGCCGGTGGCGTGGGAGAAGGCGCGATCCCATTGTCGATGGGTTATGCCGCCATTTTGCATATGGAACAGGGTGTGGCGTTGGGGCGTATTCTGCCGATTGTGATGCTGGGTAGCCTGACGGCGATCGTCATTGCCGGCCTGTTGAATCAACTGGGGAAACGTTATCCGCATCTGACCGGTGAAGGCAGCCTGATGCCGAGCAAACAGGGCGACAGTGAGATGGCCGCGACGGAGAAATTGAGCGGTAATGTGGATGTCGCCACGATCGCCAGCGGTGCGCTGCTGGCCATCCTGCTGTATATGGTGGGTATGCTGTTACACCGAATGATCGGCTTACCAGCCCCGGTAGGTATGCTGTTTGCTGCGGTGGCGGTGAAGCTGGCACACGGTGTTTCACCACGTATTCAGCAAGGATCGCAGGTGGTATATAAATTCTTCCGCACCGCCGTGACCTACCCAATCCTGTTTGCCGTGGGCGTGGCTATCACGCCGTGGCAAGAGCTGGTGAATGCCTTTACCGTGCAAAACCTGATCGTCATCGTAGCCACGGTAAGTACGCTGGTGGCAACTGGTTTCCTGGTGGGCAAGAAGATCGGTATGCACCCGATCGATGTGGCCATCGTTTCCTGCTGCCAAAGTGGGCAGGGCGGAACCGGTGATGTGGCCATTCTGACGGCGGGCAACCGGATGTCGCTGATGCCTTTTGCCCAGATCGCTACGCGCATTGGCGGGGCTATCAACGTTTCGCTGTCGCTGCTGGTGTTAGCGCATTTCTTCTGATTAGTGTGTTGCCGACTTGCCCCGCCAGGATGCGGGGCTTTTTTATGCTTGATTGCGCCGCGTGAACTCCTGGCTAAACCAGTCAATAAACACCCGTACTCGAGGGGATAGCTGACGATTGCGCGGGTAAAGGAGCGATACCGGTAAAGGAGGGGAAGGGAACTGGGGCAAGATAGGAACCAGAGTGCCGTTAGCCAAATCGGTGCGCAGATGGTAGCGAGGCACCTGGATAATCCCTAGCCCACGACGTGCCGCTTCAACCAGGCTTTCTGCACCGCTGACCATCACGCTGGCGGGTAATGTCAGCTGCTGTACCTCGCCCTCCACCGCGAATTCCAATGGGAGCAGTGTGCCGGTTTGTGAGGAGCGAAAGCCGACCATACGATGGCCAGCTAGCTGCTGGATCGAATCAGGCGTACCTAAGCGTTGCAGGTAACCAGGAGCGGCACAGGTGACCTCAGCCAACTCTCCCAATCTGCGCGCGACCATATCGCTGTCCCTGAGTTTGCCCACCCGTACCACGCAGTCGATGCCTTCGCGCACCGGATCCACCAGCCGATCCCCTTCGCTCATATGGAATTCAATGTCGGGATACAGCGCCAAAAAATCGCTCAGCCCCGGCAGCAGAAAGTGGCGGGCTAATGTGCCGTGCGCGTCGACGCGTAACATCCCCTGTGGTTTTGCCCCGGCAAAGGCCATTTCGGCGTCTTCAATCTCCGCCAGAATGGTCAGGCAGCGCTGGTAATAAGCCTCTCCGTCCAGCGTTGGGCTGACGTGTCGCGTTGTGCGTTGTAATAGGCGCACATTGAGGCGGGATTCCAACTGCTTGATGGCATCGGTCACCGTGGAGCGGGGCAAACCCTGCGCCTGGGCTGCCTGAGTGAAGCTGCGCTGTTCCACCACGCGGGTGAACAGCCGCATCGCATCGATTCTGTCCATCTTATTGTTCGCATTTTTCGGATAGTGATGCTGAAGAATAGGGGATTATTCGCGTTGGCGACAGGTGCATGATGTCAGCACTGAGTTTAGCTGCCCGATAAGGATCGAAAAATGACTGACAACACACAACAAGTAGCCCTGGTAACTGGAGCATCGCGCGGTATTGGGGCTGCCATTGCCGAGCGCCTGGCCGCCGACGGCTTTACCGTGATTATCAACTACGCGGGCAACCAGCAATTGGCGGATGAACTGGTGCGTAACATCGAACAGCGCGGAGGGCGAGCGTTGAGTGCCAAAGCCGATGTCAGCGATCCGCAGGCGGTACGCCAACTGTTTGACCGCGTTGAACAGGCGTTTGGCGGTGTTGATGTGCTGGTGAACAACGCTGGCGTTATCGAGTTGGCTCCGGTGGCGGAGATGAGTGATGCCCAGGTCGATCACCTGATCGACATCAACCTGAAAGGTACCTTCAATACCCTGCGAGAGGCGGCCAAGCGGCTGCGTGATAATGGCCGCATCATCAACTTTTCCTCCAGTGTGGTAGGGCTGTTGCAGCCGGGCTACGGCATGTATGCCGCTAGCAAAGCGGCAGTAGAGGCCTTGACCAGCGTGTTGGCAAAGGAGCTGCGTGGCCGTGCCATTACTGTGAACGCCATCGCCCCGGGGCCAACGGCCACCGATCTGTTCCTCAATGGCAAATCTCCCGAACTGATCGAACGGCTGGCGAAAATGGCCCCGCTGGAACGCTTGGGGCAGCCGGTGGATATTGCCGCGACGGTGTCTTTCCTGGCTGGTGCCGACGGTGCCTGGATCAATGGCCAAACCCTGCGCGCCAATGGTGGAATTATTTAACAGACCCTCTTTGGTAAGGGCGCAGCATGCTGCGCCCGATTAGTTTTAAAATTCCCAGTCTTCATCCTCGGTATTTACCGCTTTGCCCATCACGTAGGAAGAGCCGGAGCCGGAGAAGAAGTCGTGGTTCTCATCGGCATTGGGCGACAGCGCCGACAGAATTGCCGGATCGACCTGTGCCATTGAAGGTGGGAACAGCGCCTCGTAGCCCAGATTCATCAGCGCCTTGTTGGCGTTATAGTGCAGGAAGGTTTTGACTTCTTCCGTCCAGCCCACGCCGTCGTAAAGCTCCTCGGTATAACGCACTTCGTTGTCATACAGATCCTGGAGCAAATCGAAGGCAAAATTCTTCACTTGCTGACGGCGGGCCGGACTGGCCTGTTCCAGGCCTTTCTGGAACTTGTAGCCGATGTAGTAGCCATGTACCGCTTCATCGCGAATGATCAGGCGGATCAGATCGGCGGTGTTGGTCAATTTGGCCCGGCTCGACCAATACATCGGCAGATAAAAACCGGAATAGAACAGGAACGACTCCAGAAACACGCTGGCGACCTTCTTCATCAGCGGATCGTCGCTGCGGTAATGCGCCAGAATGATGCTGGCCTTTTTCTGTAGCGTGCTGTTTTCCTCGCTCCAGCGGTAAGCCTCATCGACATCCCGCGTCTGACACAGGGTAGAAAATATCGAACTGTAGGAACGGGCGTGTACCGCTTCCATAAAGCTGATGTTGGAATACACCGCCTCTTCGTGTGGCGTGATGGCGTCTTCGATCAGCGCCGGAGCGCCGACGGTATTCTGGATGGTATCCAGCAGCGTCAGCCCGGTAAAAACGCGGATGGTAAGCTGTTGTTCCTTGTCGGTCAGCGTAGCCCAGGACGGAATATCATTCGACAGCGGCACCTTTTCCGGCAGCCAGAAGTTGCTGGTCAGGCGGTTCCACACCTCCAGATCCTTATCGTCATCAATCTTGTTCCAGTTGATGGCCTGCACTCGTTGCATTGTCATAATTTCCTCACAGCGCACAGGACACGCAGCCCTGCACCTCGGTACCTTCTAACGCCATCTGGCGCAGGCGGATGTAATAGATGGTCTTGATGCCTTTACGCCAGGCATAGATTTGCGCGCGGTTAATATCGCGGGTGGTGGCGGTATCGCGGAAGAACAGCGTCAACGACAGCCCTTGATCCACGTGCTGCGTGGCGGCGGCATAGGTATCGATAATCTTTTCCGGACCAATTTCGTACGCATCCTGGTAATACTCCAGGTTGTCGTTGGTCATGTAGGGAGCAGGGTAGTAAACCCGGCCAATCTTGCCCTCTTTGCGGATCTCGATGCGTGAGACGATCGGATGGATGCTGGAGGTAGAATTGTTGATATAGGAAATCGAACCGGTAGGCGGCACCGCCTGTAGGTTCTGGTTATACAGCCCGTGCATCATCACCGAAGCCCGCAGTGCCAGCCACTCCTCACGCCCTGGAAGGGGGATATTGGCGTTGGCAAACAGTTCACGCACTCGCTCGGTTTTAGGTTGCCACTCCTGCTCGATGTATTTAGCGAAATACTCCCCGCTGGCGTAGGTGGAGTTTTCAAAGCCACCGAAGCTGCTACCGCGGGCTATCGCCAACTGGTTAGAGGCGCGCAGCGCGTGGTAGGTCACGGTGTAGAAATAGATATTGGTGAAATCGATTCCTTCGTCCGAGCCGTAGAAGATACGTTCGCGTGCCAGATAGCCGTGCAGGTTCATCTGACCGAGGCCGATGGCGTGCGAAGCCTGATTACCGGCGGCGATAGACGGCACCGAGCCGATATCGCTCATCTCCGCTACCGCCGTCAGCCCGTAGATCGCGGTTTCCACCGCCTTGCCGAAATCGGGGGCATCCATGACTTTGGCAATGTTCAGCGAGCCGAGGTTGCAGGAGATATCTTTGCCGATCTCGGCATAGCTCAAATCCTGGTGGTAACGGCTGGGGCTGTTGACCTGCAGGATCTCCGAGCATAGGTTGCTCATATTGATGCGCCCGGCGATCGGGTTGCTGCGGTTGACCGTATCTTCAAACATCATGTACGGATAGCCGGACTCGAACTGGATCTCCGCCAACACCTGGAAAAACTCGCGCGCGTTGATACGGGATTTGCGGATGCGCTTGTCGTCGACCATCTCACGGTATTTTTCGCTGACGCTAATCTCTGAGAGCGGCACGCCGTACACCTGCTGCACATCGTAAGGCGAGAACAGGTACATCTCTTCGTTGTTCTTGGCCAGCTCGAAGGTGATATCCGGTATCACCACCCCCAGCGACAGGGTTTTGATGCGGATCTTTTCGTCGGCGTTTTCCCGCTTGGTATCCAGGAAGCGCAGAATATCGGGGTGATGGGCGTGCAGATACACCGCCCCGGCCCCTTGGCGTGCACCCAGTTGGTTGGCATAGGAGAAAGCATCTTCCAGCATTTTCATTATCGGGATCACGCCGGAAGACTGATTTTCAATGCGCTTGATTGGCGCACCCACCTCGCGGATATTGCTTAACAGAAAGGCCACGCCGCCGCCGCGTTTGGAGAGTTGCAGCGCTGAATTCACCGCGCGGCCAATCGACTCCATATTGTCTTCGATCCGCAGCAGGAAGCAGGAAACCAGCTCGCCACGCTGCTGTTTACCGCAGTTGAGGAAGGTGGGGGTAGCGGGTTGGAAGCGCCCGGAGATGATCTCCTCCACCAGATCCTGTGCCAAAGCGGTATCGCCAGCCGCCAGTCGCAGCGCCACCATGCAGACCCGATCTTCATAGCGTTCCAGATAGCGTTTGCCATCGAAGGTTTTCAGCGTGTAGCTGGTGTAATACTTGAAAGCGCCGAGGAAGGTTTCGAAGCGGAATTTCCTGGCATAGGCCTGCTGGAACAGTTGCTTGATAAAGGCGAACTCATACTGTGCCAGCACCGCGGCCTCGTAATACCCCTCATCCACCAGATAGCGTAATTTCTCCTCCAGGTTATGGAAGAACACGGTGTTCTGGTTCACGTGTTGCAAAAAGTATTGCCTGGCCGCCAGCCGATCTTTATCGAACTGGATACGTCCTTCAGCGTCGTAAAGGTTGAGCATCGCGTTGAGCGAATGGTAATCCAGCGTGCCGCTGGCGGGCCTGGTCAGTTCTGTCGTTGCCAAAATGCGGTGACTCCCTGTTGAACGGTGGCGACGTCTTGTGTGGTGCCGAGCAGCTCAAAACGATAAAGCACCGGTACCTGGCATTTTTTGGCGATGATGTCACCGGCGATGCCATACGCTGCGCCGAAATTGGTGTTACCTGCGGCAATCACTCCGCGCAGGTAAGCGCGATTCTGCGGAATGTTGAGAAAACGGATCACCTGGATCGGTACGGCACCAACGCTGCTGCCGCCGCCGTAGCTGGGGACGATCAGGATATACGGGTGCTCCATCAGCACTTTTTTACTGCCAGCGATCGGGATGCGTATCGCTGGCAGGGCCAATTTCTCAACGAATCTGTGGGTGTTCTCCGAACTGCTGGAGAAGTAAACCAGCGGATCCATGGCACACCTCAGGAGGTTAGGGCGTTGGCTAACGCGCCAATCTTGTCCGGACGGAAACCAGACCAGTGATCGTCACCCGTGATAATCACCGGAACCTGCTGATAACCCAGAGACTTAACGTGATCCAGCGCCTGCTGATCCTGGGTGAGATCGACCACGCGATAGTCGATCCCCTGTCTATCCAGTGCACGATAGGTGGCATTGCACTGGACACAATCTGGTTTAGTGTAAATAATAATACTCATGATTCGCATTTGCCTTTTGTCTGACAGGAAAGGCGGATAGGTCAGAGAACGGCGCATTACATGGGCGTTTCTGACGGTGTCACCAGCCCGGGCGTTTTCCCCTGCGGCGATGAATGAATACTATATGTGGATATTTATTTTATCAACATCACTATATGTGGTGTTTTTAGGTTTTTGATGCGCAGGCCGCGCCGAGGCTGGAAAAGCGGTGGGGAAATTTTTTTTTGCGGTGAGAGTTGAGCAGGCCGGGTTACCCCGGCCAGTAAAATTACTGCCGCATGCTGACGGCCAGGCGGTTAAAGGCGTTCATAATGCTGATGGCAAAGGTCAGATCGCTGATTTCGGCGTCGCTGAAATGGGCTTTCAGGGCGTCAAAGGCACTGTCCGGTGCGCCGGTCGCCGCAATCAGGGTGACCGCTTCGGCCCATTCCAACGCAGCGCGTTCCGCTTCGCTAAATTCGTGGCTGACACGCCAGCCCGCCAGCGTATCCAGCTTGGCGTGACTTGCTCCCCCTGCTCGCAGCGCTTTACCGTGCATATCCAGGCAGAAGGCGCAGCCGTTGATCTGTGAAACGCGCATAAACATCAGCTCGATGAGCGTCTTGCCCAGCGGGCCTTTTTCCAATCCGCCCAAAGCGCTCAGCATGGCTTTATAAGGGGCCGGTGACAGTTCGGCGTACTGCAAACGTTGCTTGATCATGTTCTACCTCGGTGTTGCGACATCGCAAATGTATGGCGCTACTTTAACGGCGATATGGTCTATGCTATAGAGCCATAAAATGATTATTTAACCAGGCCATGATGCGTAGTGCTTTGCCCAGATCCCCCTCACCCCAACCCTCTCCCAATGTAAGGATCGAGTTACTTCATGAACACTGGCTTGGGGAGAGGGAGTTAGCCCGGAGCCACCATTGGGTGCAGGTGCTCAGTTGTGGCACGGTCAGTCCCCTCGTCCTTTGGGAGAGGGGGGACATCAGGTCATGACACGTCATTTTCTTGCTTCCCTACGGCTGGATCCCCAACAGGCCGAGCCGCTATACCGGCAGATCTATCTGCGGATCAAAGACGCTATTGTGCAGGGCACCCTGGTGGCTAACAGCCGTTTACCTTCGGTGCGGGGCCTGGCAAGCGATCTCGGCGTCGCGCGTGCGACGGTTGAAAATGCCTACGGTGCCTTGATGGCCGAAGGTTTGCTGCAAAGCCGGGGTCAGGCGGGAACCTATGTTTCTGCCCAGTTGCTGAAAGTGTCTGAGCGCCGCGAGCCGTCGGCGGCCCCCACTTTGTCGACTCCGGCACCTTCCGCATTCCAGTCTCATCCCGCAGGGCCGACTCAGCCTTTCCAGCTTGGCCTGCCCGCGTTGGATGTCTTCCCACGGGCGGTATGGCAGCGCATCGTTGCCCGGCAACTGCGTGGTACTACGATGGCCGCACTGGCACATCCGCCACCCAACGGTCTGCTGGAACTGCGAGAGGCAATCGTACACTACCTGCACCTTTCCCGTGGCATCGTCTGCCAGCCGGGGCAGGTGTTTATCTGCGCGGGTTATCAGGCCCTGTTGGAACTGGTGATCAACGCATTGCTGCAACCAGGAGAGGCGGTTTGGCTGGAGGATCCTGGCTATCCTGTAACTCAGCCGATGTTTAACGCCGCCGGGATGAAAATTGTCCCGGTGCCGGTGGATGAAGAAGGGATGAACATCAACGCCGGAATTAGCGCCCGGCCGGATGCCCGCATGGCGGTGTTGACGCCAACTCACCAAAGCCCGTTAGGGGTTACCCTCAGCCTGACCCGGCGAATGGTGTTGCTGGATTGGGCTGCCCGTCACAGGGCATGGATCATCGAAGACGATTACGACAGCGAATGTCGCTACTACGGCAAACCCTTACCGCCGTTGAAAAGCCTCGATCGCCAGGGCCGTGTGCTATACGCCGGAACCTTCAGCAAAACTCTGTTCCCGGCGCTACGCATGGCCTATCTGGTGGTGCCCGCCGAGCAGGTGGCGGATTTTGAACGTTGTAGCCAGCTACGCGGCTGCGGTTGCCCCCCATTACTGCAAGCCGGGGTAGCCGATTTTATCAACGGCGGGCATTTCTACCGCCATCTGAAGCGGATGCGATTGTTGTATCGCCAGCGGCGCGCGTGGCTGGCGCAGGCCCTGACAGAGCGGCTTGCAGACTATTTGACGGTGGCACCACAGGCTGGCGGTATCCAGATGCTGGTTCATCTGAAAGCAGGGTTCAATGATAACGAGCTGGCGAAGAAAGCCTGGCAGCAGGGGTTGTCGATACAGGCGTTGTCGGATTGGCAGATGTCATCGTCTGGCGATAACGGCTTATTGCTGGGCTTTGCCAACTTCACCAGTTACAGCGAGGCAGAACGCGCAGTCGCCCGGCTGGCGAAGGTTATTGAGAATGGAAAATAAAGCGGCCCACGGAAAACCGTGGGCCAGACGCACATCTGTTGTTATGGGCACTGCGACTACATGGTTAACGCCGGGCCAGCAAGACGCCGATCACGATGCCCACTGCGGCACCGATGCCAACGCCTTGCCAAGGTTTGTCTCGCACATAGCTATCGGCATTGTCAGCTACGTCGCGCGCATGTTGTGTCAGGCTGCTGGAACCACTGAAACGTGCACGGGCATCGCGTAGTATGCCTTTTGCCTTGCTGTGCAGTTCATGCAGTTCTTCTTTGGTTTTGCTGCTGGAATCACGTAATACTTCATCCAGCGTATCGGCCAGCAGGTTCACGTCCTGATCGATGTCTCGTTCTACTTTATCGGTCTTCTTAAACATTCGACTCTCCGTTGTGACACATGTCTATTAAGTGTAGACCACATTTGGGAAGTGTGCAGACGATCACGTAAATATCAAGCGATCAACAACCTGCGGCAATAAAATCGCCGTTGGCACTCACTGGGATCACCGCGCTAAATAACACCAACGCAAACAGGATCAGTATGACTCCCCCCAGCATCATGGCAATGCGTGCCGCTTGTGGCAGATAAACGCCCATCAGCGGACCGCCGGTGTGAATAAATCGTTCACGTAAATGGTGCACCAGCGTTGCCAGGATCATGATTGACAGCGCCGTTCCCAGCGCCATGCTCAGCGCGGAGATCACTCCCCAGGTAAACATGCCGATGGCGTTGGCAAAGACCAGGATCAGGATCGCGCCACTGCAAGGGCGGATACCGATCGCGGCAATCACCCATAATGCATTACGCCAGCCACCGTTCAGATCGCTGGCGTCAGGCGAGTGCTTGTGGCCGCAGCCGCAATGTGGATCGTGTTGGGTTATCAAGGGAGTCGCCGGGATGGCCTTCATCATGGATGGCCGTAGGACGAGGGATTTACGCAAGCGCAGCCCACCAGCGCGCCAGATCAGCATCAGCCCAAAACAGGCAATAAACACGGCGCTGCCTTTTTCCACCCAATAGCGGCTGAGGCTAAGATCGCCCATCGAAAGATTGAGCGCCACCGCCAGGATCAGCACAAACAAAATAGCGACCACCCCCTGCATCAGGCTGCCGCACAGGGTAATCAAGCGGCTGATAGCCAACTGTTGGCGATTGGTCGCCAGGTAGGTGGTGATCACAAATTTGCCGTGCCCAGGCCCGACAGAGTGCAGGAAGCCATAAATAAAGCTACCGAACACCAACATCATACCGCCACGGTACTGATGATTTTGCTGTTGCAGCAGATACATCACCAAATAGCGGTGCATGTAAATCTGGAAGTTGATGCAGTACTGCACGAACTGCGCCCAATGGCGGGTAAACAGCGCCAGCAGTGCGATCAATAACAACGCGGCAATGCCCAGGCTGACCTGATTGAGCGGGGTGATCCTCTGCGATAGTGTTCTCATGGCAGCGCCTGCGGGGATGACGATCGGAAGCGATCTGCTTAAAGCATAACCTGATGTACGAGGTTCACAAGCTCTGTACATTTGGTTACTCAGCGAAACCAATCACTCACGGAAGCGGGTGATTGATTCCTCTATTATCTCCTCAACGGCCCAACCGGGCTTACCGAAAAACACAATCCGAGGATTTAAAGATGAAAAAAGTATTAGCGCTGATCGTTGCTGCCACCATGGGCCTGTCTTCTGTTGCTTTCGCTGCTGATACTGCGGCTGCACCGGCACCAACTGCGGCTCCTACTACTGCGGCTCCTGCGGCTGAGAAAGCGCCAGCTAAAGCGACTCACCACAAGAAAGAACATAAGAAAGCCACCAAAAAAGCTACCGAGCAGAAAGCTCAGGCCGCTAAAAAACACGCCAAAAAAGCGCCAGTAGCGCAAAAAGCTCAGGCAGCGAAAAAGCATCACAAAGCCGCCGCCAAACCAGCTCAAAAAGCCCAGGCAGCGAAAAAGCACCACAAAGCCGCAGCCAAACCAGCTCAAAAAGCTCAGGCCGCTAAAAAGCACCACAAAGCTGCCGCTACCAAAGCTCCAGTAGCTCAGAAAGCTCAGGCTGCTAAAAAGCATCACAAAGCCGCAGCCAAACCAGCTCAGAAAGCCCAGGCTGCTAAAAAACACCACAAATCAAGCAAAAAAGCCGCTGCTCCAGCTGCAAAATAAGTGAAGATTGCGGAGCCGTCAGGGTTCCGCATCATCCGCTGAATACTCTGACACCCGGTCTTCCGGGTGTCTTTTTTTTGGGGGGTTATATCATGATCAATCGCTACCTGTTTGAAGTGATCTTCAGTGCCGTTACGTTATGTGGTCTGGTTGTTGCTTGGGAATTGTTCCTTGCCAGCAGCTTCCTGTAATTATTGCGCGATAGGCGTTTCGTGCAGGTGTAGCCAGCGAGATCCTGCGGCAGTCTGGGTAAACACCACGGTAGAATAACGCAGGGTTGCCGGTTGGCCTGGCAGCGTTTGCTTCTCGCGATAGTTGACTACGGCACCCGTTGCCCATTCTGCGACCAGCGTCATTTCCTCGATCACAATCTCCAACCCCGGCTTTGCTGCCCGATGTGCCTGGAAAAATGCCCCCAGTTCTTTGCACCCCAACTTGCTGCCGTTTAGGGCAATCATGCAAAAATCATCCTGAAAGCGCGTTAACAGCGCCGGATGTTCGCCGGTTCCTTTTCCCAGCCAGTTGGCAATAGCGACATGGGCATCATGCACTTCGGTAAAATAACGATTCATCGGGCTTCCTGTTTGGCGTTGAGATGGCGCACGATGGCGCGGTTGGCAATACGCAGGCAGAGCAGCATCGGGATCAGCGTACTGGCTGCGGCGAGATAAAAACAGTAACGATAGGCCGAGAGGGGATCGTTATGGCTGAGCAGCAGGTTGAGCAATAGGCTGAGCAAGGTCACCCCAAAGCAAAAGCTCAGTTGGCGGTTGATATTCCATAAGGCGCTGGCATCGGCCAAGCTGGTGTCGGCAACGGTGAGAAAGGCACAGCTCTGTGCCGTGCTGCTACACAGACTGCCACCCAATCCCATCAGGGCAAAAGCGAAGATTTGCCAGCTATGCTGCCCAGCATCACCGATCTGCGATAACGCCAGCATCCCCAGTCCTTGCAAAGCGCAACCGACAATAAACAGCGGGCGCGGGCCACAGCGATTGAAAACCTTGCCGGTCAGGGTGATGGCGGCAAAAGAAGCCAATGACCAGGGAACCATCAATCCACCAACCTGAGTGGCCGACATACCCAGCTGGTTTTGCAGATACAGCATGGCGACCAGACTGACGCCGATGAACAAACCAGGGATGCATTGGTAGACGATCATGGCGATGCGTAATTGCGCATCCTGCACCAGCCGCAGATCCAGCAGCGGGTGCGGATGACGCAGGCTGTGACGCAGGTAGTAAGTAAACACCAACAATCCGCCGAGCAGCAAGGTTGCTCCCTGCAACAGTGAATGGGGTTCGCTCAAACGGGTCAGGCCCAGCAGGATCAGGGTGAGTGCCAGACAGGCGCTGAACAGCCCGACAACGTCCAGCGGTTTAATTTCGCTAGTTGAAGGTTCGTTACGTAACCAACAAATAGCCAGCAGCAGGGCCAGCGCCGCCAGCGGCAGATTACTGAAAAACACCCAGCGCCAGTTGAAGTGATCGACGATCAAGCCGCCCAGTGCCGGGGATAATGCCGGAGCCAGCAGCCCCACCAGCATGATAGCGGCAGACAACCCGGCGCGTTCATGGCTGCGAAACAACTGATAGGTGAGCGTTTGGCCGATGGGGATCAGTAACCCTCCACCCATGCCTTGCACTACTCGCCAGCCGATCAGTGCTTCGATGGATCCGGCGCTGCCTGCCGCCGTGGTTGCCAGCATAAACAGCACCAGCGACAGCAGAAACACTTGCCGCCCGCCAATGCGCTGTGCCAGCCAGGCACTGAGCGGGATCACCAGCGTCAGGCCAAGTAGATAACCATTGCTGACCCAGGCCAGTTGGC
This sequence comes from Serratia sp. H1w, assembly GCF_000633355.1. Taxonomy (GTDB): domain Bacteria; phylum Pseudomonadota; class Gammaproteobacteria; order Enterobacterales; family Enterobacteriaceae; genus Chania. Next base: position 16,109 of record NZ_AYMQ01000120.1, read on the forward strand.
TGATGTTGGCCTGCAAGGCGTGGCCGATCGCCGGATAGGCCACGTTGGCGATAAACATGTTGATCAGGTCGACAAAGAAGCCGAGCAGATAGACGATTGCCACTTTAGTACGATAAGCCATGAAGCCTCCGGTTGAAGGCGTGCAGTGTAGCGGGCAGCAAAAGGCGGATAAATCGGCGCAGGGCGATTACACTGTCAAAAATATTTTGACAGTTGGCGAGTGGGTAATGCTGAATTTAGCTAGATTGACGATGTTTATCGCGGTGGTTGATAGCGGCAGCTTCACCGCCGCGGCAGAGGCGCTAGGGCACACCAAAGCGGTGGTCAGCTTTAACATCAAGCAGTTGGAAAATGAGTTAGGTGTTTCGCTGCTGGTGCGCAGTACGCGGCGGTTGTCACTCACCGATGCCGGAGAACGTTTTTACCCACGCTGCCAGCGTTTGTTGCAAGATGCGGAATACCTGCTCGACGACGTGCGCCGCGATCATCATGGCTTGAGCGGCGTTCTGCGTATCACCAGCACGCCGGAATATGGCACTCAGATGGTGGTGCCAGCCTTGGCTGCTTTTGCGCAGTTGCACCCGCGCTTACGCATTCAGCATGTTTCTTCCTCCTATCATGCAGATCTGATTTCCGAGCGATTTGACGTGGCTATCCGCCTGGGTCATCTGGCGGACTCCAACCATCATGCGGCGCTGATCGACAACTTCAATATTGTGCCAGTGGCGGCTCCTGCCTATCTGGCTGGCCAGCCGATCGCGTCATTACCTCAACTGGCTCAGGCCAGCTGGTTGGCTCATAGCCGTCTCGCTTCGCCGCTGAGTTGGCAAGTGCTTACCCCTGAACGGCAGGCAGTATTGTTCAAGGTAGAAGGAGACGCCAGGCTGATGGCCGATAGCGCTACAGCGCTGCTGACTTTCGCGTTACAGGGAGCCGGTGTGGCCCTGTTGCCGGAATGGCTGGTACGGCCCGTTATTGCTAACGGGCAATTGTGTCACCTACTGCCAGATCATCAGTTCCCGGCCCAGAGCATCTATGCGCTTTATCCCAATACACACCATGTGCCGGAGAAGGTACGGGGGTTTATTGATTTCCTGCGGGCGCGGGTAGCCAGGGCTGAATAAAGGCCAGCACGGCCACGATGGCCTGCTGGTGGGCGCGTTCACGCTCGGCGGGTGCAGATCCACAGATAAAGGCTTCCCCTTCCTCCGCTAATATCTCTGTGGCGGCGGGGGTACAAAGTTGTAAGAAATCGAAGTGATTACTGCCCGGCAAGACGATGGCCTTGATCGGCTGCTGCCCACTATAGGTTGCCAGCGATTCTGCCCCCAGGCTTGCGGGATCGTTGCCCGGCATAAAGCGCTGTGCGGCGATGATCAGCAACGGAGCACTGATTTTCCGCAGGCTGGCCGGTTGCAGATAAGGCACCATACCTGGGTCCAGGGCGATGGCAAAGCGGATGCGGGCATCGGTGTAATTGGCATCAAACGCCGAGGCAGAGAGAGTCTCTTTGTTCACACCGTTATAAAACAGGCAGTTAGGAGAGCGGGGTTGGCGTTGGCAACCGGCGATGAAATCCTTTAACGCTACCTGACCGCCAATCGCGGAGATGGCGCTGTAGCCACCTTTGGAATGACCCGCCACGCCAATGGCCTGTGGGTTGATGCGCGGCTGCCAGGTAGTGTCCTTGAGCATCGCATCGATCAGCGCCGAAATATCGCGCGTTTGTTGCCACAGTTCGAGCGATTTTGCCGGGATGGAATCACCGCTGGTACTGCCCGGATGGTTGGCTGCGATCACGATCATCCCTTGCTGCGCTAATGCGCTCGCCAGCCAGGCTTGGCTGCTGTTGTTGCCTCCGCTGCCGTGGCTGATAATCAGCAGTGGAAAATGCCCGTTGGCGGGAGGGGCGTCTGGCAGCGCTGAGATACCTGCAAACACCGGCCTGCCAACGACCTGTTGCGGCTGGCCTTGGGCGCTGGTCGGATAATAGATGCGGCTGACCAAGGGGCGATCGCCGTTATAAAACGTTTGCAGGCGGCTGGCAACCTGCCAGGGGGCCGCCGTGGCGACACTGCTAAACAACAGACACAGGATCCAAAACTTTTTCATCATTGCTCCTTAAAAGGGAAAACCAGACCATCGCATCGGTGCCCCTCCTGTGCGACCTCGATCGCGATCTAGGTCGTTAAGCAATTGTTTTAGTTGACAATGGTCTCTACACTGGGTCGTTGCCGAATAATCACAGAGGTATCATGCCGCTTATCCCGCTGTCTTTTCTGTTCAGTCTGTTGTGCCTGGCGTTGATTGTACGTCTTGGTTGGCCGCAGCCTCGCCGTTGGTTGTTACAGCTGTTGCTGTTGATCTGCGCCTGGCAAAGCCTGCTGGTAGGGATCCGCTTTGGCTATCAGCAACCTTGGGTTGCCCCGCTGCAACCTTTGGGCGCCGCCCTGATCCCACCATTGTGTTATCTGGTGTTGATGCTGCACGCACGTGGGCCGATGGGGTGGCGCGTCGTTGGGCATTTGGCGTTTCCGCTATTGGTGCTCTTGGCGCAGTGGCAAGCGTTGGTGGCATTGGATGGGCTGATCATTATCGGCTATTTAGGCTACGGCGCGGCTATCTTGCTGTACCTGCGGCGCGGAGAGAATGCCTTACAGCAGGTGCCGTTGGCGGAGAGTTGGTTGAGCTATCGCTTATGGTGTGGCTTAGGTGGCCTGTTGATCGTCTGCGGTTTTACCGAACTGGCGATTGATCTGGACTACGCGCTGTTTGCCGGGAGCCATGCGGGTGCACTGGCGGCCTTTGGCAATGTGATGGTAGTCGTGGGCGTCGGATTGGTACTTGGCCGTGAACGCCAGCAGCCCGAATCTGAGGAGGTGCCCCAGCCAGCCACGGATGCAGAAGCCGTAACAGAGGATGACGAACGCTGCTTTGAGCGGATTAACCAACGGCTGCGGCAAGACGATCTCTATCTGGAACCGGCGCTGAATCTGGCCCGGTTGGCGCGTAAGGTGGGCATACCCGCCCGCAAAGTTTCTCAGGCGATCAACCAACAGGCGGGGATGAACGTATCCCAATACGTCAATCAGTTACGCATTCAGCAAGCGGCCCTGATGCTGAGCAACAGCGATCGCCCGGTGACCGAAATTATGCTGGAGGCCGGTTTCAGCACCAAGTCCAACTTTAACCGTGAGTTTTTGCGAGTGCAGGGGATGAGCCCCAGTGAATGGCGTAAACGGCAGTTGGAGGACCTATAGCCACAGATTATTCCTAAACCAGAATACATACCGATAAATTAATTGTTTCATCTCCTGATTGCGGTAAGGTCGCTTGGCTATCCAGAACTGAGAGGAGAAATCGATGTATTTACGGCCGGATGAAGTGGCTAAGGTGTTAGAGAGTACCGGTTTTGAGCGTGATTATGTCACCGATCAGGCCTACGGCTTTCGCAAGGGCGAGCATTATGTCTATGTGAATCGCGAAGCGCGGATGGGCAGAATGGCGTTGGTGATCCACCCGGCGCTGAAAGAGAAGAGTATCCATTTTGCCACCCCCACCGCGGCGGTGCGTACCAGCGAACAATATCTTGAGTTCCCGCTGGATTTAAGCGGCGATATGCCCAACGCACGTTATGGCATTCCCCACGGTTTCAGCTCCCGCGATGCGCTCTCGCGCTATCTCTACAGCATGTTCCTGTAAACTCTCCCCCGTTGCCGGGGGAAAGCTTCACCAGTTGGGCAGTGCTTCCCGGTTATAGCGTTCGTTGTAGGCACGGCGGAACTGCGCCAGCTCAAACGCATCCAGATCCAACTCAGCAAAGTAAAACAGTGCCGCTTCGGTGTGCTCGGCATGTAACTCCGGCGAAAGCCCGGCGCGTATCAGCGTTTCCCGCCACAGGCCAATCTGCTCATCATCCGCCTGCTTGATAAACGTCAGGTAGATAAACAGCAGATAGGCGGCCTGATGCATTTCTTCGGTGTAGCCGTTGTTCAACATGCGGATAAAGCTTTGGCTATGGCGGTTGCCCATCTCTTGCAGCATGGACTCAACCAGCATCGGCTTTATTTTCAGCAAATGCGCCAGTGAATCTATCGCCTTGCGGGTGTCGGAAGTCAGGACACGATAACCAATAATGAAAACTACGATCAGGGCGGCGATGATGATCCACGTCATGTATGATTTTTACCGTCTTGGTGCGCAACATACGCGCCCGAAATTGTCAGTGTTGCTCGCCGCTGAAATTGTCTGCGGCCCGTGGTTGGTTATGGACATGGCGATTAAAGGTAGCGGCATCTTTTGCCAGCGCATCCAGGTGCGCGCCCAGCATCTTGATCTGCTTGACCAGGGCATGCTGTTCCGGCACCGAACTGGCGGTACTCAGTTTGTTTACCAGCTGTTCATTCTGCATACGCAACTTGGTTTCACGCCGTTGCGCTTCGGCCAACTGCTGTTGCAGAGCCTGGTAGTCCTGTTGCCATTCCCGGTGCTGCTTTTCGAAGCTGGCTTGTAACTCATTCATTGCATTCTGAAACTGGGTTTCCAGCTCGCGCATATTCATGGGTTGGATCCTTTGCGGCACTCAATAATGGTCTGCAGTATAGCGAAAACCGCTCATAAGCTCACCCGTTGCCGTTAATTCCTTACTTGCAACCAAGGTAAAGCGTCTTACAATCATTCCATTCTCCGCACTAGAAGATCCCCCTGTTAGAGCAATCTCCCGAGAGTGATGCGTAATGAGCAACGAAGAGAAAGGTTTTTTTGAACAGGCGATGGCCGATGTGACACCGTTATCCGAGGGGCAACAAACGCTGTATCTCAAGCCGCAGGATGCCGTCGATAAACGGGCGCGCCGAGAGGCTCAGGCGTTGCAATTGGAGAACTTCCTCAGCACCGGCTTTCTCGACATCATTCCCTGCGATACGCCGTTGGAATTCAAGGGTGAAGGCATTCAGCAGGGCGTGCTGGACAAACTGCGTCACGGTCACTATCCGCCACAACTCAGCCTGAATCTGCTGCGCCAACCGGTGGAGAACTGCCGTCAGGCGCTGTTCCGCTTTATCATCCAGGCGGAGAAAGACAGCCTGCGCTCATTGCTGATCGTGCATGGCCGCGGGCGCACGGATCAAAGCCATCCGAATATCATCCGCAGCTACCTGGCGAAATGGCTGGGGCAGTTTGAACAGGTGCAAGCATTTTGCCGGGCATTGCCGCGCGACGGTGGGGAAGGGGCGTGCTACGTGACGTTGCGTAAGTCTGCCGCGGCCAAGGCCGATAACTTCGAGCGCCACGCCAAACATAGCCGTTAAGCGACATCTCCGGCAGCATCGCTGATCAAATGATTGAGGAAACGTTGCAGAACGTCGGAAGGAAAGTCGTTCTTGCGCCAGAACACTCCGACGCTGCCTTTCTGTTCTAGACGGGGGAGCGGCAAAATAGTGAGCTGGCCCTGAGCAGCATAGCGAGCAGCCAGCCGCCATGACAGAATGGAAATCATCTCGCTGTTCTGAGTCATGCCCAACGTCACACTCATTGATGCCGACTCAATATGATCGCTGGGCAGCATCACGCCTTGTTCCACCAGCGCGTTGTCGATACTGACGCGGATCGGCGTGCCGCTTGGCCAGACGATCCAGCGATAGGCCATCAGTTCTTCCCAGGCAATGCTGCTGCGGCTGGCCAGCGGGTGCTGCGTGCGCGCGACGAAACACACCGGTTCGGTATACAGCACGCGGTAGTTGAGCGGCAGTTGCAGGGCATGGCCACCAATACGGCCAACCACCACATCGATCTTGCCCGCCAGCAGGTTTTGCAGCAGTGGCGTCATCACGTTTTCTACTATTTGCAGGTGCACGTTAGGGTAATCATCAACCACTGCCAGAATTGCTTGTGTCACGCAGTCGGTCGCTACCGGAGAGCAACCGATCAACAGACTGCCCTGACCCCCTTGTTTGAAACGAATGATATCTTCACGTGAGCGATCGAGATCGTTAAGGATACGCCGCGCGTGCTCCAGCAGCAGTTTCCCACCCTCAGAGGGGCGTAGCCCCTTGCTGTGACGCTCAAACAAACTGATACCGACATCCTCCTCCAAAGCTGACAGCCACTTAGACAGCGCAGGCTGCGTGATATTCATCATCTTGGCCACCTGAGTCAGGTTGCCTTGCTCACCGAGACACATCAACAGGCGCAGGTGGTGGATTTTAAGGCGCTGAGTCCAGTCTGCCATTTGTCATAACCTCCAGGTTATCGCTAGGGCGGAAATGCCATTATCTTTTCACATTAGCCTCCTACATAGTATTAACAACTTAGCAACGCGCATCACAAAAATAACAAAAGACCCTATATCCAATGAGGCAATCAGTCATGAATCCTTCTCGTCGGCTTAATATCCAGGATGTAATTGATGCAGCTCCAGTCTCGGCGTTTCAGTGGCGTGTGCTGGCATGTTGCTTTTTAGTGGTCACCATCGACGGCTTTGATACCGCCGCCATCGGTTTCATCGCTCCTGCTATCCGCCAGCAGTGGCTGTTGGATGCGGTTCATCTGGCCCCGCTGTTCGGCGCCGGTTTATTCGGCCTGACGCTCGGTGCGCTGCTATTTGGTCCGCTGGCCGATCGTTTTGGCCGTAAACAGGTCATGCAGTTTTGCGTTGCGTTCTTTGGCTTGATGAGCCTGCTGTCCGCCTTTTCACCCGACATGAATACGCTGACATGGCTGCGTTTCCTGACCGGTTTGGGGTTGGGCGGCGCGATGCCGAACACCATTACCCTGACCTCGGAGTTTTTGCCCAAACGGCGGCGGGCGGGGTTGGTGACGCTGATGTTCTGCGGTTTTACCCTCGGTTCGGCATTGGGTGGGGTGGTGAGTGCGCAACTGGTCCCCTTGATTGGCTGGGAAGGCATCCTGGTGATTGGTGGTGTGTTGCCGCTGGCCTTGCTGGTGGTGCTGTGTTTCGCACTACCAGAATCTCCTCGCTATCTGGTGCTGCGCAATCGTCGGCCGGATAGGGTCGCAGCCTTGCTGCACAGGATCACTGGGCAGGATTACCGCCATGTCACGTTCTACCTACCAGAACAACCGGCTACGAAAAGTTCGGTATCGGCTTTGTTCCAACGCGGTGTACTACCCGTCACGCTATTGCTGTGGTGCGTGTTTTTTATGAGCCTGATGATCGTCTACCTGCTGTCTAGTTGGCTGCCAACGTTGCTCAATAACAGCGGTATCGATTTGCAGCACGCTTCATGGATCACCGCCATGTTCCAGGTCGGCGGCACGATTGGTGCCATCGCCATCGGCCAACTGATGGATCGCCGCAATCCTTATTGGGTACTGGCGATCAGCTACGCCATCGGCGCGTTGTTTATCGTACTGATCAGCATTTCGGAAGGAGCGCTATGGGGGATGGCTTTTGCGGTGCTGGGGACGGGCATTGGGATCAGCGGTTCACAGGTGGGGCTGAATGCACTGTCCGCTTCCCTGTATCCAACCTTATGCCGCGCCACCGGGGTCAGTTGGGCCAACGCCGTTGGCCGCTGCGGGGCGATTTTCGGCTCGCTCGGCGGTGGGGTGATGCTGTCGTTTAACCTCTCGTTTTCCACCATTTTCATGTTTATCGCCATCCCGGCATTGTTAGCCGCCATCGCTCTGGCCTTGCTGTTCAGCCAGGTGCGCAGTGTCCGCCTGATTGCCAAAGCGCAGATCGCCCGTAGATGAAGTATTGATAATCCAAAGGAGCATGTGATGTCTGAATTAACACCGGCAGTAATGCAGCAACGAGCCGATTTTTATCAGCAAATCGACGCGATGGATCTCACGCCGCTGTGGGAGTCTCTGCACAATCTGGTTACCACAGTACCTAACGCGGGGTGCGTAGCCGCACTATGGAAATATCAGCAAATTCGGCCTTTCCTGCTGCGCAGCGGGGAGCTGATTGGCGCCAAAGAGGCGATCCGTCGGGTTCTGGTGCTGGAAAATCCGGCGCTGCGGGGCAGATCTTCCATTACACAATCGCTGTATGCCGGTTTGCAATTGATCATGCCCGGCGAGGTCGCTCCCAGCCACCGGCATACCCAATCGGCACTACGGTTTATTGTTGAAGGCGAGGGGGCATTTACCGCCGTTGATGGTGAGCGTACCACCATGCACCCAGGGGATTTTATCCTGACTCCACAGTGGCAATGGCACGATCACGGCAACCCGGGCGAGCAGCCGGTGGTGTGGTTGGATGGACTGGATTTGCCGTTGGTAAACTATCTCGGCTGTGCGTTCGCCGAAGGCTTCCCACAAGAGCAACAGCCGGTGACTCGCCCGGAGAATGACTACCAGCCGCGCTATGCGGCCAATATGTTGCCCATGCGCCATCAGGTTGGCAACTCGTCGCCGATCTTCAACTATCGCTATGACCGCAGCCGTGAAGCCTTGGACCAACTGCTGCGCAATGGCCCGCTAGATGAGTGTGAAGGCATCAAACTGCGTTATGTCAATCCAGCCACCGGCGGTTCGCCGATGCCAACCATTGCGGCCTTCCTGCAACTGCTGCCCAAAGGGTTCAGTAGCGCGAAGATCCGTACTACGGACAGTACGATTTACCATGTGGTGGAAGGGGAAGGCTCCGTCACCATCGGTAGCCAGACATTTACCTATTCCGCCAAAGATATCTTCATCGTTCCTTCCTGGCAGCCGCTCAGCTTTGTTACCCGCAGCGAAAGCGTGCTGTTCAGCTTCTCCGATCGGCCTGTTCAGCAAGCGCTCGGGCTGCTGCGTGAAGCACGGGGTTAATTTGCACGACATCATTAAAGGAAAATCACTATGAGCCAATATCTGTTTACTCCCCCAGCCATCACCGCCGTTCCCGTCGTCGGTAGCAACAGCCTGTTCCCGGTACACCGCGTGTATTGCGTCGGCCGTAACTATGCGGCACATGCGCGTGAGATGGGCTTTGATCCCGACCGTGAGCCGCCATTCTTCTTCTGCAAACCCGCGGATGCGGTTGTGCCGGTAGCCGTTGGGGAAAACCTGACGCTGACGTATCCGACGCAAACCGACAACTATCACTACGAAATCGAATTGGTAGTGGCTATCGGCAAGCGTGGTAGCGATATCCCGGTTGAAAAGGCGCTGGATTATGTTTTCGGCTATGCCACTGGGTTGGACATGACCCGCCGCGATCGGCAGATGGAAATGCGCAAGATGGGGCGCCCGTGGGAGATTGGCAAAGCTTTCGATTATTCTGCCCCGATCGCTGCCATCCATCCGGCAGACAGTGTGAAAGATATCGATCAGGCAGAGATTTGGTTGACGGTAAACGGCGAGGATCATCAGCGCAGTGGGATCGGTAATCTGATCTGGTCGGTGGCGGAAACCATCAGCTATCTGTCCGGTTTCTTTGAACTGCAACCGGGCGATCTGATTTATACCGGCACTCCGGAAGGCGTTGGCCCGGTGGTTAGGGGGGATCGGATCGACGGCGCAGTTGCAGGGTTGACGCCAATCCAGGTCACTATTGCCTGACAGGGGGCCAGTATGAAGCTCTACAGCTTTTTTAACAGTTCGGCCTCCTATCGGGTACGTATTGCCCTGGCTTTAAAGGGGCTGGATTACCAGAGTGAGGCGGTCAATATCCGCGTAGGTGAGCAGTTGAACCCGGCCTATCGACAACTGAACCCCATCGGGTTGGTTCCTGCGCTGGTGGATGAGCACGGGCTGGCGTTGGGTCAGTCACTGGCGATTATTGATTATCTCGATCGCCGTTACCCACAACGGCCGTTATTGCCGCAGGAGGAACGATCGCGAGCTACGGTGCTGGAGATCGCCCTGGCGATTTGCTGCGATATTCATCCGGTCAACAATTTGCGCGTGTTGCGCTATCTGACCGATGAACTGGGGATTTCGGAGGTCCAGAAGAAAGCTTGGTATGCCCATTGGGTTGAGCAGGGGCTGGCTGCCGTCGAAAAGCTGCTGGAGAAAGCCAACTCCGGCGACTATTGCGTAGGCCACGCTCCAACCTTGGCGGATTGTTGTCTGATCCCGCAGTGGGCCAATGCGTTACGTATGGGATGTGATTTGTCGGCTTATCCTCGCTGCGCCAGGGTTTATCTTGCCTGCAATGCGCTTGCGGCATTTATTGCTGCTGCGCCCGAGCAGCAGCAGGACGTTATCCCGGCTTAAAACAATAATCAGACCTGACAAATTTTCTGCTGCTGATGGCGGCTTGAAATGCGTAGGGCAAACATTGGGGAAATATCATGAGCAAACAGGCAACGGCAATTGTGGTGGGCGGTGGGATTGGTGGCGCAGCTACGGCGCTGTCTTTGGCGAAACAGGGGATCAAGGTGTTGCTGCTGGAGCGCGCCCATGAGATCGGCGAAATTGGGGCAGGTATTCAGCTTGGTCCTAACGCCTTTTCGGCACTTGATAGCCTGGGGGCTGGGCAAGTCGCCCGTCAGCGGGCGGTGTTTACCGATCATATCTCGATGATGGATGCGGTCGATGGTCATGAAGTGGTGCGTATTGATACCGGACAGGCATTCCGCGAGCATTTTGGTGGCCCTTATGCGGTGATCCATCGCGTCGATATTCACGATGCTGTCTGGCAGGCGGCACTGGCGAATCCGTTGGTGAGTTATAAAACCTCGACCCAGGTGGTGGATATCCGTATTAATCCGCACGATGTGGAGGTTTTTGACAGTGAGGGCAACCGTTATCAGGCCGATATCTTGCTGGGATGCGACGGTGTGAAATCAGTAGTGCGCGCCTCGCTGTTGAATGATAGCCCACGAGTGACCGGACATGTGGTTTATCGCGCGGTGATAGACGCGGCGGATATGCCTGAAGATTTGCAGATAAACGCGCCGGTGCTGTGGGCTGGGCCGCATTGCCACCTGGTGCATTATCCACTGCGCGGTGGAGCGCAATATAATCTGGTGGTGACCTTCCACAGCCGTCAGGCGGAAGAGTGGGGTGTTACCGATGGCAGTAAAGAGGAGGTGCTGTCCTATTTTGCCGGTATCCACCCGCGTCCACGCCAGATGTTGGATAAGCCAACCTCCTGGCGGCGATGGGCGACTGCCGATCGTGAGCCGGTGAGCCAATGGGGTAACCAACGCGTGACATTGATCGGTGATGCTGCGCATCCGGTGGCGCAATATATGGCGCAAGGGGCCTGCATGGCGCTGGAGGATGCCGTGACGCTGGGGGAAGCCATCGCGCATTGCAACGGAGATTTTGCGGCAGCTTTTGCGCTGTACGAGTCGGTTCGTATTCCGCGCACGGCACGTATTGTCTGGTCTACCCGTGAAATGGGGCGCTTATATCACGCCAAAGGCGTCGAGCGCTCGGTGCGTAATCTGCTGTGGCAGGGCAAATCGCAGGAAGAATTCTACCGTGCGTTGGAATGGCTCTATGGCTGGAAAGAAGAGAACTGCCTGCAACCCCGGTAGGAGGCTAAGAAATGGCGGCGTATTGCGACGCCGCCATAGAGGGATGTTAGCGTTTAAACCACTTATAATCCAGCGAGTAACGGCCAGCACCGGTGACGGCAAGCAGCAGCAGGCCGGCGATAATGCTGATGTTTTTAAAGAAGTTGATTTCATTGCCGATCATTTCTGCCCCAGTCATGCGCCAGAACTGATGGCCGATAAAGGCCGTGCCCAGCACGTACAGCGCATAAATGATGGCTATCGGCCGGGTGAAGGCCCCCAGCACAATGAAGATACCAAAAATAAACTCCACGACCACGGCGATCACGGCGGCCAGGTATGGCATCGGCGTACCATAACCTTCCATTGCCGTGACCGTGGCACCAAAGTTGGTGAGCTTCATCCAACCGAAAATTAGAAACAGGATCATCAGCAGAATTCTGGACAACAGAATGGTGCCGTCTTTTACACTTTCGCTCATTGTTAACCCCTTTGCCACTACCCAAAAATAGGTTGCTGTACCTGGTAAATAGTAGATCAACTTCACATTTTATCTAGGGAGGCCGGGTAAGGGAGTTAACGGGATTTCAACAGACGCCGAAGTCATCGTCTTCGTGATACAGGTTCACTTCATTGGCCTGTACTTAGGTGCGCTGTTCTACCCCCAGCTCGACCCAACTACAGATCAACGCTTCTCCGTCCTCGTCGATAACGGTCATCTTTGGCCCACCGGTTTTACGCTGTACAAAATCACCTACGGTAAATGACATTTCTCTGCTCCTGATCTGCTGGGGGAAACACTGAGTATAGGAGGTCGCTGGCATTCCTCAATCGGCTCGTTACACAGGGGCGCTGGAACCTGTTGCCAGCTCGGCCAGTTGCTGTTTCAGCCAATTGCAGGCGGCGGGACGACCATTTTTACGGTGCAGGTAGATTTTGATTTTATAGGCTGGAACCGGGAACGGCAGTGGATGGATTTGTAGAGGGGTTGCCTGCTGTAACCGTTTTGCTGCGAAGTGCGGGATGCTCATCAATAGATCGCTGGCCGCAATGATAAAGGGTGCGCCAAGTAAAGAAGGGGTCTTCAGCGCGATATCCCGCTGCAACCCTTGTTGCTCCAGTTGGTAATCGATTACGCCTCTTTCCTCATTCCAGGGGGTGACGACAACGTGCCGAGCCTGTAAATAACGCTCCTGCGTCAGTTCGCCATATTTCTGTGTAAAACCGGGGGCGCAGATCGCCACATACTCATCTTCCAGCCAGTCTATCTCTTCAATTTCTGGATAGACTTGGTCAGTGGTTTCGGTAAAGCCCAGAGCAAAATCAATCTTGCCTGCCAACAGATCGTTTAACGCCACTTTGCGTTCCGAATAGCAAAGCTGAAATGAAATGTGGGGAGCCTTATGCTGCATATGTGCCATCAGGGCAGGAAACACCGCAAAGGCGGTGTAATCGGTGATAGCAAAGGTAAAGGTTTCGCGGCTGGTTGCCGGCACGAATCGTGGGCGTGGGTTTAATCCTTTGGTCAACAGAGCCAGACTTTCGCCGATTGCCGGGGCCAGGCTTTCGGCAAATACCGTTGGCAGCATATCGTTACCTACCCGGTAAAACAGCTCATCGGAGAGACTCTTGCGTAGCCTGCTCAGAGCATGACTGAGCGCAGAGGTACTCAGCGCCAACTCTGAAGCGGCGCGGGTGACGGAGCGCAGGCGATAGACCGCTTCAAACACCAGCAACAGGTTAAGATCGATACGTCGTAAATCCAGATGCATAATATTCATTATCTGTTGATGAAAATGCAGTTCATACAATATTGGCTGGGTATTATGCTGGCAAGCAGGTTAGTCCATTCTTTTTAGGAAACATGATGACGATTGAAATCCGCCCGGCGGTAAAGGCCGATGCCAAATTGATTTTGGATATGATCATTGAGCTGGCCGTGTATGAAAAAGCCCGCGATGAAGTGCGCACCAACCAGGCAGAGATCGAGGAAAGCCTGTTTGGCCCCAACGCCTGCGCAGAGGCGCTGATCTGTAGTGTAAACGGCGAACCGGCAGGCTATGCGGTGTTCTTTATGAGCTATTCAACCTGGCTGGGCAAGAACGGCATCTACCTGGAGGATTTATACATCACACCCAAGTTCCGTGGTGCGGGAACGGGGAAAGCCTTGCTGCGCCATATCGCCCAGCTTGCCTGCGAGCGCCGTTGCGGACGTCTGGAGTGGAGCGTGCTGGACTGGAACCAGCCCGCGATTGATTTTTACCTCAGCATTGGTGCAGCCCCGCAGGAAGAATGGGTACGCTATCGTATGGAAGGTAAGGTGCTTGAGCAGTTCGCCATGTCTTGATCTGACCCAACCAGCTCACACGTAGGGGCGCCGCATGCTGTGCCCGTCTATGTAATCAATGAGTTAGATAGATTATAATATTTATACCCCAACAAATTCAGCCACTTTTTCGTCAATCTTTCCTCTTCTATATTGCCTCTTGTCCTGTGAGGTTCCCTACAACGGCCTTCGATGGGCTGTGTTACCTCATCTGGTTACACTAGAGCCAATAAAAAAAGGGGGGACTATGCGGGACATACAACAAGTTTTGGGGCGTTGGGGCGTGTGGGCACGGGAAAGCTCTTCTCTGGGATATTCACATATCGCCGCCGGTTTTAAAGGGCTGCTGCCGGGTAGCACTAAACAGCAGGCTTCTTGCTGTGACGAGGACGGCTTGGTGGTGGATCGCGCGGTGGCTCACCTGCAAGCCATACGCCAGCCGGAGGAGTTGGAGCTGATCTTGCGTTATTACGTTTATGGTCAGTCCAAATCCGCTATTGCTCGCGGCTGGAAATGTTCGGAAGGCCGGGTCAGGCAGCAGATGCAGGTGGCAGAAAGTTTTATCGAGGGTTGTCTGGTCAGCCAGAATATTCGTTTGGAAATGGATAGATAAATATTTAACGATAATAAAAAATCGATATTTAAAATTGTATTAATTACCACCCCGCAATGCGGGGTGGTTTTGTTATTTAAAATTAATGGCGAAAAATAATTTAATAAAAATGTATTCGCTACGAGTTTTATCTAGTAAATTGATAGCGTGGTTATTGCGTTTCGCAGTTGATAAAAATATTTCTTAAATAAACTTATCGCTACGAATTATATCAGCTAGAGTGCTATTACTGGTTTAACCCAAGGTGATGCACTCTTATCAATAGGGTTAAATCTGGAGGCGCTATGAGCACCTTGCGTATCAATGAGTTATTTGAATCCAGGTTAATAGCCTGGGCAGATGAGAATAATATTAAATACACCTTGGCTAATGTGAACTTTACGGAGCAAGACGACCTGCATCTGGAACCGTTTATTGCTCCCGAGCCTGCGGTGGCGTTAGGTATTTCCCAAGAGGTACAGACCTACAGCGGGAATTACCAGGTTAATATTGTGATCAAAAAAGGCGCTGGCGCGAAAACGGGCTACCAACTGGCGGAGGATATTATCACATTATTCCCCAGAGGATTGGTACTGGCGGACGAGGCGTTTAACTGTTACGTCAATGCTGGCGGGAATATCCTGCCGGCGATTGCCAAAGATGAATTATATACCCTGCCGGTTACCATCGGTTATTGGGCTGGGTATTAATGCCACAATAGAGTAGTCAACATCGCTGGGAAAATGTTTTCCGGCAAATCAACCCCACCGCCATCAGGCGGTTTTTTTATATCTGAAATTGGAGAATTACCATGGGTTTTGCATTACCAAATGGCGCCACCGTATTTGCTGGCGCGGCAACAGCACCGGGCGTAGTCACCCCCGCAGTCAGCAATGCTAACGGCGCCGTATTTACCGTGGCCACCGGCCACACTCTGAAAGTGGGGGATATCGTGCTGGTGCGCTCTGGCTGGGGTCTGATCGACAGCCTGGTGGCCAAGATCACTGCTCAGGTGGATACCAGTGTCACTATTGGCGCGATTAATACCACCGACGTGAGCTTCTTCCCGGCCGGTGGCGGCAAAGGCTCCTTGCAGAAGATCTCCAGCTGGACACAAATTCCTCAGATTACCGAGGTCGCGCAGTCCGGCGGCGATCAGCAATACGTACAGGTGCAGTTCCTGGAAGACGATCGTCAGCGCAACCTGGCTACCTTCAAGGCGGCCAAAACGCAGACCTTTACCTTTGCGCACGATGCTTCTCAGCCGATCTACAGCCTGCTGCAAGATGCCGATCGCAATGGCGTTACGCTGGCGTTCTATATGCATGTGCCGAAAGCCAAGGAGCTGCGCTACTGGTCTGCGGTACCGGCTTTTGATCCGCAGCCAACCACCGCGGTAAACCAGGTTGAAACCGTGCAGGTGGCGCTGGCGGTGCAGTCTTGCGATATGACGTTCTATAAAGTGACTGCTTAAACACGTCTATTTCCCCCTCAGGCTGGGTTGCCCGAGGGGCTAATAGGGATCAGTTAATACCGGTAATACGAGGAAATCATGGTTGAATTTAAATTAAATCCAAACCCGACCTTCAAGGCGGATGTCTCCGTTCCACGCCCTGGAGATGAAGATGGCGTGCTGACTTTTACTTTCAAGCATAAAAAGCGTACCCAGCTAGAACTGTTGGAAAAGTCCTTGCGCGAAACTCTGGATCACCAGAGTGAAACGGGTATTTACAGCAATGAGCCGATGGCGGATTTCTTGTTGGAAATCTGTGCCGGCTGGGCTTTGCCTGACGAATTTAATCGCGAAAACATGCTGGTGTTGTTGGATAACTATCCGCGGGCGTTTGATTCCATTGCCACCCTGTTTACCCGCGAACTGATGGCCGCACGCGGAAAAAACTGATAGCGCTTGCCGAAGCGTTCTATACGCCAGAGCCCGCCATTGAAGATCTCGGAGCCTTTGGCCTGAGCGCTGCCGATTATGATCCGGTGATCGTTGTAGCCTGGCCCGATATCTGGCCTGCGTTTCAGGTTTTTCAGGCTATGGGAACGCAGTGGCGCATAGGCGTGCGAGGCGTCAGCGGGTTGGATTACAACTGCCTGCCCTGGCTGATGACGCTTTATGGCGTGGACGATGAGGCAAGCGCGTTCAGTGATATCCGCGTAATGGAAAGCGCAGCACTTAAGATCATTCACAGTAAATAACTACTTGCACCAGTATTAAGCTGGTTGGAGGGCCATATGGCAAACTCACAGATTATGGTGATACCTCAGAACGTCATAGATAGGCAGCTATACAATAAAGATTTTACTCTTGTTACACGCAACTTGGTTACCGCTACCACCATCATTAATGAAGCGGCCAAAACATTCAGGCTAGGGCCTCGGACCATTAATGAGAACTCCGGAAGTAGGGGGCTGCTATTAATTTCTCAGTTGGGTGAGGTAATTAAATCAGCTAATGGGGAACGGATAAAATACGAGAATATCCGTAAATCATTACGTAGATTGCCTGAGGGTGAACTGAAAAAAGAGCAAAAAAAAGAACCTGGTTTGCTGAGTGACTATATTTCAGATAAACAGGCAGAGGCCGCTAGAAAAAGCTGGCAGAGCTATGTGGAAACCGCGACCGATATTTCTGCTGCGGTGGTGCAGGTGGCGAAAGCCAGCCATGAAGGATTGACTGAAATCCTCACTCGATTGATGACCACCGGCCGATTTAGCTTCCACACCTTTTCCTCTTCTATTTTGCAGATGTCTGCTGGGTTATTCAGCAAGATCATTAGCGGGTTTGCGGTTGATAAGGCGGTGAAATGGATCGACTCAACCTTTTTCCCTGCGGCGGATCCCAATAAAACGGCTACGGAAAATGCTGCCAAAATGCCAGCGAATGGAGCCGATGCTGCTGCTTTGGCTGAGGTTGGGGGCGGAGAAGTCGCAGGCGACGCCACCAAAGAGAAGCTGGATGAAGATAAGAAAACCTGGGAGGAGTATTTCGCAAGCGTCACCGATGGTTATAAAGAGCTCAATAACATTGGCCAAGCGTTCCACAAAGGATTTTCTGACAATTTGACCGAATTGGTGACGACCGGCAAAGCCAACTTTAAGGAGTTTAGCACGTCGATGATCACCATGATTGTCCAGGTTATCAACCAAATGCTGGTGGCTTATGCCATACAAGCAGCGATGGGATGGATTAAGGGGGCGTTTGCTCCTCCAGCATCACTGGTCACAGGGGGAACTGCGGGTGCGGCCAGCTCTGGAGCTACTGGTGCTATGGGTATGAGTACCAGTTGGTCATCATATTTACCGGGCAAATCCAGCGGTGGCTATACCGGTGACGGCGGCAAATACGATCAGGCAGGCGTAGTACACCGTGGTGAATTCGTGATGACCAAAGAAGCGACCCAGCGTATCGGCGTTGGCAATCTCTACGCCATGATGCGTGGTTACGCAGATGGCGGGCTGGTCGGCAACAAAGCCCCAATGTACGGGTTGGCGGCAGAGCAGGGCGGTGGCATTACGGTTAACAGCACCGTGGTTATGAACAATGACGGTTCATCAAATGCGCCCAATAGCTCTTCTGCCGGCGGCGGTATCGGCAAGTTGGTGCAGGGCATCGTCAATCAGGCGATCACCGAACGCCTGGGCAAAGAGCTCAAGCCGGGCGGCCTTATCTGGAACGCCTCAGGGGCTCGCTGAATTCCCTTTTCAATCATCAATAGTAATAACCGCGGTCTGGCACCAACCCTGACTCATTTCCCCTCACCCCAACCCTCTCCCCAAAAAGGAGAGGGAGCTGCTGCGGTGCTGTGGTCAGGTACAGAAGCTCACTTATAGCTCGGTCAGTCCCCTCTCCCTGTGGGAGAGGGTTAGGGTGAGGGGGCCATACGATGACTGGCGGTTATTACTGCTCGGAGTTTTTATGCTTATCGATACTTTCCAATGGCAAACGCAAGCCTCGCCTACCGGCAACTTTGCCCATAACGTCAGAAGTGCGCAGTTTGGCGACGGCTATAAACAGGTCAGCAGCAACGGCCTGAACCAGGCGGTACAGCAGTGGCAACTGGCTTATACCGGCCATCCTGCCGTTACCCAGTCGATGCTGACCTTTTTAAATCAACACGTTTTGGTGGCCTTTTTCTGGACGCCGCCCAACGGCAAGAAAGCGCTATTTCGCGTCAAATCGGATTCCATTTCCATCACACCGATTGCGCGCAATGTGGAGGCGTTGAGTTTTGCCTTTGAACAAGCCTTCGGCGTATAGGTGCAATCATGTCATTTAACAGTGAAGTGCAAAAGCTGGTGCCAGGGGAGGCGATCCAACTGATCGAAATTGATGGCACTGCCTTTGGCGCGGCCATCATGCGTTTCCATGCGCACAATATCCCCCACACGCAGGCCGAGATCGCGGCGGCAGGCAACGATGCCCAGCGGCTGAAACCGAAGTCGATCTGGTGGCAGGGCAACGAGTACGAAGCCTATCCCTACGAGATCACCGGTCTGGCGGCAACCAGCGACGGTTCGCAGCCAACACCGAGACTCAGCGTTGCCAACCTCAGCAATCTGGTGACCTCGCTATGCCTGACCTTCAACGATATGGTGCAGGCGAAAGTGCGGGTGCATGACACCTTTGCCAAATACCTGGATGCGGTCAATTTCCCCGAGGGGAACGCTCTTGCCGATGCTTCGCAGGAGCGGGTGCAGGTGTTCTATATCGACAGCAAAAGTACCGAGACCCACAGCGTGGTGGAGTTCCAGCTCTGCACGCCGTTCGATCTGCAAGGCCAGCAACTGCCATCACGGCAAATTCACGGGCTTTGCACCTGGTGCATCCGCGGTTGGTACCGCAGCGGCAGAGGTTGTGATTACAGCGGCAGCGCCTGCTTTGATAAGGACGACAAACTGATCGACGATCCGGCGTTGGACGTCTGTGGTGGCCGGGTGTCCTCTTGCAAAAAACGCTTTGGTGATGCGCAACCTCTGTCCTTTGGCGGCTTCCCAGGCTCCAACCTGTTAGGGAGGTAATGATGCAGGCTGACATCATGCAGGCCATCCGTGAGCATGCCGCAGCGGAATATCCCAATGAGTCCTGCGGTTTTGTGGTGCAGAACGGACGCAAGGCACGCTATCTACCTTGCCGCAATGTGGCGGAAAACGCGTTGGATAACTTTGTTATTTCGCCACAGGACTACGCGCTGGCGGAAGATCACGGCGAGATCATTCGCATCATCCACAGCCACCCTGATGTGCCCGTGCTGATCCCTTCAGAGATGGATCGCCTACAGTGCGATCATTCGGGCATTGTCTGGGGCATTCTCTCTTGGCCCGAAGGGGATTATACCGAGGTGGTGCCACGTGGTGAGCGACCGTTGGTGGGACGCAGTTGGCTGCTGGGCCATGCCGACTGCTGGTCATTGATCCGCGATTACTATCGCCAGGAACACGGCATCGCGCTGAACGATTACTCGGTGGAACACGAATGGTGGATCGATGGTAAAACCCGCCTGTATGACGATCACTGGTACGACGAAGGGTTCCGGGAGTTTCAGGGGCCCATGCGCGCGGGCGACATGATCATGATGCAGGTTTCGGCCCCGGTCACCAATCACGCGGGCATCTATCTGGGTGACGACATGATGCTGCATCACCTGTTCGGCCAGCTCAGCCAGCGTTATCCCTACAGCGGATATTTTCAGGAGCGGACGGTACGCGTCGTCCGCAGGAAGGAGCTTCTATGATGCAAACAACAAGACTGATCCGGTTGGGTGGTCAACTGGGCAAAAAGTTCGGTAAAACTCATCGGCTGGTGGTGGCGGATACGCGCGAAGCGCTGCGCGCGCTGTGTATCACGTTGCCTGGTTTTGAGAAATTCATGATGAATGCCCATAAGGACGGCGTGCAGTTTGCCTTCTTTAATGGTCCGCAAAATATCGGTCTGGCCGAGTTTGCCACCTCTAAAGGCAGTGCCGATATCCGCATTATGCCGGTGATTGTCGGGAGTAAAAATGCTGGGATGTTCCAAATTGTGATTGGGGTAGCTGCATTGGTGGGGGCATTCTTTACCGCAGGTGGAACGATGGCGCTATGGGGGTCGGCACTTGCAGCTCAAAGTGCAGTAGTAACCAGTTTAACACTGATGGGAGCTTCAATGGTGTTAGGTGGCGTGATGCAACTGATGACACCACAGCCCAACTTCGGCATGTCCTCTTCCCAGTCGGTAGAAAACAAGCCGTCTTATGCCTTCGGTTCACCGGTCAATACCACGGCGCAGGGCTACCCGGTGCCGGTGTTGTACGGCGAACGGGAAATTGGTGGTGCGGTAATTTCTGCCGGTATCTACGCCGAAAATCAGCAATAACTCCCTTTAGGGCAATTATCTACAGGTCGCATTCGCGACCTTTTTTTATGGGCGCAATATGACAAAGACACTTATTCATGGGCGCAAGGGCGGTGGTGGATCGGCGCATACGCCGGTTGAATCCCCCGATGATTTGCAGTCCAACGCTAAAATCAAAATCCTGCTGGCGCTGTCCGAAGGGGAGATTGCCGGTGAGCTGGACGGTACCCGCATCCTGCTCGATGGCACTCCGGTACATAATCCCGACGGCAGTGAAAACTTTACCGGCCTGAAATGGGAGGTACGTAACGGTACCCAGACTCAGGACTATATCCAGGGTATGCCGGATGTGGAGTCTGAGACGCCGGTCAACGTCAAGCTGACTACCACCAACGTCTGGACCAAGACGCTCACCAATACCGATATCGATGCGCTGCGCATTCGCATGGGCTTCCCGGCGCTGTTCCAGCAGGAAGATAACGGGGATATGAACGGCTCGCAGGTGGAATATCTGATCGAGCTTTCCACCGACGGCGGAGCCTATAAAACCGTGGTTACCGGCACGCTAAAGGGCAAAACCACCAGCCTGTACGAGCGCGATCACCGGATTAATTTGCCGAAAGCGACCACTAGCTGGACGCTGCGCATCAAGCGCATTACCCCAGACTCAACCAGCGGCAGGGTGGCGAATGCCACTCAGATCCAAACCTATACCGAGATCGTGGACGCCAAATTCCGCTATCCCAACACCGCCTTGCTGTTTATCGAGTTCGATGCCCAGCAGTTCAGTTCAGTGCCAAAAATTACGCTCAAGCCGAAGGGTAAAATCATCCGCGTACCGGCCAACTACGATCCGCTGGCGCGGACCTATAGCGGCAATTGGGATGGTAGCTTCAAGTGGGCCTGGAGTAACAACCCGGCCTGGGTGTTTTACGATATCGCGCTGGACAAAAACTATGGCTTAGGCAATCGGATCACCGCCGCCGAGATCGACAAATGGGGGCTGTACAGCATCGCGCAGTATTGCGATCAGCAGATTGATGACGGCTTAGGGGGCGGAGGTAAAGAACCGCGCTTTATGTGCGATGTGTATATCCAGTCGCAGCAGGATGCCTACACCGTATTACGCGATATTGCTGCTATCTTCCGCGGCATTACCTACTGGGGTAACGACCAGTTGTTTGCTTATGCAGATATGCCACGCGATGTGGATTTCGTTTATTCGCGGGCTAACGTCATCGGTGGCGAATTTGTCTATGCCTCTGGCTCTTACAAAAATCGCTATACCTCGGCGTTGGTGAAATGGGGGGATCCGGCCAACCATTATGCCGATGCGGTAGAAGCGGCTTACGACAACGAACTGGTGAAGCGCTACGGCGTCAACCAGACCGAAATCACCGCCATTGGTTGCACGCGGCGGACAGAGGCTCACCGCCGTGGACGCTGGGCGATCCTGAGTAACGCCAAAGATCGTACCATCAGCTTTTCCGTTGGTCTGGACGGCAATATTCCGTTGCCAGCCCGGATCATCGGCATTGCGGATGCCATGCTGGCAGGCAAGGCAAACGGTGGGCGCATCCATTCCGCGCAGGATCGCGTGGTGGTGCTGGATCGTGAAGTGACCTTTGGCAAGGGCGATCGCCTGATCGTCAATCTGCCGGACGGCACGGCACAAACTCGCACCATCGCCAGTATTGCCGCGGATAAGCTGACCGTAACGCTGACCGCTCCGTTCCGCCAGCAGCCTGAGGCTGAAGCAGTCTGGAGTATTGATTCCGACAGCCTGGCGATCCAGCAGTTCCGTGTGGTGTCGGTACAGTCCAACGATGACGGCACCTTCGCCATTAACGCCGTTGAGCACGATCCGGATAAATACGAGTTTATCGATAACGGTGTTCGCCTGGATGCGCCGCCGATCACCGTCACGCCACCAGGGGCGATGCCTGCTCCGGCGAACATCGTTATCTCGCGTTACGACTACGTCAGCCAGGGGATTAACGTTGCCTCGATGCGTGTGCAGTGGTGTGCTGTCGCTGGCGCGGTGAACTATGAGGCCCAGTGGCGCAAAGATAATGGCAACTGGGTGAACGTAGGAGCAACGCCTTCGCTGGGGTTCGATGTTAACGGTATTTATGCCGGTAACTACGAGGTGCGGGTGCGAGCGGTAAATGCGGTAGGCGTTTCCTCGCAGTGGGGCCATGCCGAACCGAGCTATCTGGCAGGGAAAGCGGGTTCACCACCCACGATTATCTCGTTGGCGGCAACCCGGGATGTAGTGTTTGGCATCCAGCTTTCCTGGCGATTTGGCCAGAACTCTGCCGACGGCCTGAAAACCACCCTGACGGTAGCCACCCGGCCAGATTTCGCCGACGAACGTTTGCTGGCAGACGTGCCTTATCCACAGCACCGCTATGACATGCAGGGCCTGCGTGCCGGGCAGGTGTTGTACTTCCGCGCGGCATTCACCGACAAAACCGGCAACCACTCTGACTGGAGCGAGTTTGTACGCGGGATGGCCTCGGATAGCGCAGACGTGGTGCTGGCACAAATCGCGCAAAGCATTACCGAAACCGAGTTGGGCAAAGATCTGTTGGAGAAGATCAATAGCCTGCCTTCGGATCAGAACGTCCAGGATCTGGCCGAGAAAATTGCCCAGGCGCAGGCCGATATCGAGGCGAACAGGGATGCGTTGCAAGGGGATGTCGACACTCTGCAAGCGGCGCTGAACAAGGTCAACGCCGAGCTGGCTGGCAGGAATGCCGATCTGAGCAACGCCGTCGAGGTGCTGCAACAGGATTTGACGCAGCTGGGCAAAGCCGCCATCGAAAATAGCCTGACCATCGAGCATAACCGCCAAAAACTCTCGCAGGCCCAAGAGACGCTGAATAGCGACATCAAGGATGCCCGTGGGGAAATTGACAGCACCCGAGCCAACCTGGTGCGAGCGGATGCTGAATTGCAAGCCAAGGTCGATGCCCTTACCGGTGGCACCAACGCGGCTATGGCTGAGGTCGTTTCACAGATCACCCAATTGCAGGATGGCGATCAGCAGTTAGCCAGCAAGCTTGATGCGGTGATTGCCAAGGCTGACGGGAATGCCGCGCAAATCGCGCAGGAGAAAGCGGCGCGTGTTGATGCTGATGGGGCATTGGCCAAAGACATCAGTTCGGTTAAAGCTACGGCAGATAGTCAGCAGGGGTTGATTATCAAGCTGGAGCAGGCGCAGGCCGATGCTGATTCGGCACTGGCTAAAGTGGAGTCCAATGTATCCGCCAATGCCAAGACGATCGGTGCCAACAAGCTTGAGCAGGATAAGGTTAATTCGCAGGTCACGCAGAAAACTGAGGCACTGGCCGATCAGCAGAAAACGCAGGGCCAACAACTCAGCGGACTGACTTCTGAATTTGGCGAGAACCGTGCAGAGGTTACCCAACAGCTGAAAACGCTGGCGGCGACCGATTCGGCGCAGGCTCAGCAGATTTCCGGGTTGCAAGCCAGCGCGGGTAGTAATACTGCGGCTATTCAGGCGGAGGCAAAATCCCGAGCCGATGCCGACGGTGCGTTAAGCCAGCGAGTTGATGTGATCCAGGCTACCGGCCAGGACAACGCTGCTGCCATTACCCGCCTCGGCCTGGCGCAAATCGATGCCGAAAGCAGTACGGCCAGCCTGCAACAGGCTTTGGAGGCTACGGCCAAGGCTAATATCGAACAGGCGCTCAAGCAGGATAATGATGTTCAGCGTCTGGACGAGAACAGTGCCCGGTTGACCACGGCGCAAACCGTTTTCGCCGATCGACAGCAGGCGCAGGCCCAGCAGATCACGCAGTTGGATGCGAACTTTGGTGACGTGTCTGCGCAGTTGCAACAAGAGATCACCACCAGGGCCAGCGAGACGAGTGCGTTATCGCAACGCTTTGACCACCTCAGCGCAGATGTTGGCAGCAATCAGGCCGAGGTGAATCAGCGTTTGCAGGCATTAGCGGACAACGGTAGTGCGCAAGCTTCACTCATCACGGGTCTGGCAGCGGCCAGTGGCGAGAATCAAGCCGCGATTGCCACTGAATCGCAGGCACGGACTACGGCGGATGAAGCGCTTTCCCGGCAATTGAACTCGCTGGATTCCACTGTTGGGCAAAATACGGCAGCCATCAATGACCGGTTACAGACGCTGGCCAATCAAGACTCGGCTATGGCGGAGCAAATTGGTTCATTAACGGCGACCTCCGGTGATAACAGTGCGGCGATCGGTGAACTGAAGCAGGCGCAGAGCGACTCGGCCGGTTCGCAGGCCGTGCTCAGCAGCTCTTTGGAGGCCATCGCCAAGGCGGATATTGAGCAGTCGTTAAAGCAGGCTGAAGACGTTATCAGCAATGATGTCGTCACCGCATCGATCAAGACCCAGCAGAACGTGATGGCGGACGATCAGCGTGCCCAGGCACAGCAGATCACCGAGTTACGGGCGAGCTTTGGTGATGTCGATGCACGCTTGATGACGGAACTGACGGTGCGCGCGGAAGCCGACAAGGCGTTATCTCAGCAGGTGACCGCGCTTGCAGGTACCGTTGGGGACAACAATGCCCAACTCAATCAGCAACTGCAGGTGCTGGTGAATACGGACAGCGCCCAGGCTAAGTTGATTAGCGATCTGACCAGCCGAACCGGGGTGAATGAGGCTTCGCTCACCTCCCTGAATCAAACGCTGGCCGATAGCAATAGCGCGACGGCTCAGCAAATCGGCGCTTTGCAATCCGCTACTGGTGACAATACCTCGGCCATTACCTCGTTATCGAAAACCGTGACCGATAACCAATCGGCAACGGCCAGAGAGCTTGGGTCATTGAATTCTGCGGTGGGTGCTAATGCCTCGGCAATCACTTCGCTGTCGGAAACGGTAACCAGCAACCAGTCGGCCACGGCTATGCAACTAGGCTCGCTAAGTTCTGCGGTTGGTGAAAACAAATCGGCGCTGATAGCGGAATCTCAGGCTCGGGTGGATGCAAATGGTGCGCTTAGTTCTCGTATCGATAACGTGAAGGCGAGTGCGGATAAGAGTACGGCGGCGATCCAACAGGTGAGCCAGGCGCAAGCCACTTTGGACGGTAAGGTATCCGCAACCTGGTCGCTAAAGGTTGAAACCAGCAAGAAGGGGGAAAGCAGTGTTGCCGGCTTGGCATTGGGGGTGGATGACACGGGGAACCGACAATTCCTGGTGCGTGCTGACCGATTTGCTCTGGTAACTAAAGATGAGGGTAATGTCTCTTCTCCATTCGCTGTAGATAATGGGCAGACGTTTATTAAATCTGCGTTTATTGCTGATGGGACGATTACTAGCGCAAAAGTCGGGGATTATATTCAGTCAAACAACTATGACTGGAATAAAAAAACCGGCTGGTCAATTGAGAAAAATGGTAATGCTGTATTTAATAATATTATTGCAAAAGGCCATATTGAAGCAACTTCAGGGACGCTTGAGAATGTTACCATTAAAGGAACTGCAACAATTGAACGTGTTGTTGCCAGTTCGATTGAGGGAGATATAGCAAAAATAGTTCCGGTTAGTGTTGGTAGCTCGGTGACGATCGCACCTCAACCATTTGATAGAACGGTTTTTATACCAATTGTCTCGGTGTCAGCCTATACAACATCATATGAAACAGGTGGTAGCAATAATAACCAAACTATTTATGATTATGGTTCGGCCAGTGCATCCATACTTGCCAATGGTGTTAGCAGATTAACTGTATCAGTAAAATCCACTTACAGTATGCAAGTGGCGACTGATAGCGATTCTTATTCTTTCCCTCTTTATGCAAATAATAGTGTAATGATTCAATATATAGCATCCGCTAAGAATGGTAATTATTTAAAGTCTATCGCTGTATTTGCAGTAAAGTCGTAATTAAATCTTAGGTGTTACTACGGTAACTTAATTTATATTCATGATCCGCTATGCGCGGTTATTTTATTTGGAGTAAAACTATGTGGTACAAAACAGGCACTATCAATTTAACCGCTAATAACGCCACCGTAACTGGTACTGGCACCGCATGGGCCGATGCCAAGTTTGGCGTGATGCCGGGCATGATTTTACTGGCCCCGGACAATAAGCTGTATGAAGTTAAACAGGTTAATAGCAATACTTCTCTGACTCTGAACAGCAACTATGCAGGTTCAACGGCCAACGGGCAGAGTTATGCGATTATTACTACCTACGAGGGTGATATCAGCCAGTTCTCCGCTCGTTTTGCTGCGATGCTGACCTTCTTCCAGGGCAGTCGCAATGATACGGTGAGTTGGTTTACCGGTTCCGGGGATATGACCTTCACTAAAGATGACGGTACAAAACTAACTGTGCCAACGTTGGCGAAGATCCAGACTGATTATGTTTCTAGATCATCGACTCTTGACCAGGGTATTGCGAGCACTGTGTTATTTACTAAGCCGCTTCGGCTTACCTCGACCACAACACCTGAGTTTACACCTACGACTCAGGGGGCGTGGATTGCTTGGAACCGTGCAACAACCGCAACTGGAGGGTTGGCGGCAGCGACAGACTTCATTAACAATAAAGGGAGTGGTGTTGGAGGTTTTAACTGGTGGAACTCTAATAGTACGGATACGACACTATGTGCTTATTTATCACCAGCAGGAAACTTTGTAGCTAAAGGTCAGCTAAGTTCTACGGGCGATATGCTCATGAACGCTTCTTCATCCTCTTCGAATATGTTAATTAGATTCAGAGATACTGGGGGGGTAGAGAAAAGTGCCGTTTACGCTCAGACAGATACTGGATCCATGAATATCCGCTGGAATGGTACGGCATATACTATGGCTTGCCGCACAGATGGCATGGTTTCAGTACCTAAAGGGCATGTTATAACAACAGCAATGTCATCACCTCAAGAAGTTATTGATACAGTTGCCTCTAATAGCGCACCAATAACATTCCGTGGTGCGGACTATGCTGGTTTTGATAAACCCAATAACTACACTGTTGGGACTTGGTATGGATTTGCCGTTGCACCTACAATTGGGAACAGTTTAGGTACTGGGGTTGAACAAGGAAAACCTGTATTTTACGTTAATGCTCGTACAGGGGTTACTTATGCGCTTAATGGGCTATATGTTGGTTCTTCACCAGTTATTACTGCTGGACAATATGGTATTGGTGGCGTAGCTGTGTCACTACCGCTAGATACAGTTTTAGATGATCTTAAAAACAAGCCTACGGGAAAGTATGGAGTAAACGCCAACGGTATAGGAATGCCTCGTGCTGGAGTTGCTTACTGCCTTGACTGGACATTTACGTCTAATGCAAATGGTGGACATGGCACTTTATTGGCTTCAGCGATCATTACAGCGCCTAGCTCGTATGATGAGGTATACCGCAACACACTTAGGAATGGTGTCTGGCAAGGTTGGGTCAAAATGTGGGATGGGAATACCCTTTCAAATCCGATGCAAGTTGGTGATGCAGGAGTCGGTGCATATACCCCTGTTACGGTAGCTGCCCCAGATGGTG
The DNA here is from genome assembly GCF_000633355.1 of Serratia sp. H1w. GTDB lineage: Bacteria > Pseudomonadota > Gammaproteobacteria > Enterobacterales > Enterobacteriaceae > Chania. The sequence goes on from NZ_AYMQ01000120.1 coordinate 44,309, forward strand.
TGGGGGCAAACCAGTTCTTCCGCTTCGGTACAAATACTGCTAATGCTCCAACTGCGGGGCCATGGGCGGGAGTTATGGGTGGGTACGATGGAGCATCCCGTTTTCAGATGGCTTGGGCAATGGGGGGAGCTGCTGTAGATTTACGAACAAGGGTTCGCTCTTCAACCGGTGGCCATTCAGCTTGGCAATCGATATGGCATACCGGAAATACTACCATAGACGCCAACGGCTTCCTGAAAAAAGCCTCCCCAATAGCACGCCTCACCAGCAACCCAGAAAAAATGACAGACGAATACCTAGAAGGGTTCACCCTGTCAGGGCTGGCAGCAGTCAATGGCGAAGCCGCAGGTGTTACCGCTGAGCGAGTTTCTGTCGGCGTATACCAAGTGACAGGTTCGCTAGGTTTCGCCCTGGAGGGCTGGAATATCGAAGTCCCGCAGGACGTCAATGGCAACCGCCTGTGCTTTGTCGCGACCGAATCAGCCGAAGACGGCACGATCACGGTCAAGGTCAGCAAACGTCGCTTTGATATTGATACTGCAGCGATTGTCGCTGGCGAGCCGATGGATATTCCGGAAGGGCGCTGGATCGACCTGCGTTTGGAAATGCCGCCGGTTGAGGAGGTTCAGTGCGAGCCAGAACCAGAAAGCAACGACGTTCAAATGACGGCCGAGTAAGTGGCATTGGCGGTGAAACGGTGTTGTTCTGTCGTTGCCCAGAACCGTTTTGCCGTGAACAAGCTTGAACAGTATTGGGGGGAGGCAGCCTCCCCAATATTGGATGTTTTAACGATGTTTAACGCAGTGAACAGCTATTATGCAGCGGGTTTTTGTACCGCCAGGATAAAGATCATCGGACGCTCTTTTTCTTCATCCAGTGCCGGATTATCGGCGATCTGTTGAGCAGATGGACCCCATTCATTTAAGTAATGGATGGTGAATCCTTGCTGTACCAGCAAATTAATATAAGTACCCAGCATACGGTGCTGTTTGATCACTCCTTCCGCTAGCCAGTTGGAAATACGTTTTCCTTCTTGCTGATAACCATTGATCGGCCAGGATTTTTGCCCTGCCTCATCCACTAACCAGCCCTGATGCTTTGGCGCAGTATAAATCGGGTGCTCGGCCGTAAAAATAAACTCCCCACCATGCACCAATGCCTGATAAACGGTAGCGAACAGCTTACCGAGGTCTTCGATATAGTGCAGCGTCAGCGAGCTATAGACCAAATCGAAGCTGGCCGCCGGGAGCTGTAGCGCTTCCAGATCCTGCTGACGGTATTCAATCGCCGGATCCTCAGTCATCTCCTTCGCCTTACCCAACATCTTCTCTGAAAGATCCATTCCCAGTACCCGATCGGCACCTTGCTCACGAGCACTGCGGCAGAACCAACCGTAACCACAGCCAAGATCGACCACCTTTTTGCCCTGCAAATCTGGCAGAATGCTGCGGATGGTTGGCCATTCCGGCGCACCATCCAACCCCTGCACCGAACGGCTGAGCTGTGCATAGCCGTCGAAAAAGGCCTGATTGTCATAGATATTTTGTGACATAACGTCTCCTGTATTAAAAAAGCCGCGCTAATAGCATGGCCCGTTAATGGTATTCGTTCAGCAATTAGACTGCCAACAAAAATAGGGCATAATTAGCGGATAACAGAATAAATCAGGGGATTGGATGAAGATTATTTCAGTGCGTCGGGAGCCAGCCTATCTCGATATGGCTATCGAGTATTTCCAGCGTCAGTGGGCATCGCCAGAAACGATGATGCTCTATCAAGACTCGATAACCCGTTGTTTGGCGGCGGCAAACCCATTGCCACAGTGGTATTTATTGCTGGATGGCGAAACCATCGTGGGTTGCGTGGGGCTTATCACCAATGACTTTATCAGCCGCATGGAGCTGTATCCGTGGCTGTGTGCGCTGTATGTTGATGAACATTATCGTGGGCAGGGCTGCGGCGCATTGCTGGTCAATCACGTAGCCAAGGTCACTGGCGAACTGGGATTTCACAGTTTGCATCTGTGCACTGACCATGTTGGTTACTACGAAAGATTGGGTTTCAATTTTGACGGACTTGGTTATCACCCATGGGGCGAGTCATCGCGAGTTTATTCGTTGGATCTTGTTTGATCATGCCCAACTTTGCAGACAAAGTTGGGCTAGCGGGTTACTTTGACTGATTCCACGGCATCTTGGCCAGCAGCGTTGCCATTCCGCAAAACCCGCTGATCCCGGCAAAAAGCAACCCGGCACCCACAAAGCCGGGCAGCAGGAAGAACAGGGGAGAAGTGGCATAGCCTAGTACTGTCCCTGCCAGAATTAAGGAACCCGCAGCAATCTGCACCTGCCGCATAATGGGCAGCGACTGGTTCTTACCCTTCACGACATCCATTCCCTGTTGTTTCCAGCCATTGATGCCACCTTCCAGCAGATAAACCTTTGCTGGTGCCGCGGCCCCTGCCAATAACGCTGCATTTTGTGCCGTACGGCGGCCAGACTGGCAGTGAAAAATCACTACATCCTGTTCGCTAAGCGCCTGCGGTTTCCCACCTTTCTCAATATCGGGCAACGAGAGCAAGCTGGCCTGGGCAATATGCTCGTGGGTATATTCATCCACCCCGCGTATATCCAATAGCCGTGCTCCCTGCATGATTAATTTCTGCGCTTGCTGTGATGTGATGGTTTCTACGTTCATGGCGTCCTCAGGGGCAATAGATGGCTTTTAACGTGCTGATGACCTGCTGCACGGCGCTATTTTTAATCGAGTAGTTGATGCGTTGCCGGTCTCGGGTACTTTCAATCAACCCTTCGTCGCGCATCTTGGCCAGATGCTGTGAAGTGGCGGAAGGGCTAAGCCCGGTCGCTAACGCCAACTCACCGGCGCTGGTACCTGGAGCATCCACCAGCATGCAAAGGATCAGCAAGCGGCGGGGGTTGCTCATGGCTTTGAGTAGGGTGGCTGCGGCATCGGCGCTGGCAAGCAGCGAGGCGTTTTCGTCGTTCATGAGTTACTTTAGTTTTTTATAAATTTAGTAAATGCTAAATTAATTGATGAGAAAATGCACGTACTTTTTTGATGGCGTGCCAAGCATATGGCTTCGATGATCAAAGAGGTGAACCCGTTACAGAGATCTGCGAGTCAAGCCTTCGTAAATCAGCTTAACGGCGAATGCTCCAATCACTACGCCGATGACCCTGCTGGCGACCAGTTGCATATTGGCATAAGAGCGCCGTACCGCTGGCAGAGAGAATGCCTGGCTGAGGAAAACGCGCCAAATTACCGAACTGAGCACGATCCCCAACCAGGCGCTCAGTTTGGCCCAGGTAGGTGTTTCGGTGCTTAGGGTAACGGAGAAAATGCTGATAAAGAACAGCACCGTCTGTGGGTTGGAGAGATCGGTAATCAGGCCCCGACGAAAGAAGACATGCCAAGGCGCACTGAGTGGTTGTTGCAGCGCAGGGGAATGTGGCGCGTTTTGCTTACTCATACTTTTATAGGCAAACCACAGTAGATATAGCCCACCAACCACCTTGATGACCGAGAATATCCCCTCGCATTGGGTGATCAGCGTAGCCATGCCAAACAGGCCCAGCCCGGAATACAGCGCATCGCCAAGTGCCACTCCCAGCCCGGTCAACATGCCTGCCCGGCTGCCGGAGGCCAGGCTGGTTTGCACCACGACAAACAGGTTGGCGCCGGGGTTGAAAAAGGTTAATACAAACAGGCCGATTGTTAGGGTTATTGCATGCAGCGGATCCATCTCGGCTATCCTTGAATTGCGCTCAGACGCCAATGATATGGCTAGTCCTGCTCAAGAGATGCGAATCGCATCACATCCACAGCTGAGTTATGATATCCACATCGTAACGAGTCAGGTTTAAACGGAATTAACCCTAATGACATGGACAGTCTACAGTAATCCCATTGCCGATATGTACGGCCCCTGGTTTCTGGTGTTTTATCTGACGTATTGCATCTTGTTGATGTGGTTGATATCACGGGCCAGGCGTCGCTACCTCCGTTCATTCATTTCCTCTGGTTCACCCTCGATCTCGTTGCCGCCAAAAGTCGATCCTTACTACATTGCCTGGCTAAAGGGCGGTATTGATCACGTGCTCAAATTGGCCATGATGCGCCTTTCCTATGAAGGGTTATTAACTGCCGGACGGCAGCAGGGAAAAACCTTCACCCGACAGCGCCCCAATAATCCGGAAAAAGCCGACCAGCGAGAGCAAAAGCTTAATCGGTTGGAGCGTTCGGTGCTGCTGTGTTTTGAGTCAGGGGCGGAACAAAAGAAGGCCGGAGCGTTTTCTTCCCTGCGCCCACTCTATCGGGAGTTCGATGCTCAGGCCCAGCGGGAAGGTTATACCTACCCCGCCAGCTACCAGCGAACCAGCCGTGGGATCCTGTGGGCCGGTTTGGTGCTCATGCTTGGTATGGGGGGATATAAGCTGAGCGTGGCTTGGTTGAAGGGCCATCACAACGTCGGGTTCCTGATGGTGCTAATGCTGTTTTTCGGGTGGATCTATTATCTGATTTTCCTACGCAACCGAGCGGGTAAGGCCCAACTGACCCCCAAAGGGGAAAAGCTGCTCAGCCAGTTGTCGGCCACTTTGCCTAAGGATAAAAAGTCCCTCAAACAGTTGGATATTGCCATGGTTGCCGTCGCGCTTGATGACGACAGGGAGGTCTACGCTAACTGTGCTTTTGGGCGACAGGCCTATGCGCTCTTTCTAATACCCGTAGTCGGTAGTGCTGCGGGGGGAGATAGTTCCACGTCATCAAGCAGTTCCGATTCTGGTAGCAGCAGCGATTCAAGCAGTTCAAGCGGATGTTCAGGCTGCGGTGGGTGCGGCGGTGACTGATGAGCAACGCATTCCCTGCCGCCAGCTAGATTCGGTTAATCCCGTCAGGCTTAGCCGGTTAACGGTGCAGTGGCACATTACCGATCGGTGCAATCTACGCTGTCAGCACTGCTATCAGGAAAGCTATCGTCACCACGGCCCTGAATTCTCAGAGATGAAGCAGATTGCACAACAGATTTTTGCGTTACACCGCCAGGTCGAGGGTGACAACCCGATACCGCTGCAACTGACGCTTACCGGCGGGGAACCCTGTTCACATCCAGATTTTCCGGCCCTGCTCGATTATTTGGCATCCCAGCCAAGTGCGCCATCGTTAGCTATTTTGAGTAATGGTTCGTCTATCGACGAACAATGGGCTGCACGTTTCGCCAGACTCAAAGTGAAGTTTGTTCAGCTTAGTGTGGAAGGTACAGAACAGACCCATGACGAGATCCGTGGTCGCGGGCATTTTCAGCAGGTGCTGAAAGCTACCAAGCATCTGACCGATGCCGGAGTTCGAGTGCTTTGGTCCTTTACCGCCCACGGCCAGAACAGCCAGGAGTTTATGCAGGTTGCTGAATTGGCCAGCAGAGCGAAAGTAAACCGCTTGTGGTCCGATCGCATGATCCCCACCGATCACCGTGATATGCCGTTAACCCTGAATGCGCAGCAAAGTTCAGACTACTTCCGGCAAATGGCGCTGGCCAGCGAACGGCTTCAGGCCAAAGCGGGTAACCAGACCGAGATTGCCATGATCCGTGCCTTGCAGTTTCAGGAGGCTGGGAGTCCGCCTTATCGGTGCAGCGCAGGCGCAGAACTGATCACCATTATGCCGGACGGCAGCGTACTGCCTTGCCGCCGAATGCCGATCAACGTTGGCAATCTTTGGCAGCGTCCGCTGACGGAGATCTATCATCAAGCCCCGCAGTTGCGTCAGCTTAGGGGATTCACTGCGCCGCCAGAGTGCCAGGCCTGCCTCTATCGTACCAACTGCCGGGGCGGGCTCCGTTGTCTGGCTTATGCCATGCACAACGATCCGTTCCGCGCGGATCCGGCTTGCCGCTATCAGCAGGGTGATGTCTGAGACAGCCGTCAGAATGCAGATAACCCACGACATATCTTGCCGAAAATTAACACCGAGCGGGCATTAAGATGATTTAGCCCTAATTTCTTAAGCGCGTTGACTTTATGGGAGCAGATGGTTTTTATCGATAAATTAAACTCTTTTGCCAGACTGTGTGGCGTTTTTCCAGTAGTTAATGCCCGCATTTTCTTTTCCTCTTGCCTAGTCAGGAATAGCAGGTCTTGCAGATGAGTCGCGTTGGCCTCTAAAAGAGGGAAAAGGGCATCAAGCGGCATTTTCTTAGATAGCACGCTTTGAATGCTGGTGGTTTCTCTATCTGATACATTGTCCAATACCCACCACACCTTAGTACCATGTCTGCGCGCAGTGGTCATCAGATCGATAATGATATCTGCCTGCTCGATAGCTATCAGCAATATATCTTCGCTAGTAAAAAATATTTTACCTGGTGCTTCTTTTGTTATATCAAGGTATACCCAATAAACCTCAAGA
>NZ_AYMQ01000121.1 GCF_000633355.1 Serratia sp. H1w
CTTCAATGATCACGGGTATATTCGGGCGTAAGAATAAAGATTAAGAATTTTAGTATGTTGTTTTAAGTCAATTTAGCGAGAATCTTCTTATTTATGAGGATTATTAATTGATCGCGCAGGGGATATAGCGGGGATTAGCGGGAGAAACCAGAGCGAGTCTGGTGTTCTCCCTGTATTAGCGGTGGGAAATATTAAGGCTTAACGGCAGCCACGTCCGCCGTGCATGCCTGCTCCACCCATCCCGTGGCCCATCATCGGCACGCCAGCCTTAGCCAGGTCGGTATCCAGCGCCACTCGCTGTTGATACAGATTGTCACGCAACGCGGTGATTTCTTTGCTCACGGCCAACACCTTCTGCTCATCCAAAGGCTTACCGGTCAGCAGCGCCTGATATTCGTATTGCTTGGACATCAGCTGTTGGCGCAGGTCGGCGGTTTTCAGCTGGAACTCATCAAAGGCTTTCTGGCTGACTGCCTGCTGTTCAGGCGTCAGATTTGCGCGGTTACCGTGCTGATAACCTTTACCCTGATGAGTTCCCTGGGCATTGGCCATGTTGCCGTGATAACCATTTTGCGCCAGCGCGGTAGTGCTCACACCAGCCAACATGGCAACGGAGAGAATAGCGGCGAGGGTGGTTTTAGTCAGCGTCATGATTCATTTCCTTTTGTTTGCGTTCATGGATTCAATGTTCTTCCAATTGCTTATTGCAACCGCCGTGCCAGCTTCAGACTGGCACGGGAATTGTATGGATCCTGAATCATCGTGACGGCGTGGCTAGCCCGGCAACCCGGCGTCAGCCAAGGAATAACAGCATGCAGCGCACTGATTTTATGACAGCAATAAAAATAACTGACGGTGGTCGATGGCCGTTTTCTGGCCGCAACCCACAGAGAAAGTGGGTTATTATTACCCGCCATGCTGGTAGTGTGGGTAATAATTACCCGCACATCGATGTGCCGGTCGCAGAGGAAAGCCATGGAATTTAAAACCCGAACGACGTTCTTGCCCGCCTGGGCGATGATCGCTGCGGTCGCATTGCTGCTTGGTATTATCGTCACGTTGGCGATCAAAGACCTACAGCGCGGGCGTGAGGTGGAGATCCAGACGCTGCGGGAAAAGAGCGCGGTGCTGATGAGCTCTTTTGAATCCGGTGCCCGTACCGGTATGGGCATGCGCTGGCGTCACGATCAGCGTCAAACCCTGTTGGAGGAGATGGCCTATCAGCCGAACGTGCTGTATATCGCCATTACCGATCGGTCTGGTCGCATCCTGGCGCACAGCGATCCGCAACGCGTTGGCCAACAGCTGCATAGCCCACAACAGATGGCGGAGCTGAAGGTCTCCGGCGATGAGCAGTGGCATATGACGACTTTTGATGAGCCGCAGAAAGAGCGGCAGAATGCGTTCGAAGCCTACCGTTGGTTCAAGCCGCTCAAGCGCGGCAACGGCCATTCCGGGCATATGATGAACCGATCGCGTATGCAGGAAGCCGCCGAACCGCAGGATGATGAGCAGGCCGTTATTTTTGCGGCGTTTGACACCGTGGCGCTGGATGCCGCTCAGGCAAAGGATATGCGCAACACCGCCATTTTGCTGGTCACTCTGCTGCTGCTGGCGTTAGCCAGTTTGTTTATCTTCCGCGATATGCGGAAAATTCGTCAATTGCAGGAGGAGATCCGCCGCAAAGAAAAACTGGCGGCAATCGGCGATTTGGCGGCTGGCGTGGCCCACGAGATCCGCAACCCGCTGTCTTCGATCAAAGGTTTCGCCAAGTATTTTGCTGACCGCTCGCCAGAAGACAGCGAGCAGCATGAACTGGCCAAGGTAATGGCGAAAGAGGTCGATCGCCTTAACCGCGCGATCACCGAGTTACTGGCGCTGGTGCGGCCTGCCGATCTGCGTTTGCAGCGGGTGGCAATCGGCGAGGTGATCGAACACTCACTGCATCTGATCCGCCAGGATGCGGAGAGTCGCCAGATCGATCTTCGTTACCGCAGCGCAGAAGCCTTGCCGTTGGTGGAGCTCGATCCCGATCGTTTCACTCAGGTGCTGTTGAACCTGTATCTCAATGCCATTCAGGCGATCGGCACGGATGGCACGCTCGGGATCGACGTTGAACTGACCAGGGACGGAGCGGTGCGCATTACCGTCAGCGACTCGGGCAAAGGTATTGCGCCGGACGATCTGCAAAAAATCTTTAATCCTTACTTCACCACCAAAGCGACGGGCACAGGTCTGGGCTTGACCATGGTGCAGAAAGTCATCGAGGAGCATCAAGGGACGATCGCCGTGACCAGCGGCCAGCCTGCAGGCACCCGCTTTGAGATCGTGATCCCACTTCGCCAGCCAACACCGCAAGGAGAAGCCCATGCAGACGCCTAACGCCCATATTTTGCTGGTGGAGGACGATCTCAGCCACTGCACCATTCTCCAGGCGCTGATAGGGGGTTGGGGCTACCGGGTCAGCGTGGCGCATAACGGGCTACAGGCGTTGGAACAGGTCAGGGCACAGCCGTTCGATCTGATCCTGAGCGACGTGCGGATGGCGGAAATGGACGGCATCGCGGCGTTGAAGGCGATCAAGAGCTATAACCCGGCGATCCCGATCCTGATCATGACCGCCTACTCCAACGTGGAGTCTGCCGTGGAGGCGATTAAGGCGGGAGCTTATGACTATCTGACCAAGCCCCTCGATTTCGATACGCTGCAACTGACGCTGGCACGTGCGCTGGAACACACCTCGTTAAAGAGCGAGAACCATAGCTTGAAGCAGCGTTTGCAGTTTGATCCGCAAAATATGATTGGCCGCAGTGAGCCGATGCGCAGGCTGATGGACATGATCGCCATGATCGCCCCTTCCGAGGCCACGGTATTGATTGCGGGTGAATCAGGCACCGGCAAAGAGCTGATCGCCAGGGCGGTGCACGCCAACAGTCTGCGCAAGGATCGGCCACTGGTCAGCATCAACTGTGCCGCTCTGAGCGAATCGCTACTGGAGTCGGAGCTGTTTGGCCATGAGAAAGGGGCGTTTACCGGTGCCGACAAACGCCGGGAAGGGCGCTTTATGGAGGCCGATCAGGGCACGCTGTTTCTGGACGAGATTGGTGAAGTGTCACCGCTGATGCAGGCAAAATTACTGCGGGCGATCCAGGAACGGGAAATCCAACGGGTGGGCAGCAACCAGACGCTGTCGGTGGATGTTCGCCTGATCGCGGCGACCAACCGGGATTTGTTGGCGGACGTGGAGGCAGGCAGGTTCCGACAGGATCTTTACTATCGGCTGAATGTAGTGACGGTGGATAGCCCGCCGCTGAGGGCGCGCAGCGAAGATATTCCGCTGTTGGCGATGCACTTTCTGGAGAAGTTTGCCGAGCGTAACCGTAAGTCAGTCAAAGGATTTACCCCGCTGGCGATGGATATGCTGTTGAAATACCCTTGGCCTGGCAACGTGCGCGAGCTGGAAAATAGCGTGGAGCGCGGGGTGATCCTGTTGAGCGGGGACTTTATCAGCGAAAAGGAACTGCCGTTGAGCATTAGCCAGTGCGTTGATGTGCAGCCGGATCGCCAATCTGGCCAACCGATCCAGCCGTTGGAGCAGGTAGAGAAACAGGCGATTCTGGCGGCGTTGGAGCAAACCGCGGGCAACAAGACCGAGGCGGCGAAACACCTGGGCATTACCCGTAAAACGCTGTTGGCCAAGTTACAGAAATAACCCCTCACCCTAACCCTCTCCCACAGGGAGAGGGGACCGATCGAGTTCGCGGTTGGTTACGGGATCCTGTCTCACCATTACACCGAACTGGCTCCCTCTCCTTTT
>NZ_AYMQ01000122.1 GCF_000633355.1 Serratia sp. H1w
GGTGACCATAGATTTTTTATGGGGAAAATTCATGCCCGTATCACTCCAATCTCAGATCGGCGGTAAGCAGCAGGCCGATCAAGCATTAGCCGAATCCATTTCCTCAAAAATACGTGTTGCCATCCCCGGCGTGATCCAGTCCTTTGATCCCGATGCCGTGACGTGCGTCGTTCTGCCTGGCGTGAAAGGAGAAGAAACGGACAGCAACGGCACGCGGGTACCTCTCGATCTGCCGCTGCTGGTGGATGTACCCGTCATTTTCCCGCGTGGCGGGGGCGTTACGCTCACCTTCCCGGTTAAGGCGGGTGACGAGTGCCTCGTTGTGTTTGCGGACCGCTGCATCGATTTCTGGTGGCAGAGTGGCGGGGTACAAGAGCCGGTATCAGAACGGCAGCACCACTTGGCCGACGGCTTCGCCATACTTGGACCGCAATCGCAGGCGCAGAAAATCAGCGGCCTCAGTACCAGCGCCGCGCAGCTGCGTACCGACGATGGGGCGGCATTTATCGAACTGGATCCTGGCAGCCACGCGGTGACCGTAACAACCCCCGGAAAACTGACGGCCAGCGCCATGGGCGGTACCGAGATTAACTCCCCTGAAATCGTGCTCAACGGCAACGTGACGATCAACGGCAATCTGTCACAGGGCATGGGTGAAGACGGCGGAACGGCGACGATGTTGGGGCCGGTGAACGTAACCAACGATGTAACCGCTGGCAGCAAGAGCCTGATGAGCCACACGCACGGCGGCGTAGAAACTGGCAGCGGCAGCACGGGAGGCCCGCAATGAGGTACCGGAAAGAGGACGACAGCGGCGATTATACGTTTGGCCAGGGTGACAATACGTTTCTGACGAACACCCCGGAGGCAGTCGCCCAGGCAGTAAAAACCCGGTTTGAACTGTGGACCGGTGAATGGTTCCTCGATGTGACCGAGGGCACCCCTTACAAAGAATCTATCCTCGGTAAACACAAATCCTCGGCCTATAACATGGCTGTACGCGAACGCATCCTCGGTACCCAGGGTGTTACCGAAATCCTTGAGTTCACCACCGAATATGACAGCGACACACGTAGAGTTGTGTTTAACGCTCGTATCAACACGCTGTACGGCGAAACGACTGTAACCAGCGAGGCATAATGCTAAATCTCGACACGCTTGGGCTTGCGGCCACTGTGACCGCGAGCGGCATCACCGCGCCTGATTACCAGACAATCCTTAATACGTTGACCGGTTTTTTTCAGCAGATTTACGGTGATGATGTTTACCTGGAGCCAGACAGCAAAGACGGCCAGATGCTGGCTATCTACGCGCTGGCCATTCACGACGCGAACAACACATCGATCGCCGTCTATAACTCATTCAGCCCGGCAACTGCCCAGCATGGCGCGCTGGCGTCTAACGTCAAGATTAACGGGATATCGGTCAACGCCGCCAGCCGGTCAACGGCAGACGTGCTGATTGTTGGCCAGGTTGGCAGGCAAATTACAAACGGCGTTGTGCGGGACGGTAACGGCATATCGTGGTCACTGCCAGCGGTGGTGACAATCGGCACCAATGGCCATGTGACTGTTACTGCCACTTGCCAGGTTGATGGTGCCACGGTGGCACCCGCAGGCACCATCACGGTAATCGCGACACCAACGCAGGGCTGGCAGACTGTCACGAACCCGGCAGCCGCCACACCAGGGCGACCAGTGGAAACCGATGCGGAATTGCGCCAGCGGCAAACACAGTCCGTCTCTCTGCCGTCTAGCACTGTGTTGGATGGCATCATGGGCGCCGTGGCCACGCTGCCCGGCGTGGAGCGCTACAGGCCATATGAGAACGACACCGATGTAACGGATGCTAATGGGCTGCCACGGCATTCTATTTCGATCGTAGTCGATGGCGGCGACGCAACAGCCATCGCCCAAACCATCGCGACGAAGAAAACGCCGGGCGGTGGAACCTACGGAACGACGACGATCCCAATTGCGGACAAATACGGCATCGTTCACCCGATTAGCTTTTTCCGCCCGACGACCGTCAATATTTTTGTCGAGATCCAGATCAAAGCGTTGCAGGGATATACCTCGGCGATCGGCGAAGAAATCCGGGTTGCTATTGCGGCTTACATCAACGCTATCCGCATCGGTGACCCGGTTTTCATCACGCGCCTTTTTCTGCCGGCCAACTTAAACGGCAGCGCAGACAGCGCGAATTACGACATTATCGATCTGCAGATTGGTCGCTCAGCAGGTTCGCTGGCCCCGGCTAATATCATCGTGGGGTTTAACGAGGCGGCAGCCTGCGACGCGGATAACGTGGTGCTGGTGGTGACATCATGACCGAGACAAAGTATCAACGCCTGATCCCGTCTTATAACAAGCACAAACCGAAGTTTTACGACCACATATCCCTTATCACCCAGCCTTTTGTAAATATCCAGAACGCTTTAACCCAACAGGTAACCGACTTTGATCTGGATGCTGCCATTGGCGTACAGCTCGATGCCGTTGGGCTCTGGGTGGGCATTGGCCGCCAGATAGCGACGCCTATCACTGGCGTTTACTTTTCCTTTGATGATGACGAACTGGGATTTGGGGCGGGGCTCTGGCGTGGCCGGTACGACGCTGGCGGCTTCACCGTGCTGGATGATGACACATACCGCACCATAATCCGCGCCAAAATTTCCGCGAACCACTGGGACGGCACAACGGAAACTCTCAGTGACATCTACCAGAAAATTTTCCCGAACGGGGAAACCAAAATTTTCGCTGTTGATAACTTCGATATGACGATGTCGGTCTATATCACGGGTAACAGTATTACGCCGGTTATGAAAGTCGTCATTGAGATGGGCTACCTGGACATCAAGCCCTCAACCGTCCGCATTAAAAATTACACCATCACAACTGCCTCCGGTCCGATCTTCGGCTTCGACATTCAGAACGAATTTATATCGGGGCTTGATACCGGCGCGTGGGGCGCACCATTGGGAGCATCAAATGCCTAAGAATGAGTTTTTGCCGTTTGGCACGGCGGCGAACGCCAACGTATTGACCAATGCAGATTACCAGGCACTTCCTGCCAGGAGCGGAGGCTTTTCCTCTGGTGTGGCCAAATCTGAGGAACTCAACAAAGCATGGCGGCAGGGCACCGTTATGGCTGCCGCCGTCGGGCAATTTATTGCTGACAAGACCGGCCAGGATGTTTTGGATGATGGAAATGTTCCCGCTCTACAGGCGGGGTTACAGGCGGCAATGATTGCTCAAACCCCTGGGCGACTTCTAAACGTGCAAGTGATCACAACTTCCGGCGTATACATCCCCGTCGCAGGAACAAAATTTGTGATTGTAGAAGCGATAGGGGCTGGTGGTGGTGGCGGTGGTTGCCCTGCAACTTCTACGGGGCAGATCTCCTACGGTAACGGAGGTACATCCGGAACATACGGCAAGAGTATTTTCAGAACTGGCTTTTCTGGTGTCCCTGTACTGATAGGTGCTGCGGGTAGTGCTGCCTTGGGAGCTACTGGCGGAGCAGGCGGATCTACGTCATTTGGGAGCTTACTCATTTGCCCGGGCGGCGCGGGTGGTGGGGCTCGCGGCCCTGTGGCTCCTCCTATCGGTTTGGGGGGCGCTGCTGCATCTGGCTCACCGGCAACGGGGGCGAATATTGTATCCGTAGGCGGCTCCCCTGGCGAAGCTGGTTTTGCCGTATCGACAGTAATAGTCGTTTCAGGGCTGGGGGGAAATTCGTTCTTTGGTGGTCCAACCGCAAGAAATGTCGTCGGCGCCTCCCCTGCAGCGGCATACAACTACGGGGCTGGTGGCACAGGAGCATTTACTGGGGAGCTGACCAGCGCAATCGCAGGCGGTGTTGGCGGCAAAGGCGTTGTTATTGTGTGGGAGTATGCGTAATGAAATATTGCCTAATAGCGAATAATGTCGTGGTGAATGTTATCGAGTGGGACGGGGAAGCTCAGATACAGCTTGGAGATATGAAAGCTATTTCAGTCGGTGACGATGTGTATGTAGGTCCGGGATTTTTGTATGACGGTAAAAAATTTACGGCACCAGAGCAAACTGAAAAATGAGGTCAGATCATGTCATCTGAAGGCTTGCCAGTAAATAATGTTGTTGAAGTTGATACAGAGCTTGCCCCGCGAAATGTTCAAGAGGCGGCAAACGTCGCTTCAACAAGCCAAAATGCCGACAGTGCAGCAGTGTCTGCGGATGCTGCTTGGAAATTTAGCCGAACTGCGGCTACTGCAGCCGATATAGCCGCAATGAGTAAAGAGGAGGCTGCTGCATATGCGGCACAATCGCAGGCAGCGTCAGAAACGGCTTATGAAGATTCACGAGAAGCTATCGATAAAGCTATAAAAGAGTCGGGTTTTTCCCCGATAGATTCCTTTGAGGCAGGGGCGACGTTGGAGCTTATAAGCTCGGCGTTACGCTGGATTGGCAACAATAGTGCATTTTATTCTTGGCGCGGTGGATATCCTAAAGTTGTTCCTCCTGGGTCAACTCCAGAAACGACTGGGGGTTTCGGGGATGACGCTTGGGTTGATGTTAGTGATTTAACGTTGCGCAGTGAAATCAGTAGTCCAGCGGGTGCCGCGGTGATTGGTCGCTGTGCTGACATTGACCAGCTTTATTATCAGGAACCACAGCGGCACGGCGATAAAATTGATGTTATGTCTTTTTCCGCGTCGTGGAGTGACTCCCTGCTAGGAACGCACGCACCAGGTTATTTTTATTACGACGCCACAGACACGACATCACCCGCTAACGGTGGAACAGTTGTTGTCAATAAATCAGGAAAGCGTTTAAAGCGCATCATTGATGATGTTGCCAACACTAGAATGTTTGGCTGCTACGGTGATGGGGTAACTGACGACAGTGATAGTCTACAAGCAACGATTGATGCTGCAGTCATGTCCGCGGACTACGGCGTAAAGTCTGTAGTAAAAGTCATTGGCCGCGTGAGGATCACTAAAACAATCTACTTCGATGCCTCTAAAGTTTCATTCTCTGGCCCTGCTGAAATTGCAGTTGACCCAACGGGAATATACAAAAACAATGTGGCCATCTGGATCACACAGGCATCTACGGAAGGATTGGCATCATATAAAAACAAAATCACCCCTATTTTTCAGGGTATATACTTCACTTCGTTTAATGCTGATGGTAACTTTTCAAGAACGATTGATTTGTTCTTTGCAGAGAATAAATCCGGCAGTTCAAATGATAATGCGTCCGCATTGCATAACGTCAACTTCTGCCAGTTTTCGGGTTTCAATAAAATATTCATCAATGGCGTGGGTGGCTGGGGGTGGAACTGGAATGGGTGTGGTTGGAATAGTTGCAATAGATTGCTCTATTTAACAAATCAGGACGACACCTACGAACGATTCTCATTTTTTGGTTGCATTTGGCAAAATGCTGGGTATGCATTTGAAATAGATAACCCAAATGGAAAAATTTACTGGCAAGGCGGCTCCCTGGACTACTGTTCTGGGATCGGGATTATCACCCGTGGGTTTGTAGAGATTAACTCACATCAGGAATGGCAAAAGCGGACTTTGCCATTAGCAGAGTTAAATACACCCAATGCACAATTGTTAATTACAGGGGGGTATTTTGCTGTCAGGGTAAACGAGCAACCATATGTAATGTTTAATCAAACCACAAGAGATCAGGTTACAATCCGTGACTCAGTCGTTGTGTCAGATGGCGTTAACCCGAAATATGCTAAGCTGTCGAACCTTCCCTTAATTACAGATAACGTTACCTTCACGAACGATGCTGCTAAAGTAATGGCGTTAGAAATGCCAGCCTCTTCGATAGATGCAGACGGGATGTCAACAACCACTTTCATTGTGTCTGGCACTGGACTGACGGAGACAATTCAAAGTGACAACAGCCGACTTTATACATCCACCGTGGGAAGTGGAGGATCAAAAGGTGTTGATGTATTAATTCCAATAGTGGGTTCAAAGCAGGTTGGATTTCAACTTGTCGTATCAAGTGCAGGGGTTAGTGATGTTTATATTAAAAAGCTCATCACTAATAACAGTATCGTTACTGGAACCAGCGCAAACGCCACGACAGGATTAATTGCAGATTATTCTTTGAACGGGACAACAACCATCCCTGGTAGTAGTTCACACATGTTGTGTACATCAGGGACACTTTGGCGCGTGGGAGGCTCGTCATTTTACTTAAGGATAAGGCTAAATGCGGACGCCCTTAAAATTGGGGAATCATTGACCATTCACTCGGTTAAATTGGTTAGTTGCTAAGGTGAAATTATGGAAATTGGAAATACGGTTGTCTGTATCACCAATGTAAGCTGCCCTAGTTTAGTTGAAGGGCAGCCCTATACCATCGGTTTGATATCTGCTGATGGTGATCTTGTACAAGTGGAAGGGGATGAAGAATTTTACTGCGCTTGGCGCTTCGCCCCTGAAATGCCAGCTGATTAATTCTTCGGCAGCTCCTCGTAGCGGTAGTTCTGTACGGCTGCGAACACATCCTCAAAGGTGGCGAAGGGCTCAAGGAACGCCCGACGCCACTCTCTTTGATAATGGACATCCAGCCAATATTGGTCATCCTCATCGTGCCACACGCAGAATGAATCGCCAGCGTCGCGATCGGGTTCTGGGTACGCCTCGTTTTCGTTCATGAAAAAGATTGCATTCCCCATGATAGTTACCTTGCGCATGTGTTGCTCCTGGCCGAATTTTCCTACTGAGTGTAGCGGGCCGGGTGGTAGCTATGCGAATTTGGTGATCGGCAGGTTTGAGCAGATCATGGTGCGTCAATTTCTGTACGCATGTAGAATCACCGCCTAAGCAAAAATTTAATTTGTACACGCTGTTGTACATATCTGAGAAACGACATAATGAAAGACCTCAGTTTCGCCCAGCAGGTGGCCTCTAGGCGCACATTTGCTATTATCTCGCACCCCGATGCGGGTAAAACTACCATCACCGAGAAGGTGCTGTTATTCGGACACGCTATCCAGACCGCCGGTACGGTAAAAGGCCGTGGCTCTAACCAGCACGCCAAATCCGACTGGATGGAGATGGAAAAGCAGCGTGGTATCTCGATCACCACCTCAGTGATGCAGTTCCCGTATCGCGAGTGTCTGGTAAACCTGCTGGACACCCCGGGGCACGAAGACTTCTCCGAAGATACCTACCGTACCCTGACGGCGGTGGACTGCTGTCTGATGGTGATCGACGCCGCTAAAGGCGTTGAGGATCGTACCCGCAAGCTGATGGAAGTTACCCGTCTGCGCGATACGCCGATCCTGACCTTTATGAACAAACTTGACCGCGATATCCGCGATCCGATGGAAGTGATGGATGAAGTTGAGCGCGAACTGAAAATCGCCTGCTCGCCAATCACCTGGCCAATCGGCTGCGGCAAGCTGTTCAAAGGGGTTTACCATCTCTATAAAGATGAAACCTATCTGTACCAGACCGGTAAAGGTCACACCATTCAGGAAGTGCGCATCGTTAAAGGGTTGAACAACCCGGATCTGGATGCTGCCGTAGGTGAAGATCTGGCTGCCCAGCTGCGTGATGAGCTGGAACTGGTGCAAGGGGCTTCCCATGAGTTTGAGCAGGAAGCCTTCCTGGCAGGCGAACTGACTCCGGTGTTCTTCGGTACCGCGTTGGGTAACTTCGGCGTTGACCATATGCTTGATGGGCTGGTGGCTTGGGCGCCTGCGCCAATGCCGCGTAAAACCGATACCCGCGAAGTGGTTGCCGCAGAAGAGAAATTTACCGGCTTCGTCTTCAAGATCCAGGCCAACATGGATCCTAAACACCGTGACCGCGTGGCGTTTATGCGCGTGGTGTCTGGCCGCTATGAGAAAGGTATGAAGCTGCGCCAGGTGCGTACCGGCAAAGATGTGGTGATCTCTGATGCACTGACCTTTATGGCCGGTGACCGCTCGCACGTTGAAGAAGCCTATCCAGGCGACATCATCGGCTTGCACAACCACGGCACCATTCAGATCGGCGATACCTTCACCCAGGGTGAGGATATGAAGTTCACCGGTATTCCAAACTTTGCGCCAGAGCTGTTCCGCCGCATCCGCCTGCGCGATCCGTTGAAGCAGAAACAGTTGCTGAAAGGGCTGGTCCAGCTTTCGGAAGAGGGTGCAGTGCAGGTGTTCCGCCCAATTGCCAACAACGACCTGATCGTAGGGGCGGTGGGTGTGCTGCAGTTCGACGTGGTGGTTGCCCGCCTGAAAAGCGAATACAACGTGGAAGCGCTGTATGAGTCGGTCAACGTCTCCACCGCACGTTGGGTCGAGTGTGACGACGTGAAGAAATTCGAAGAGTTCAAGCGTAAGAACGAGCTGAACCTGGCGTTGGACGGCGGCAACAACCTGTCGTATATCGCACCAACCATGGTTAACCTCAATCTGACGCAGGAACGCTACCCTGAAGTGGTGTTCCGCAAAACTCGCGAGCATTGATCCCACGCCCCTCACCCTAACCCTCTCCCTGTACAGACCG
>NZ_AYMQ01000123.1 GCF_000633355.1 Serratia sp. H1w
CAAAAAACCCGCCATAGGCGGGTTCTTCTAAATGATGGTGCCCGGACTCGGACAAGTTTGTCTGGAACAAACTTGAACAACGCTTTGCGTTGGCCCGCAAGGGTGAGCGACAGGGATGTCGCTCATAATCGAACGTAGTTCGATGGAGAGTCCGTACTCAGAAAGCAAAAAACCCGCCATAGGCGGGTTCTTCTAAATGATGGTGCCCGGACTCGGAATCGAACCAAGGACACGGGGATTTTCAATCCCCTGCTCTACCGACTGAGCTATCCGGGCAACGGGGCGCATTAAACCGTATTGGCCGTGCGGCGTCAACGGATTTGTGACAAAAAACGTGAAAACAGCGCCGATTGCTGGCTTTTCAGGCAAAGCGCGCAGAATACGGTCTCTGTTCCATTGGTTATCAGCGGGCACAGCATGCTGCGCCCCTATCTGCTAACCCCGGTAATGGGGGTTAGCTTAGCGCACCAAACTTACGGCACTGGGCAATCTGCAAGATATCTTCGGCCAGCCGCTTGGCGACGGAGACGTCCTGTAACTGGCGTTTTATCAGTAGCTTGCTCAGGCAACCTTCCTGTACCAGCTCCATTTGCTGGGCAACCGAGTCGGCATCGTCGGCGTCCATCTCACGCAGCAAATCGCGGGTAAAGTCCAACGAGGTGAGCTTCTGCTGTTCGGCCAGTTGATGGATCGGGTGGTCGCTCTCTGGGAAGAAGCTACAGGCCGCAATAAACAGGCAGCCAGGGTAGCGCTCATTCTGCACGTGCTCTGCCAGTACGTCATAACGGGCCAGCAGCTTTTGCTGCGGGCTTAGCGTTTCATCCAGCTGCAACTGGCGGCGCCAAGTATCAATCTGCTGGCCATGGTAGCGCAGGCAGTCATACAGCAGTGCCTCACGGTCTGGCCAGAACGGTTTGAAATCGCTGTGTGGCACGCCCAGTTTCTCTGCCAGCATTTCCAAGGTGGTGGTCGCCAGGCCCTGTTTTTCCAACAGCTCCAAGGCTGTATTTAAAACCTGTTCACGTTGCACTAGTGCTCCCTCCAAAAAATGTTCTGAAACTCAGTGTCGTTTACCGAGTGGTTTTCTGCAAATGTGCGTCGAATGCCCCTGCGTTCATAAAGCCCGTCACTCGGGCCGCGGGTAACTCTTGGCCTGCCCGGTCAAAGAACAGAATGGTCGGCAGCCCAAGCACCTGCAAGTGCTTGAGCAAAGCAGCATGCTCGGCATCGTTGGCCGTCACATCGGCCTGTAGCAACACCGTATCGGCCAATTGGGCCTGCACCGCCGGGTCACTGAAGGTGTATTTCTCAAACTCTTTACAGGCAACGCACCAGTCCGCATACAGATCCAGCATCACCGGTTTGCCCTGAGCCTGTTGCAGCGCCAGGTTAAGCTGTTCCACGTTATTGATGCGGGTGAAATTCAGATGCGGTAGGGCTGCCTGCTCAGAGGCGGTGTTACCGAATGCCCAGTCCTGCAATGGACGCGCCGAGATCACCAGTGCAGCTAACAACAGCACTTGAAGGGCTCGCGTCCAGCCACAGGAAGACTTCAGACTCAGCACAAATGCCCAGCCGAAGAACGCCAGGCCGAGCAGGCTCCACAGGCGCAGTCCCCAGACATCGCCAATCACGCGCTCAAGCAGGAACACCGGCAGTGCCAGGATCACAAAGCCAAAGGCTTCTTTGACGTACTGCATCCAAGGGCCGCTACGTGGTAGCAGGCGGTTGCCAAACAGCGTGACGATCACCAGTGGAATACCCATTCCCAGCGCATACAGATACAGCGTGCCGCCACCGGCCCACATATTGCCGCTTTGGGCGATATACAGCAGGATGGCGCTGAGCGGGGCGGTGGTACATGGCGAGCAGATCAGGCCTGCCAGCGCGCCCATCACAAATACGCCGACCAGCGAGCCACCCTGCTGGGTGTTGCTCCAGTTGGCCAGTCGCGTTTGCAGCGAAGAAGGAAGCTGTAAGGAGTAGCAGCCGAACATGGACAGCGCCAGGGCGACAAACAGCACCGATAGGCCGATCAGCACATAAGGGTGTTGCAGCGCAGCCTGGAACTGCAACCCGGCGGCGGCAACCACCAGGCCGAGCAGAGTGTAGGTCAGCGCCATGCCTTGTACGTACACCACGGCCAGCACCAGAATACGCCCGCTGCTGTGTGGCCGCTCACGGCCCAGGATAATGCCGGAAATCAGCGGATACATCGGCAACACACATGGGGTAAACGCAATGCCGATGCCAATCAGCAAGGCCCATAGTGGCGAGAAGGGCAGATTGGCCGGAGCCGTTTCAGTTGGAGCCGCCGTGGCCGTTGATGCAGGCTCTGCGGCGGCGGCTACTGCGCTCAGCGGAATAATGCGGGTTTCCGGTGGGTAGCAGAAACCGGCCTCAGCGCACCCTTGGTAGGTGACGCTCAGGCTGGCATTGTCACCTGCCTTTAACAGCGGAATGGTCAAGGCCAATGGCTCCTTGAAGATCGCCACTTCACCAAAGAATTCGTCCTTATGCGTTAGCCCGGCGGGCAGCTCGAATTGGCCCAACGTTGCCTGCTGCGGCACCAGTTTGATTTGCTGGCGATACAGGTAGTAACCAGGGCGGATTTGCCAGCTTAGCGTCAGCTTGTCGTGTTGCTGCTTAAAATCGAAGGCAAATGCCTGATCGACGGGCACGAACTGGTTGCCTGTACTTTGGCCAAACAGTGAAGCCTGAGCCGCAGTGGGCAGGAAGAACAGGCTGCACAGCAGCAATATCAGTTTAATGAGGCGTTGATCCATGACAGGTAATCTTTATCTCCGGCCATCACCGGCAGCACCAACAGTTCGGGTGTCTGGTACGGGTGATGTTGTTTCAGGTAGGTGAGTAGCGCTTGTTGATGCTGGCGATCGCTTTTAAACAGCATCTGAACTTCGTATTCCTGTTGCAGTTTTCCTTCCCAGTAATACAGCGATGTTGCACCGGGTAGCAGCGTGGCGCAGGCCGCGAGCTTTTCCCCCAGAACGCGTGCCGCCAACTCTTGCGCGGAGGCTTCATCGGGTGCGGTACAGAGTATGACGATAGCTTCGCAATCAGACATCTTCGGCCCTCTCAACCAGGTTTGGTAGCAGGGCACTATACCCTGAAGCGCAGTTCGCTAGAAGGCTAGATTATCAGCAGTGGGGGAATGACAAGGGGAAAGCGGGGCCGAAACCCCGCTTGAGGATTACAGAATAACGCTGCCGATCAGGAAGCCGAAGATGACCGCAAACGCCACGCCCATGGTGCCTGGGATCAGGAACGGGTGGTTAAACACAAAACGCCCGATGCGTGTCGTGCCGGTATCGTCCATCTGTACCGCCGCCACCAGGGTAGGGTAGGTTGGCAGAATGAACAGGCCGGAAACGGCGGCAAAGGAAGCGATCGCCGTCAGTGGAGTCACGTTCAGCGCCAGCGCCATTGGCATCAGTGCCTTGGCAGTGGCGGCCTGAGAGTACAGCAGCGCCGAACAGAAGAAGAAGATCACCGCCAGTAACCATGGATGGGATTGGATCACGGTACCCGCAGTCTCTTTGATCCACTCGAGGTTAGCCTGCACAAAGG
Organism: Serratia sp. H1w; assembly: GCF_000633355.1. Taxonomy (GTDB): domain Bacteria; phylum Pseudomonadota; class Gammaproteobacteria; order Enterobacterales; family Enterobacteriaceae; genus Chania. The sequence continues at coordinate 3,589 of NZ_AYMQ01000123.1, forward strand.
TATCACCCAACCAGGCGACACCCAGAATACAGATACAGGCGCTCATCCCGGCCTTAAAGGTGCTGGAGTTCAAAATCAGATCGGTTTCGATGCGGCACATGATGGTGGTCAGGGTCGCCACGCTCAGCATGATGATCAGGATAGCATTGGTGGTGTTCATCAGCGGTGTGGTCACCAGGCCCAAACTTGGGCTGTTGACGATGGCATAGGCCACCACGCACAGCACGCCAGCCAGGAACAGCAGCACGGACTTTTTGGCACCGGATTTGATCACCACCACGTTCTCGCCGCGCAGGGCAACCAGGCCTTCCTCAAAGCGTTTTTGATACACCGGATCGTCAGACAGTTTGGAATCAAACAGCCAGGTGACCAGCACTGACATCAGCAGCACGGCCAGGAAGGTGGAAGGGATCACCACCATCAGCAAGTGCAGGTAACTGACGCCGTGGCCTTCCATAACGGAAGACATGTACACCACCGCCGCCGAGATTGGTGAAGCGGTAATGGCAATCTGCGCGGAAACCACGGCAGTAGACAGTGGGCGGCAAGGTTTGATGCCTTGTTCTTTGGCCACTTCTGCAATCACCGGCAGAGCCGAAAGGGAGATATTACCGGTACCGGCGAAGATGGTCAGGAAGTAGGTAACGATGGGGGCCAGAATGGTGATGTATTTTGGATTCTTACGCAGCAGCTTTTCGGTTTGCTGCACCAGATAGTCCATCCCGCCAGCGACCTGCATAGCGGAAATGGCAGCGATAACCGCCATGATGATTGAAATAACGTCGAAGGGTATGCTGCCGGGTTTTACGCCGATCATCGCCAGCACCAACACCCCAAGACCGCCTGCAAAGCCTATTCCGATACCGCCCAGCCTGGCCCCCAAAAAGATGGCCAGTAGAACGATCACCAATTCTACTACTAGCATAGTGTTTACCCCTTAAAATGGATTTTTATGAAAACCAAAGGTTACGAGCTTGTATTCACAGAAAGAAAAAAGGCACGCTATCCAGAGGATTAGCGTGCCTTTCGGGCTACCGGATGAGTCTATTATTGTTCATTTTCATCTGTATAGCGTTTCGCCTTATAGGCCGGGTGCATCAGGTTCTCTACGGAGAAGATGTCATCCAGCTCAGCTTCGGTCAGTAAACCGCGTTCCAGCACGACTTCACGTACGCTCTTGCCGGTTTCAGCACAGATCTTGCCGACAATGTCACCGTTGTGGTGGCCAATGAACGGGTTCAGATAGGTGACGATACCGATAGAGTTAAATACGTAGTACTCACACACTTCTTTGTTGGCGGTAATACCGTTAATGCATTTTTCCAGCAGGTTATAGCAGGCATTAGTCAGGATGTGAATCGATTCAAACATCGCCTGGCCGATCACCGGTTCCATCACGTTCAACTGCAACTGGCCCGCTTCGGCGGCCATGGTAACGCAAGTGTCGTTGCCGATCACCTTAAAGCAAACCTGGTTAACCACTTCTGGGATCACCGGGTTCACTTTGGCTGGCATGATGGAAGAACCCGCCTGCAGTTCTGGCAGGTTGATTTCGTTCAGGCCAGCGCGTGGGCCGGAAGACAGCAGACGCAGGTCATTACAGATTTTGGACAGTTTGACCGCCAGGCGTTTGTGCGCACTGTGCATCATCACGTAGGCACCGCAGTCAGAGGTGGCTTCGATCAGGTCTTCGGCAGGCACTACTGGCAGGTTGCTGACTTCCGCCAATTTCTGCACGGCCAACTGTTGGTAGCCTTCCGGGGTGTTCAGCGCTGTACCGATCGCGGTAGCACCCAGGTTCACTTCCAGCAGCAACTCTGCGGTACGGTGCAGGTTGCGGGTTTCTTCATTGAGTAACACGCTGAAGGCGTGGAACTCTTGGCCCAGCGTCATTGGTACCGCATCCTGCAACTGGGTACGACCCATTTTCAGGATGGTTTCGAACTCTTTGGCTTTACGGTCGAACCCTTCACGCAGTTGGTTGATCGCGTCGATCAGTTTCTGGTTGGAGGCGTAAACCGCGATGCGGAACCCGGTTGGGTAGGCATCGTTGGTGGACTGGCACTTGTTGAGGTGATCGTTAGGGTTCAGGTATTGGTATTCACCCTTCTGATGGCCCATCAACTCCAGGCCGATGTTGGCCAGTACTTCGTTGGTGTTCATGTTCAGCGAGGTGCCAGCACCCCCCTGGAACACATCCACCGGGAATTGGTCCATGCATTTGCCTTTATCCAGCACTTCATCGCAAGCCTGGATGATAACGTCGGCAATTTTACGTGGAATGGTATGCAGCTCTTTGTTGGCCATGGCGGCGGCTTTTTTCACCATCACCATGCCGCGCACGAACTCAGGTACGTCGCTGATTTTACTGTTGCTGATATAGAAGTTTTCAATCGCACGCAGAGTATGAACACCGTAGTAGGCTTCTGCAGGGACTTCACGTGTTCCTAATAGGTCTTCTTCGATACGAATGTTGTTTGACATGAGAACCTTCTCTATATGTTGCTGCCGAATATAATTATATGCAGGATAACAAAATTATGTTGCCGAGCGGGTCAACTGCGGAAGTATTGACCGCAGCAGTTGTCGCTGCCCAGATCATATGCTGGTTAGTAATAAATGAATGAACGTAGATCACTATATGGTGCTTCAAAAAATAGGAGCTTTTGATTTCTGTGAAGAGCTTCACGTTTGCACACATAGAATAAAAAAAATCGTCAGGTTGAAATGGCGGCGTAAAGCCCCCATTGTATGAAGGTTGGCCAGTTTGCGGCCCCATTTTCACGTATGCGCCATCTGGCGGGTACGCCGACTCTACCTAGAGGAGAGAACCAGGTGCGCTGGTTACCGTTATTGCTGATATTTCTACTGGCTTACATAGAGATATCCCTGTTTATCAAAGTTGCTGCCGTATTTGGTGTGGCAATTACGCTGCTGCTGGTGGTGTTTACCTCCTGCGTCGGCGTTTCCCTGGTGCGCAATCAGGGAATGAAGACCTTTGTGCAGATTCAGCAGAAGTTGGCTGCGGGCGAAAGCCCGGCTGCGGAGATGGTGAAAAGCGTTTCGCTGGTGCTGGCGGGGTTCCTGCTGTTGGTGCCAGGCTTCTTCACTGACTTCCTTGGTCTGTTGCTGCTGTTGCCGCCGGTGCAGAAATCGCTGACGCTGAAGCTGATGCCGCATCTGAACGTGTATCGCCCAGGCGGCTGGGGCCAGAGCGGCGGGGCTGCCAACGGCAATACCTTCGACGGCGAATTCCAGCGCAAGCAAGACGACCGCTACACGCTGGATCATCAACCCGACGATCGCGACAAGCGTGACGATCGCTGATATTTTCCCCTCACCCTAGCCCTCTCCCAAAAGGAGAGGGGACTGAACGTTCCACAACTGTCATCTGTGCTCGCCTGCGACTCCGGACCCGCTCCCTCTCCCTATCACGGTGCCAATTAGATCACTGGGTTTGACCTTGGGAGAGGGTTGGGGTGAGGGGCGGTCAGTAAGAATCGAAAATTTTTTTGCTCCTGCCCCTTGAAGGGGGATGGAACGCCCCCATTTCAAATCCCACGGAGCCGGTATCAATAATCCGGCGGACAACCCTAAATCTGATAGAAACCTTCTTACAGGAGAGCGTTCAATGAGTATTCGTCCATTGCATGACCGCGTTATCGTCAAGCGCAAAGAAGTTGAATCAAAATCTGCTGGCGGCATCGTTCTGACTGGCTCTGCGGCGGGTAAATCTACTCGTGGTGAAGTGGTAGCCGTTGGTAAAGGACGTGTTCTGGAAAGCGGCAACGTTCAGCCGCTGGATGTGAAAGTAGGCGACATCGTGATTTTCAACGACGGTTACGGCGTAAAAGCAGAGAAGATCGACAATGAAGAAGTGTTGATCATGTCCGAAAGCGACATTCTGGCAATTGTTGAAGCGTAATAACGCTTTATAAATCTTCTGAACTGAAACGAGTTGAAGGGAAATACCAATGGCAGCTAAAGACGTAAAATTCGGCAATGACGCACGCGTGAAGATGCTCCGCGGCGTGAATGTTCTCGCTGATGCAGTAAAAGTTACTCTGGGCCCGAAAGGCCGTAACGTAGTGCTGGATAAATCCTTCGGCGCTCCTACCATCACCAAAGATGGCGTATCTGTTGCTCGTGAAATCGAACTGGAAGACAAGTTCGAGAACATGGGTGCACAAATGGTGAAAGAAGTTGCCTCTAAAGCGAACGACGCTGCGGGCGACGGTACCACCACTGCAACCGTACTGGCTCAATCCATCATCACCGAAGGCCTGAAAGCTGTGGCTGCCGGCATGAACCCGATGGATCTGAAGCGCGGCATCGACAAAGCGGTCATCGCTGCGGTTGAAGAACTGAAAAAACTGTCCGTACCTTGCTCTGACTCTAAAGCTATCGCTCAGGTTGGTACCATCTCTGCAAACTCCGACGAAACCGTTGGTAAACTGATTGCAGAAGCGATGGAGAAAGTGGGCAAAGAAGGCGTGATCACCGTTGAAGAAGGCACCGGCCTGCAAGACGAGCTGGACGTGGTTGAAGGTATGCAGTTCGATCGCGGCTACCTGTCTCCATACTTCATCAACAAGCCAGAAACCGGTTCTATCGAACTGGAAAGCCCGTTCATCCTGCTGGCTGACAAGAAAATCTCCAACATCCGTGAAATGCTGCCAGTGCTGGAAGCCGTTGCGAAAGCAGGCAAACCACTGCTGATCATTGCCGAAGATGTTGAAGGCGAAGCGTTGGCGACCCTGGTGGTTAACACCATGCGTGGCATCGTGAAAGTGGCTGCTGTTAAAGCTCCTGGCTTCGGCGATCGTCGTAAAGCCATGCTGCAAGACATCGCAACCCTGACTGCCGGTACCGTAATCTCTGAAGAGATCGGTCTGGAGCTGGAAAAAGCTACCCTGGAAGATCTGGGTCAGGCAAAACGCGTGGTGATCAACAAAGACACCACCATCATCATCGATGGCGTGGGCGACGAAGCGACCATTCAGGGCCGTGTTTCCCAGATCCGTCAGCAGATCGAAGAAGCGACCTCTGACTACGATCGTGAAAAACTGCAAGAGCGTGTTGCTAAACTGGCTGGCGGCGTTGCCGTTATCAAAGTTGGCGCCGCAACTGAAGTTGAAATGAAAGAGAAGAAAGCCCGCGTTGAAGATGCTCTGCACGCAACCCGTGCTGCAGTAGAAGAAGGCGTGGTTGCTGGTGGTGGTGTAGCACTGATCCGTGTAGCAAGCAAAATTGCCGGCCTGAAAGGCGACAACGAAGACCAGAACGTGGGTATCAAGGTTGCTATTCGCGCCATGGAATCTCCACTGCGTCAGATCGTGATCAACGCCGGTGAAGAAGCCTCTGTGATTGCTAACAAGGTGAAAGCAGGCGAAGGCAGCTTCGGCTACAACGCTTACACCGAAGAATACGGCGACATGATCGCGATGGGTATCCTGGATCCAACTAAAGTGACCCGTTCTGCTCTGCAGTTCGCGGCCTCTATTGCTGGCCTGATGATCACCACCGAGTGCATGATCACTGACTTGCCGAAAGAAGACAAGTTAGACATGGGTGGCGCTGGTGGTATGGGCGGCATGGGTGGTATGGGCGGAATGATGTAATTCCCCTCACCTCTGTGAGCTAACCACAAACCCGGCTTCGGCCGGGTTAATGAGATGGTCACC
>NZ_AYMQ01000124.1 GCF_000633355.1 Serratia sp. H1w
GTCTGGGATTGTATGGGAAGGAATGCCGTTTAATGTGACGATGAGTGGAAAGACCAGTTCTTACTATAATGGACGAAATTACGGTATTATTAATATTACCTCTGATAAGAACTCATATTGCCAAACTATGAATGGGGGTAATAGCTGGCCGATTATTTCGGGCTATCAGGTCAGAAGTATTGCCGACCATGTCGGTGTCGGCTTTGTGCCGCGAGCAACAGGGGTTGCCCATTACACTCTTTATGATGGGACTCAAGAGACCTTGACTGGTAGCATTGGGTTGCCTGAAACACAAGGTATTACAGCTGTGAAAGGGCAGACCGTCTACAGCCCATTTTCGGATATAAACCATGGTACTGTAGGATGGTGCCTACCACCAAATATGCTTGTTGGTGGTGCTGCAAATTTTTTTCAAGATAAGTCTATTCGGACCGTTACTATTCAGGGGGCCTGGGTGATAGTTGCAGACGGTACTCAAACTAACGGAGAATACACTATTCAACCTTTTTATGCGGCAAGTAATGATTATAGCTATCCTTTATCCAGTCAGATTTTTCCGTCATCCGTATCTTTACGTGTTTCCACACTGACTTGCACTGTGGCAACCACCACGGCAGTTGATTTTGGTAATGTTTCGCGTAATTCCCTGTTTGGCACTGAACTGGCTAGCCTGACGGCTCCACTCACGACCTCTTGTACACAGACCGCTTCGAATGCCATCGCAGCCAATATCAACGTACAATTTCGTGCCATCAGTGGCTTGTATGGCTCAGTCCCAACCCGGCTGGCGCTCACTCAGGGTGGGGGGT
>NZ_AYMQ01000125.1 GCF_000633355.1 Serratia sp. H1w
TACACATTGAATACATGACCCATTTTTCGCAGTGAGCGACAACGCCATTTCGACACTTATCAGGGATAATTGCCTAAAAACACTATTATCGGCTACATAACCTGAAACCAGCTACCGCTTATACTGGTTTAAACACCATCAAGATGATACCGCCGTAACTATACCTTCTGTACTTATTTCTGCATGGCGAGTATTGATCCTGCGGTACGAGTCCGTTCTTCACCAAGAAGCAGCCAGGTTTTAATCGATTTTTGTTTAAACGCTTTGAACCATGGCCTTATACCTTCAGGGATTGATCTGGCTTAGACTAAGTTACACGCTGCGGTGTGCCCCACTGCAGCGTGGTTGAAGTTAATCAGCGACGGTAAAGCCCAGCATCATGCCGGTATCTTCATGTTCCAGCAGGTGGCAGTGGGCCATATAAGCCTGACCGGCACTGGCCAGATGATTAAAACGCACCAGCACTTCACTGCGCCAGCCTTCCACCAGCACCGTATCCTTCCAGCCTGCACGGTGGGCCGCCGGTGGCTTGCCGTTTTCCGACAGAATGCGGAACTGGGTGCCATGGATATGGAACGGGTGCAGCATCATGTCGCCTTCGCCAGAGATGGTCCATTTCTCGTATTTACCACGCTTGGCCTCAAACGCGGGCTTGGTCATATCGAAGGCTTTGCCATTGATGGTGTTGGCATGGCTGAAATCAAACGCCGGGCTGCCATGATCCATCTTGCCGTGGTCCATTCCCGCCATGTTGCCATGGTCCATGCCTTGCATCTTGCCATGATCCATACCGGCCGCGCTGTCAGCAGCATTACCGTGATCCATGCTCATCCCGGCCATTGCCTGGTGACCATAGCGATCCATCAGAGCCTGCATCCCCAGCATATCGAGTTTGGGATCCATCATCAGTTGCAGCCAACGTTCCTGCACACCGGCCAGCGATGGCAGCGCAGGCAATTTCACCAGGCTGTCCGGCATGGATTTCACACCCAGCGCCAACGAGGGCTGAATATGCAGTACCGGCAGCGGCTGGTCGAACGGTGCCAGCGTCATGCCCATCTGCTTCACCGGCAGGGTAACGATATCGAACGGCTTGCCATCGGAGGCATCAACTAACACTTCAAAGCGCTCGCCCATCAGCATCGGCAGTTCGGTCAGCTTGACCGGTTCGCCCAGGAAACCACCGTCACTGGCAATCACGTATAAAGGCCGGTTATCGCTGGTAGACAGGTTGAGCGAGCGGGCGTTACAGCCATTGAGGAAACGCAGACGCAGCCAGCCGCGTGGCGCGATGTGTTGCGGATAGCTGGCACCGTTGGTGAACATGCGATCGCCAAACCAGCCCACGGCCGCACTCATGACGTCCAACTGATATTCGATCTGGCCGTCTTTGCCCAGGCGTTTGTCTTGCAGGATCACCGGAATATCGTCGGAACCCCAGGTTTTCGGTAACGGCAATTTGCTGCTTTCGTCATCTTCCAGCAGCACTAATCCACCCAATCCCATCATCACCTGCTGGCCGGTTTTACCATGCGTGTGGGGATGGAACCAGCAGGTAGATGCCGGTTGATCGGCAGTGAAGGTTACCGTGCGGGTGGTTCCCGGGTGGATCAAGGCTTGTGGGCCACCGTCGACATCACCGGGGATCTCCAAGCCGTGCCAGTGCACCGTGCTGGCCTCCGGCAGTTTATTGCTGATATCCACCGTTACCTCTTTGCCCCGCTGTAAACGGACCGCCGGGCCAAGCAACGCACCGTTAATCCCCCAGGTGCGGGTGGCGACGTTGGGCAACCAGTTCATCTCGCCGGTTTGCAGCGCCAGCGCGATCTTTCCCTGTGCATCTGGCGTCAAGATCGGTGGGATCGGCAAGGCTGGACGATCGGCGGCCCAGGCGGCACGGCTCCATAATGGCAAGGCACTTGCCGCACCTAAAGCGGCGGTCAATTTGATAAAATCACGGCGTAACATCGCTGGTTCCTTTTCTCAGTGATCGATAGCTTAAGGGCCGCAGCCTAAACCCTCACCCTAGTGGAAGGTCAAGTGCTACTATTAAGGAGTGTTAAGCCCGCATAATTAATTTGGTGCCTTTCCAGCCAAGTGTGGTAACGTCAGCGAATATTGAACAGGTCTATTTTCATGATGAAAAAAACAACGTTGTTGCTGCTATTGCTGACTATGCTGGGCTTTTCCAATGCCAGCCTGGCGCTGAATGAATCCGAAGCGGAAGATCTGGCCGATCTGACCGCAGTGTTTGTCTATCTGAAAAACGACTGTGGCTACAACGATTTGCCTAACGCGCAAATCAAACGTGCCATCGTCTACTTCGCCCAACAGAACCGTTGGGATCTGACTAACTATAATAGCTTTAATATGAAGTCTCTGGGTGAAGACAGTTATCGCGATCTCAGCGGCATTGCCATCCCTACCCCCAATAAGTGCAAGTCCCTGGCGCGCGACTCCTTGAGCCTGCTGGCCTACGCCAACTAATCCCCTCTGCTTTCCCCACTCTGCCAGCGATAGCCGGCAGGGTTGGCTATCGCCTGCCGATCTTGCTGTAATTTGCAGCACAGAGGGTTTATGATGTTGCGCTCATTTTTCATGGTTGTTATTACGGAGTCACCCGCACATGACCCAGAAAGAGATTTGGTATGAAACGCTGCATGCCAACTTTGGCCAGTACTTCTCGGTGGAGCAGGTGCTGTTTCGTGAGCAAACCGAGCATCAGGATCTGGTGATCTTCGAAAATCCGGTGCTGGGCCGCGTCATGGCTCTCGATGGCGTGGTGCAGACCACCGAACGCGATGAGTTTATCTATCACGAGATGATGACCCACGTTCCACTGCTGGCCCATGGCGATGCCAGGAAGGTACTGATTATCGGCGGTGGCGACGGCGCGATGCTGCGTGAAGTTTGCCGTCATCAGGGCGTTGAGCAGATCACCATGGTTGAGATCGACGCGGGCGTGGTGGAGTTTTGCCGCCAATACTTACCTAATCACAATGCCGGTGCCTATGACGATCCCCGCTTCAAACTGGTGATCGCCGATGGCGTCGATTTCGTCAGCCACAGCGACGAAAAATTCGACGTGATTATCTCTGACTGTACCGATCCGATCGGCCCCGGTGAAAGCCTGTTTACCTCAGCGTTCTATGAAGGTTGCGCACGCTGCCTCAACGAAGGTGGCATCTTTGTGGCCCAGAACGGCGTCTGCTTCCTGCAGCAGGACGAGGCGGTCAACAGCCATAGCAAACTCAGCCAATATTTTAACGACGTCAGCTTCTATCAGGCGGCGATCCCGACCTATTACGGCGGCATCATGACCTTTGCCTGGGCCAGCCAGAACCCGGCCCTGCGCCAGTTGGATAGCGCCACGCTGCAACACCGCTTTCATCAAAGTGGCTTAGACTGCCGCTACTACAATCCAGCGATTCACGCGGGCAGCTTTGCTCTGCCGCAGTATTTGCTCAACGCACTGAACGTTCCACGTTAAGCGAGAAGATAAGGAGGTGAGCTCAATTGCAAAAGCTAAAACTGCACGGCTTCAATAACCTGACCAAGAGCCTGAGTTTTTGTATTTACGATATTTGTTACGCCAAAACCGCAGACGATCGCGATGGCTATATCGCCTACATTGACGAACAGTACAACGCCAACCGCCTGACCGAGATCCTCAGTGAAACCTGCTCGATCATTGGTGCCAATATTCTCAACGTCGCCCGCCAGGATTACGATCCACAAGGCGCCAGCGTGACCATTCTGATGAGCGAAGAGCCGGTCGATCCCAAAGACGTGGATACTTCCGAACACCCTGGGCCGCTACCCAAGACCGTGGTCGCTCACCTGGATAAAAGCCATATCTGCGTCCACACCTACCCGGAAAGCCACCCAGAAGGCGGCCTGTGCACCTTCCGTGCCGATATCGAGGTCTCTACCTGCGGCGTGATTTCACCGCTCAAGGCGCTGAACTATCTGATCCATCAGTTGGAATCCGATATCGTCACCATGGACTATCGGGTGCGTGGTTTTACCCGCGATGTGAATGGCGTGAAGCATTACATCGATCATGAGATCAATTCGATTCAGAACTTTATGTCTGAGGATATGAAGGCGCTGTACCACATGATGGATGTCAACGTGTACCAGGAGAACATCTTCCACACCAAGATGTTGCTGAAGGATTTCGATCTGAAACACTACCTGTTCAATGCCAAGCCGGATGAGCTGAGCGTGACAGAGCGTAAAAGGATCACCGATCTGCTGTGGAAAGAGATGCAGGAGATCTACTACGGGCGCAATATTCCGCACCTGTGATCGCGGGCGGGCGCTGCATGCTGCGCCCCAACAGATTTAACACCTTGCGCTGGACGTTATACCAAATGCAGGCCACCAGGTAGATCGGCCAGTTGCCGTTGAGCGATGGCAGGCAGCGCCTTATCGGTGACGATATCCGTCAGGCTGCCTAGCGGGGTCACGCAGAATAACGAGTAAGCCTCATATTTGCTGCTGTCTGCCAGCAGCACCCGCTGGCGGGCATTGGCCATCAGATCCTGCTTCAAGCCCGCCTTCTCTTCGGTTGGGGTGGTAATGCCTTTCTCAATACTCCACGAGTTGCAGCTGACAAACGCAATATCCGGGTAAATTCCACGTAGTAATCTGCGCCCATGATCGCCGACACAGGACTGGCTGCTATCATCAATCCGGCCACCGATGATGGTCACTTCGATCTGTTTAAAACCTGAGAGAAACAGAGCGATATGCAGATCGGCGGTGATCACCCGCAGCGGGAGATGGGTCAAGTGCCGCGCCAATTCCAGCATGGTGGTGCCTGCATCCAGCACGACTGCATCCCCGGCTTTAACCATAGTGGCAGCATACTGGGCGATCGCGCGTTTCTCCTGCGGGTTTCGCAGCTGCTTTTCATTGGTGGTGGGTTGTGCGGGGATAAAACGGTTGAGGGCCACGCCGCCATGGCTGCGGTTAATGATCCCCTGCTCATCCAGCTTGATCAAATCACGCCGGATGGTAGCAGGAGAAGCATCGATAGCGCTGACCAATTGCTCAACAGTGACCAGATTATGGGCTTTGAGGTATTCCAGAATCTGATCCTGGCGAGTTTGTGGCTTCATGACGTCCGCGCTATCACGCCAACTGAGTGGCTAATTGAATCGAGATAGCCATGCTCTCAGACTTGGCTTTACCTGTCCAGGCAATATCAAACGCGGTGCCATGGTCGGCAGAAGTCCGGATAAACGGCAGGCCTGCCGTGATGTTAACCCCATCATAGAAGCCCAGCAGCTTGAGCGGGATATGCCCCTGATCGTGATACATGGCGACCACCATATCGTAATGCCCCTCGTAGGCCTGCAAGAACACGGTATCCGGTGGGCATGGGCCAGTCACATCAATACCACGTTGTTTCACTGCCGCAATCGCCGGGCTGACGATGTTGATCTCTTCGTCGCCAAACAGGCCATTTTCACCCGCATGGGGGTTAACCCCGGCCACCGCGATCCTTGGCTGTTTAAAACCAACGCGTTTGAGGAAAGTGTCCGCCATCGTCACCACAGTTTCAATCCGTTCGGCACTCAGCGTGTCGAGGAATTTACGCAAAGCGATGTGGGTAGAGACATGGATCACCTTCAGCTTGTCGGTATAAAGCACCATGGCGTAATCGCGGCTGTTGGTCAGCGTTGCCAGCAGCTCCGTATGGCCTGGGTACAGATGCCCGGCCAGATGCAGCGCCTCCTTGTTCAACGGCGCGGTAGCAATGGCCATGACCTCACCTGCCATGGCCAGTTCGGTGGCACGCTTTACGCATCGGTAAGCCAGATCGCCCGCCTGTGCCTGCACTTTCCCTGGTGTCAGCGCTGCGGGGTCCTCCAGCGGTTCATCAATGACGTTGATAATACCGGGCGTAAAGCGTGCCTCCGAAACTTGCTGGATCGGCCTCAACTCCACTTTTGGCACGATCCCCAATGCCTGTATACGTTGCAACGTTTGCAGACAGCCCACCACGACCGCCGGCGTTCCCGCCAGCTCGCCTTCAGACAGCGCCTTGATGATAATCTCTGGCCCGATGCCTGCCGGATCGCCCATGGTGACCGCAATCGTGTTATTTGCCACTGTACATCTCCTCAATATAATAAAGTGCATCCCGCAGCGTTGACGCGCTGCCAAATCCGCCGGCCTTGGTGATCACCGGCAGATCGTCGATCTCACTGTTGACGAACGTTCCGCAAGGTACACAAGGCACCACTTCACTGGTGATCCGATAGCCTTCCGCGCCTAACGCTCTGGCGACGGCAATGGCGATATCGCCTCCGGTCAGGAACAAACCGCCAATCTGGGCCTGATTGATGATCGATAAGGTGATCGTACCCAGCGTCTGGCTGATTTTGTCGCCTAACTGCTGGCGCGAGAGATCATACTTTTCACACAGCGTATCGATCATCTGGCGGGCATCGGCATCCCGACAGGTGCGTAACACGCAGTGTTGCCGATCGCGTAGCACGCAGGCCGCCTGGCGGATAATGTCATCTACCGCAGGCTGGCTGTCAGGCTGTAACAAGCCTTCGACATCAATATCCAGAATGCCGAGCGACTTTTCTTCTGCGGCAAACACAATCTGCTGCCGAGTAGCCTCACTCATCGAACCGGCCACCACCAGCACAGGCAGACGCTGGCGAGCCGCCAGATAGCTGCTGGCTGGCAGTGCATTTGCCAACCCCGCCGCGCCCACCAGCAAATAACGGCAGTTGAGTTGCTGGATTGCCTGCGCCAACTGTGCCAAATCACCATCGGTTTCGGCATCCACGACCACGATCGCTGGCCTGGCCTGACTCAGGTGAGATAATTCGCTGCCTAGCTTACCGCTGCGTACTATCTGCAAATCCAGCTCGTGGATCGGATAGGCGGTCTGCAAGCCAATCAACGTCTTGATATGAGAAGAGACGATCGGCGTTTTCGGATCGCTGGCAAACTCAGTTTCCACCAACGGTATGCCGTGAACCCGGCATTCGCCATTGAGCGTTACCCGACCCGCTGCGGGGATGGCGGCGGCAACGATAGCCAATTGCGCACAGCTGGCGACAATCGCCGCCTCGACCTCCGTCCCCACGTTGCCGCGAAAGGTCGAGTCGATCTTTTTATACACCAGAGGCGGCGTCTCGCTTTGACAGTAAGGCTTCAGGGCTTCGCTCACCTTTTCCTTTGCCATTTCTGGAGATAATGCCCGGCTCTCAGTGTTGAGCACCAACACATCCGTGCGCCGGGTAGAGTGCGGCAGCTCGTTGAGCACCACATCGGTACGTGCTCCCTTTTTCGCCAGTTGCACACCGGTATCATTGGCACCGGTAAAGTCATCGGCAATCACGATCATCTTCATGGCAGTTCCTCCCCAACCACAGCCTTGGTTCGTTGCTGATTGCGTTTTGCTACCCATGAGGTCAGCATCGGCGTCAATAGTGCGGTCACAATGACCGATGTCGCGACCAGTGGCGTAGCCACCGCCACCACTTCGGCCAAGGCGGGATCGGCCTGAGAAATCGCCAACGGTGTCGCCACCGCGTTACCTGCCGTACTGGAAGCAGCCGCACCGGCGATACCCGTACCGCCCAGTAAACGATCGGCCTTGATATTGAAGAAACCGCCGAACAGGGTAGTCAGCACTCCTAACAGAATGCCTGCCAAGCCGCCTTTGAGCAGCATGGCCAAATCAATGTTGGCCCCCAGTGCAAACGCAAAGAATGGGATCAACAGTGGGCCGCCCTTGGTGAGGAACTCACGCATCTGAGGGTCCAGATTACCCAACAGCATGCCAATCAGCATTGGGATCAACACCACCACAATCGACATCACCGGAATGTTTGCCATACCTGCCGCACCCAGCGCGATCATCGTCAGGATCGGGCCGTCACTCAGCGACATCAGAGGAGTTGCACCTACTTCATTCTCCGTACCAAACTCCCCGGCTAGTGCAGCATATAATCCGCCGTTGGTGTTGCTCATTGCGGCAATAATCGCCACAGAGGAAAGCCCCCAGATACCATCGGCGCCAAACATTTTCTCGACGCCAAATCCTAGAGCCACTGCCACAACAAATTTGGTAAAAGTGATCCCGCCGCCAATCAGCAGCGATTTAGGCGCAGCCTTGATATGGATCCCGGCCCCCATGCACAGTAGGAAGGCCCCGATCAACGGAGCCGCGCCGTTTTTGAACAATGCTGTGGTAAAGCCCCCCACCTCCAGCGCCTGTGGAGCAAAGGTGTTGATCATTGCGCCAAGCACCAGTGGGACGACCATCATCCCCCCAGGGATTTTCTCTATTGCCGCCTTAATTTTCATCCTACCCTCGTCGCTTTGATTTATTTTAATCAAAATGACTATATTAAATCAAAAATATAACAAATGCGCGCTGTGTCGCAGATTAAAAAATCAGTAACATGATTATTTTATTTGGTCATTACAGCAGGGAGGGAGGCGGCCGGAAATCGACCGCCTGAGACTCACTATGCAGGGGCGCTGCATGCCGCGCCCGTTGGAAAATCAGTAGTTCAGCATAAAGGTGCGATAGGCCTTCAGTACCGTCAGGAAATCTTCGATACCGCAGAAAGAGAGACTCTCTTCGTCATAGTAGTTCATCCCCTCTTCCATTTCGTCGCCTTCAAACTCTAACTGGTTGGCGCGGATCATCACCTCTTCTCCGTCCATCAGCAACGTGTATTCGTGGCCTTCCAACTGCCACTGGCGCTCACTGCCCTTAACCCCTGCCGCACCGGCTTCGATGCGATCCAGCAGATTAAAATCACCCTTGAGCTCTTCATTGATCCAATGGCCGATGGCCTCATGCCCCATCGAAAATCTGACCACCACCTGACCGGTTACGTCACGCAGAAATTCGTAATCCATAGCATGCCCTCCTGAGCTTTTTTATAAGTGTAACCCTTAATTCGCCACTATCTCAGCGGGCGCTCGCAAAGTTGATCGATTGGGCCAAATAAACTGCGGCGCAATATAACGGTTTACCCCTGGGCTTGGGAAGGCTCTCATGGCCTGCTATCGGTGCGGGATCCTTGCTATCATGAGCTTCATTTCCCCGCAACCAAGCCTGAGCCGATGATCGACAGCGAAATCACCCTGAAAAAATTGGAAATCTTTCTGGCGTTTATGGAGAAGGAAAATATTGCCCGGGCCGCAGAACAGCTGGGTTTGAGCAGCGTTAGCGTGCATCGGGCGCTGCATACCCTGGAAGAGGGTTTCCGCTGTCCGCTGTTTATCCATAAAGGGCGTAACCTGCTGCCGCTGCCCGCAGCGCAAACGCTGGCAGAATACGCTCGCGATATTGTGGATCTGACTTACAAAGGCATCGAAGAAACTCGGCTGAAGGCGGGATTTGGCCAGCAACGCATGCGCATCGGCACGCTCTACTCCCTCACGCTGGAAACCATTCCACGGTTGATCATGGGGCTGAAGGTACGTCGCCCTGCCATGGAGATCAGCCTGACAATGGGATCGAATGAGGATCTGCTGGCCCAGTTGGAGAATCAACTGCTGGATGCCATTCTGATTTCGGTTTCGGACAGCCAGATCGATCCACTGCGCTTTGAGATCCTGCCGCTATTCGAGGATGATATCTATCTTGCCGCACCGGCAGCATCGGCGCTAAACAGCAATGGCACGGCAGATCTGCAAGACTTCCGCAGCCAGAAGTTTGTTTCCTTGACCGAAGGTTTTGCCACTTACCACGGTTTTAGCGAAGCGTTTCAGATCGCCGGTTTTGAGCCGGAAATCGTCACCCGGGTGAACGATATTTTCTCTATGCTCAGCCTGGTACAGGCCGGTGTAGGCTATACGCTGGTGCCAGGGCGGATGAAGAAGATGTATGAGCACACGCTGCAATTACTGCCACTGTGCGAACAGTACCAGATGCGCCAGACCATCGCGCTGGTGTTCAACCGCAATCAGCAGCAGGATCCGAATCTATTGGCATTGACGGCGGAAGGGCGGATGTATGCTCGCGGTTAAAGCTAGCCGCCTCCCCTCACCCTAACCCTCTCCCACTGGGGGACTGAACGTGCCACTTTCGAGCGCAGCATGCAGCGCCCCTACGTACTGCCACATTAGCTGCCAATGACGTTGAACTGGCCCCCTCTCCTTTTTGGGGAGAGGGTTGGGGTGAGGGGCATCAATCGCGCTGATACTTGGCGACTATGCCGCATACCGCTTTCAGACCTAGCTGACAGCGGGACAGCGCTTCCCCCTGTTCCATCACTTTTTTGGTCAATCCCGTCAATACCGCGCCCGGTGGCATCTCGATCGCCAGACGGACTTCCCGTTCATAGGCCGCCACCATCGCCTCATGCCAGCGTACGGTGCGCGCCATATTAAAGGCCAAATCGTCGGCAATCCGTTCTGGCTGCCACAACACGCGCCCAGTGCTGCCACTGAGATAAGCAATCTTGGGCCGGTTGAGGCTGACCTGTTTCATGGCCTGTGCCAGCTTCTCAGCCGGTTGTACCAGCAGGGCGCAGTGGGAAGGGACGCTTACCGCCAATCGCTGCGTCTTGGCCGCCCCTGCGGCTTTTGCCAGCGCCATGACCTGCGCCATCGCGGCTTCGCTCCCCGCAATCACCAGTTGGTCTTCGGCATTGATATTGGCCAGATAGACCGGCGACTCATTGCTGTTCACCTGCGCGATCAGCATTTCTACCCGGCGCAACGGCAAACCGACAATCGCCGCCAACCCGTATCCTGCCGGATAAGCCTCTTCCATTAGCTGACCACGCAACGCCACCAGCCGCACGGCATCAGAAAATGTCAACGCCCCGGCGATCACCGCAGCCGGAAAAGCGCCGATGGATAATCCACTGACAAAATCTGCCGCGATCCCCTGCTGCTGTAGTTCCCGCGCGTAGGCGACACCGGCGATCAGCAAACATAGCTGTACCGCACGGGTTTTCTCTAAAGCTGCGGCGTTATCCAGTGTCAGGACATCCTGCCCCAGCACGGCGCTGGCTGCGCTTAACAGCTGCCGGGTCGTTTCGTTGGCCGGCAGTTGGTGCAGCATTTGCGGCACCTGCGGCCCTTGCCCGGGAAAGGTAAATAAAATCTTCATCAGTCCTCCTGAGAACTGGCCCACGGCTCCCTCGTTAATCGCGGGCCAGCGGCGGTTTTCAGCATCGCTCGGCCATCCCGTAGCCATTCACTCAGGGCAAACCCGCCCAACGGCGTCTCTATCTGGGCATCGGCTCGACAAGGCAGAGCCTGCAACCACATTGCCAGCCGCTGCAAATCATCTAGGATGGCTGGCTGCGGACAGCGAACCACCAGATCCAGATCGCTGTCGGCGTGCATTACCGGAATTTCGGTCGCCAGCGCATAACCACAGCTGCCGGTTACGCCCCAGGCCCACGGCCAAGGCCGCTGAGCCAGCATAATGAGCGCCTGCACCGGCTGTTGGGAAACAAAAGTCGAGTGCAGCAACGCAACGGGTTCACTCACTAAAGACTCCGGCGTCACGATGCGCCGGATAGCCTCTTCGCTCACCCAGGCCGCAGCGCGCTGGCTGCGTTTCATACCTCGGATACCAACCGGTATTCGCCCGCCCTCTTGCAGATCCCGCCGTACCACCAACGGTAACGAGGTACGCCACTGTTGGCTAACCCATTCCGGCAACGCCTCGTTGGCGCCAAGGGCAGCACGGTCATTAATCCAAATCAGGTCATGCGGGCGAATCATCGGCTTCTCCAGTTACATCCCTGAGGTCAGGGTGATAAACAGCGGTAAGGTAATGATACACAACACGGAACTGATCAGTAACGTGGCTTCGGCATCCGGCGACTGCACGCCAAAACGGTTACCGAAGACGATCCCGAAGAAACCGGCGGAAAGCGCAATCATCAAAATAGCGGTGATAGCCACACTACCGTGCAGGCCCAGTGCCAACACCAGCCCCCAGGCAATAAACGGTTGGATCAACAGTTTGGTCACGCTCGACAGGATCACCGAGCCGTTGATCTGTAGCTTACGGGCGGACAGGATCACCCCGGTCAGGAACAGCGCCGTCGCCGTGGCTGACAGGCCAAGCGGTTTGATTGCCGCCAGCACCATTTCAGGCATATGGATACCTATGGCCGACAGCACCACCCCAAGCAGCGGCCCCCAGACGATAGGTTTTTTCACCGAACGCCACATCAGCACTGGCAACATGCCGAGGGAAGAACCTTGAGCCGCACCGGCTGCACGAGCCTTTTCGCGCTCGAGGATCAGCAGGCAGAACGGCGTCATCAGTACCGAACCGCAGGCGATAGCAACCGCCACGGACAACGAGGTTCCCGGTGTTTCCCCCAACACGCTGCCGAGGATCGGAAGGCCTAGCGCGGCATAGTTGGGTAGCGCAACGGTGAGCGTCAGTACCGCAGCATCCTGCGGAGACTTATGGAAGATCTTGGTACAGATGAAATAGATCGCCGCATAGGTGATCCACATCGCCAGCACTAACACCACGATCAGCGGCGACTGCTCCACGATCCCCGCCCAAGGCGTTTGTACGGTGGCACCAAACAGGGCCGCAGGCAGGGCAAAATCCATCACGAAGATGTTGAGTAACGAGACGTTCTGGTTATCGACCATTTTTGCCTTACCGGCAAAAAAGCCCAGCAGCATAATGACGAAAATCGGTGCCAAAGCATGAATAATTACGTATGTCATAAATCACCTGTTAAAAAGAAAAAATCAGTCAGATCAGGTGCGATGGTATTAGTTATATTTTTATTTGCAGGTGTTGCTATGTGCCGGGCTGGAACGCATAGCCCGGCGGGTGTTGTTAATATCCTGAACTCTGACGTAAAAATGGCTGGCGTGGCATTACCACTCTGCGCGCATACGTTCACGCACCAGTGCAGAACTGTGGCGGTTGTCTGCCCCCAGGCGGTTAGTTAAACCTACCCCTTCACTGCGGGTTTTAGCGATCGCCTGGATCACCGCGTGGCGTACCAGATGAAGCTCCTGCTCAGTGGCATGCAGCGGGTCGCGGATATCCAGCAGTTGTTCCAGCAGACCCAGCGAGCTGTAATGCTCAATGTCATAGGCCATCGGTGGAATGGTTGCTGCCAGCTTCTCTAACGCCTCCACAGAACGCAGCGTGATGCGAGCGGCAGACTCTTTACCCATCGCATGGATCATCACGCCAGCATCGTTGAAAGCGATCAAACGATTGGCCTGATAGCCGTGTGCCAGGAAGGCACCCGACATGGCCTTACCGACGATGAGACCAATCACCGGATGGCCAGCCAGCCGAGCCTTGGCATAAGCCCCGGCCGCACCGGCCAGCGCCTGATGAATACCAAAGGCTTCTTCCCGGCGGCCATAGGCCTGGCTTGGCACATCGATCACCGCTACGATGGCACGCTTTTGCGCTTTACCAACGTCAGCCGCTACGGCTTCACTGACGACCTGAGCCAACGTCCAGCCTTCCAGCAAACCCACCTCACCGCGTGCGGCCCGTGGATAATGGTTATTCGCATCCGGCACCACGGCGATAAAACGCGCCGGTTGGCCTTCAAGTTCCCCGTCGGCGACCCGGATCGAGGCACACTGTCCTTGGCGCTGTTCGGCACCCGCCGTCAGTAAAGAGAACCAATACTCTCCACGGCTTGATGATGACGCACTCATACCCGACCCTCCGCAGCAAACAGTTGAGCAATGACTGCCGCATCCGCCTGTTGGCGGGTGTCAAACTGCGACAGTTTCGGCAAGTAATATTGATAATTATCGGAACGGTGCTGAGCAGGTACGCCACGTTGCAGGCAGTCTGTCATCGCCGTTTTAACCGCATGCAGCGCATCTGGCACTTCTTCATCGACAAAGCCGCTGCGATAACGCACGTCACCACCGGTCATGCTCCAGATGAAAGGCCGATCGCGGGAATCGTATTCTTCGATACCGGCTTCTTGCTCAATCACCTGTGGGCCATTCAATCCCAGCCGCGCTTCACGGGTGACGATCAGATAGCTGCATAATGCTGCCGCAATCGACATCCCGCCAAAGCAGCCGACGGTACCGGCAATAATGCCTACCACCGGGGTATAACGGCGCAGATCGACAATCGCCGCATGAATATCCGCAATCGCCGCCAGCCCCAGGTTGGCTTCTTGCAGGCGCACGCCGCCAGTTTCCAGCAGCAATACGGCTTGGGTCGCAATACCGTTGCGGTTATCTTCTGCCGCCAGTTCCAGGGCTGCGGCCATCTTGGCACCGGAGACTTCCCCCATGCTGCCACCCTGAAACGCCCCTTCTACCGCCACGACCACCGCCGGTCTACCGTCAATGGTGCCTTTGGCGACCACCATGCCGTCATCGGCCTGGGTGACGATACCCTGTGGTTCCAACCAAGGTGAAGTAATGCGCTCAAATGGCCCCAACAGTTCACGGAAGCTGCCGCTGTCCAGCAGATTGCGGGCACGTTCACGGGCACTAAGTTCGATAAAGCTGATGTCATCACGCATGAGCGGCCTCCTCAAATACCTGTTCGATACGCAGCCGAGCCACCCCAGGCGTAGCGCCGAAGTCGTTAATCTCCAAGCGCCCGGCAGGTAAATCACGCAATGAAGCCAGGCGTTCAAACAGGTGCTGCCAACGCTGCCGGCTACCGTCTACGGAAGTTTTGATCGTTACTGTCAGAGTGCCATCAGTCGCAGGCTCAAACAGCGCCTCCATGTCACCGGAGCCAACGACGCCGGTTAGTGCCTTACCCGGCAGCGTCATGCTGGCCGGATAACTCAAATCGATATGTTCCATAACATCCTCTGGATTGATTATTCAGCGGGCCGTAGCCCGATCGAGGAACAGCGCCGCAGCCAGCAAATCGGCCGCGCCACCGGGTGAAGCGTTACTCGCCAATAGCCGTTGTTCCAGTTTGGCCAACGCCGCCTGCCCTGCCGGATGCTGATATCCTCCGGCATGCAGTACCTCGGCGGCCCCCTGCTGCATCGCGTTCAGCGCCGTTAAGCCACCGCGCGACAACACACAGGTATCGCTCAGGGTGGTCATGATGGCCATCAAGGCATCAATCTGTGCGGCGGGTTCGCTCGCCCCCAGGCTCCTGCTGCGCCACAGTTGTGGCAGCGCCCGTTGCATCACATGTGGAAAACCCTGTTGAGCCTCTTCCCGCGCGCCGGGGACCTGATAGCGTTGAGTGGCGCGCAAGCCCTTGCTGAACACCTTAGGGCTGGCGTGATCCGCTAACTGCGCCAACTGGGCGGCCAATGCGCAACTGCCGGATGGCGTTGCGTGACCACCTTGCATCGCCACCGCCGTCACCAGCAGGCCCAGCGCCCAGATCGCGCCACGATGCGTATTAACACCGGCGGTGGCAGCCATCATCACCTGTTCGCCTTCTCGGCCAATCCGGCCCACTTCCTGGCGTAACGCGCTGTCTGCCGGGCGCTGCCAACCGGCAATCGCCAAACGGTGGAAGACGGGCTTCAGGCTGTTGGCTGAACGCTCCATCAACGCCAGCGTCAGATCCTGATGTGCACCAGAACCTCGGGCATCCACCAGCCCCGGTTTCGGGCTAAGGCGAGCCTCATCCACCAGCGCCTGCGTGGCAAACTCTGCCAGCCGTGCGGCAACAACATCCGCATCAGAGGCGTTCAAACAGCGGGAAAGTTTCATTACCAGCTCCGGAATTTAGCTGGCGGGTTGTACAGACCGTCGGACCACTCGACCAGATCCGCGACGCTGCCTGCGGCCAATAAAGAACGCGAAGCATCGGTGCGGCGAATATCGAGATCTTCCGGGAACACCACTTTGCCTTCACGGCGCAGCTCAGCCACACGTTTAGCGTCCACGCCCAGCCCGATATCGGTAATACCCGCTACCGCCGCCACCATCGCACGGCGTTCTTCCAGAGAGCGTGCTCGATACAGATAAGCGATCCCCTCTTCGGTCAGAACGTGGGTCACGTCATCGCCGTAAATCATCACCGGTGCCAACGGCATACTCGACTCTTGCGCCACATCGACGGCATCAAGTTTTTCAACGAAGGTCGGTTTGGCTCCAGCCTGAAAGGTTTCCACCATCTGCACCACCAGCTTGCGGCCACGGGCCAATGGATCCGGCTCTTCGATCATATCCAGCCAGGCCGGTGTCGCATGACGACGACCATGTGGGTCATGCCCCATGTTCGGCGCACCGCCAAAACCAGAGAGACGACCACGCGTCACGGTCGAGGAATGAGCCATTCCATCGATCTGCAAGGTGGAGCCGATAAACATATCGACGGCGTACTGGCCAGCCATCTGACAGAACGCCCGGTTAGAACGCATGGAGCCATCGCTACCGGTGAAGAAGATATCCGGGCGAGCTGCGATGTAGTTTTCCATCCCCAGCTCACCCCCAAAGCAGTGCACGGTTTCTACCCAACCGCTTTCGATTGCCGGGATCAGGGTCGGATGTGGGTTCAGGGTCCAGTGCTTACAGATTTTGCCTTTCAGGCCTAGTTGCTCACCGTAGGTAGGTAACAGCAACTCGATGGCGGCGGTGTTAAAACCGATGCCGTGGTTCAGCGATTGCACCTGGTGTTTGGCGTAGATGCCTTTAATCGCCATCATCCCCATCAACACATGCACCGGCTTGATCAGGCGCGGGTCGCGGGTAAACAGCGGCTCAATGAAGAACGGCTTGTCAGCGACGACCACAAAGTCGATCCAGGAACCGGGGATATCGACCCTTGGCAGGTCGGTTTCATCATCGACCAGCTCGTTAACCTGTGCGATGACGATACCGTCTTTGAACGCAGCGGCTTCCACCAGTGCCGGGGTATCCTCGGTGCTTGGCCCGGTGTACAGATTGCCGTGGCGGTCAGCCTTGAACCCGGCCACTAACGCCACGTTCGGCACCAGATCGACATACAGGCGGGAATAGAGTTCGATATAGGTGTGGATGGCGCCGATTTCTAGCTGCCCATCTTCCAGCAATTGAGAAATACGTAAGCTTTGGGTGCCTGAGAAGGCAAAGTCCAGCTTGCGGGCGATGCCCTTCTCAAAAATATCCAGATGCTCGGCACGGCCAACGCTTGGCATGATCATATGCAGATCGTGGACCTTGGCTGGGTTGACCTCGGCGAGCATACGAGAGAGAAAATCGGCCTGCTTCTGGTTATTGCCTTCAAGCACCACCCGATCGCCAGAAACCAGCAGCTTTTCCAACACGCTGGTCAGATCGGCAGTGGGGATCACTTTGCCCTGCGACTGCCCTTGCACACTTGCGATGCGGCGTTTTTTTTCCTGCCGCCGGGTATCCCAAACGCGTGTGGGGCTTTGATGAAGCGACATACCTCAACCTCCTGGGTTTACTTGGTTCTGTTCAGTAGGGGTAGAGTAAGAGTCTAGGAGAGGACCATCAATCAAGCAGGCAGCGGGTTTGTTAGCCTGAGAGTAACAATTCTATTTAGTTAATATTAATCAATCGGTTAATTTCGCCAGAAGTGGGATGCGATCACAAAAAAACGGGGAACCCAAAGGCTCCCCGTGATGATGCCAACTCAGTAACGAATTACACTGCGGTCTGGAAAATCACACCGTCGGCTTTTTCCGTGTACTGGGTCAACTGGTCGAAGTTCAGGTAGCGATAGGTATCCGCCGCCGTCTTGTCGACCTGCGCCATATAGGTCTGGTATTCATCTGGGGTTGGCAGGCGACCCAGCAGGGAAGCTACCGCCGCCAGCTCTGCGGACGCCAGATAAACGTTGGCACCGGTACCCAGACGGTTCGGGAAGTTACGGGTTGACGTGGATACCACGGTCGCACCATCCGCCACGCGTGCCTGGTTACCCATACACAGTGAACAACCAGGAATTTCGATACGTGCCCCGCTCTTGCCAAAGACGCTGTAGTAGCCTTCTTCGGTCAACTGGGCTGCATCCATTTTGGTTGGCGGAGCCACCCACAGGCGAGTTGGCAGTTGGCCTTTATGCTGATCCAACAGTTTACCCGCCGCACGGAAGTGACCGATGTTGGTCATGCAGGAACCGATAAATACTTCATCGATCTTGCTGTTAGCCACATCGGACAGCAGGCGCGCGTCATCTGGATCGTTCGGCGCACACAGGATAGGTTCCTTGATATCGGCCAGATCGATTTCGATCACGGCGGCATATTCTGCATCCGCATCGCCTTCCAGCAACTGTGGATCCGCCAGCCATTTTTCCATGCCCTGAATACGACGTTCCAAGGTACGGCGATCGCCATAACCTTCGGAGATCATCCACTTCAGCAGCACGATATTAGAGCTGAGATATTCGCCGATCGGTGCCTGATCCAGTTTGATGGTGCAACCGGCGGCGGAACGTTCTGCCGAAGCATCGGTCAGTTCAAACGCCTGCTCGACTTTCAGTTCCGGCAGACCTTCGATCTCCAGAATGCGGCCAGAGAAGATGTTCTTCTTGCCCTTCTTCTCTACGGTCAACAGACCCTGTTGGATCGCGTAGTAAGGGATGGCATGCACTAGGTCACGCAGGGTGATACCAGGCTGCATTTTGCCCTTGAAACGCACCAACACTGACTCAGGCATATCCAGCGGCATCACGCCGGTCGCAGCAGCAAAAGCCACCAAACCAGAACCGGCCGGGAAGGAAATGCCGATCGGGAAGCGGGTGTGGGAGTCACCACCGGTACCGACGGTATCCGGCAGCAGCATGCGGTTCAGCCAGGAGTGGATCACTCCATCGCCAGGGCGTAGCGAAACACCACCACGGTTCATGATGAAATCCGGCAGCGTATGGTGAGTCGTCACATCCACCGGTTTCGGGTACGCGGCAGTATGACAGAACGACTGCATCACCAGATCGGCAGAGAAGCCCAGGCAAGCCAGATCTTTCAGCTCGTCACGGGTCATCGGGCCGGTGGTATCTTGTGAACCGACCGAGGTCATCTTAGGTTCGCAATATTCGCCAGGGCGAACACCGGCAACGCCACAGGCACGACCAACCATTTTCTGTGCCAGTGAGAAGCCCTTGTTGCTAGCCGCAATCGGCTTGGCAATACGGAACACTTCGCTGTGCGGCAGGCCCAGCGCTTCACGCGCCTTGGTAGTCAGGCCACGGCCGATAATCAGAGGAATACGGCCACCGGCACGTACTTCATCCAACAGCACATCGGTTTTCAGCTCGAAATTGGCAACCAGTTCACCGGTTTCATGATTACGCACTTCGCCTTTGTACGGGAAGATGTCGATCACATCGCCCATATTCAGGTCGGAGACGTCCACTTCGATCGGCAATGCACCGGCATCTTCCATCGTGTTGAAGAAGATTGGCGCAATCTTGCCGCCCAGCACCACACCGCCACCGCGCTTGTTCGGCACGTAAGGGATGTCGTCGCCCATAAACCACAGCACCGAGTTGGTGGCGGACTTACGGGAAGAACCGGTACCGACTACGTCACCGACGTAGGCCAGCGGGAAACCTTTCTTGTTCAGTTCTTCAATCTGCTTGATCGGGCCAACACTACCCGGCTGATCCGGGAAGATGCCTTCACGTTCGCTCTTGAGCATGGCCAAAGCATGCAGTGGGATATCTGGACGTGACCAGGCATCCGGCGCCGGTGACAGATCGTCGGTGTTGGTTTCACCAGTCACTTTGAACACGGTTACGGTGATCTTTTCCGCCAACGGTGAACGTGACAGATACCATTCGGCATCGGCCCAGGACTGCATGATCTGCTTGGCGTGCGGGTTACCGGCTTTGGCTTTTTCTTCTACGTCGTAGAAGTTATCAAACATCAGCAGCGTATGGGAAAGCGCCTTGGCAGCGATCGGTGCCAGCTTTTCGTTATCCAACGCATCGATCAGCGGATGAATGTTGTAACCGCCCTGCATGGTGCCTAGCAATTCAATAGCTTTTTCGGGGGTAACCAGGGGGGAAGTGGCTTCGCCTTTGGCGACGGCTGCCAGAAAACCTGCTTTGACATAGGCGGCTTCGTCGACGCCCGGTGGTACACGGTTAATCAGCAGGTCTAACAGAAATTCTTCTTCGCCTTTTGGCGGATTTTTTAATGATTCAACCAGCGCTGCCATTTGTGTCGCATCTAATGGCTTAGGGACGATGCCCTCTGCAGCACGCTCGGCCACGTGCTTACGGTATTCTTCTAGCACGACTTTCTCCTCGCTCTCATTGTCATTTATTGTGCCTGGCGTTTTATATTCAAACCGGGTTTAGCGCACGGCGATATTTGACGGGGCACTGCTGTCGATATCCTGGACTGTAAGTAAGGTACAGTGCCCGGTTCCGCCCAGCCAGCATATCAGGATTTGAATCGGTTGTTAATTCGTTCACATAAAAGCAACATTAAATCTTTGCTGAATCGTTGACCGCAGCGTAATCGGCTGCAAAGCAGACGGGACGGGCTCGGGTTGGTGACGGCACAAACGCATAATCAGCCAGATGAGCACAACATAACGTCCATACTTTTACAATGGTTATCGATGGAATTGGGGAAAATTGGTGAACGCCAGGCACAAAAAAACCGCCATAAAGACGGTTCTTTTGTATCCGGGCGGTGTTAGCAGGCACCGAACGGATTTCTTATATCGTTAAAGAACGATACAAGCGCTGATGAACAAAGCCATTGTGCGTAAATTTGGTTAAAAAATCCACCATTGGGATGCGGCGTAACGGGCGCAGCCGCCAATAAAAACGGCCCCTTTACAGGAGCCGCTTATCGACCTTCAAACCGCAGAAATTACTTCTTCTTGGCTTTCGGGTTTGGCAGATCGGTGATGCTACCTTCGTAGATCTCTGCTGCCAGGCCTACGGATTCGTGCAAGGTCGGGTGAGCGTGGATGGTCAGCGCGATATCTTCTGCGTCACAACCCATCTCGATAGCCAGACCGATCTCACCCAGCAGCTCGCCGCCGTTGGTGCCGACAATAGCACCACCGATGATACGGTGAGTTTCTTTGTCGAAGATCAGTTTGGTCATACCGTCTGCACAGTCAGAAGCGATAGCACGGCCTGAAGCTGCCCACGGGAAGGTGGAAGTTTCATAGCTGATGCCTTTCTCTTTGGCTTCTTTCTCGGTCAAACCTACCCATGCGACTTCTGGCTCGGTGTAAGCGATAGATGGGATCACTTTCGGGTCGAAGTAGTGCTTCATACCGGCGATAACTTCAGCGGCTACGTGGCCTTCATGCACGCCTTTGTGCGCCAGCATCGGTTGACCGACGATGTCACCAATCGCGAAGATGTGCGGCACGTTGGTACGCAGCTGTTTGTCGACGTGGATAAAGCCACGATCGTCAACCTCAACACCGGCTTGGCCAGCGTCCAGCAGTTTACCGTTAGGTACACGGCCGATCGCCACCAGCACCGCGTCGTAACGCTGTGGTTCCGCAGGGGCTTTTTTACCTTCCATCGTAACGTAGATGCCGTCTTCTTTGGCTTCTACCGCGGTCACTTTGGTTTCCAGCATCAGGTTGAACTGCTTGCTGATACGCTTGGTAAAGACTTTCACCACGTCTTTGTCTGCTGCCGGGATCACCTGGTCAAACATTTCAACCACGTCGATTTTTGAACCCAGAGCATGGTATACGGTGCCCATTTCCAGGCCGATGATACCACCGCCCATAACCAGCAAACGCTCTGGAACGGTTTTCAGCGCCAGTGCATCGGTGGAATCCCACACGCGTGGATCTTCATGAGGAATAAATGGCAGTTGGATCGGACGGGAACCTGCGGCGATGATGGCATTGTCGAAGTTGATGGTGGTGGCACCATTCTCGCCTTCAACGACCAGCGTGTTGGCACCGGTGAATTTGCCCAGACCGTTAACGACTTTAACTTTACGGCCTTTAGCCATGCCAGCCAGACCACCGGTCAGCTGATTGATGACTTTCTCTTTCCAGACGCGCACTTTGTCGATGTCGGTTTTCGGCTCGCCGAAAACGATGCCGTGTTCGGCCAACGCTTTGGCTTCTTCGATCACTTTGGCAACGTGCAACAGCGCTTTGGAAGGGATACAGCCTACGTTCAGGCAAACACCACCCAGAGTGGAGTAACGCTCAACCAGAATGGTTTCAAGACCTAAGTCAGCGCAACGAAAAGCAGCAGAGTAACCTGCAGGGCCCGCCCCAAGTACCACGACCTGAGTTTTAATTTCAGTACTCATCATGACCTCTTAATTGTTTGTCCGGCGGGTCAGACGTCATTTTTATTGCTAATCGATCTCATAACGCCCTTCATCCACCGGGACGCATACACCGCGAGCAGTTTACAGAATTGTTAATAATCTGCAAAGCGTGTTCGAGTGACCCGTGTCCCAACAATTCTGTCGAGTCATGCAAAACCCGACAAAACTGCTACTGAATTACTAAGGGCGCAGCATGCTGCGCCCTTTTTCATTACATCACCAGACGGCGAATGTCGGCCAGCATGTTGTTGATGATGGTGATGAAGCGCGCACCATCAGCACCGTCAATCACACGGTGGTCGAAGGAGAGCGACATTGGCATCATCAGACGCGGCAGGAACTCTTTGCCGTTCCAGACTGGCTCAATCGCCGACTTGGAGACACCGAGGATAGCCACTTCCGGCGCGTTAACAATCGGCGCGAAGTGAGTTGTCCCGATACCACCCAAGCTGGAGATGGTGAAGCAACCGCCCTGCATTTCGCCAGCGGTCAGCTTGCCGTCACGAGCTTTCTTGGAGATCGCCATCAGTTCACGGGACAGTTCAGTGATGCTCTTCTTGTTCACATCCTTGAAGACCGGAACCACCAGACCATTTGGCGTATCTACCGCCACACCGATGTTGATGTACTTTTTCAGCGTCAGCTTCTGGCCATCTTCGGACAGTGAGCTGTTGAAGCGTGGCATCTGCTCAAGAGCAGCAGCAACGGCTTTCATGATGAACACTACCGGGGTGAACTTCACGTCCAGCTTACGCTTGGCAGCTTCGTCGTTCTGCAGCTTACGGAACGCTTCCAGATCGGTGATATCGGTTTTGTCGAAGTGAGTCACGTGCGGGATCATCACCCAGTTGCGGCTCAGGTTGGCACCAGAGATTTTCTGGATGCGGCCCAGTTCAACTTCTTCGATCTCACCAAACTTGCTGAAGTCCACTTTCGGCCATGGCAGCATGCCTGGCAGACCACCACCGGTTGCGGCAGGGGCAGCTTCGGCGCGTTTGACCGCGTCTTTCACGTAAGTCTGTACGTCTTCGCGCAGGATACGGCCTTTACGGCCCGTGCCCTTCACTTTCGCCAGGTTTACACCGAACTCACGCGCCAGACGGCGGATGACCGGGGTGGCGTGCACGTAGGCGTCGTTCTCGGCAAACTCGCCTTTACCTGCGGCAGCAGCAGGAGCTGCAGCTTTGGCTTCTTGCTTGGCCGGAGCCGGGGCAGCTTCTGCTTTCTGAGCTGGCACAGCGGCTGGTGCAGCACCTTCCACTTCGAAGACCATGATCAGAGAACCGGTTTTCACTTTATCGCCGGTAGCGATTTTGATCTCTTTCACGGTGCCCGCGAACGGAGCCGGAACTTCCATAGAAGCCTTGTCACCTTCAACGGTGATCAGTGACTGCTCAGCGGCAACTTTATCGCCCACTTTCACCATCACTTCGGTCACTTCTACTTCGTCGCCGCCAATGTCTGGCACTTCGACGTTTTTCGCCGCGCTTGCCGCAGGAGCAGCAGCCGGAGCCGCCTGGG
The DNA here is from genome assembly GCF_000633355.1 of Serratia sp. H1w. Lineage (GTDB taxonomy): Bacteria > Pseudomonadota > Gammaproteobacteria > Enterobacterales > Enterobacteriaceae > Chania. Next base: position 23,706 of record NZ_AYMQ01000125.1, read on the forward strand.
TAGCCGCAGCAGCAGGGGCAGCAGAAGCCGCGCCAGCCACTTCGAAGACCATAATCAGGGAACCGGTTTTCACTTTATCGCCGGTGTTGATTTTGATCTCTTTGACGGTACCGGCGAACGGTGCAGGCACTTCCATTGAAGCCTTGTCGCCTTCAACGGTGATCAGAGACTGCTCGGCAGTCACGGTATCGCCAACCTTCACCAGGATCTCGGTGACTTCAACTTCGTCAGCCCCGATGTCCGGTACTGCAACGTCTTTGGCTGCGGCAGCGGCCGGAGCTGCGGCCGGTTTTTCTTCTGCCTTGGCGGCTGGTGCAGCGGCTGCCGCACCTTCTGCTTCAAAGATCATCAGCAGTTTGCCCGTCTCGGTTTTATCACCGACGGCCACTTTGATCTCTTTCACTACGCCTGCCTGTGGCGAAGGCACTTCCATGGAGGCCTTGTCGCCTTCCACGGTGATCAGCGATTGTTCAACTTCAACCTTATCGCCAACCTTCACCAGGATCTCGGTGATTTCAACTTCATCTGCACCGATGTCCGGTACTTTGATTTCGATAGACATTATTCAGTACCTCTTAGGCCAGACGCGGGTTAACTTTTTCTGGGTTGATGTCGAATTTCTTAATCGCATCAGCGACCACAGAAGCTTCAATTTCACCGCGTTTAGCCAGTTCACCCAGAGCAGCAACCACCACGTAAGAAGCATCAACTTCGAAGTGGTGACGCAGGTTTTCGCGGCTGTCTGAACGACCGAAGCCGTCAGTACCCAGTACGCGATAATCGCTGGCTGGCACGAAAGTACGAACCTGCTCGGCGAACAGTTTCATGTAGTCGGTAGACGCTACCGCTGGCGCTTCGTTCATCACCTGAGCGATGTAAGGCACGCGTGGGGTTTCGGTTGGGTGCAGCATGTTCCAACGCTCACAGTCCTGACCGTCGCGCGCCAGTTCGGTGAAGGAGGTTACGCTGTAGGTGTCGGAACCCACGCCGTAGTCGTTCGCCAGGATCTGCGCAGCTTCACGCACGTGACGCAGGATCGAACCGGAACCCAGCAGCTGTACTTTGCCTTTCTTGCCTTCCAGGGTTTCCAGTTTATAGATACCTTTACGGATACCTTCTTCTGCGCCCTGTGGCATGGCTGGCATGTGGTAGTTTTCGTTCAGCGTGGTCAGGTAGTAGTAGACGTTTTCTTGCGCGTCACCGTACATACGAACCAGACCGTCATGCATGATCACTGCCACTTCATACGCGTAAGCCGGATCGTAGGAGATGCAGTTAGGGATGGTCAGAGACTGAATGTGGCTGTGGCCATCTTCGTGCTGCAGACCTTCGCCGTTCAGGGTAGTACGACCTGAAGTCCCGCCGATCAGGAAGCCACGTGCCTGTTGGTCACCCGCTGCCCAGCACAGGTCGCCGATACGTTGGAAACCGAACATGGAGTAGTAGATGTAGAACGGGATCATTGGCAGATCGTTGGTGCTGTAGGAAGTCGCTGCGGCCAACCAGGAAGAGGCTGCGCCCAGTTCGTTGATACCTTCCTGCAGGATCTGGCCTTTCTCGTCTTCTTTGTAGTAAGCAACCTGCTCACGGTCCTGCGGAGTATATTGCTGGCCGTTCGGGCTGTAGATACCGATCTGACGGAACAGACCTTCCATACCGAAGGTACGCGCTTCGTCGGCGATGATTGGCACCAGGCGATCTTTGATCGACTTGTTCTTCAACATCACGTTCAGGGCACGCACAAAGGCGATGGTGGTAGAGATCTCTTTGTTCTGCTCTTCCAGCAGTGAGCTGAAGTCTGCCAGAGCTGGCATTTCCAGCTTCTCGGTGAACTTCGGCATGCGGGTTGGCACATAGCCTGCCAGCGCCTGACGACGTTCGTGCAGATATTTGTACTCTTCGGACTCTTTCTCGAAGGTGATGTATGGCAGTTTTTCGATGTCGGCATCGGCAACTGGCACATTGAAACGATCGCGGAAGTGGTGAACCCCTTCCATGTTCATTTTCTTCACCTGGTGAGCGATGTTTTTACCTTCCGCAGTCTCACCCATGCCGTAACCTTTGATGGTATGGGCCAGGATCACGGTTGGTTTGCCTTGGGTATCCTGCGCTTTTTTCAGTGCAGCAAAGACTTTCTTCGGATCGTGACCACCACGGTTCAGCGCCCAGATCTCGTCGTCGGTCATATCTTTGACCAGCGCGGCGGTTTCTGGGAAGCGGCCGAAGAAGTGCTCACGCACGTAAGCGCCGTCTTTGGATTTGAAGGTCTGGTAGTCGCCGTCCAGAGTTTCGTTCATCAGTTGGATCAGCTTGCCGCTGGTGTCTTTACGCAGCAGTTCATCCCAACGACCACCCCAGATCACTTTCAGCACCTGCCAGCCAGCACCTGCGAAGATGCCTTCCAGCTCGTTGATGATCTTGCCGTTGCCGGTAACCGGGCCATCCAGACGTTGCAGGTTACAGTTGATGACGAATACCAGGTTGTCCAGCTTCTCACGGGTCGCGATGGTGATCGCGCCTTTGGATTCCGGTTCGTCCATCTCGCCGTCGCCCAGGAAGGCATAAACGGTCTGGCCAGAGGTGTCTTTCAGACCACGGTGCTCCAGATATTTGAGGAACTTGGCCTGGTAGATGGCGCTGATTGGGCCCAGACCCATGGAGACGGTCGGGAACTGCCAGAATTCAGGCATCAGTTTTGGATGCGGGTAAGAGGACAGGCCTTTACCGTGCACTTCCTGACGGAAGTTGTTCATTTGATCTTCGGTCAGGCGGCCTTCAAGGAAGGCACGTGCATAAACGCCCGGAGAGATGTGGCCCTGGAAGTAAACCAGATCGCCGCCGTCTTTCTCGTTGCGAGCACGGAAGAAGTGGTTAAAGCAGACTTCATAGAAGGTCGCGGAAGATTGGAAGGAAGCCATGTGGCCGCCCAGATCCAGATCTTTTTTCGAAGCACGCAACACGGTCATCACGGCGTTCCAACGGATGGCAGAACGAATACGACGCTCCAGATCCAGGTTGCCCGGGTATGCCGGTTCGTCTTCTACCGCGATGGTGTTGACGTAGTTGTTAGCCGCAGCACCTGCTGCAACGCTAACACCGCCCTTGCGGGCTTCGCCCAAAACCTGATCAATCAGGAACTGAGCGCGTTCAACACCCTCTTCACGGATGACCGATTCGATCGCCTGCAGCCAGTCGCGGGTTTCGATCGGATCCACGTCATTGTTTAAACGTTCTGACATGGTGGTATTCCTTATCTGTCTAATGGTTTGTTTGGAGCCTGTCTTCCTGCACTCTGCGCAAAATGCACGAAGACAGGCTCATCAGTTTGGTTGCCGCTTAAGTACTTAACTAAGCACTCCGAGCTTCATCTCAACAAGCTGGTGTGCCTTGAGGAGAACCACTCTTAATCCTTGCGTTGCTGGAGACGCCGCAGCGATCGATCACGCCGGGTGTGTTCCCTGCTGAGATCCAGCAAAATTTCCTCGATAAACGCCAAATGGCGGTGCGAGGCTTCACGGGCCTTTTCAGGTTCGCGTGCCACAATCGCCTCGAAAATCCCGGCGCGATGGCTACTCACTGTTGCCAACATCTCACGGCGCGAGTAGAGCAATTCAAAGTTCTGACGAACGTTCTGTTCCAGCATCGGGCCCATACAGCGCAGCAGATGGAGTAACACAACGTTGTGGGCAGCCTCGGTCACGGCAATTTGGTATTGCATGACCGCGTCGGCTTCAGCGTCCAGATCGCCGCTGTCCTGGGCCTGCTGGATCACATGATGGCAATCGCGGATGCGCGCCAGATCTTCGTCAGTGCCACGCAACGCGGCATAATAGGCAGCGATGCCTTCAAGCGCATGACGGGTCTCGAGCAGATCGAATTGTGATTCAGGATGATCGGCCAGCAGTTCAGCCAGCGGGTCGCTGAAGCTCTGCCACAGATTAGTTTGTACAAAGGTGCCGCCTCCCTGGCGACGCAGGAGCAGCCCTTTAGCTTCCAGGCGCTGGATAGCTTCTCTCAGAGAAGGACGGGAAACATCAAACTGTTTCGCCAGCTCTCGCTCTGGAGGCAGCTTTTCGCCTGGACGTAGCGTACCCTCGAGGATCAGGTATTCGAGCTGCTGCTCGATGACATCTGACAACTTGGGTTGGCGGATTTTGCTGTAGGCCATGGGTGATTTCTTCTCTGCGAAGTGCCCGGAGTCAATTGGTAATACCAATTTCAAAAACGTGACGGTAAAGTAACAAAGTATTCACCTCCTGTCCATATGGGGCTTGATCGAAATCATGAAAGCCGCACATTTTAACACTTCAATCCATAAGCCTTTGCAAACCAGTAACTCAGCGTTGGTAATACCATTTACGAGGTAGCCAGCTGTTTTAACTTTTTTGAAACCTCTGGTTGGCTAGAGTGCCGGTGTTATATGGCAAGGAGATTAAGGGGGATTTTCACTTTGCAGGCACTGTTCGGGTCTCGTCCCATTAACAAAAAAAAAACAATAATGGTGATTATTTTTCGTATTCTGTAATTTATTGCTTACTTCGCGCACACAATCCCCCCGCTCGTCACACAACCCGCATTTTGTTGCCTAAACTGCTGCAATCTTCACCATTCGAACCACAAAGCAGGTGCAAACTTTCGCACATACCATTATTCTCTGCCAAACGGTAGCGACGCCGTGGAATTTATAGTTATAACGTCGTAAACAAAAAACAACACACATCGTAATCATTACTTTACGGTAATGAGCATTTTGTCACCACAGAGGGTTTCATTGATGGATGGTCAACAGCATGGCGACCAGCTGAAGCGCGGCCTTAAAAACCGCCATATCCAGCTAATCGCCTTAGGTGGCGCAATAGGTACCGGCCTGTTTCTCGGTATCGCCCAGACAATCAAAATGGCCGGCCCGTCGGTCATCCTGGGTTATGCAATTGGCGGTTTTATTGCCTTCCTGATCATGCGTCAACTGGGTGAAATGGTGGTCGAAGAGCCGGTCGCAGGTTCCTTCAGCCACTTCGCCTATAAATACTGGGGAAATTTTGCCGGTTTCGCCTCCGGCTGGAACTACTGGGTGCTGTATGTGCTGGTAGCCATGGCGGAACTGACCGCGGTGGGCATTTACGTGCAGTACTGGTGGCCGGAAATTCCAACCTGGATCTCCGCCGCCGTGTTCTTCCTGGCCATCAACGCCATCAACCTGTCGAGTGTGAAGGTCTATGGTGAAATGGAGTTCTGGTTCGCCATCATCAAAGTGGTCGCCATCATTGGCATGATCGGCTTTGGTGCCTACCTGCTGTTCAGCGGCCTGGGCGGCCCGGAAGCCAGCGTCACCAACCTGTGGGCCCAGGGCGGATTCTTCCCGAATGGCACCATGGGGCTGCTGATGGCAATGGCGGTGATCATGTTCTCCTTCGGCGGCCTGGAACTGGTGGGCATTACCGCCGCCGAAGCCGATAACCCGGAAAAAAGCATCCCGAAAGCCACTAACCAGGTGATCTATCGCATCCTGCTGTTCTATATCGGCTCACTGACGATCCTGCTGTCACTCTATCCGTGGGGCAAAGTGGTCGAAGGCGGCAGCCCGTTCGTGCTGATTTTCCATGCGCTGAACAGCAATATGGTGGCAACGGTGTTGAATATCGTGGTCCTGACGGCTGCGCTGTCGGTCTACAACAGCTGCGTCTATTGCAACAGCCGTATGCTGTACGGCTTGGCAAAACAGGGTAATGGCCCGAAAGCTCTGCTGAAAGTGGATAGCCGTGGCGTGCCGGTGATTGCCATCGGTTTCTCTGCGTTGGCAACCGCACTGTGCGTACTGATTAACTACCTGATCCCTGGCCGTGCCTTTGAGCTATTGATGGCGCTGGTGGTGTCTGCTCTGGTGATCAACTGGGCGATGATCAGCCTGGCGCACCTGAAATTCCGCAAGGCTAAAAACCGTGAAGGCGTTGAGCCGAAGTTCAAGGCGTTCTGGTATCCGTTCAGCAACTATCTGTGCCTGGCCTTTATGGCCGCCATTCTGGTGATTATGTATCTGACGCCGGGGATCCAGATTTCCGTGCTGTTAATCCCAGTGTGGATCGCCATTCTTGGCATCGGCTACTTTATCAAGCAGCGCGGCCAGCAACCGGCTAGTGCCGCAAGCCGTTAATTTTTAAATTTTTTCTCAGGCCCGCCACTGCGGGCCTTTTTTTACTCTGAGCATTTTTGCCAACTGGCTCACACTTCTTCCGCAGTGACTGATTTGTCCATCTCTACAACCATTAACTTCTGATAGTTCGCCGCCACACAGGGCAATAATCGTTATCCAACTGTCCGATCCTGTCATCGCGGAGAAAATGTCCATGAAGAGCAATGCCCTATCGATAAAAGAAAAGATCGGCTACGGCATGGGAGATGCCGGTTGCAACATGATCGGCGGCGCAATCATGCTGTTCCTCAACTACTTCTATACCGATATCTTTGGCCTTACACCGGCACTGGTCGGCATTTTGCTGCTGTCCGTGCGCGTACTCGACGCCGTGACCGATCCCATCATGGGCGCGATTGCCGACCGAACCCAGAGCCGCTTCGGCCGTTTCCGTCCGTGGCTGTTATGGATTTCCCTGCCTTACGTGCTGTTTAGCGTGATGATGTTTACCACCCCGGAGTGGAGCTATAACAGCAAAGTGATTTACGCCTTTGTCACTTACTTCCTGATGTCGCTGACCTACACCGCTATCAATATTCCTTACTGTTCACTGGGAGGCGTGATCACCGCCGATCCGCAAGAGCGAGTTTCCTGCCAGTCGTACCGTTTCATCATGGTCGGCATCGCAACGCTAATCCTGTCGCTGACCTTGTTACCGATGGCGGAATGGTTTGGCGGAGCCGACAAGGCCAAGGGCTACCAGATGTCGATGGGCGTGATGGCGTTGATTGCGTTGGCTATGTTCCTGTTCTGCTTTGCGACGGTGAAAGAGCGTATTCGCCCGGCGGTCCCTACACACGATGCGCTGAAGGCCGATCTGAAAGACGTGTGGAAAAACGATCAGTGGGTGCGCATTCTGCTGCTGACCTTCTGCAACGTTTGCCCCGGCTTTATCCGCATGGCTGCCACCATGTATTACGTCACCTACGTCATGCAGCAGTCCACCTCATTCGCCAGCCTGTTTATCGGCCTGGGCGTGGTCGGCATGATGATCGGCAGCGCCCTGGCCAAGCCCCTGACCGACCGCTTCTGCAAGCTGAAAGTGTTCTTCTGGACCAATATCGTGCTGGCCATCTTCTCCAGCGGTTTCTACTTCCTCAATCCGCAGTTCACCTCGCTGATTGTAGTGGCCTACTTCCTGTTGAATATCCTGCATCAGATCCCTTCACCGCTGCACTGGTCGTTGATGGCCGATGTGGACGACTACGGCGAATGGAAAACCGGCAAGCGCATCACCGGCATCAGCTTCTCCGGTAACCTGTTCTTCCTGAAGGTTGGGCTGGCGGTCGCCGGGGCGATGGTAGGTTTCGTGATGTCTTACTCCGGCTATCAGGCCGATGCGGGTAGCCAAAGCGCTGGGGCACTGCAAAGTATTGTCTTGTTGTTTACCGTGATCCCGGGCGTAGGTTACCTGATCACCGCTGGCGTGGTCCGTTTGTTGAAAGTAGACCGTAACCTGATGTCACAGATCCAGAGCGATCTGGAAAAACGCCGCGTCAATTATCAGGAACTGGCGGAATACCGCAAACAGCAGCTTGAAGCCAAACACTCTTGAGAGGAACTGATGTCTATTTATCCTAACCCACTGATTGAACAGCGTGCCGATCCCTTTATTTATCGCCATAGCGATGGCTATTACTATTTTATCGCCTCGGTGCCGGAGTACGATCGCCTGGAACTGCGCCGTGCCCGCCGTCTGACGGAGCTGGCGCAGGCTCCAGCCAAGGTCATCTGGCGCAAACCCGCGTCTGGGCCAATGAGTAACCTGATCTGGGCACCGGAACTGCACGTTATCGACGGTAAATGGTATGTCTACTTTGCGGCGGCCCATAGCCCAGAGATTGCCGACGGTCTGTTCCAGCATCGCATGTTCGCGCTGGAATGCAGCGCTGCCAATCCGCTGGAAGGAGAATGGCTAGAGAAGGGGCGCATTGAGACGCCAATCGACAGCTTCTCGCTCGATGCCACACATTTTGAGCACCAAGGTAAGCACTATTATCTGTGGGCACAGCAAGACCCGCAGATCCGGGGGAACTCCAACCTGTATCTGGCAGAAATGGCCAACCCCTGGACGTTGAAGGGGACGCCGGTGATGCTAAGTAAACCGGAACTGGCTTGGGAAACTGTGGGTTTTTGGGTAAACGAAGGTCCGGCGGTGATCAAACACGGTAAGCGCGTTTTCATCAGCTATTCTGCCAGCGCCACCGACGAAAATTATTGCATCGGCCTGCTGTGGGCAGACATCGATGCCGATCTCCTCGACCCGGCACAGTGGCATAAGGCTAGCGAACCAGTGTTTCGCACCAGCTATGCCAATCGCCAATATGGCCCTGGCCACAACAGTTTTACCGTGGATGAACAAGGTAATGACGTGCTGGTCTACCATGCCCGTAATTACACCGAAATTGAAGGCGATCCGTTATACGACCCGAATCGCCATACGCGAATTAAACCTCTGGAGTGGGATGCCGAGGGAATGCCGCTGTTTGGCGTTCCCCCAGCGGATAATCGCTAACGGGCGCAGCATGCGGCGCCCCTACGCAATACCTACCCACGACACTGTACAGCTCCCTCGCCCTGTGGGAGAGGGTTGGGGTGAGGAGGACATCAGTTCTGATTTAATGGGCGTTGCGTAAAGCCTTCACCTGCTCGGCGGTGATATTCGCCGGCAATCCACCCCAGGTCACGCGGAGATAATTGACCAGTTCAGCAATTTTCGCATCGTCCAGACGATCGGCAAAGCCCGGCATGCTCTGCATACTTTCGTTGCCGGGGAACTGCTGCGCCGGTAGTCCATCCAACACCGATACGATCAGGTTCTTGCCGTCCGGTTGGCGCAGCGTGGCGTTATCACGCATCGCCACCGCTACGTGCGGCTTGCCAGCGCCATCACGCTCATGGCAAGCGGAACACTGATCGAGATAGGTGAGACGCCCGGCATCGCTGCCCTGGCCGATTTTAGCTGCCACCGGCTGCGGTGGTTTGTCGCCCATCAGGTAGGTGACCAGCGCCTGATGATCTTCCGGCGTCAAATGGCGAGTGCTGAGATCCACCACCATATGCATTTCGCTAAACGCCGAGCCTTGCGGCGCTAACCCAGTGCTGAGGAAACGGCTCAGATCCTCTGGCGTCCAGCCTCGCTGGGCCAAGGCCTGCGGGGTAATATCCGGCGCAATAAACCGCCCCAGATCGCCACCCTGCATCGGCTTGCTCAACTCCATCTGCCCCAGCATACCCCGTGGCGTATGGCATTCACCACAGTGCCCAAGTACGTCAGACAGATAGCGGCCACGCTGCCATTCGGCAGAGTTCCCCTGTGAGCTGACAGGCATCGGATCGCTGTTACGGAACAGTAAATTCCAGCCGATCAACTCCATCCGCTGATTGAACGGGAACGGCATATCGTTGGCCGGAATGGCGACGTCTACCGCCGGGCGTGACATCAGATAGGCATAGATGGCATCCGCATCCTCGCGCGTGATGCCTTTGTAAGAGGTATAAGGCATCGCCGGATACAGATGACGGCCACCCGGAGCAACCCCCTGAGTTAGCGCCAGGAAGAAGTCGTCTTTATTCCAGCGGCCAATCCCATGATCGGCGGAAGGCGTCAAGTTGCTGCCAAAAATGGTGCCAAACGGCGTATCCAGCGGATAACCTCCCGCCAGCGGTGCTCCACCAGCGGCAGTATGGCAGGCGGCACAGTCGGCAGCCTGGGTCAGGTAGCGGCCACGGGCAATCTGTTCGCTGCTGGCGGTAACCTGCTGGATCGGGCCGTCGTAGCTGCGGTTTTCCCGCCACCACAGTACGGCGATCACGATCGCCGCAATCAGCACAATCAACAATGCGAGACGTTTTTTCATTACGCCGTCTCCTTCAGCAGGCCTGGGGTTTTCAACACCACGTCACGCACCGCTTCGTAATAACGAACATAGCCGGTGCAGCGGCAGATATGGTTCTCCAATGCCTGCTCAATCGCACCTTCCAACTGATCGCGCTGGATCGGCTCACGCTTGAGCTTCTCGACAAAAATAGTGGCCGCATTGACGAAGCCCGGCGTGCAATAGCCGCACTGGAAGCTGTAATGATCGAGGAACGACTGCTGGATTGGCGAGAGCTCAACCACTTCACCTTGGTTATCCACCTGCGCATGGCCTTCGATGGTGCGCACCTGTTTACCATTGAAGAAGTGGGCACCGGTGATGCAAGTACGGATTTCTTCGCTGGTACCGCTTGGATGGTCGAGGATCGCCACGCAGGCGTGACAGATGCCCTGGCCGCAGCCGAGGCGTGAGCCGGTCAGATCGAGATATTCATGCAGAAAATCGATCATCATCAGCCCTTCCGGTACCTCGACGGGGCCGTATTGTTTGCCGTTAACGGTCAGGGTTATAGGTTGGGTTTTAATGCTCATGGTAGGACCTCAAGAATATTTTCGGCACGGACAGGCAAATCACGGAAACGGTGACCGGTAGCGTGGGCGATGGCGTTCACCAATGCGGCAACTACCGGGATCATCACGACTTCCGCCATTCCCTTCGGCGGATCGGTTTCCGACAGCGCAGGCAGGATATCGCCGGTCTGTTTCCAGACCGCCACATCACTGGCGCGCGGTAAATGGTAACGGTTAAAGTTCCAGGTCCCGTTACCCGGCCCATCTTCGTACAACGGTAAATACTCATGCAGTGCATGGCCGATCCCCATCGCCAACCCGCCCTGCAACTGGCCGGAAACCAGCTCAGGTACAATCAGGTTGCCGCACTCCATAATCGAGTGATGGTTCAACAGCTCAACCTTGCCGGTGGCGATATCCACCGCCACTTCCGTCAGCGTGCCAACGGCGCTGTAATAGGTCACCGCGGCGTTATTGCGTTGGGTTGGCGGGTAGAAAACCTGCTCACGCGCCAGGGTGCTGAACTCACCGTTGCCAATGCGCACCGACAAACCGTCAACCGGCAGGCGTTCGCTGTGATTATTCAGCTTGAAGTCGGCTTCGGCCCACTGCCAGCGGTTGAAGACATGCACCACCGCGCCAGTAAGGTTGCCCATCTGATAGGCTTTTTTCGCTAACAGCTCAAACGGCAAGATCTGCATACCGGCCGCCGTCAGGCCACCTTCGACCCAGCGCGCATCTTCTTTACGCACCACCAGCGGTGCCGCCTGGCCACCACCAATGCCGGACTGCCAGATAGATAACGCGGCAGGCCACAGTCCCTGTTCAAACACCAACCGGGCCGCTTCACGGGTACTGTGCGAGAAATAGAAAGCAGAGTTACTGGCGCTGGACGGTGAACAGTAGCTTGGCGTCCAGTTCGGATTGGTTTGCAGTTTGTCCTGCTCTTCCTGCGACATCATGTAGGGATCGCCGCTGGTTTCCATCGGCAACAGCGCCCAATCGGTCACCGAGAAATGCGCCTCATCCGCCGGTTTGCCCAGCCATTGCGCACACAGTACCGACTGTGAAGTCGACATGCCGGTGCCCATTTCGGCCCCGCTGTGATACAGCGAGATACGCCCGTCCTCGCTGAACTCCACGCGAGCAAAGGAGGTTTCGGCCCCGGTGCCAAAGTCTTTCTGCACGCAACCAAAGCCCACGCCATAGCGTTTGCCTGGGTTTTGGCTCTCAAACGCGATTTTGCGTTCGGCACGCTTGCGCCACATCTCATGTTGAGAGGCTTTCACCAGCACTTCATCGGCGCGGATCGCTCCTGCCGGGATCGCCCCCTGGGTGTTTTTCATGCCGGACTTAAGCACGTTGCGCAAACGAAACTCGATCGGATCGAGTTTCAGCTCTTGTGCCAATTCGTCCATCATCATCTCGGTCGCGGCCATGCTTTGCAGCGTACCGTAACCGCGCGCGGAACCCGCATCGATGGCGCGAGAAGCCAACCCTACCGAGGAAAGATCGCTTTTCGGGAAGTAGTAAATCGACTGGGCCGCGGTAGCGCCAACCATCACCACCGATGGCGTAAAGTTACAGCGCCCGCCGCCGTCAGCGGTCATGGCGCCTTGGAAGGCCTGCAACACGCCGGTTTTTTTGTCTACCGCAATGCGGTAATCCATATCGAAAGCGTGGCGTTTGATCGAGGTCTGGAACTGCTCATAACGATCATTGGCCAACCGCACCGGCAGCCCATCGCCATACAGCGCCGCGACTGCACCGTAATACGGGAAGTTATAGTGATCTTTTGAGCCGTAGCCCACGGTGTAACAAGGGTGCAGGATCAGCTGTTTGACCGGCTGATGACGTTTGGCCAACATGCGTGGCATCTCGTCCGCCACTTCCTGCGGAGACTGGGTTGGGATCACCAGATGCAGGGTCTGGCTGGCGGTATCAAACCAGCCGTTGGCATTGTCCGGCTCCAGGGCCGAAGTATCAATGGATTGCGTGGTATAGCTGCGCGTCAACACCAGCCAGTCCTGCGGCGGAGTTTGCAGCTGATCGGCGATCATCCCGGCGTAATACATACCTTCCTGATCCAGCTTGCCGCCTTCACGCCCTTCTGGCCATACCGGCAGGTGTCTACGCATCGATAGTGGGAAGATCGGCGTGTCTTTCAGACTGGAGAAGCGGTCGTCATCGGATGGCTTCTCTCCGCCAACGCGCACGTAGCGGAAACTGCCCCACGGATCGCGCTGTAACGGACCGGTTTCACTACCATACTGGATCACTTCATCATGGAATTTCAGCTTGTCTTTGGCAAAGCGGAAACGAGCAAAATCATGATAGATCAGGATCGCCACCGCATGGCCGAGATAGGCCGGTGTTTTGCCTGTCGGCAACAGCATGTCATCGCCATAAAATGCGGGGAAGGCCAAACCATCCCGCTCAAGATCCTCTGCCGTTACTAGACGATCCGGTTGCAGATCGTCACCCAGTAAGGAGAGATCGATACCGGTAAACAACCGGTCAGCCTTGGTGGCGCGCAGAATAAAGGCGTGAGCCTGCTGTTGCGGCCAGTGCGGCATATCCACGGCGCGAATGTCGCGGGCAAACACTTTCTGCCCCATCACTTTGGAACGGCCATCGATGCGGTAACGGATGCGTTTCGTCTGCGCATCCCAATTGGGTGATTGCAGGATCTTGTGTTCAAACAGCGCGGCATAGGCACGGCTGTAGAGGGGAGCGAGGTACACGGAGACCCCCGCAATCACGGCACCCTTGATAAAGCGGCGTCGTGACGGGTTGAAATTGCTCATAAAATTTCCTTTACGCTTTTATCTACCCTCAGGCTCCAGATGCGGGCACTCGGAGAACTGAAGGTGAGTCGTTTTTTTTATCGGTTTTGTTGCGCAAGCGCTGGTAACCTTGCCGTAGACGTTATAATCATATGCTTATAACAAAAAATATGTGAGCATTAACATTTTGTTTTCACAATTAAACACACATTGAAACATTTATTGCCTTTATGGTGTGGCTGATTTGCGCAAACACGGGCGGGTAAGATGACAACAGGTATCGTGATTACCGCCGCCGGGCGGGGTGAACGTTTCATTCAGGCCGGTGGCAGTGGCAACAAGCTTAACGCCCTATTGCAGGACAAGACGGTGTTTGAACATACCCTGCAACAGGCGCTGGCCTCCGGTTTACCGGTGCAGGTCGTCACTCGTCCGGAAAACCTGCGGGTACAACAGGTGTGTGCTGCACATCAGGTTCCCTGCATATTGCTGGCTAGCGGTGGGCTCGGTGAGTCTATTGCCGCTGGCGTTGCCGCAACCGCAAGCTGGGACGGCTGGCTGATCCATTTGGCGGATATGCCGTTCGTCTCACCGCAGATCTTTGTGCTAGTTGCCGCGGCCCTGAGCCAGCACAGCATCGTCCGCCCCAGCTTCCAGCAGCAACCTGGGCACCCGGTGGGATTTACCGCCCTTTTGCGCAAACAACTGTGTGCGTTGCGTGGCGATAATGGTGCGCGGGAACTGCTACGCAGTCACGGACAGGTTCATCTGATCCCTGTATTTCAACCAGCCATCGTGCAAGATATCGATCTCCCTTCTCAGCTAGTGGCAAACGAGTCCATGAATTAATGCAACACCTTGATATCACCGTAGTCAGCCAGGCCATCAACTGGCTGGAGCAGCAGCCGGTGTGGCTGTGTACCGTATTGAATACCTATGGCTCATCACCCCGTTCTCCGGGCGCGTTGATGGTAGCGACCCGCGACGGGCACTATTGCGGATCGTTATCCGGTGGCTGTGTGGAAGAGGACTTTTTGCACCGTCTGGCGGAGGGGGAATATCAGGCCGCCAGTCAGGTGATCCGCTACGGTGCTGGTGGGCTAACCCCCAACGTAGCGCTGCCCTGTGGCGGCGTGCTGGACGTGCTGATTGAACATTTGCCCGCAGGCCCTGCCAGCATTGACTACCTGCGCAGTATCGCCGAGGCGTTGGCTGGCCATCACGCTCTGGTCAAACACCTGACCCTGCCTAATGCCTGTCACGCGCTGGAAACCACCAGCTTTGCCAGCGCCACCCAGGTGGTACGCAACCAGCAAGAGATCCAGCTGCACATCGCCGCCGCTCCCCGATTGCTGATTGCCGGGCTTTCCAGCGTAGCGCTGTATTGCGCCGACTTTGCCAGCGCACTCGGCTTTGAAGTGTTGGTCTGCGAGAGCCGCCCGGAAGCGTTGGAGAACTTTGCCACGCAACTCAAGCCTCATATCACTTTGCTGCGCCAGTTCCCGGCAAAATTCATTGAGGAAGGCGGCTGTCACGCCAATACCGCAATTGTGGCACTAACCCACGATCCGCGCATGGATGACTTGACTCTGATGGAGGCGATCCATACTCCGGCATTTTACATTGGCGCGATGGGGTCTCAACAGAACAGCGATCGCCGCCGCGAGCGGCTGCAACAGATCGCCGAATTCAGCCCGCAGGAACTTGGCCGCATCCATGCTCCGATCGGCCTGCCGCTGGGTAGTAAAACCCCGGCGGAGATCGCGCTGGCCGTGATGGCCGATATCGTGCAGCAGAAGAATCACCCCTCTCCCACTCGTTGACAGCTAATGTGGCACTGCGTAGGGGCGCTGCATGCTGCGCCCGTGTTAAGGTCAGACGCGGGAGTAAAATTGTGGCTTTAAATCCCCTCTCCTTTTGGGAGAGGGTTAAGGTGAGGGGACGTTTTTGCGGCGAATGCCTTATCTGGCACGATCGGGATCAGATACTCCAATTCCAGATGTAGCTCTCCAGCACTGTCTAAGGAGTAGCTATGCTGTGCAATGTCGAAGCCTTCCCGGCGCACCAGGTTAAACTGCGGCAGGAGTTTGGTATAAACGCTGATGATGTATTCATTAAAGACTATCGGTTTACCTGCATAGCAAAACCGGCAAAAACCGCCGCTGATCTGCGGCAGTTCCGGCAACGCTTTATCTTTGGCAATCTCTTTATCTACCGCGACAAAGTAATCGACCCTCACCTGCTCACCGTCCGGGATAAATTTAGTCAGTGCATATAACCGATCAGGGCGCAGGTTAAATTCGTCGCAAAAACGTTCTTTTATTTGATTACGAATGTCGGCATGGGATTTATCCAACTGTTCAATAGCGATATGGTAAGAATAATATTGACCGACCAGTGAATAGCAGTCTGGTTTAACCTCAACATAATCAATAGAGATATCGCTGGGTTGGTTTAGCGACAGCGACAGCATCAAATTGCTGAAATCACAGTTCTGAGCCTTGCGATAGGTACTGGGCGTTTGGGAAAAATGTTTTTTGAAACAGCGTGAGAATGTCTGCTGGGAATCAAACTGATATTCCAACGAAATATCCAGGATGCTTTTCTGCGTAAAACGTAATGAGAAGGCAGCCAGATAGAGGCGACGGGCGCGAATATAAGTGGCAAGAGACTGGTTGGTCTGTCGCCGGAACATGCGCTGCAAATACCATTTTGAATAGCCGGATTTTTCACTAACAATATCCAGTGAAAGTGGATTGCGTAGATTGTTTTCTATCCAGACCAGTAATTCTTTGATATGCGTTGCCTGCGTCACCATGGTTGTTCCTGGCTAAAAATGTCCACGGCAATGGTATACAGATTTATTTATAGCGTCCAAAGCGACGACACTATTTTACAAAGACTGACGAATAGGTTACGAAAATCACATCTTGTTACGTAGGGTAAAAGCCGCCCGCCAGGGGCGGCTATCCGTCAGATTACTTCACACAGCGCGTACATTGTGATTCCTGGATCTTCTGGAAGAAGTCATTACCTTTGTCATCCACCAGAATAAACGCCGGGAAATCTTCCACTTCGATTTTCCAGATCGCTTCCATCCCCAGTTCAGGATATTCCACGCACTCCAGACTCTTGATGCTCTGTTGTGCCAGTACCGCTGCCGGGCCACCGATGCTGCCAAGATAGAACCCGCCGTGCTTGTGGCAGGCATCCGTCACCTGCTGGCTGCGGTTGCCTTTGGCCAGCATGATCATGCTACCGCCGTGCGACTGCAACAGATCGACATAGGAGTCCATACGCCCTGCGGTGGTTGGCCCCAGGGAACCTGAAGCATAGCCTTCCGGCGTTTTGGCCGGGCCAGCATAATAGATCGGATGATCTTTCACGTACTGCGGCAAACCTTCGCCACGATCCAGGCGTTCTTTCAGCTTGGCGTGGGCAATATCACGGCCAACGATAATGGTGCCGCTCAGTGACAGACGGGTAGACACCGGGTATTGCGACAGTTGCTTGAGGATCTCGGCCATCGGACGGTTCAGATCGACCTTGATCGCTTCCCCTTCCCCTGCACGACGCAGTTCCTGTGGAATAAACTTGCCTGGGTTATGCTCCAGTTTCTCCAGCCAGATCCCTTCGCGGTTGATCTTGCCTTTGATATTACGGTCAGCAGAGCAGGAAACCCCCATCCCCACCGGGCAAGAAGCGCCGTGACGCGGCAGACGCACCACGCGCACATCGTGGGCAAAGTATTTGCCACCAAACTGCGCGCCCAGGCCCAGGTTCTGGGCTTCTTTCAACAGTTCTTCTTCCAGCGCTACATCGCGGAACGCCTGGCCGTGCTCGTTGCCTTCGGTTGGCAGCGCATCATAATATTTGGTTGAAGCCAGCTTGACGGTTTTCAGCGTAGCTTCTGCCGAAGTACCACCAATCACAAAGGCCACGTGGTACGGAGGGCAAGCTGCGGTGCCCAGAGTACGCATCTTGTCGACCAGATAGTCCTTCAGCTTACCCGGCGACAGCAGCGCCTTGGTTTCCTGATACAGGTAGGTTTTGTTGGCCGAGCCACCGCCCTTGGCGATGCACAGGAACTTATACTCGTCACCATCCACGCTGTAGAGATCGATCTGCGCAGGCAGGTTGCTGCCGGTATTGACCTCCTGGTACATATCCAGCGCGGCGTTTTGCGAATAGCGCAGGTTGTCTTCGATAAAGGTGTTGTACACCCCGCGCGACAGGGCTTCTTCGTCTCCGCCGCCGGTCCAGACGCGCTGACCTTTTTTACCCATGATGATCGCCGTGCCGGTGTCCTGGCAGGTTGGCAAAATACCCTTGGCGGCGATTTCTGAGTTACGCAAAAATTGCAGCGCAACGTACTTGTCGTTCTCACTGGCGTCTGGGTCGTTGAGGATATCGGCCACCTGCTGTTGATGTGCAGGGCGCAACATGAACGAGGCGTCGTGGAAAGCGTGCTGGGCGAGTAGGGTCAGGGCTTGCGGATCGACCTTGAGGACTTCCTGGCCGGCAAATTCAGCGACGGAAACATGGTCGCGGCTTAGCAGATAGTATTCGGTATCGTCTTTCTTCAGCGGGAACGGATCTTGATAATGGAACGGTTTATTCGACATTGATCTCTCACTTGCAACATCAGCTGCGTTAAATTCACACTTACTCAGCGTGCTCGGGGTACGCTGCGTCAAAAAAACTCCCCACACCTTACGTATTTTTAGGTAGTCAGTTATTGCGCCAAATCGCAAAATAACCGCTATTAACGCAGGGGTTAACGCTGGTGGTGTTTTTCTGACCTCATCCGGTGAGAACTGCGGGTACAGACTCATCATGCACAGTCTATTATCCCGCAGTTAACACATTGATTACAATCTATGTGAGTCGATCGGCTTATCATTGTGGGAAAATAACGTTACGGCTATTTTTTCTTCCCTGGTAGCGTCGCCTTGAGCTCCTCTACCGAGATCCCTCCTGCCACACTCCCCGGCACTGGCATCCGCAAAATATGATTTTTGATCTTGCCAATCACATGCATCTCACACGGCTTGCAGTCAAACTTCAGCGTCAACGTCTCACCCTGATGTACCAACTGCATCGGCGATGCCCTCCCCTTCACACCCTGCACACCCTTGGCCTGTTTAGGGCAGAGGTTGAAGGCGAAGCGCAGGCAGTGCTTGGTGATCATCACCGGCACATCCCCTTTTTCTTCGTGCGCCTCGAAGGCGGCATCAATCAGCGTGACCCCATAACGCTGGTAGAATTTTCGCGCCTGCTGGTTATAAACATTGGCAAGAAACGTCAGGTGCGTATCCGGATAAATCGGCGGCGGGACGGAAACCGGTTTGCGGCCGCCGCGTTCGTTTACCGCCAGGCGTGCGGCATCCAGTGCTTCCACCGCATCTCGGCGCAGTTGGTTGACCTGGCTGTTGGGCATGAAGCACACCGTCGGCAGATCAATATGAACGTCACGCGGGTAATAAAGGCTTTGCCCCAGTTTGCTCAACCCGTCACGCAGTGTGGCAAGCGCTTTTTCCGGCTGGTTGGCGGTACCGAACTCGCCTTGCAGCGTATGGCTGGCGCTGATGCCCTCTTCGCTGATCAGGGTCAGCGTCACTCCGTCGCTGGTTTGTGTCAGCAAAACATCGACGGCTATGCGGCGTTCCGATGAGGTTTTTAGCAGCGCCTGTTGCCAGTTGTGATCGAGGTTGCGATTCAGTGGATGGCTTGGACGCAGCTTATCCAGACCTGCCGGCATTTCGTTAGGCCAAATCCGGTAGCGCCCTTCGGCAATTTTATCCGCCTTATTGGTGCGGAAACCGACGATATCACGTTTGATCAGTACGTTAAGCCCATCGCCGTTAGTCAGCGGTGCTGTGACTTCCACGTCCAGATGATCTTTACCCACCTTTAGCACTTCGCCTATCGGCAGGCCAATGAACTTGGGTGAGTCGAAGGCACCAATATCCAGCTGGCGTTGGTTAACGAAGTAATCGGTACTGCCACGGTGGAAGGTTTTATCCGGCGACGGAATAAAAAAGTGTTCCGTGCGGCCTGACGATGCTGGCGTCAGATCGGAACGATCGTTGAGAATGGCATCCAGGAGTTGACGATAGTAAGCAGTGATATTTTTCACATAGCTCATATCCTTATACCGCCCCTCAATCTTGAATGAGCGAACACCGGCATCGATCAGCGCCGTCAGGTTGCGGCTTTGATCGTTATCTTTCATCGACAGCAGATGCTTTTCATACGCCACGACCCGCCCCTGCTCATCTTTCAGCGTGTAGGGAAGTCGGCACGCCTGCGAGCAGTCACCACGGTTGGCACTGCGCCCGGTCTGGGCGTGGGAAATGTTGCACTGGCCGGAGAAGGCCACGCACAACGCGCCATGGATGAAAAACTCCACGGCGGCGTCAACGTTGTCACTGATAGCTTTTATCTGACGGAGATCCAGCTCACGCGCCAATACCAACTGGGAAAAACCGGCATCGGACAGGAAACGCGCCTTCTCTACGCTACGGATGTCGGTCTGAGTACTGGCATGCAGCTCAAATGGCGGAATATCCAGCTCCAGGATCCCCATATCCTGCACGATCAGCGCATCGACACCGGCATCATACAGCTGATGGATCAGGCGACGTGCCGGCTCCAGCTCGTTGTCATGCAAAATAGTGTTGAGGGCGATAAACACTTTGGCCCGGTAGCGGCGGGCAAATTCAACCAGTCCGGCGATATCGCTCAGGCTGTTGCCAGCATTGTGGCGGGCGCCAAAACCTGGGCCACCGATATAGATCGCATCGGCTCCGTGCAAAATAGCCTCACGGGCGATACCTGCATCGCGGGCGGGGCTGAGCAATTCAATCTGATTAGATAAAAGCATGGTTATCGCCGTTAGGGTAAGGGTGAAAATCGCTGCTATTGTAGACACAAGCCTCGTACATACAAGCCTTGGTTGCCCATATACTTTTCCTTACTGCCCCGTTGCCAGTCACTGCGTCATTGCTTAAGCTAACGCCCCATGAACAGAGTAAGAATCCCCATTGCACTGCAACAGGCGGTAATGCGTTGCCTGAGAGACAAGTTGCTGCTGGCGCAGCAGCATTTTGCCATTGAGTTCCCTGAACCCAAGATCCTGTATCAGCAACGCGGCACCAGCGCGGGCACCGCTTGGCTGCAGGCCTGGGAAATCCGCCTTAATCCGGTACTGCTGATGGAAAATCAACAGCCGTTTATCGACGAAGTGGTGCCCCATGAATTGGCTCATCTGCTGGTCTTCCGCCAGTTTGGCCGCGTGCCGCCACATGGCCGGGAATGGCGCTGGATGATGGAGAGCGTCTTGCAGGTGCCCGCCAGCCGCACCCACCAGTTTGAGACCCACTCGGTACAGAGCAAAACCTTCCCCTACCGCTGCAATTGCCAGCAGCATCAACTGACCCTGCGCCGCCATAATCGGGTGATGCGCGGTGAGAGCGAATACCGCTGCCGCCAGTGCGGTGACAAGCTGACCTTTTCCGGTTAGTCGAAACCGTTAACAAAAATATTTACAAGTTAAAACAATCCATTATCTGCATTTGCACCTGCCGGTGACTTCCGTTACCCTGCCTGCCTTTCCAATTTTGAGTTGTTTTGGAATATGCATCGCAAAATTTTACTTTTGGTCGTACTGACGGCCTCCAGCGGCGCACTGGCAAAGGGGATTAATAACTTTACCCAGGCCAAGGCTGCCGCCGCTAAAATCAACCAGGACGCCCCCGGCAGCTTTTATTGTGGC
This sequence comes from Serratia sp. H1w, assembly GCF_000633355.1. GTDB lineage: Bacteria > Pseudomonadota > Gammaproteobacteria > Enterobacterales > Enterobacteriaceae > Chania. Next base: position 44,849 of record NZ_AYMQ01000125.1, read on the forward strand.
TGCAAGATCGACTGGCAAGGTAAGAAAGGCATTCCCGACCTCAATAGTTGCGGCTATCAGGTACGTAAAAATGCCCAACGCGCCGAACGTATCGAGTGGGAACATGTGGTTCCGGCCTGGCAGTTCGGCCATCAGTTACAGTGCTGGCAACAGGGCGGGCGTAAAAACTGCAACAAGGATCCGGTTTATCGCCAGATCGAGATCGATCTGCATAACCTGCAACCCGCCATCGGTGAAGTGAACGGAGATCGCAATAACTTCATGTACAGCCAATGGCGGGGTGGCGAAGGGCAATACGGACAGTGCGAGATGAAGGTGGACTTCAAGAACAAACAGGCCGAGCCACCAGCCCGTGCTCGCGGTGCGATAGCGCGAACCTACTTCTATATGCGCGATCGTTACCAGCTACCGCTTTCACGCCAGCAAACCCAGCTGTTTGAGGCCTGGGACCGGCTGTATCCGGTCAGCGCCTGGGAATGTCAGCGGGAAGCACGCATCGCCATAGTACAAGGGGCTCATAACCCTTATATTCAACAAGCTTGTCAGCAACGAAAAGGCTGACCTACTATAGAGCTTTCGCGTTGCCCCCGGCAGCGCCGTTTCATTGAGCCAGGATCTGACAATCATTATGCGTAAACCCCGCATTTACCATCCAGAACCCTTGAGCGCCAGTGCAGAAATTGCATTGAGCGAGGATGCTGCCAATCATGTCGGTCGCGTGCTGCGGATGAGCGCCGGGCAGGCGCTGCAACTGTTCGACGGCAGCAATCAGGTGTTTGAGGCAGAAATCACCCGGGTGGATAAAAAGAACGTGCTGGTTCAGGTCAGCGCCGGGCAACAGGAAGATCGTGAATCACCGCTCAACCTGCATCTTGGCCAGGTGATCTCCCGTGGCGAAAAGATGGAATTCACCATCCAGAAATCCATTGAGTTGGGCGTGAACGTGATCACCCCGCTATTTTCCGAACGCTGTGGCGTTAAACTCGACGGCGAACGCCTGGAGAAAAAACTCCAGCAGTGGCAAAAAATCGCCATCGCGGCCTGCGAGCAATGCGGCCGCAATCGCATTCCGGAAATCCGCGCAGCGATGTCGCTGGAAAACTGGTGCGCCGAGCAAGACGATAGCCTTAAGCTGAACCTGCACCCGCGCGCCAGCCAAAGCATCAATACCCTACCCCTGCCAGTCGATCACGTGCGCCTGCTGATTGGGCCGGAGGGCGGATTATCCGCCGACGAAATTGCCATGACCACAGGCTATGGATTTACTGATATCCTGCTGGGGCCACGCGTTTTGCGTACAGAAACTACCGCGCTCACCGCAATTACCGCTTTGCAGGTCCGTTTCGGCGACCTGGGCTAAGAGCCTGTCTGACAGGTTCGTAAGGAGAAGAAATGATCAAGCTCGGCATCGTGATGGATCCTATTACCTCCATCAATATCAAAAAAGACACCAGCTTTGCCATGCTGCTCGAAGCGCAGCGCCGCGGCTGGGAACTGCATTACATGGAGATGAACGATCTCTATCTGCATGCCGGTGATGGCCGCGCCCGCACTCGCCTGCTGAGCGTGAAAGAAGATAAAGAGAGCTGGTTCAGCTTTGGCAGCGAGCAGGATTTGGCGTTGCAGGATCTGGACGTGATCCTGATGCGCAAAGATCCGCCGTTCGACACCGAATACATCTATGCGACCTACATCCTGGAACGGGCCGAAGTGAAAGGTACGCTGGTGGTCAACAAGCCACAGAGCCTGCGTGACTGTAACGAAAAGCTGTTCACCGCCTGGTTCCCGGAGCTGACGCCAGATACGCTGGTCAGCCGCAGCGCTGCCCATATTCGCAAATTCCACCAGCAGCACGGTGACATCATTCTCAAACCGCTGGACGGCATGGGCGGAGCTTCGATCTTCCGCGTGAAGCAGGATGATCCTAACCTGTCGGTGATTATAGAAACCCTGACCGAACACGGCAGCCGTTTCTGTATGGCGCAAAACTTCCTGCCTGCCATCAAGGATGGCGACAAACGCATTCTGGTGGTGGATGGCGAACCGGTGCCTTACTGCCTGGCACGTATCCCGGCCCAGGGCGAAACCCGTGGTAACCTGGCCGCCGGTGGCCGTGGCGAAGCGCGCCCCCTGAGCGAAAGCGACTGGAAAATTGCCCGTGCAGTAGCCCCGACGTTAAAAGAGAAAGGGCTGATCTTTGTTGGCCTGGACGTGATTGGCGATCGCCTGACGGAGATCAACGTCACCAGCCCAACCTGCGCCCGTGAAATCGAAGCCGCGTTCCCGGTTTCCGTCACCGGCATGCTGATGGACGCCATTGAAAAACGTCTGGCCGCGAAGTAGGCCGACGACGCGCCCTCTCTCATCGGGAGAGGGCATGTATTTGACTTCCCAATCGAATTAACGACATGAATTTACAGCACCACTTCCTGATTGCCATGCCCGCAATGCAAGATCCGCGCTTCAAACGTTCGGTGATTTACGTTTGTGAGCATAATGACGACGGCGCCATGGGATTAGTGATCAATAAACCCGTGGAACATTTCACTGTGGAGACGGTGCTGGATAAACTCGACATCAAGCCTACACCGCGCGATCCGGCGATCGACCTGGATAAGCCGGTATTCGCCGGTGGCCCGCTGGCGGACGATCGCGGCTTTATTCTGCATACCCCGCGCAAAGGCTTTGGCTCCAGCATTCAGATCTCACCAGCCACCATGATCACCACCTCAAAAGACGTATTGGAAACGCTCGGCACGCCGGATCAACCCGCCGATGTGCTGGTGGCGCTTGGCTATGCGGGCTGGGAAAAGGGCCAGTTGGAGCAGGAACTGTTAGACAACGCCTGGCTAACCGCCGAGGCCGATACCGATATTCTGTTCCACACGCCGATCGCCAACCGCTGGCGCGAGGCAGCCAACCGCCTTGGCATCGATATTCGCAGCATTGCCAGCCACGCAGGACACGCCTGATGAGCAACCGTACTATTATCGCCTTCGACTTCGGCACCAAAAGCATCGGCGCGGCTATCGGCCAGGAAATTACCGGTACCGCTCGGGCACTGGCGGCCTTTAAAGCGCAGGATGGCGTACCAGACTGGCAGAAGATCGAGCGCCTGCTGAAAGAGTGGCAGCCAGACCTGGTGGTGGTTGGCTTACCGTTGAATATGGACGGCACCGAACAACCGCTGACCGAACGAGCGCGTAAATTTGCCAACCGGCTGCATGGCCGCTTTGGCGTGCAGATTGCGTTGCACGATGAGCGCCTGAGCACCGTTGAAGCACGTGCCAATCTGTTTGACCATGGGGGATTCCGCGCCCTGGATAAAGGCAGCGTCGATTCCGCTTCCGCCGTGGTTATTCTGGAGAGTTGGTTTGAGCAACATCCGGGCTGACTTTGCGTGCCGGGGCGAAACGGCTGAACATGATAGCCCCGGCAGTTGGCACCACGTCCTGGTCAGTCTCTGGTAACTCAAGCGTTTCGGGTAACTCAAAACTATCCAGCGTGAGACTGTTTATCCGGTACGGCGTCAGGTTCCCCACCAGCGCATAGCCCCGCCAGTCGGTGGTGACACCATACTGGTTATCAACCCCAATCCCCGGCGTACCCGGTACGCTGACGATAGCTACGGTATCCCCTAATGACTGCCCAAACGTCAGCCCTTCCTGGTGCGCCATCAGGCTACCGGAAAGCTCCAGACTCTGCTGGCGATAGCCTTTCCCTTGCGAATGCCCCACTCGCAATTCACCGGCGTTATATTGGTAATCGGCGCTCAGATCCTGGCTGCTGCCATAGCGTTGGCTCTGGATGGTGCTGGCGTTGTAGCTCAGGCTATAGTCGTCGAGCAACGTGCCGCTGACGCCAATCCGTCGGCTGTCGGTCCGATCGTTGGCCAGCGAATGATCGTAGTTCAGCTTCATGCATGGTGCCCCCAGCGCATTCAGCGGCAACGAGAAAGACAGCCCCAGTTGCGCCTGTTCTTTGCCATAAGAGGGACGGTTATATTCCGCATATAGCGCAACGTCGACCTTACCCATGCTGGCGCTAAAGCCCACTTCAACGCTGGTCTCACCTCTTTGATTACCCCGCGTTGTCTCCCGCACCAGCGTCAGGTAGAGACTGTCTGAATCTGACAGATACTGGTTATAACGCGCCTCCAGGCGATATTTTTTTTCCTCATCAAAGTCACCGACAAACATGCCGTCTTCCCAGTCCCACCAGTAGGTGCTCTGCTGGTCTATCGCCGTGCCAAAGGTGCGATAACGCTGCCGCGGATAGTATTGAGCCATCAGGCTGAGAGAAGACTCCCAGGCCGGAAAAGCCTTCGCGTAACGAATACGCGCCATGCCACCGGTATCTGGCGTTGCACGCCTTGGCTGGCGCGCGGAGGAAAAGGTGTAATCCGCCGAGATCGCGCCCCACTGGTTAAGGCTCTTGCCAATGCCGATCGCCGCGCTGTGATAAATATCCGCTCCCTGAACGCCACCATACAGCGTGACCTTCCCCGGCAACCCGTAGCTGAGCGACGCTTGGGCAAAACTCGGCTGCTCCTCTTCCATCCCATAATAGGGCCGGTATTTCCCCACCGAAGCGTCATAGCGCCACTGGCCAACGTAAACCAGGTTGGGCATGGAGGAATAAGGGATTTTACGCTCGGTTTCGGTGCTGTCGCTTTCCCGTATCGTAACGGTAAGATCTCCCTCAAGCGCTGGCGGATAGACATCTTTCAGCACAAAGGCGCCGGGAGAAACAAACGTTTGATAGATCAGTTCGCCGTTCTGGCGCACCCTCACCTGTGCGTTACTGCGAGCGAAGCCGCGGATCCAAGGTGAAAACTGCCGCAGGCCATCCGGTAACATCCGGCTATCCGAGACCAGGCTGATACCACGGAAACGCACGTTTTCGAACAACGCTGACGGCGTTACGCTATCGCCCAGGGTCAGCGTGGCACGCCAGGCTTTGATATCGCGATAGGCCAACGCCCTTTCGGTATGCCAGGTAGGGTTGCCCCAGGTTTCTTTCTGATAGACCGGCTGATATCGCAATCGCCACGGGCCGACGTTGGCCCCGGTGGTAATATCGGCATACAGACTTTCATGCCGATCCGAGTTGCGATAGTTCTCGCCCGCGTAATGGCCGTAGTTGAGCTGATAGTTAACAAAAGCCGCATTAATACCGTCATCCCAGCGGCCTGCCAGCAAACTGTCCCCGAGCATGGCTGCCGGGATATCCACCGTCAGTAGTTGCGCAACGGGTTCGTAAAACATCTCAATTCTTCGCGCACTCAAGACATTGGGCAAAATACAGCCCTCGGCGGTGGTTGCCATCTCCTTGGTGGCGGCTTCACGGATACCCCATTCACGCAGCAACGGCGTATTGATACAAGGCTGGCCATCCGGGCCCAGGTTAACCACCACCTCGCCCTTGAAGTTGTCGTTAATGATGAGATAGGCGCTGCTTACTTCTGCCCAGGCATCTTTAGCCAGCAGGGCCAACGGCATGATGGCAATGCGAAAAATGGGTTTCATTCGTTCCCTGAGTGCAAACCACGATAATTACCCATCGCCCCTGACAACAACTCTGGACTGGCTCCCTCTCCCTCAAGCAAGTCCTTATGAAACCCCCTATTTGTAACCTGGAAGAGGGTTGGGGTGAGGGGGGATGGATAATTACCCAACACAAAAAGAGGCGCATCTGCGCCCCTTGATTAATGAGATCTTGACGGCTTATTTCTGCAAAGAGGCCAGTTCAGCGCGAGCCTGCTTCAGCTCTTGTTTGATTTCATTGGCATCAGCCTGCTTTTCCTGCAGTTTTTTCTGATACTTGGCGACTTTTTTAGCGTCACCTTTGGCCTGGGCTTCGCGCAGATCGGCTTTGATTTCCTGCACGTCTTGCTGTTTTTCAGCCAGTTTTTGCTCCAGCTTGGTGACTTTCTTCTGAGCATCCTGCAATACGCTGCCGTTAGTGCAATGAGCATTCACTTCGCTCAGCGCTTTCTTCAGGCCAGCGATGCGGTTGTAGTTACCGTATTTTTCAGCTTGCTGGATCTGATATTCGATCGCTGCACGCTTTGCGTTGCAGTCTTGTGCAGCATTAGCCAGTGAAGAAAAGCCTACACCCAGAGCCAAAACCAGTGGCAGCACTGCTAATTTAGTGATCTTTTTCATCATGTTATCCTTTAACGTTATGACAAATGGGGAGCACTGAGCCCCCTTCCTAGTGATAAAGAATAAAATGAACCCGGTTACCTTAAAATCTGCCAAAGGCTTAATCGCGCTGTAGGAAAGGACTATTCGCCTGTAGTACGTTGGATTTCTCTTAGTTCACTGACTAGCAATTGCACTTCATCCAGCACTTCCGTAGCGGTTGCCTCGCTGGGATTATCATGCAATGTCTGGCAGGCCTGGTTTAGTTGCTCTGCCTTCACCAACCGCGCGGCACCGGCCAATTTATGCGCCAACGCCTGGATGCTGAGCGGGTCGATAGGCTGCTGCTGGAGTTCCTGGTGGAGTTGCGCGCCATCTTCATCCATACAGGTTATCAAGGTGGTGATGAACTCCTGCAATACCTGTGGCTGGCGCAGTTCTGGCGGTAAATCTGCGATGATAAACGGTGCCAGCAGTTCGCTTTGTTCCCGCTCAACCGGCGGTAGCGTAGCCAGCTTCTTTCTCAGCATGGCCAGATTGACCGGCTTGAACAGGCAGTCATCCATCCCGGCCTGTAAGCAATCCTCACGAGCAGTTTCCTGGGCATTGGCCGTCAGCCCCCAGATAATGAGCGGCGTGACCTGCCGCTCCTGCTCATTACGCCTGATTTGGCGGCTCAGACTGTAGCCGTCGAGTTTGGGCATCTGGCAATCGGTGATCATCAGATCGAATTGCTGCTGCTCCAGTTGCGCCAATGCCCGCTCCCCATCGCCAACCACGGTGGGCCGATGACCGAGGAAGCACAGTTGCTGGTTCAGTAACATTCTGCCTGCCGGGTGATCTTCGACGATCAATATCCGCAGATTGACTGACACTGGGAGGGGAATGGTCTCTTGCTGGATCGGGAACTGGAGTTTCAGCAATCGGGCTACGGAAAGCAGCACGGTGACTTCACTGCCAATCCCCACTTCGCTGCTTAACACGATGGTGCCCCCCATCATGTCCATCAGCTTACGGCAGATATACAGGCCAAGCCCGGCCCCCCCTGTTTCACCATGACCTTGGGTGAATGGCTGGAACAGACGCTGCTGGGTGAGCGCATCAATGCCCTTACCGGTATCGGTGACACGCAAGCGCAGATCTAGCCGTTCCTCGCCGATCTGGTCAACAGCCACGCTCAACGCCACCTGCCCTTGTTCGGTAAACTTGATGGCATTACTCACCAGATTGGACAGCACCTGCTTGAAACGCATGGGATCGATCAGCACGTCACCGGTAACTTCGGCATCAATATCCAGCTTGAATAGCAGCCCTTTCTGCCTGGCCACGCCGTCAAACAGCGTTGCTACGGATTCAATCAGGCGGCGTATGTCCGCGCGCTGCGGATGCAAAATCAACCGGTCTGACTCAATCCGCGAAATATCGAGAATATCGCCGATCAGTGCCAGCAGGGAGTGAGCAGATTCATGGGCCACACTCAGTAGTTCCCGGTCCTGTTCCACGTCGTGACGTTGGCGGTTTAGTACCAACTCCAACATGCCGATAATGGCATTCAACGGCGTACGGATCTCATGGCTCATGGTAGCAAGAAACGTCGTTTTAGCCCGGTTGGCGCTATCGGCGTGTTCTTTCGCCTGCTGCAACTGCTCGATCAGGCGATCGCGTTCGGTAACGTCAAACACGGTCTGACAGCGCTGAACCTGTTGACGCTGGCTGCGCAACCGGCCGATAAGCAAGGCCACCAGCAGCAATACCAATAGCAAAGCCATCAAGATCAGCGCCATAGGGAAATAACGAGCAAGCTGCTTATCATCTGTCTGTGCGTCTTCCAGCAGATAGGTATTGTTGTACCAATTGCTGGTCATCGCATGAATATCCTCTGGGGGAACGTTCAGCAAGGCCTTATCGAGGATGGTCGCCAACGGGTATTCAGTGCCGGCAACGCCAATGACAAAACGCGCCGGTTCGATATCCAGCGCGCTAAGAATACGCAGCCCTGACGAGGGCTCCCGGGCCAGGAAGTAGTCGGCGCTGATCATCGGCAAAACCAACACTTGCGCCTGCCCAGATTTTAATGCCGCAATACCAGCCTGGGGTGAATTGACGCTGACAATCTGACTTGCGGGATACTGCGCCTGTAATTGAGCCTGCAATGGGTGCCCGGTTATCAACGCAATCGTACGTGGTGGATCGTGGCTAGCCAGATGTGGGATACCTACCAGCACCCAGGAATTGAATAAGTAGGAGCGGGTCGTCAGCAGGCCATTAGGCCAGATCGCATCCAGGGTGACACCGGTGACAATATCGGCTTTACCGGCCTTGATGGCATTCAGCGAGTCTTGTAACGATGCCGCGCGAATAATATCGAATTTCAGGCCGATACGGCTGGAGATGGCGGCCATCACATCGGCCGTTAAACCACGAAAATCGCCTTGAACATCGAAGAACCCCAACGGAGCGAAATCACCATTGACCACCATCCGCACTCTGGGATGCTCTTCCACCCACTTTCTCTCCAACGAGGTCAGTGACAGATGTTCATCCCCTTGTGACATGGGGATCCCCCCATTCCAGCGGCTTTGGATCTCGGTATGGGCACTTTCCGGGATGGTAGCCAACACCGCATTAAACACCCGCTGCAAACGCACATTATCCCGTGCCAGGCCAAAGGCAAAACCCTTGATATCTTGTTGGGGCAGCAACTGCATACGTAAGTTATTCAGGTTGCCCTGGTTAATTAAATAACGCGCCGCCGTGGCATCACCAATAAAAGCCTCCAGCTTGTTAAACGATAATGCCTCCAATGCCCGGCGTGGAGCGTCATAAATCTGATATTCTGCCGCCGCAAAGCGTTCGGTCAGCTGCGGGTTGCCACTATAGAGGCGCTCAATGGCAATGTGTTTGGGCGGATGCGATTGCAGCAGGCTGTCGATACGCATAATCAGCGCCGGAGCGGCAAGCACGTAGGGAGTAGAAAGCAGCAGGTCGGGATCGGCATGACTTGTGGCAACCACATTACCGATCACATCGACTTCCCCTTTGGCCAAATCCTGGCGCAAAGTCGCTCCATTCTCGTAGTAACGTACTTTGACCCGCACGTTCAGGTTGTAGCCGATAATCCCCAGATAATCGGCATTGATACCGCCGTAATCCCGTGTGCCGCTGGTGATATCAAAAGGAGGATAGTTCGGTGCCGCGATACCAAAAACCAACACCCGTTTACGGCGTAGCCATTGCCAATCCTCGTTGGTTAAATTAGCCTCGGGTAAATGGGCCTGACTGCGGCTAAGCAAATTAATTTCACGGTATGCCTGAGCTCCCTCGGCGCAAACGCTAAAGCAAAAAAACAGGATGATGATAACAAATTTATTTATCATCAGCGTGCTTATCCTGATGGAGGAACAAATCCACCAACTCCTCAACATGGCTAACTTTCAACTTTTCCATCAGACATGTCTTATAAGTGCTGATGGTTTTATTACTTAAAATCAGTCTGTCAGCAATTTCCTTATTACTCAGGCCCGCAGACAAATAACGCAACACGGTCAATTCACGATCGGACAGGCGAGAAAGAATATTCTCATTATGGATGGGGGCGTTGAGCAAAGGTAGCAGGGTAGTTTGTGGAAAGCAGGCATAACCTTGCAGTACCAACTGGCACAAAGGAGCCAACTGGCTGATATCCTGATCCTTGCTGAAGAATCCGCTGGCTCCGGCCCGCAGCGCCCTCTCTGCATAGCTTTCTGCGGGCAGACTGGTGTAAACCACCACTTTAATATCGCTATCCACCTGACGAATATGCTGTAGGATCTGCAACCCATCCATTTTGTTCAGTATGATGTCCAGGATCACCAGTTGTGGCGTATTTTCCTTTATTCGCGCCAGCGCATCCAGACCGTTCGTCGCGGTCAGGATCGAGTCATTACCTAATGGGGAGAGAATGGCTTTCACAGCGAAACAAATTGCGGGATGATCGTCAACAATCAACCAGGGACTCATAAGAACACCTCATCCTTGAAAAGGAACTATCCTAGAAAACCAGTAGGTAATAAATCACCGAGACACCTACTTTTACCGCAACATGATCCGTTCTAAAATGATAAATACATCCAGAACAATCCCAAAATCACTACTTGATGGATTTTAATTAAAGCCTGATGAGAAAAAATAGTTAATGGATTGTGGCATTATAATATTCCCTGCGCAACACGCTGCTGCAAACCCTGTGCAAAAGTTTGCATGCCCGACTGCGCTCCGGTTTGCAACACGCTGACCAGTTGGTGGGTTTTACCCTCGCGGATCATACTGCTCACTGCCGCCGTTGCCGTGAGGATCTCATAAATGGCGACACGCCCTCCTCCAGGCTTACTCAGCAGTTTTTGTGCGATCACCGCTTGCAGACTGTTGGCCAACTGGGCCCGAACATAGGCTTTCTCTTCCGCCGGGAACACATCGACCAACCGTTCTACCGCCTGAGGTGCGCTGCGAGTATGCAAGGTAGCCAGGACTAGATGGCCGGTTTCTGCCGCAGTCAACGCCAGCCGGACGGTGGTGGTATCACGCAGTTCCCCTAACAGGATCACATCCGGATCCTCACGCAACGCGGCCCGCAGCGCATCATCAAAACTGTGGGTATCCCGCCCTAGCTCCCGCTGCTGGATCAGGGAACGCTGGCTACGATGGATAAACTCGATCGGATCTTCCAACGTGAGGATATGGCGGCGCTGATGTTGATTGATAAAATCGATCATCGCCGCCAAGGTGGTGGATTTGCCACTGCCGGTAGCCCCGGTGACCAATATCAGGCCATCATCACGCTGTAACAACGCCGGGATAATTTCTGGCGTGGCCAGTTCGACCAGCGTTGGACACTGGCTGGCGATCCGACGTAGCGCCACGGAGACCCCGCCGTGCTGTAAAAAGAAATTGGCGCGTAACCGAGTATCCTCCACCAAGGTTAATGCCCTATCGAGCTGCCCAACCCGCTGTAGTTGCTGCCACAGCGCCGGCGGCAACTGCGTTTGGCACCATGTAGCCATCTGCTGGTCAGTCAGCGTTTCCCCATTTTCTACCGCCTGGAGTTCACCATCGATACGTAACATTGGCAGATGACCGGTACAAAGGTGCAGATCGGAGGCATTATGCTTTACACTAAGGGCCACAAATTCATCGATATCCATATCAATCTCCCAGGTTAACTATGAGCACTATCCAACAGAATCTGCAGGGTGTCAGGAGCCGCATTGCCACGGCCGCTCAAGGTTGCGCACGCATTCCAGAAGAAGTGACATTGCTTGCAGTCAGTAAAACCAAACCTGTGGAGGCGATCGCACAAGCCATCGCCGCAGGCCAGCACGCATTCGGCGAAAATTACGTGCAGGAAGGGGTAGACAAGATCCAGCATTTCGCCCAACAGCCCGAAGGGGCGGAGTTGGAATGGCACTTTATCGGCCCGCTGCAATCCAATAAAAGCCGGCTGGTGGCAGAGCATTTTGACTGGTGCCACACCATCGACCGCTTGCGCATCGCCCTACGCCTGAACGATCAACGCCCCGCAGCCATGCCGCCGCTGAACGTGTTGATCCAGATAAATATCAGTGACGAGCAGAGCAAATCTGGCATTGTATTGGATGAGCTACCGGCGCTGGCCGAAGCAGTCGCCGCATTGCCTAACCTACGTTTACGTGGGCTGATGGCTATCCCGGCCCCGGAACACGATTATCAGCGCCAACTGGCAACCTTTGGCCAGATGAACGACGCATTCCAGGCTCTCAAGCAGCGTTATCCGCAGGTGGATACGCTGTCGATGGGCATGACAGACGATATGCAGGCTGCCATCACCGCTGGCAGCACGATGGTTCGTATCGGCACCGCAATTTTTGGCGCCCGTGACTACTCGCACACAACCGTATAACGAGGATTTGATGCAACATCGCAAGATTACCTTTATTGGTGCCGGCAATATGGCCCGCGCCATCATTGCTGGCCTGGTGGCCGGTGGTTATCCGGCATCCGCCATCAGCGTTTGCGCGCCGTCAGCCAAAAACCGTGACGCCCTGGCCGCCGAATATGGCATCAACAGCAGCGCAGACAACATCAGCTGTGCAAAACAGGCCGATGTCGTGGTTCTGGCGGTAAAACCGCAAATGATGGCGCAGGTTTGCTTACCTTTACAAGAACAAGTCGATTTCTCCGGTAAACTGGTGCTGTCGATCGCTGCCGGTATTCTGGTGAGCCGCTTCTATCAAATGCTCGGCGCAGGCTTGAATATCGTACGCATCATGCCCAATACACCTTCATTGGTGGGTAAAGGGATGAGCGGGCTGTATGCTCCCGCCCAGGTAAGCCAACAGGATCGTGATTACACCCGCGATCTGATGAACTCGGTGGGTAAAGTCTGCTGGGTCGATGACGAAAACGGCATTAACGGCGTGATCGCCGCCGCAGGCAGCGCACCGGCCTATTTCTTCCTGTTTATGGATGCCATGCAGCAGGAAGCCGAACGCATGGGATTCAGCGGCCAGGCCGCACGCGATCTGGTGCAGCAGGCCGCTATTGGTGCTGCGGCCTTGGCCGCCGCCAACCCGGAGATCTCGCTAGCCACGCTGCGTGAGCAAGTGACCTCTAAAGGCGGCACCACCGCCGAGGCATTGCGGGTATTCAACGAGCAACAGTTGCCAGAGACCGTCGCCAAGGCAATGCAGGCTGCCGTTTCCCGTGCGCAGGAAATGGAAAAATTATTTTAACTATACCCGATGAGTTGCGGACCGCCACGGCGGTCTTGCCACCAAGGGGATAACCCAGAAGTTAAGGAGAAGGGTAACTTACATGCTAACGCTGACTTTCCTGGTCAAAACCGTCGTTGATATTTACGTAATGGTGCTGCTGTTGCGCATCTGGATGCAACTGACGCGCACCGACTTTTATAATCCATTTTCGCAGTTTGTGGTGAAAATCACCCAACCGATCGTCGGTCCACTGCGCCGCATCGTGCCTTCGATGGGGCCGGTAGACAGCGCCTCATTGCTGCTGGCATTCCTGCTGATGACGGTCAAATATCCGCTGCTGCTGTTGATCCAGAGCGGCACCCTGTCACTCAGCCTGTATAACTTGCTGTTTGGCCTGATTTCATTGATCAAATCCGTCGGCTACCTGATCTTCTGGGTGATGATCATCCGCGCCCTGATGAGCTGGATCAGCCAGGGCCGCAGCCCGATTGATTACGTGATGTTCCAACTGACCGAGCCATTGATGGCTCCTATCCGCCGAGTGATCCCGGCGATGGGCGGCATTGATTTCTCTGCAATGGTGGTGATCCTGATCTTGTATCTGATCAACTACCTGGGCATGGATCTGTTTGGTGAGCTCTGGTTCCTGCTGTGAGTGCAGTCACTTCGCAACTGGACGGGCTGGTGGTCAGGCTTTATATTCAGCCCAAAGCCAGCCGCGATCAGATTATTGGCCTGCATGGCGACGAGATTAAAGTCGCCATCACCGCCCCGCCGGTTGATGGCCAGGCCAATGCCCATCTCATTAAATTTATCGCCAAGCAGTTCAAGGTGGCGAAGAGCAACGTGACGATTGAGAAAGGCGAGCTGGGGCGGCACAAGCAGTTGCGCATCCACAACCCGCAGCAGATCCCCGACGTCATCGCGGCGCTCATCGAATAATATTCAAGGTATCTATTATGCAAAAAATCGTTCTGGCCACCGGTAACCCCGGCAAAGTGCGTGAACTCGCCACACTACTGGCCGATTTCGGCTTTGACGTGGTGGCACAAACCGAGCTTGGCGTAGACTCTGCCGAAGAAACCGGCCTGACGTTTATTGAAAACGCCATTCTCAAGGCTCGCCATGCCGCGCAGGTCACTGGTCTGCCTGCGATTGCCGACGACTCAGGTCTGGCAGTGGATGCATTGGGCGGCGCACCGGGTATTTACTCCGCCCGCTACGCCGGTTTAGATGCCAGCGACCAGCAAAATCTGGACAAGCTGCTGGTCACGCTACAAGACGTGCCTGAAGGCAAACGCGGTGCGCAATTCCATTGCGTGTTGGTGTATATGCGTCATGCAGAAGACCCAACCCCGCTGGTGTTCCACGGCTGCTGGGCCGGTGAGATCACCTTTGAAGCGGCCGGCGTTGGCGGTTTTGGTTACGATCCGATCTTCTATGTGCCAGATTTGGGCTGCACCGCCGCAGAACTGACGCGGGAAGAGAAAATTGCCGTTTCCCACCGTGGCAAGGCACTGAAGTTGATGTTGGAAGCGATGCGTAATGCCAGCTAACGCCGTACAACTGCCACCGCTCAGTCTCTACATCCATATTCCCTGGTGTGTGCAGAAATGCCCGTACTGCGATTTCAATTCGCATGCCTTAAAGGGCGAAGTGCCACATCAGGAATATGTCGATCATCTGCTGGCGGATCTGGATGCCGATTTGCCGCTCGCCAGCGGACGTAGTATCAGCACCATCTTTATCGGTGGCGGTACGCCAAGCCTGTTAAGTGCCGAAGCCATGCAGGCGCTGTTGGATGGCGTGCGGGCGCGTATCCACGTCGCGGATGACGCCGAAATCACCATGGAGGCCAACCCTGGCACCGTGGAGGCCGATCGTTTCAGCGGCTACCAGCGCGCCGGGGTGAACCGCATCTCGATTGGCGTACAAAGCTTTAGCGCCGAGAAGTTAACCCGTCTGGGGCGCATTCACGGCCCGGAAGAGGCCAAGCGCGCGGCACATCTGGCAACCGGCCTTGGCCTGCGCAGTTTTAACCTGGACCTGATGCATGGCCTGCCGGATCAGTCGCTGGAAGAGGCGCTGGACGATCTGCGTCAGGCCATCGCCCTTAATCCGCCGCACCTGTCATGGTATCAGCTCACCATTGAGCCAAATACGCTGTTCAGCTCACGCCCGCCAGTATTGCCGGACGATGACGCGCTGTGGAATATCTTTGAACAAGGGCACGAGCTATTGAGTGCTGCCGGTTATCAGCAGTATGAAACCTCGGCCTACGCCAAACCGGGCTACCAATGCCAGCACAACCTCAACTACTGGCGCTTTGGCGACTATCTGGGGATTGGCTGTGGCGCGCACGGCAAGCTGACCTTTGCCGATGGCCGTATTCTACGTACCGCCAAAACCAAACATCCACGCGGGTTTATGCGAGGGGATTATCGGGACAAGCTGCATGAAGTCGAGGCGCACGACCGGCCATTCGAGTTCTTCATGAACCGCTTCCGCCTGCTGGAAGCCGCACCTCGCGCCGAGTTCGCCCACTATACCGGGCTGGATGAAAGCGTGATCCGCGCGCCGTTGGACGAGGCGATAGACAAAGGCTATCTGCTGGAAACGCCAGCGCATTGGCAGATCACCGAACATGGCAAACTGTTCCTTAATTCGCTGTTGGAACTGTTTTTGCCAGAGGAATAAATAATTTAAGGTTGTGCCGGAAATAATACTCGCAATTGCTATTGCCCCTCACCCCAACCCTCTCCCAAAAGGAGAGGGAGCTGCTCCAGCGTTATATTCATATTCTGGTTCACTCTGCAACTCAGCCTATAAAAAGTCAGGCACAGGAATCAATCCGTGGCACAATCCGTCCCCTCTCCCTGTGGGAGAGGGTTAGGGTGAGGGCCATTAACAAGATAAAAACCGACCAAAGAAAGCCCACCACCAGTACATGACTAGCAAGCCCGTCATTATTGGGTGCAGGAATCTTTTTTGCTTAGCTCTATAAATAGAAAGTATTATTAGAGGAAAAATGAACACTGAAGTTAAAGGAATACCAACATCACTTATATCATCGACATTAAAATGCGTCATCACATCACAAATATTCTCTATCCCTTCCTCTCCTATGGCCCATTCATATTCTATTATTGAAAATACCATGATGCTGATAGCGCAGGTGAGATAATAAAAGAATAGCAGAGGAGTAAGCAGCTTGAGTACAGACTTAAAAGTATCCATGATGTAATCGCCTCTCTGAGGTCGTCGCGCTTCCTTGGCGGCATAAAAGGTTCCGTCGCACCAGAAGCGTAGCCCTGAAAACAACGAAACCTTTTAACGTCAGGTCTTAGTTCAACGCCTTGACTAGATCCTTACGCTGGGTTTCCAGCGCCGTGACGCGGTTACACACGTCGCGACCAAAGTTCTGGAAGTCCTGCTCCTGATTGTTCCATTCGTTCTTGATAGCCTGCTGAAGCCCACCCAGGTTGCCCATAATCGCCTGCAACGGGTTGCCATTGCTGTTGGCGACCTGCTTGACGCCCATTTCGTTCAGGCTGTCCTGCAATACGCCCCCCATGCTTTGCTGGACGATATTGCGGCCATCCTGCTCCACCTGAGCAATTGCCTTGTGGTGGAACGTCAGACCGTCGCTACGGTGTTCGATGATGCGGTTCATCTGTTGCTTCAACTGATCGTTGAGCGTAGTCAGACGGTTACGTACGTTGCTGCTGTCTCCTAATTGCTGAACGATGACCTTATCCAACGCTACCCGAGCCTTTTCCAGATGCTGCTGCGCACCCTGATCGATCCAGGGCAAGTCTTTACGCAAGGCGTTCTGGTAGCTGAACGCCTTCTGGCGCTGGCTATCGTTCAGGCTCAATGCCTTGCCATCACGGGTGACATCACCATCGGCGGTGATTTGCAGATTGCCGCTGGCCCCCACCACCTGCACGGTCTGCGGGCTGATAATCACATCGTCCTGTGGCCTGACGCTGCACTGGTACTCGGCATGCGCCTGTGAAGCCGTCAACAACAGCAAGGCCAATCCGGTTCTCTTCAACATAGTTTCTCCTGGCTCCCTTCCACCCGCATACGCGGTGGAGTTAAAAAATCGAACGGCTAATGCGTTGAGACAACAGTTCCAGTGCTGCAGTTCCCGCCAATGAGTTTCCAGACGCATCCAGCTCCGGCGACCAGACGACAATCGACAGTTCTTCAGGGACAATAGCAATAATGCCGCCACCCACTCCTGACTTACCCGGCATGCCAACACGATAGGCAAATTCTCCCGCACCATCATACATACCGCTGGTCATCATCAAGGCGTTAATTTGCCGGGCCTGTAAGGGGCTGATCACTGCTTCGCCACTCAGCGAGCGTCCTTGATTGGCCAAGTAGACAAAGCTGCGTGCCAGCTCAACGCAGCTCATGCGTAACGCGCAGTAGTGGAAATAGGTTTGCAGCACGGTCAGCACGTCATTGTCGAAGTTACCGAACGATTTCATCAGATAGGCGATGGCGGCATTGCGGTCGGAATGTTCAAACTCCGAACGGGCCACGCGGGCGTCGTACAGCAGATCGTCAACGCCGGCCAGTTGGCGTACCACTTCCAACATTCGCTGCTTTGGCGCACTGAGCCGGGTTTGTAGCATATCGCATACCACCAGCGCCCCTGGATTGATAAACGGATTGCGCGGTTTACCCTGTTCCATTTCCAATTGCAGCAAGGAATTGAACGGCAGGCCAGAAGGTTCTTTCCCCACCCGCTGCCAAATCTCCCCTTCCTGATAACGCGTCAACGCCAGCGTCAGGCTCAATACCTTGGAAATTGACTGGATCGAAAAGCGTTCCGTCGCATCCCCGGCCTGAAACAGTTCACCGTCAACGGTACAGACGGCGATCGCCAACCGATCGGCCGCCACTTCCGCCAATGCAGGAATATAGTCAGCGACCTTGCCTTGCCCAATCAGCGGGCGTACCTGTTGCAGGATCTCTTCCAGCAACGCGTTATCTAATGTTGTTACCACCTACTCATACTCCAGATAAAACAAAGGTGCCGTTAAGGCACCTTCGGCAACGCTAATCAGGCAGGATCAATCCCACCAGATATCGAACAGATCGCTGGTTTTCACATCGCTCAACTTGCGTGCTTCCAACCAGTTTTTGATCAGCTCACGGTGTTCTTCGGTGCAATGACCGATCTTCTGCAGGCAAACCAAACCTTCCCACTGCAGATAGCCACTGCCGTCAAACGCCAGGCCGTTCGGCTCGATCACTTCATCGATAAACGCATCCAGGGTGCTGTCGATATCTTCAACAGCAGTCCCTTCAGCAAAACGCCAGGCGACGGAAAAGCCCAGTTCCTGAAACTCTTCGATATGCAGCTTTTTACGTAAACGACGACTACGGTTCTTAGCCATTATTCCATCCTCTCAAACATCAAATCCCAAACTCCATGTCCCAGACGCTGGCCACGTAATTCAAATTTTGTCAGCGGACGCGAGTCCGGACGCGGTACGTAATCATTACTCTCGGAAAGATTACGGTAGCCTGCGCTGCTGTTCATGACTTCCAGCATGTGTTCCGCGTAAGGTTGCCAGTCGGTAGCCATATGGAATACGCCACCCACTTTTAATTTGCGCAGCACCAGTTCAACAAACGGCGTCTGTACGATGCGGCGTTTGTTATGGCGCGCTTTGTGCCATGGATCCGGGAAGAACAGCTGGACCATATCCAGCGAAGCATCCGGGATCATATTCTGCAAGACTTCTACCGCATCGTGGCACATCACCCGCAGGTTGGCCAATTTCGCCTCATGAGCATCTGCCAGGCAGGCACCCACGCCCGGCGAGTGAACTTCAATCCCCAGGAAGTTCTGCTGCGGGTTATTGCCCGCCATGGTGACTAAAGAAGCCCCCATGCCAAAACCAATCTCCAGCACGGTTGGCGCTTCACGGCCAAACAGCGCGGCGATATCGACAGGCTCAGCCTGATATTCCACGCCCATCACCGGCCAATAGTTATCCAGCGCCTGCTGCTGGCCTTTGGTCAACCGCCCCTGGCGGCGGACAAAACTGCGGATACGGCGCATCGCGCGGCCGTTCTCATCAAATTCTGGGGAGATGACGTCATTAATCATAGTGCTTTCTGTCTGTTTGGCTGCCAATTAGGGGAACGCGCATTATCCAAAGATACCTTGGTTTAGCAAGCGTTCATCATCATACCTGATGTGCTACTGCAGAAAGTTCCGGTTTACAGCATCATCACTCTATGCTGCAATCGCGCATCATTATTTATCTGCCGGATAGCGAATTCGCTCATGATGCAAGCGCAACAGTTCTCGCACGTCGTGCTGGACTGGTACCAACGCTATGGCCGCAAAACGCTGCCGTGGCAACTCGATAAAACGCCTTATCAAGTATGGCTGTCTGAGGTGATGCTGCAACAAACTCAGGTTGCCACCGTTATTCCCTATTTTCAGCGGTTTATGGCACGTTTTCCCAACGTGCGCGCCTTGGTCGAAGCGCCACAGGATGAAGTGCTGCACCTGTGGACCGGGCTTGGCTATTATGCCCGAGCAAGAAATCTGCATAAAGCGGCTCAGACCATTGTCGCACAGCACGGCGGTGAGTTCCCGACAACCTTTGAAGAAATCGTCGCACTGCCTGGCGTAGGCCGTTCAACCGCCGGTGCCATTCTCTCTCTGGCCCAGGGACAGCACTACCCGATCCTCGATGGCAACGTTAAACGCGTGCTGGCTCGCTGCTATGCCGTCGCTGGCTGGCCGGGCAAAAAAGAGGTGGAAAACCGCCTGTGGCAGATCAGTGAAGACGTCACACCAGCCAAAGGGGTTGGCCAGTTCAATCAGGCAATGATGGATCTGGGGGCGATGGTCTGCACCCGCAGCAAACCCAAATGCGAGCTATGCCCGCTCAATATCGGCTGCCTAGCCAACGGCAACAGCAGTTGGGCCAACTATCCGGGTAAAAAACCCAAGCAAACCCTGCCGGAAAAAACCGCCTACTTCCTGATGCTGCAACAGGATGATGGCGTCTGGCTGGAACAACGCCCAGGCGCTGGCCTGTGGGGCGGTTTGTTCTGCTTCCCGCAGTTTGGCACGCGGATCGATCTTGAGCTCTGGCTGCAACAACGCGGGCTGCAAGGCAGCCGTCTGGAGCAAATGACCGCCTTCCGCCACACCTTCAGCCATTTCCATCTGGATATTGTGCCTATGTGGCTCAATAGCGACAAAGCGGGCAGCGCCATGGATGAGGGTGCCGGTCTCTGGTATAACTTAACGCAGCCACCTTCGGTCGGGCTGGCCGCGCCGGTTGAGCGCCTGCTACAGCAGTTGGCCAAACAGTCCCCGACCCAACCCGGTTTATTTGGCAACAGCGCCATTGACGAGGAATTAGCATGAGCAGAACCATTTTTTGTACCTTCCTGCAGCGTGACGCCGATGGACAAGACTTCCAACTCTATCCAGGGGAAGTCGGCAAACGTATCTACAACGAGATCTCCAAGGAAGCCTGGGGAGAATGGATGAAGAAGCAGACCATGCTGATCAACGAGAAAAAGCTCAATATGATGAACGTTGATGACCGCAAACTGCTGGAACAGGAGATGGTCCGTTTCCTGTTCGAAGGGCATGAAGTCCACATCGAAGGCTATACGCCGCCGAGCGAATAAGATTTTCCGGGCCAGCCGCTGGCCCTTTCCCCCTGTTTAATTCTTCGCGTATACGGCTTTTACAAGATGAAGAAAGTGTTAGCTTTGCTAGTGATAGCGCCTTTGCTGATCTCCTGTTCCGGCAAAAAAAACGACGTGGTCACGGAAGCCTATGTCAAAGACACCAACGCCTTTGATATTTTGATGGGCCAATTTGCCCACAATATTGAGAACATCTGGGGGCTGAGCGAAGTTCTGATCGCCGGGCCAAAGGACTACGTCAAATATACCGACCAATATCAGACCCGTAGCCATATCAACTTTGATTCGGGCACCATCACCGTCGAAACCATCGCCACCACCGATCCGGCGGCTCATCTGCGCCAGGCGGTGATCAGCACCCTGTTGATGGGTGACGATCCAGGCTCGATCGACCTCTATTCCGATGCCAATGATATCCAGATCAGTAAAGAGCCGTTCCTGTACGGCCAGGTATTGGATAACAATGGTCAACCTATCCGCTGGGAATGGCGGGCGGCACACTTCGCCGATTATCTGCTGCAAAATAGACTCAAAAGGCGTACTTCGGGCCTGCACGTGATCTATTCGGTGACTCTCCAACTGGTGCCGAACCACCTGGATAAACGTGCGCACAAATATCTGCCTATGGTGCGACAGGCTTCGGAGAAATACGGCGTTGAAGAGTCACTGATCCTGGCGATCATGCAGACCGAATCCAGCTTTAACCCGTATGCGGTGAGCGGTTCCGACGCGCTGGGCCTGATGCAGGTAGTGCAGCATACTGCCGGTAAAGACGTGTTCCAGATGAAGGGCAAATGGGGCACCCCAAGCCGCAGCTACCTGTTCGATCCGGAGAACAACATCGATACCGGTACCGCCTATCTGGCGATCTTGCAGAACAACTACCTGGGCGGCATTCAGAACCCGACCTCACGCCGCTATGCGGTGATCACCGCTTATAACGGTGGGGCTGGCAGCGTACTGCGGGTGTTCAACAGTGACAGAACCAAGGCGGTCACCATCATCAACAGCATGCAGCCGGGTGATATTTTCCAAACGCTGACTACCAAGCATCCAGCCAGTGAATCGCGTCGCTATCTGGTGAAGGTGAATAACGCGCAGAAAAACTACCGGCGGAAGTAGCCTTGGTGAGGGAAATATGGGGTTGAGGAGGTGTATTTACCCCTCACCCTAACCCTCTCCCATAGGGAGAGGGGACCGTATGTGCCACAATTTTTCTCCCGCACCTGACCTCAACACGGGCGCAGCATGCAGCGCCCCTACGCATTACCTGAACACGGCTCCGTACCAGCTCCCTCTCCCTATGGGAGAGGGTTGGGGTGAGGGGCCAGCGTATAACCGTTGCGGCCATTGGCCTTGGCTTGATACAGCGCCTTGTCGGCCATCTCGACCAGTTGTTCACGCGCCACGCCAGCTCGCCACAGCGCAATTCCCTGGCTCACCGTCACCCATTGCCCAGCATCCGACTTTTCATGTGGGATCGCGATCGCCGCAACCTGAGCCTTGATCCTTTCGGCCACCGCTATCGCCTCGGCACGATCGGATTTTGGCAGCAGAATAATGAACTCCTCACCACCGTAGCGCGCCACCAGATCCTGCGAACGACGTACGCAACTGTCAAAGCATTCAGCCAGGCGGATCAGGCACTCATCACCCATCTGGTGACCATAATGGTCGTTGTATTTTTTAAAGAAATCCACGTCCAGCAGAATGACTGAAAAGTTTTCCTGAGCCTCTGACTCTCTGGCAAACACCGAGTCAAAGTAGTTGCTGAAATAGCGCCGGTTGGCCAGCCCGGTCAACGGATCGCGGTTCGCCAGCTTCCCCAGGCGCTCAATCAGCTGTTTGTTCTCTTTTTCACGCTCGACCGCCAGCATGAACCATTTTTCCAGCATGCGTTTGGCCGAGTAAATCAGAAACAGCATCAGTAAGTAGGAGAATAGATTTGCCAGCGAGACGGCACCGCGCAGAAAAATGTTCTCGGTGATGGCCATTATCAATATTGGGGCAGCGAATAGAGTTAATAGCAAGGGGGAAAGGTAAAACGGAATTAGCGAAGCAAACACCAGCCCGATCAGCAGGGGATAGACCAGATAAACGCTATTAGTGGAAATCAGGTGATGAAACACGCCACACCAGCATAACGCCAATATCGTCACGCAGGCGCTCAATACCCACCATGCTGCCTTCTCACTGTATGGACGTAGCAACTTCAAGGTGATGTAAGTCACTACGGCCATCAGCATCACACCAATCACCGCCGGTGCCGATCGTAAAAAATGCGTTAGCGATGGATAGGCCTCGATACGCTGCAGCAACAGATACACAGAGAACAAGGCATTAACCAGTAAAAACCAGTCAACGCTGTGAAAGGTCGATTTTCTCTTCTCTTTTGCCACCCAGGCGAGGTGCTTTTTATCTTTCATTGCGCTACTCGTTGTCTTGCCACTTTACTCACTCTAGTGGCGGCCCCCGCCTTTGTCATTATTAGCCGAAATCTGAAGGGCGCAGCATGCTGCGCCCCTACATTCGACACTGAGTGCTAATTTGCGGGTGCAAATGGCTTTACTGCTTGATCATATAGCCAAAAATCCGTTTCCAGCCGTGATCTTTCTTCTCGATATACACGCCTTGCAGTTCCGGTGAGAAACCAGGCAGACGGTTGATGCCCTCTTCCAGCGCCAGGAAGTAACGCTGCACCGCCCCGCCCCACACTTCGCCCGGCACCACGCACAACACGCCCGGCGGGTAAGGCAGAGCACCTTCCGCCGCTATGCGGCCAGCGGCCTGAGCGATCGGCACCAGTTCAACGTTATCGCGGATAAACTCGACGTTGGCATCCTGCGGATTCATCATCACCGGCGGGAAATGATCCTGGCGGAACATTTCTTTTTGCAGTTGCTTCACGTCGAAGCTAACGTACAGATCGTGCATCTCCTGACACAGTTGACGAAGGGTGTAGCCTGCGTAGCGCTGCTGATTCTTGCGATAGACCGTTGGCAAGACCTCGCTCAGTGGCGCATCCTCCTCAACGTAACGTTCGAACTGCACCAGCATGTCCACCAGATGCTCCATCTTCGCCGGGTTCTCAGCCGGGGTGAGTAGGAACAGGATCGAGTTGAGGTCACACTTCTCCGGCACAATGCCATTTTCGCGCAGGAAGTTGGCCAGGATCGTCGCCGGAATGCCGAACTCGGTGTACTGACCGGTAGCCGCATCAATCCCCGGCGTGGTCAGCAGCAGCTTGCAAGGATCGACTAGATACTGTCCCTGCGCATAGCCTGCAAAGCCGTGCCATTGCTCACCCGGCACAAAGTTGAAGAAACGCGCATCGTTGGCAATCAGGTCAGTCTCATAGTCCTGCCAATCTTTACCAGCTACCTGCAGCGGTATAAAAGGCCGCAACTGTGAGCAACGTGCCAGCAACTGTTTACGCGTATCGATCCCCAGTTTGACGCATTCCATCCACATGCGGCGGCCAGCGGCACCGGCATGCATCTTGGCGTTAACGTCCAGCGCGGCAAACAGCGGATAAAACGGGCTGGTTGAGGCATGCAGCATAAACGCATTGTTGAGATGCTTATGGTTGCAGTGGCGTTTCTGGCCTTTGATATGATCGTCTTTCTTGTGGATCTGCGAAGTCTGCGAGAACCCGGCCTGCTGCTTATGCACCGATTGCGTGACGAAAATGCCCGGGTCGTGTTCATCCAGCTCCAACAGCAGCGGCGAGCACTCTTTCAGCATCGGAATAAAGCCTTCATACCCCACCCAGGCTGAGTCAAACAGGATGTAATCACACAAATGGCCGATGGTGTCGATCACCTGACGAGCGTTGTAAATCGTACCGTCATAGGTACCAAGCTGAATGATCGCCAAACGGAACGGCCGTGCCGCAGCGGCTTTTTCCGGGGCAACATGGCGGATCTGCTCGCGTAGATAACCCTCATCAAAACACTGGGAATCAATGCCGCCGATAAAGCCAAACGGGTTACGCGCCGTTTCAAGATACACCGGCGTTGCCCCTGCCTGGATCAACGCGCCATGGTGATTGGACTTGTGGTTATTGCGATCGAATAACGCCAGATCGCCGCGCGTCAGCAGCGCATTGGTCACCACTTTATTGGAAGCAGAAGTGCCGTTCAGCACGAAGTAGGTTTTATCGGCGTTGAACACCTTCGCCGCGTGTTTCTGTGCATCCTTGGCCGATCCTTCGTGGATCAGCAGATCACCGAGTTTCACATCGGCGTTGCACATGTCCGAACGGAAAAGCGTTTCACCGTAGAACTCGAAAAATTTGCGCCCTGCCGGATGCTTACGGAAAAACTCACCGCCTTGGTGGCCTGGGCAGGCAAAGGTTGAGTTCTCCATTTCCACGTAGGTTTTCAGCGTCTTGAAAAACGGTGGTAACAGCGCCTGTTCATAACCCTCGGCAGCCGCTTCCAACTGTGCCATGTAAAACGCCTTGGTCGCCGCAGCCAGTGCAAATACGCCAGTAATCAACGGCAGATGAGCCGGGGAGAGCTGCTCATCCCCTTCAACGGCAACAAACGTCGGAATATCGAAGCCGGTCGCTTTGAGCGTGGCCAGGATACCGGCATCCACATCGCTAACGGAGACCACGGCCGCCGCCACATCGGTATAGTCCGTCTGCCCCACGCGTACGATTTCACGCAGCGTTTCAATACTGGCTACCAGGCTGGCGCTGGCCGCAATCTTCAATTCTTTCATAAATGCTGACTCTCAAACGGTTAAGGATGAGGGTGTGCCACCGGGCACATAATGAGATAACCCAGGTTATCCCGGCAAAGTGATGAGCCAAGGCGCAACCATGACCGGCCGATGCGGGTAGGCATCAGACAACTATCGGGGACTGGGATCGGCAGCGTCCGATAGACATCAGTAAAATCAGAGCCGCAGCTCTATGCTTACTCATGCCTAACAGCGAGCATCGGGTAGCTTTACCGCATGACGGGCAGCGGCGTTCGCATAAATGGCGTAAAGGATACATACAGTGATGGCATCATCAGACGTCTGGAGCGTGGTTGCTCTGAGGTAGTGAAACCAGCCATGCCTGTGCTCCTCGGTGATGAAGTGGGGAATTCGCGCAATGATTACACGTTTTTTTCGAGGGTTCAAGCCGGTTAATAGTGACTAATAATGCATAATTATTTATGCCGTGTGGGTTTCCCCACACGGCCAACTGAGCGGCGATTAGAACAGGTTGAACTTGTAATCCACCTGCAGTTCGATCGAATGGTTCTGAGCACGCATCGGTTTGCCATCCGAGGTCAGTTTCGGCTGGTTGTTCTGGCTTTGGTAGTTCCAGGATGGGCCACCGGAAAGCTGTACGGCCAGATCCTTCAGCGCAGGCTGCGATGGCGTCCAGCGGGAGTAGACCAGGGTTTCACCACGCTCGATACTACGCCCACGGTATTTCATCCCCCAGCCATAGTTGGTGACCATGCCCAGCTCTACTTCTGGTGTGACAGCATAGCCGAAGGTCCAGGCCAGCATCTTTTCCTTATCGCCCACATAGTCGTTACCCCAACTATCGGCCATGGAGTTAAAGGTGCCACGGCTGTGCTTGGCCAAGTGCCACTCGAAGCGCCCTAACCCGTTACCATTGTCGAGAGAAGCCTGGGTATATGATGCCCCAACCTTGTGTTTCCAACGCTCGGCGCGCCACTCGGCATACAGCGCATAATGGTAGGCATCATCATCAAATGTTTTGTGTTTGCTGGTCATGCGGGTCCAGTCTTGCAGGCCGTGATTGTAATAAAACTGGCTGGCAAGCTTGAGACGGTTTTCCTTCCAGGACGCCGGCTGCCAACCCAGCTCCACCCCATGACGCTGCATATAATTATGGCTTTCACCCAGGAAATAGAGCGCGCTGTAGCCATTGGCGCTATAGCTCAGCTCACCGGTGACAATGCTGCTGATCTCCTTTTTATCCGCGGTGCGGAAATGGATTTTATCCGGAGAATCCCTGTCACTGTAACGGGTGACATAGGCACCACGAACCCGTACTGGCCCGGTAGCCGCCTCACCACGCAAGCCGAGATAGGTACTTGGAATAGCACGCGTAGAGTTGTTGAGTGCGCCCCATTTTTTAATCTGCTGCCAGCCTGAATAGAGATGCAAATAGGTGTCATCATCACCCATACGTCCCTTCAGGTAGATCTGGCCAATCTTGTTAAAGCCTTTAGCTTCGCCGTTGTCGTTATACAGCACGCTACGGCCCCAGAAATCATCGCTGGCGGCCAGTTTGATTACGCCATAATAAGACGCATCAACCCCCAACATATCCGCAAAATAACCGGACTGATAATCAAGGGTGATCCCTTGCCCCCAGGCCGTTTGGATTGAACGTGAGCCATAATCTTCAGTGCTTAGATTTTTAAACACGTTGCGGAAAGAGAGATCCGCATGGCTATCATTAATAAAGTTGGAGAAAATATGATTATTGGCCTTAATTTCTTCCGCAGAGAGTGGCAAAGAGAACATCAGTGCAAACAGTGCCAGAGGTTTATTTATTTTAAATTGTTTTATTTTAAACATAGAAAATCCCATTTTCTATTTACTAACCCAGAACTATTTTAATTAAATGATTTCTAGATAATGGATGTAATGTTTCACCCTGCAACCAGGGTGAAACACGGCTTAGTGTTTTATTCTGTAATGATGGTATTGAACACTTTATTTCTGCAAATCAATCTGGTAAACCGCAAAGCCGATATCGTCTTTCCCTACCAGCGTCATCGGATGCTGAGCCGACTGCTTGATATAATCGGCAGCATTCTGGCTTGGCGAGGTTTCGATACGGATATCCAACGGCTTATCCGCAGTAATCTGCGCGATCCGCCAGCTGTTTTTCACCTCTGGTTTATATTCGCCATGCCGTTTGGTCTGCTCAGAGATGTAGTTGGCCACGATGGTGCGCACTTCATCCGGCGAGGAGATCACGATATTTTTCTCACCCGTGCCGGCGAACTTGCCGGTAAATGCCCGGTAGTTGTTCACGGCAACCAGGAATGGCGCATCGGCGGCCAGCGGCTTACCTTTATAGGTCAGTGACTTGATACGCTGTGCCTGTGGATTAATTACGTTGCAGTCAACGTCGTAACGCGCTGGCTGGGTCACGTCGATCTGATAGCTCAGATCGTCAAACATATCGAAGTTGTATGCCCGGAAGCCGTTCCAGTTAAGCAGTGACTGCGGCTTCTCGCTCTTCACGTCGATCTGGTTGTACATGCCCGCAGAGCATTCCAACCACTCTTTTAGATCGCTGCCTTTCACCTTCACTGCCGCCAGCGTGTTGGAGTACTGGTACAGATCGGCCGCGTTACGGAAACTCAGAGGCCCTTTACGCATATCGACGAAGGCCGCCGGATCGTTCTTCCTGCCACCCGCTTTGAACGGTGCCGCAGCCGACAGAACCGGAATATCCGCCAGATCCGGATCGCCCTGAATAAAGTGTTCGACGTAGGCTTTCTGCGCCGCACGGATGATCTGAATGGCCGAGGAGTCCTGCACTAATGACAGATAGGTGTTGGTATCTTCGGCAATAGTACCAATCGGCTTGTTGACGAAATCACAGGTGTCGTTATGCGCCTGTTCCAGTGTTTTCACCAGCGTGGCCTTGGCATCGACCAGGGATTTGTCATTCTTCTTGTCATAGATTGGACGAGCTTCCGCACGGCTGGAGACCACCTCCCAATTGTTGGTTTCCCCTTCCAGCACCAGATCGATCACCCCCAGGTTATCCGCCCAGTGGCCTGGCATCACGGCAGGTACGCCATTAACCGTCCCTTTTTCAAGATCTACCCCAGGAATGGCAGCGAAGTCTTTGCTTGGGAAAATACCGTGGGAATGGCCAAAGGCAATGGCATCGATACCTGGCACTTGCGTGAGGTAATAGACCGAGTTTTCTGCCAACGCCTTATAAGGGTCGGCCGAGATGCCGGAGTGGGCGATAGCAATCACGATATCCGCCCCTTCCTTACGCATTTGTGGTACCAGCTCCTTGGCGGTTTCGGTAATATCTTTGGCGATCACCTTACCCGACAGCTTGTCCTTGTCCCACAGCACCACCTGCGGCGGCACAAAACCGATATAGCCGATGCGTACCTTATGTTCTTTACCCTCGGTATCTTTTACCGGTGTTTCCACGATCAGGTACTGCTTGAAATAAGGCTTGTTGGTTTTGGCATCGTAGACGTTGGCGTTGATATACGGGAATCTGGCCCCGCTGATCGCCATTTTTAGGTAATCTAACCCGTAGTTGAATTCGTGGTTACCCAAGCTGCCGACCGCATAATCCAGGGTATTCATCGCCTGGTAGACCGGATGCACGTCGCCCTTCTTCAGATTGGCGGCGGCGTAGTCTGCCATCGGGCTACCCTGGATAATATCGCCGTTATCTACCAGCACGCTGTTGGTCGCTTCCGCGCGGGCCGCATCGATCAGCGTGGCCGCACGTACCAAGCCATACTGAGCGGTGGCTTTATCCTTGTAATAGTCATAATCCATCATGTTGCCATGCACGTCGGTGGTTTCCATGATACGGAGATCCACCGTTGCGGCATTGGCAGCGCCTGCAACCAGCAGGGCTAATAACGATAACTTGAGCGGAGAAGTCATTTTCATCATCTATTCCTTAAAACTAGAAGGCGATAGCAGGCCACAACCTCACGATGCGGCCTTTGGCTAATTAAAAGAAGAAACCTACGACAGCGGCGTTCAGGAAGCTGACCAGCGTGGAGCCGTAAAGCAGCTTCAGACCAAAGCGGGCTGCAACGTTACCTTGCTTGGAGTCCAACGCCTTGATAGCACCCACGATAATGCCGATAGAAGAGAAGCTGGCGAACGACACCAGGAACACCGAAACGATCGCCATGGTACGTTCAGAGAAGTTGTAGTCACCCTGTGACAGGTTAAGCATGGCAACAAATTCGTTGCTGACGATCTTGGTCGCCATCAGGCCACCTGCTTGCACCGCTTCGTGCCATGGCACACCAACCAGGAAAGCCAGAGGAGAGAATACGTAACCCAACACGCCCTGGAAGGAGATACCAAACGCAGCGGTGAACAGTGCGTTAGCCATGGTGATCAGGGCAATAAAGCCGATCAGCATCGCGCCAACGATAATCGCCACCTTGAAACCATCAAGAATGTATTCGCTCAGGACTTCGAAGAAGCTCTGCTTTTCCCCTTCAACAACGTCAAGGATATCTTCCTCAGGCTTGACCTGATAAGGGTTGATCAGCGACGCCATGATAAAGCCGCCAAACAGGTTCAATACCAAAGCGGTGACCACATAGCGCGGATCGAGCATCACCATGTAAGCGCCGACGATCGCCATGGAGACCGTCGACATCGCCGAAGTAC
The DNA here is from genome assembly GCF_000633355.1 of Serratia sp. H1w. GTDB lineage: Bacteria > Pseudomonadota > Gammaproteobacteria > Enterobacterales > Enterobacteriaceae > Chania. The sequence goes on from NZ_AYMQ01000125.1 coordinate 74,817, forward strand.
ACAGCGTATACAGACGATGCTCCGGCAGCAGGCCGAGCTGTTTTTTCACCGAGATGAACACTTCGGACTGGCCGAGGATTGCCGAAGCCACAGCGTTGTAGGACTCCAAACGCCCCATGCCGTTAACCTTGCTCAGCGCCAGGCCGATGTACTTGATAATAAAGCCCAGAATGCGCCAGTGTTGCAGAATGCCGATCAACGCGGAGATAAACACGATTGGCAGCAAAACGGACAGGAAGAAAGAGATCTCGCCGTGATTCACCAAACCACCAAAGACGAAGTTCACCCCTTCGTTAGCATAGGACAGTAAATTGCCGAACAGCTCGGCGATCACGCCGATCACCTTATTGCCTACGTCGGTCTTAAGCAGCAGTGCGGTCATCAAAAACTGGCAGGCCAGCATGACGAAAATCGGACGATAACGGATGTTCTTGCGATCGTTGCTCACTAAAAGTGCCAAAACACAGATAGCAAGAATGCACACTATCCATATGATGTATTTCATATTTTCCCCAAAATTATCTGCGAACCTTTACGCTCTATTGCCGAACCTTGTCCCCTGGCGTGTGCCGGGAACTAATGATGTTATTATCGAAACATAACACGCACAATATGTTATTTAAGTTACACAGATCACATTTGGAAATAACAATAGCCTTAAAATACATATAAGTAACATGTTGTACTTATCACTAACATTAATCGATGATGGAATAGACGGAACCGAACATTGTTGGGGTGAATTTTTATGTTTTTTGGCGGAGAGTGTTTTTGGGAAAGGGAGAATGTAGGTGTTGGAAGGTCCCCATGCGCTTGCTTGAAATTAAAGCGATCGCTCGGCTTTGTGACAGAAACCCATTGACGACACAGGGCCAAATACGGTTTAATGCGCCCCGTTGCCCGGATAGCTCAGTCGGTAGAGCAGGGGATTGAAAATCCCCGTGTCCTTGGTTCGATTCCGAGTCCGGGCACCATATTCAGAAGCGCTTGTCAAGATTTCAGGACGAAAACCTGACAGGTACGAAATGGGTCAGAACACGCAATAACCGAAGGCGTAGTTGAAAGGTTTCACTCAGTGATACCATTACCCGGTTGTTGTAAAAAGGCTCTTGATAGTCCCGCCTATTCCAGTAGGCGGGATTTTTCGCTTACAATTTTTACAGACTTCGCATGCAAATGTCAAACTGTGTCAAGGAGATACCTTGCCCCTTTGTCTTGCTGACCTAACGCTTAAACTCCTGCTCCATAATATCCCGCAAGCTCTCCACATCTTCATCAATGTACTCCAGCGTAGAACGCAAACTGGAATGCCCCAAGAGGCGCTTTACCGCCTGAATATTGCGATCCGGGGATTTCATCATGTTGGTCGCTACCGTGTGCCGGAAACGGTGAGGACTCACAACAAACCGGCACTCTCGCGAGAGTCGCCGAAAAAAGGCCCGGATAGGATAGATGCCCATATCAGTCATTTCCCCCTGTTGTTTCACCCTGCGTCCCACATCAAAGCGGTTCACATTGAACAACTGCTCTTCCAGTTCAGCACCGGCCTCGAGTGAACGGATCACCAGTATCTCCAACCGGGGAAACAGCTCGCTAATGATGGGAATTCGCAGCTCACGATGATTCTTCGCACCGGCGATAATCAAGTCCAACCAGCGCTCTTCAAGATTCACATCACAGATACGTATGTGACGAAGCTGGTTTTGACGTATCGCGGTATAACTAAGGGTATCAAGCACCGTCAGCCAGAACCAAGCTGGCTGGCAGGCATGAACCCGCCAGTTCACTGCCAGGCTACTGGCCTGCAACCGCTCACGTTCCTCATACTGCGCCATCAAACGATACACGGCCTCCACCTGCCCTTCAGTCAGGGTTTTCTTCTTTTTCCTCCCTGCCCGGACTACCGCTTTATTAAAGGGATTATCTTGATGCTGCAACAGCCCGCACTTCATCCCGAAATTAAACAGCGCCCTCATGTGCGTTACTTTGTTATTCCAGGTCGTCGCCTGTAATTGTTGCTCTTTTAGGACGTACCTGCGCCATTCAAGCACCAGCCTGTTATCGACCTCATTCGGCGTTTTGGTAGTAAACCGTATAAAGGTTCTCACCACCTTTCGATAACTCCACTCAGTGTCATTACGGACAGCGTGACTGAAAAAATAATGGTCTAACAGCGCATCGAATGTTAATAATTGTTCACAAGTCACCAGATGTTCCCCAGATTTTATCCATAAAATAATCAAAGAACTACCTGCAAGAAATGAGAAAACATTTCAGCAATATCCATTTGCCAGACTGGTGCTGGCCGCCTGTTTCGAACATAGACTACATCAAGCGGTTGAGAAGCAAGGTTATAGTGGCACACTGATAC